>NZ_LHVJ01000015.1:0-643952 GCF_001269745.1 Pseudomonas sp. P97.38
TGGACGAACTGGACATGGTCATCAACTTCGACATGCCTCGCAGCGGCGACGAATACGTGCACCGCATCGGCCGTACCGGCCGCGCCGGCAATGACGGCCTGGCGATCTCGCTGATCTGCCACGGCGACTGGAACCTGATGTCGAGCATCGAACGCTACCTCAAGCAGAGCTTCGAGCGCCGGACCATCAAGGAAGTCAAGGGCACCTACAGCGGGCCGAAAAAGGTCAAGGCGTCGGGCAAGGCCGTTGGCGTGAAGAAGAAAAAGGTCGACGGCAAGGGCGACAAGAAGAAAGCCGCCGCCAAGTCCCCGACCAAGCGCAAGACCGCCAACCGCCCGAAAGCCGACGCGCCTTCGCTGGTCAGCAAGGACGGCATGGCCCCGCTCAAGCGTCGCAAGCCAGAGGCACCGGCGGCGGAGTGAGGGGGCTGTAGCGTTGCAAAAAAAAAACCGGACCTTGAGTCCGGTTTTTTTTTATGCCTGGCACAGGAACCGTGGCGAGGGAGCTTGCTCCCGCTGGGCTGCGCAGCGGCCCCCATCAGGCTGCCTGTTCACTTGACTCAAGGGGGTGATCACCCGTTGGGATGTTTCGCACGGGAGCATTCGCCTGCCGGCTCAGCGGGAGCAAGCTCCCTCGCCACAAAGACCTGTGGCACTCCGGTTGGGGCAATCAACCCGCCTTCTGCTGCGCTTCTTTCAACTCTTGCAAACGCTTGTCGATCAACTGGCACTTGTCCGGCAAATCCTTGCTGGCGGTCTCCAGGTCCATGGCCTGCAGTTCATCGTTGATTTCCTTGGCCTTGGCCGGGTTCTGCTGGGTGAGCCTGGTCACTTCCTGGGCCAGTTGCTCGCGTTTGGCGGTGGCTTCCTCGGGCGTGCAGGCCCAGGCGGGCAGGGCGCAGGCGAGGGTGGTGGCCAGGGTGAGTTTCAGGAAGGTTTTCATGGGGCGGGCCTCGTATTCCTTGTTGGGCGGGTAAAGGGTTGAGGCCAAGTGGTAGGAGAAAGTTCAGTAGCCGAAAGCTGGCACGGTTCATCCGTCGTGGTCCTCGGAGCTATCGCGCCTTTCTGCGGGATGTTTCGTACCTTCTTTCCGGAAGCCGTCTGATTTCAGATCAGCGGTGCAGCCAGTAGCCTCAAAGCAAGAATATTTAATTGACGCCAAAATGATGGCTAACTAATATCGCGCCGCTATTTTGATATCACTTTTGCTCGAGGGATCGAACATGTCCTCACCCGCCCATTGGGCGAGGTTGTGCCTGGCTCTGCTGTGCCTTTCTCCCCTGACCGACGCCCGTGCCGCCCCGACACCCGGTGAAACCGACCTGATCCGTGAGCGCCAGAATCGCCTGCTCGAAGAGCAGCAGCGTCGCCTGGAGGAGCTCAAGGACTTGCCGGGCCAGGAAGCGAAGCCGGCCCAGCCGACGGCGCCGGTCGATGCCCGTTGTTTCCCCATCAAGACCATCGAACTCAAGGGCGCAGACAGTCTCTCCGCCAGTGAGCGCGAGCGTCTGCTCAAACCTTACATCGGCCAGTGCCTGGGGGTGACCCAGCTCAACGAGTTGCTCAAGGTCATCACCGACCGCTACATCGAAAAAGGCCTGGTCACCAGTCGTGCCTACCTGCCGCAGCAGGATCTGTCGGGCGGGCACTTGAGCGTGCTGGTGGTGGAAGGGCGGCTCGAAGGCCTTGAAGGCGCCGAGAACAGCCAACTGTCGGATCGTGAGCTGGCGATGGCGTTTCCCGGCAAGGCCGGCGACCTGGTCAACCTTCGAGAGATCGAACAGATGGTGGACCAGCTCAATCGCCTGCCGTCGAACCAGGCAAAAATGGAGCTGACCCCCGGCCAGAACGTTGGCGGCAGTGAAGTGCGCGTCACCAATGACCCGCGAAAGCCCTGGCGTGCCGGCCTGTCGCGCAGCAACGACGGCCAGCGCAGCACCGGTGAGCAACAGTGGGGCACTCGCTTTGAATGGGACAGCCCGCTGGGCCTGGCTGATCAACTGATGTTGCGCGGTGGTCACGACGCGATGACCGACCACCAGCACACCTCCAACAACGCCATGCTCTATTACAACCTGCCGTTTGGCTGGTGGAACGTCAGCTACACCTACAGCCAGAGCGAGTACCGCTCGCAGATCGCGGCGAACGGTTTCAACTTCAAGCAGACCGGCGACAGCCAGAACCACCAGTTGCGCGTTGAGCGAGTGATCCACCGCGATGCTCTGAGCAAGACCTCCCTGAACACTGGCCTGGCTTACCTGCGCAGCAATAACTTCATCGAAGACAGCAAGCTGGCGGTCAGCAGCAATCGCCTGAGCGAAGCACAGTTCGGCATCAACCATGGCCGGCGGGTCGGCAGCGCCTTCATCAACCTGGACCTGGGCATGCAGCAAGGCATTGGCGCGTTCGATGCCCAGGACAACAACAGCCCGGGCCCCGGCCAGGCCGATGCCCGCTACCGCAAGTACACCGCCACCGCCAGTTACCTGCTGCCCTTCAAGCTGTGGAACGAGTCGTTCAGTTTCAGCAGCCTGATGACCGGTCAGCGCAGCGAGGATGTGCTGTTCAGCCCGCAGCGCATAAGCCTGGGCGGGCAGTCGTCGATTCGCGGCTACAAGGATCAGTCGCTGTCCGGCGACAGCGGTGGCTACTGGCGCAACGACCTGCGTTGGAGCCGTCCGATCTCCCAGGCCTGGCTGCGCCCGGTCTTCGCCGAATACGGCGCCAGCCTTGGCTACGACCAGGGCGTGATCCGCGGTGACCGCTACAACGGCGATCAGCACGGGCGCATGTCGAGCAACTCGGCGGAGCTGTTTGCCCGCGGCGAGCACCTGACCGCCAGCGTCACCTTCGCCCATTCCCTGGAACGGCCGGATCCCCTGACCGAGCGCGAAGCGCCGATCTACTTCCGCCTGGACGTACTTCTTTAATTTTTGCTGCAAAGAGACTTGAACATGGACGCTCGCCAATACGCCTTCCTGGCCCGCCAACCTTCTGCTGCCCTGCAAACCCGCGAACGGTTCTGCGGCATGCCCAAGCGCGGCCTGGCGTTCCTGTTGGCCAACGTCATGTTCTGGCAACCGATGTGGGCCCAGGCCGACGGGATTGCCGTCAGTGCGGCGGGCACCGGCCTGGACCGGGCCGGCAATGGCGTGCCCATCGTCAACATCGCCCGGCCCAACGGCAACGGCCTGTCGCACAACCAGTTCACGGACTACAACGTCGGCAGCAACGGCGTGATCCTCAACAACGCCACCGCCCGCACCCAGGCCACGCAACTGGGCGGGATCATCCTCGGCAACCCGAACCTGAGCGGCACCGCGGCCACGACCATCCTCAACGAAGTCAACGGCGGCAACCCCAGCCAACTGCGCGGCTACACCGAAGTGGCGGGGCAGTCGGCCCGCGTCATCGTCGCCAACCCCTACGGCATCACCTGTAACGGCTGTGGGTTCATCAACAGCCCGCAAGTGACCTTGAGCACCGGTAAACCGGTGGTGGAAAACGGTCGGCTGGACCGCTACCAAGTGGACCAGGGCAGCGTCACCGTCGAAGGCGCCGGTCTCAACGCCACCAACGTCGACCGCTTCGAAATCATCACCCGCAGCGCCAGGATCAACGCCGAGATCCAGGCAAAAAACCTGACGATTGTTGCCGGTCGCAACGACGTCAACGCCGACACCCTCAACGCCACCGCCCGCGCCGACGACGGCAGCGCCAAGCCGCAACTGGCCATCGACTCCTCGGCCCTGGGCGGGATGTACGCCGGAGCCATCAAGCTGGTGGGCACCGAGGCCGGCGTCGGTGTGAAGCTGGACGGCAAACTGATCGCCAGCGGCGGCGACATCCAGCTCGATGCCAACGGCCAGTTGAGCCTGGCCGAGACCTCCGCCACGGGCGCGGTCAACGTCAAGGCGGCCAGCGCCACCGTGCAAGGCGCGGTCTATGCCGGCACCGCACTGAATGTGCAGACCCAAGGCAACCTGAGCAACCAGCAAACCCTCGCGGCGCGAGACAGCATCACCCTGAACGCGGGCGGGCAGTTGACCAACAGCGGCATTATCGAGGCCGGGGTCAATGCGGATAACACGCGTAATGCGGCGGGGGATGTGAGCCTGACGGCGCAGAGTCTGAGTAACGAGGGTAAGAGCGTTGTTGCCAGTCGTAATCTCACAGCCAACGTGACGCAGACGCTGAGTAACCAAGGCGGAACGCTGAGCGGTGGGCAGACCACCACGGTCAACGCCGCGACCCTGGACAACCAAAACCAAGGTCGGGTGCTGAGCAACAACACCCTGAATATCACCGCTAACACACTGCTCAACACCCAGGGCACGGTCAGCAGCAACGGCAATCTGACGGCCAATGTCGGGCAGTTGAATAACAACAACGGCGAATTCACCGGCCTGAGCGGCGTCACGTTGCGCGTTGCTTCGCTGGACAACGTCGCGGGTCTGGTCGCGGCGGGGCAAGGGTTGGATATCAATGCCAGCGGCCAGGTGAACAACCGCAGTGGTCGGCTCACTTCAAGCAAGAGCGTCCAGCTCGGTGCTGCATCGCTGGATAACACGGCGGGCCGTTTGCTCAGTGACGGCGCGCTCACCGCCAGCCTTTCGGCGCAACTGCTGAATCAGGCGGGATTGCTGTCGTCGGCAGGCCTGCTGACGCTCAATGCGGCGAGCCTGGACAACCGCCAGAATGGCGTTGTCACCACTACCCAGGCCGCCGGCCTCAATGTAGGCAAGGTGGATAACCGCGGCGGTGAGCTGTCGAGTCAGGGCGCCCTGACGCTGACCGGCACCGAGCTGGATAATGGCAACAGCGGCAAACTGATTGCCTACGGCGACCTGCGCCTGACCCTGGAACGCCTGAGCAACCAGAGCCAGGGCGTGATCTCCAGCCGAAGCGCCTTGGCAGTCAACGCCGGGCAACTGGACAACCGCCAGGGTTCGCTTTACGCCCGGCAAGGGATGAACCTGGACCTGAGCGGGCAACTGCTCAATGCCCAAGGCGGCATCAAAGGCGATACCACCGCCAACGTCAAAGCCGCCGGGATCACTAACGATGCGGGCCAACTGACCAGCGTCGGTGCGTTGAACATCGACAGCGCCGCGACCTTGAGCAACCTGGGCGGTAGCGTGATCAGCGGCGACACGCTGCTGTTGAAGGCCGGCCAGGTGAACAACGCCACCGGTCGCATTGCCAGCGCCAAGGCCCTGAATGCCAGCGTCACCGGGCTGGCGCAACAGAATGGCCAACTGGTCAGCAACACCAGTCTCTCTCTTGACCTTAACCATGGGCAGTTGAGCAACCAGGGCGGGCTGATCAGTACTCCCGGCGCGCTGCTGCTGAACAACCTCGCCGCTGTGGATAACCGTGGCGGTGAGATCTCCAGCGACAAGGCCTTCAGCCTGGACGCCAGTGCGTTGGACAACAGTGCTGGCAAGGTCGTCAGCAAGCAGGGCCTCAACCTGACTATTGCCCAGGCGTTGAACAACGCCCAAGGACGGATCTCGGCCAATGGCCTTGCCGTGCGCGCAGCCAGCCTGGACAACAGCAGCGGCACCTTGAGCAGCGACGCCGACCTGAGCGTGAACCTCGACGCCGCGCTGACTAACCTGGCGGGGGAAGTGTCCAGTGCCGGGCTGACCCGACTCAACGCAATGACCCTGAACAACCGCAACGGCCAGGTGCTGGGCGATAACGCCCTGGAGATCACCCTGGGTGGTGCGCTGGACAACCGTGAGGGCGTGCTCGGTTCGGGCAAGCGGGTGGACATCCAGGCCGCCAGCCTGAACAACAGCGGCGGCGGGCAGATAATCAGCGACGACAGCCTGCGCGCCCGCATCAGCGGCCTGCTGGACAACCAGAGCCAGGGCGAAGTGATTGCCAAAGGCGCACTGGACCTGCAAACCGGCAGCCTCGACAACCGTAGCGGACGCCTCACCGGCAAGGATCTGCTGACCTTGCGCAGCGATTCGCTCGACAACCGTGGCGGCAACGTCCGTGCTGACAAAGCGCTGCAACTGACAGTCGCGCAACTGGACAATCGCAACAACGGCGTCATCACCGGCAAGGCCCAGGTCACCGTCGAAAGCACGCGGCTGGACAACAGCGGTGGCCTACTGAGCAGCGTCGGCCCGCTGAACTTGAAGGCCGATGAAGTACAGAACGGTCTTGGCCGAATCTCCAGCCAAACCGACCTCACCGCCGTGATCGATACCTTGCAACAGCAGGGCGGTGCGCTGGTCGCCCAAGGCAACCTGAGCCTGACCGGCAGCGTTCTGGATAACCGCAACGGTGGCTTGGTCGGCACTACAAAAGCGCTGGATCTGCAGGTGGGGCAGATCGATAACCGCGCGGGCGAACTGTCCGCGGGGCTGGGCGTCAAGGTCGGCGCTCAACGGCTGGACAACAGCGACGGCGGCAAACTGATTGCCGGCAACGCTCTTGAATTGAAAGTCGCGCAACTGATCAACCAGACCAAGGGCCTGATCCACGCCCAAGGCGGCCTCACGCTCACCGGCGGCACCCTGGACAACAGCGCAGGCTCCCTCAGCAGCCTTGAGGCGTTGGTGATCACCCTCGACAACGCACTGCTCAATAACAAAGGCCTGATCAGCAGCGAAGATGCACTGACCGTCAACGCCGGCAGCCTCGACAACACTGCCGGCAGCCTGGGCAGCGCCGGTGCGTTGTCGCTTGTCAGTACGGGCGGTTTGATCAACCAGGGCGGCTCCATCAGCACCGATGCCGCGCTGACGCTCAACAGCGCCAGCCTGGACAATAGCCAGAAAGGCCTGGTCTCGGGCAGCGCCGCCACTGAAGTGCGCACTGGCGCTTTCAATAACAGCCAGGGCGGGCGCCTGACCTCGGGCAATACCCTCACGCTCACCGCCACTCAGGTGAACAACGCCGCTGGCCGTATCGCCAGCAGCCAGGCCCTGAGTGCATCGGTCACTGGCCTGGATCAACAGCAAGGCGAGTTGTTCAGCAACACCCGCGTCAGCCTGGACATGAACCAAGGCCAACTGAACAACCAGGGCGGCCTGATCAACGCCCCGGGTCTGTTGCTGCTCAGCAACCTCAAGGACGTCAACAACCAGGGCGGTGAAATTTCCAGCCGGCTGGCGTTCACCCTGGCGGCGCGCAACCTCGATAACAGCGGCGGCAAATTGCTCAGCAACCAAGGCCTGATGCTTCGAACAGTGCAGGCGCTGAACAACGCCAAAGGGATTATCTCGGCCGCGTCCGTGGACAGCCACAGCGCCAGCCTGGATAACCGTGATGGCCTGATCAGCAGCCTCGATCAACTCGATTTGACTGTCGATACGTTGCTCGACAACCAGCGCGGTTCGCTGATCGCCGACGGCGCGCTGGTATTGAACGCTGATCGCCTGGACAACCGCACCGCCAGCATCGCCGGCAAAGCCGGGCTCGACGTCACCGTCACCGCCCTGGACAACCGTCAAGGCACGCTGGTCAGCACCACGGACCTGACCTTGAAGGCATCCAGCCTGGACAACCGTCAGGCCGGTTTGATCGGCGCAACAAAAGCGCTGGATCTCAAGGTTGACGATCTCGACAACCGTGGCGGCGAGCTGAGCGGCAACACGGGTGTCACCCTGGTGAGCAAAAACCTCGACAACAGCGACAGCGGCCAGTTATTCGCCGGGCAGACGCTGAAGCTCACCGTGGACAAACTGATCAACCGCAACAAGGGCCTGCTCAGTGCCAAGACACAGTTGAACCTCGATGGCGCTTCGCTGGACAACAGCGGCGGCTATCTGATCAGCCAGCAAAACCAGCGCATCGAGCTCAGTGGCGACCTGATCAACACTCAAGGTCAACTCAGCAGCGAAGGTACCCTGGACGTCAGCGCCGCCAACCTGAGCAACACCGGCGGCAGCCTGTCCAGTGCGGCCAATCTCACGGTTAAAAGCCTGGGCCGCCTCGACAACCAGGGCGGCGAACTGGTGACCGACGGCGCGTTGCTCCTCACCAGCACGGCGCTGGACAACCGTCAGCAGGGCAGCATCAGCGGCAAAGGTGCGGTGAACGTCACCACCGGCGCGTTCGACAACAGCCAGAACGGACGCCTCAACAGCGGCAGCACCCTGAGCCTCAACGCGGCCCAGGTCACCAACCAGGACGGCGGCCGTATCGGCAGCCAAGGCGCGCTGACGGCTTCGGTGTCCGGCCTGGATCAACAGGGTGGCCAGCTGTTCAGCAACACCTCGCTGAGCCTGGACCTGAACAACGGCCAGCTCAACAACCAGAACGGCCTGATCAACGCCCCCGGCACGCTGCTGCTGAAAAACCTGCTCGGCGTGAACAACCAAGGCGGCGAAATTTCCAGCGCCCAAGCCTTCACCCTGGCGGCGCAAAGCCTCAACAACGACGGCGGCCGGTTGCTCAGCAACCAGGGCCTGACCCTGCGCATCGCCCAGGCGCTGAACAACGTCAAGGGCCTGATCGGCGCGACAACCGTCGATGCCCACGCCCAAAGCCTGAACAACAATGGCGGCACACTCACCAGTCGCAGCAACCTCGTTCTGGCGATCGATCAACAACTGGATAACCAGGCCCAAGGCCTCATCAGCGCCGCGCAATTGCTCACGCTCAACAGCGGCAATCTGAACAACCAGGGCGGCAGCGTGTTGGCCAGCGGTGCCTTGCTCCTCAACGCCATGGCGCTTAACAACAGCGCCAACGGCCTGATCAATGCCCAGGGTGATCTCACGCTGACTGCCAACGCGCTGGACTCCAGCGACGGTGGCGAAGTGTCGGCCAAGGGCGATATGCACCTGACCCTCGCGGCGTTGACCCAAGACGGTGGGCGTCTGTTGGGCGAACAAGCCATGGCGCTGAACCTGGGCGGCCATGACCTGAACAACCGCAATGGCCTGATCACCGCTAAAGGTCCGCTGACCCTCAACGGCCTGCGCAACCTGAACAACCAGAGCGGCGAAATTTCCAGTAGCCAGAGCTTCACGCTCAGCGGCCAGACACTCGATAACAGCGGCGGCAAACTGATCAGCAGCCAGAGCCTGAGCCTCGACGGCGATAGCTTGGTCAACCAGAGCGGCTTGATCTCTGGATGGCAAGACTTGCAGGTCAATGGCAGCAGCCTGGACAACCGCAACAACGGCACGCTCTCCAGCCGCAACGGAGACGTCGGCGTCACCCTCAGCGCAGCGCTGCTCAACGGCGCTGCCGGTGCGCTGGTCAGCCAGAAAAAACTCACGGTCAGCGCCGCCAGCCTGGATAACCGGGGCGGGATTCTTTCCAGCGGTGCCGACCAGACCCTGACCGTCACGGGCGGTTTGCTGAACAACGCCCAAGGCGGCCTGATCGACAGCGGCGCAACCCTGGTCATGAACGCCACGACGCTGGGCAACGCCAGCGGCACCCTCAATGCACAGAACGCCCTGAGCTTCACCGGCACCAGCCTGGACAACAGCGGTGGCAACCTGATCGGCAACGCCGCCGTCACCCTGGACTTGCTCGGAGTCCTGACCAACACCAACGGCAAGCTCGCCAGCGTCGGCCCCCTGCGGGTCGAGCGCGCCACGCAAATCAACAACCAGGGCGGCCAGATCGCCAGTCAAGGCCTGTTGACCTTGCTCACCGGTGGCCTGGACAACCGCAATCGCGGCACCGTCGCGGCCAATGATCAATTGATCCTCAACGCGACCGGCGCGGTACAGAACGACGCCGACGGTCTGATCTACAGCCAGAACAGCGGCGTGCAGATCGACGCAGCCAGCCTCACGAACGGTAAGGGTGTCGTGCAAAGCCAGGGCGCGCTGAAGCTCACCGTGGCCGGCGACATCGACAACCAGAGCGGCCGTCTCCAAGCCAAGGCCGGTGACGTGATGGTCGTCGGGCGCAATCTGGACAACCGCGGCGGCGTGCTCGCCAGCCTGCAAGGCCTGCTCACCACCCAACTGAGCGGCGTGCTGAAAAACGGCTACGACCTGAACAACAACCGCCAGGGCGGCATCACCCAGGCCCAGCGCCTGAACCTGATCGCCCTCGGCGGCCTCGACAACTACGGCGGGCGCATCTCCGCGCAAACCGGCGACGCCACCGTCACCACCCGCAACTTCGACAACCGCAACGGCGGCCTCTACGCCAAAGGCAAGGTCAACGTCACCGGCAACGATTTCGATAACAGCGGCGACAACGACGGCCAGATCGCCGGCAGCCAGATCGACCTGAACCTCACCGGCGCGCTGAACAACCGCCTGGGCATCATCGAGAGCGACAGCACCCTGGCAATCAAAGCGGCGAGCCTCGATAACCAGACCGGGCAGTTGCGGGCATTGGGCGGGAGCGGTACGACCAACTTCCAGATTGGTGGGCTGTTCGATAACCGTAACGGCACGCTGGAAACCGCCAACAACGGCCTGATCCTCAACGCCGCCAACTTCCAGAACCTGGGCGGCAGCTTGTTGCATGTTGGCAGCGGCGACTTTGACATCTCCACCGCCAACCTCACCAACGCCGGCGGCAGCCTCGTCACCCGCGGCGGCTTGACGCTGACCGCAGACAGCTGGACCAACAGCAGCGTGATCCAGGCCGGGCGACTGACCGTCAATGTGAACAACCTGACGCAGACCGGGACGGGGCAGTTGCTGGCTTCTACCCGTTTGGTGGGGAGTGGGGGAAATTGGAGCAATGATGGGCTGATTGCCAGTGATGGTTCGATCAACCTTACCTTGGGGGGGAGCTATGTTGGCAACGGGCGGATCTCGAGTCTCGGTGGGATTGACCTGACCGCGGCCCAACTGAGTCTGGGCGCGGCCTCCAGCATCGCCGGTGGTGGTGACTCGACAGTGACCATCGGCGGACAACTGAGCAACGCCGGGCGTCTCACCTCCAGTGCCAACCTGACCGTCCAGGCCGGAAACCTCATCAACGCCGGGACCCTGGGTTCGGCCCGCAACCTCGTGTTGAAAACCCCTTCGCTGCTTAATGACCGTGGGTTGGTATTCAGCGGTGCGGATATGACGCTGGGGGTGAGTAACTTCACCAACCAGAGCGGTGATCTTTACGGGTTGGGGAATGTGTTGATAGGGGGTTATGGCGCCGCCGCGCGAGCCGCCAGCGTAAACAACGTCTCCGGTTCGATGGAGAGCGGCGGCACATTCACGATCAACGCCGATGGGTTCCAGAACCGTACCGAGGGTGCGGTGGCGTCTGGTGGGCGCAAGCTGATTTCGGGGTTTATCGCCAATATATGTAATGACTGCAAAGGGGACTACTACACCTTCACACTGGCGGCCCGTGAGGTCTTCGAAAGTGTTGACAACGACACCAGTGCCTCGTCATTGCTGACGGCCGGCAAGGATTTCGTGTTCCAAGGCAGCAGCTTTCTCAACAGTAAAAGTACGGTGAGCGCCGGCGGCAATATCAACATCGTGGCCGACAACGTGCAGAACATCGGTGCGCAGAACGGAACCATCGAGCGCACCCGCATGTATCAAGTCGCAGGTATGAGCGACGGCGGTACTGGACGGTTTTTCGCCAACGTCCTGACTCCTTACAACCAGCGCAATAACCCTGATTTCCCGTATGTCTATTACCTTGATCTGGACGGGAATATTCACAAGGCCATCCCCAAATCGACTCGCTACAGGGAAGGGGGGCGAGACGGTGAATCGTTTTCCGTGGTGAGTCTTACAGATGCCGATACAGGGGGCACGGTCAAAACACGTGGAGACTACAACCTCGTACTGCCCGGGCTGGCCTACGGTTTCGAGAACACCACGCAATCCCAGTACGATCCGAACAACCTGCTTCAGATGCCAAACCTGGATCAGTACAACCTTCTAAGTGACATCGAAATCGCCAAAGACAGTTCCGGCACCGCCAGTACAGTCGGCAGCCGTAACGCCGTCATCCAGGCCGGCGGTAACGTCTCGATCACCGCCACCAAAGACCTGCAGAACAGTGTCATCCATGAGGACTACACCGCCAGCGGCGGTACCAACAAAGTCGCGAATACCCAGGCAAGCGGAACCGGCACCACCATCGTCAGGATCAACAATCAGCTGCCACCTGATCGCGCCCAGCAGCAGGTGAACCCACTGAGCCTTCCTGGCTTCGCCTTGCCAACCGGTCAAAACGGTCTGTTCCGCCTGAGCGGCCAGGGTGGTTCGGCTCAACAGGCCACCCAGGCCAACCCCGGCTCGCAAAACTGGAGCATGGGCAGCGCCTCGATCAGCACCAGCCAGCGCCAACAAGACCTGCCGGATACTCAAGCCCGTGCTGTCCAGGTAGGTACGATCGCGGCGGTGGGTGCCAGTGATCGGCAACTGGCCCTGATCGCTCGTCAAGCCAACGACAGCGACGTGAGCGCCAGTACGCTCAACGTCAGTGCGCCTGCACAAGACAGCCACTCGCTGCCGATGCCAAGTCGCAACAGCAGCAGCGCCGGGACTCAAGTGGCCGCGGTGAATGTCACAGGCACCAACCTGCTCCCAACGGCCCAGGTCGTCCCCCAGGTGGGCAATGTGGTTGATACGCCAGCCGCCAGCCAGACGGTCGCGCGCGTTCAAGGTATACCAGAGACCTCCTTCAAGCCTAACCCGCAAAAGTACCTGATCGAGACCAACCCGGTACTCACCGACCTCAAGTCGTTCATGAGCTCGGACTACCTGCTGCAAAACCTTGGCTACGACCCGGACCAAAGCGCCAAACGCCTGGGCGACGGCCTCTACGAACAGCGCTTGATCCAACAAGCGGTCGTCGCCCGTACCGGCCAGCGCTTCATCGACGGCCAGACCAGCGACGAAGGCCTGTTCAAATACCTGATGAACAACGCCATCGCCAGCAAGCAGGAGCTCGGCCTGTCGGTGGGCGTGACGCTGACTTCAGAGCAAGTTGCTGCGCTGACCCACGACATCGTCTGGCTCGAAGAGCACGAAGTGAATGGCGAAAAAGTCCTGGTGCCGGTGTTGTACCTGGCGCAGACCGAAGGCCGCCTCGGGCCTACCGGTGCGCTGATCGCCGGTAATGACGTGACGCTGATCGCCGGCCAAAACCTCGACAACGTCGGCACCCTGCGCGCTTCCAATAATCTTTCGGCGACCGCTGGCAAAGACCTCGTCAACAGTGGCTTGATCGAGGCCGGTAATCGCCTGGACGTGTTGGCGGTCAACAACATCGCCAACCAGGCCGGTGGGATCCTCGCCGGGCGTGACGTCAGCATCAAGGCGGTGATGGGGGACGTCGTCAACGAGCGTACCGTTACCACCGCAAACGACAGTCGGCGACAGGACTTCATGGACAGCGCCGCCCGTATCGAGGCTGCCAATGACCTGGACATGGGTGCCGGACGCGATTTCAAGAGCGTCGGTAGCGTCATGGTCAGTGGTCGTGACACCACGATCGATGCCGGTCGGGACGCGATCATTGCCTCAGCCCAACAGGAAAGTGCCAGCAACAACGGCGTTCGCAAAAGCGCGGTGACGCAATTCGGCTCCAGCGCCCAAGCAGGTCGCGACCTGACCGTGAACGCTGGTCGGGATTTCACTGCCATCGCCAGCCAACTCGGGGCCGAGCGCAACGTCGCATTGACCGCCGGGGAGAATATGACCATCTCCTCCGCAACTGACGAAACCCACTCTTATTCCAAAACGAAAAAAGTCACCACCCAGGAAGATCACGTCAAACAGATTGGCAGCGCCATCAGCGCTGGCGGTGACGTGACGATGGGGGCCGGAAAAGACATGGCCATCATCTCCAGCCGCATCAGTGCCGGGGATGAGGCTTACCTGGTGGCGGGCGAAAACCTCGACGTCTTGGCGGCGCAGGACAGTGACTACTCGCTGTACGACAAAAAGAAAAAGGGCAGTTGGGGGAAAAAGCAGACCAAGCATGACGAGGTGACCAAGGTCACGAACGTGGGGAGTGAAATCACCACCGGAGGCGATTTGACGTTGGTCAGTGGGGATGACCAGCGGTATCAGGCTGCGAAGTTGAACAGTGGGGCTGACCTGACTGTGCAGAGTGGAGGGGCGATTACTTTTGAGGGCGTGAAGGATCTAGTCCAGGAGACGCATACCAAAAGCAATGGCGATGCGTTCTGGACCTCATCGAAAGGAAAGGGCAACACCGACGAAACCCTGCGCCAGACCCAGATGGTGGCCGCCGGCAGCATCATGATCAAGGCGGTCGATGGCCTTCATATCGATGTCACGCAGGTCAATAAGGAAACGGTTAGCCAATCCATCGATGCGATGGTCAAGGCTGATCCGAAACTGGCTTGGTTGAAAGAGGCCGAAGCGCGGGGGGATGTGGATTGGCGGCAAGTGAAGGAGATTCATGAGTCGTTCAAGTACAGCAACTCCGGGTTGGGGCCTGCTTCGCAGTTGATCATCGCGATCATGATGTCCGTAGTCATGGGCCCGGCAGGTCTGGGCGTAGTAAGTGCAGGCGCTGGTGGGGCTATCGCCACCAGTCTGGCGACTACGGCGGTGACCAGCACTATCAACAACAAGGGCAATTTGGGGGCAGCGCTCAAAGAGACGTTTAGCGCAGACAGCCTGAAGGGTGCCGCCATTGCCGGGATCACTGCCGGAGTCCTCAACTATGCGGACGAAAATTGGTTTGCTGCCGCATCGCAAGGTTCGAAATCCGCAAACCTGCTGACCAGCAATAACTTCACCGACGTTGCTATACGGACTGGAGGCCGTGCTGTGCTGTCCAGCGGCATTTCTACTGCCATTGGTGGAGGCAGTTTTGGTGACAACCTTGGTGCGGCTTTGGCGGGAGAGGCTGGTAGTGTGGCGATGGCCACGGGGTTTAACTGGGTTGGTGATACCGTTAAGTTTCCAGATGGCGGCCTTCAGAAAATTGTTGCACACGCGATCATGGGAGGGCTGCTGGCTGAACTGACGGGGAGTGATTTCAAGACAGGTGCGGTCGCTGCTGGCTTGAATGAAGCGCTGATTCCCGGCCTGACCACACTTGCGAATGGAAACGAAGAACTGCAGGTGGCGCTGTCGCAACTGACGGGGTTGTTAGCAGCGGCTGCGGTCGGAGGCGATCTGGATACAGCCTCTAAGATCGCCCAGAACGCGACTACCTATAACTATCTGTTTCATGCGGAATTGGTTGAAAAAGAACAAAAGCTGAATGCCTGCACGTCACCAGCCGAGTGCCAGTCCATCCGGGACTACTACAACAACCTTGACGCTGCCCGGAACAAGGAATTTGGTCAGTTCTGTCGACAAAACCCAACGGGCTGCGGGACGATCACGCAGCAGTTGGTGGCTGAAATTCCTGTAAATGATAAATTGCTTGAGGAGGTCAGGGTCTCTGGCGGCAAAAGTAGTTTTGCGCATTCGATACAACTTTGGTTGGCTACACAGAGTAACCAGCAGGCCATCAATACCAGCATTGTTGAGAAGTCCCGGTCTGAAAATGGGGAGGTCGTGGGGCTGCTGACCGACGTTGCTTTGGGTGCGCTGTATCCAGATCTGTTCGCATCGACTGCTGGAGGGAAGGGTGGTACAACTGGAGTTAAGAGTGGGGTTGTAGAGGGTGGCGCAAATTCAGGGATAAAAAATATATATGACTCCATAAGAAAGGCCCCCCAGTACCCGGAAGGATTTAAGGAGCGAAATGGCGGGACAACGAAAAATGTAGTAAATAATATGGAAGTGCTAGATGAATTGCGAAAAGTTGAGCCTGGGAAGTGGGCGAAGATCTACAAGGACGGCTTTGCTTCAGATGGGTCTAAAGTCTCAGTTCATTATTTTCAGAGCGAAAGTGGGAAGGTTTTCAATGTGAAAACCAAGCCCGGATGGAGCAATAACTAAAATGAAAAAAATGTCTTTAGTGTTGGAGGTTTTTGAGGCTGAGGAGTCTGCTAGGTTTCTGTCCGCACTGTCGATAGGTCTGTTGACTTCTGTGCAAAATGGTGTGATGTCGCTGGATGAGGCTGAAAGACTGCTTTTCTCGCCAAGAAGTTCGAAGGTTTTGAGGGAAAAGGGAATTTCCCCAAAAATCACTGAGCTGCTGATGGATTGTTGTGAGTTGGAGGACGTTCTTAGTTTAATACCTTCAAAATTTGATAATAACCTGCAGATGGTGTTGGATAAGTTTACGGATTTTTTGAGGGAGTCAAAAGTTAGAGAAACCGATTTGAATTTTTTGGAAATCAAATGATTGGAGTTGTAAAAAAAGAGGGAAAAAGGGGACGGAAAAAGGGGACAGGGACAGATTTATTTTTCATTCCTCTGCTACGCTGAAAGCTTCCAAGGATACAGGAAGCGAATATGCCAAGAATGGGACGTATTGTTTTACCAAATTATCCGCATCACGTGGTACAGCGCGGCCATAACCGGCAGGTAGTGTTTGCGGCGGCGGAGGATTATCAGCGCTATCTATCTGATCTGCGTGAGCTGAAGGATGCGTTCGGAGTAAAGGTCTACGCCTATTGCCTGATGACGAATCATGTCCATTTGTTGCTAGCTCCAGGGGAGTCGACCGTTGGGCTGGGGCAGTTAATGAAGGCACTGGCTGCCCGTGCGACGCGCTATCGAAATCGATTGGAAGGGCGTTCAGGCACCCTGTGGGAAAGCCGTTACAAATCCAGCGTGGTCCAGTCGGATTCATATTTGCTCGCTTGTAGTCGTTACATTGAGTTGAATCCTGTACGTGCTCGTATGGTCGCTGATGTCGCAGACTATGTATGGTCGAGCTATCGAAGCCGGGTAAGTGATGGGCCTGGTAGGTGCTGGTTAGATGCTGATCCCTGCTTCTTGGCTTTGGGTGATACCCCGCTGGAGCGGCAGCTTCGGTATGGGGAGTTTGTGCGCCAAGCCATTCCGTCTGATCAGCTTCGATTGATCCGCGATGCCTTGCAGCGAGGCCAACTGACGGGAACAAGCCGTTTCGTAGATGAGGTGGAGCGAATTGTTGGTGTGAGGGTAGAGCAGCGAGGGCAGGGGCGGCCGAGGGCTGAGTTGGGAAAATAAATCTGTCCCCTTTGTGGGCGAAAGGCAGTTCTCCAGAGACAGTCCCTTACTTCAGGGTTGAGGGGGGCGGATCGGGAACACAATCCAGCCAGTACCGCATCAGTGCAAATGATGATGGAACCATCACCATCAATCCTGGTTGCATGGGCCAGCTTTGTGTAAGCGTAGGTGATGCTGATCATGCCATTTACTATTTGACGAACAGACGGCCTGATGGTTCTGTAGTGGTCTTCGACGTTGATGCGGCTCTTCACAAAGAAATCATGGACCGGGAAATCCCTCAGCGACCCATCGATGGTGTTCCGAGGGATTCTGATGCGCCGAAGAGAGTAGACAGAAACCAGCCCGGTTACTCCCTCGAGTTACCAAAAATGTGGGAGTCGCTACTCGAAAAGAACTCGAGCAACGCCCGGGTTTATACACAGGATGAATTTTTTAAGGAGTTCAAGCAATGACCGTAAGTCAATCGGTACTTGATGATCTTTGGCGGGGGGAGAAAAGTATTTGCTTTTTTGTGCATGCTGGAAAGTGTTATTGGGTTGTAGATGAGAAGTATAATTTTTCTCTTGATGCAGAGAAAGACTATCGCGCCTACCTTGATAGTGGCGAAATAACCCAGGAGCAATATGAGCAGTCTTGCAAAAGTTTCAGAGGTGGCATTCTGAAAATGACGGCGGAAAATTTTCCGCAGTATTTGGGTGATTCAAGTGGAAAAATTTTGTCTCCAAGTGATTTAAATGATTTTATAGGTGCGGATTTCGAGGTTTTTGAAAAAGTTGAGTATTATTTTTTAACCGGTGAAGGTTTGACCCAGGATCTGTTTAAACGCGCCAACATGATTCACTCTAGGTTTCCTAGGTTTTACATAAATTTTGACAGAAAAATTTTTATGCATATGGATGACGCGCGTGTTCATGAAGGTCTAGCTTATCCAGACTGGATTGCTGAATGTTTTGATTTTAGCTTTTTGATTCCTGCTAGCGAGCGGTATTGGGTGGTGGCGGGAAATGACTATTGGAAGCTTCGGTTTGTATGAGTGATAAATAAAAGATGAAAGATTTATTTTTCATTCCTCTGTTACGCTGAGAGCTTGCAAGGAGCCAATATTCCCGGAAATGAAAAGGGGACGAAATAAAAAGAATAAAAAGGGGACAGATTTATTTTCCGAAAAGGGGACCGGTATTAGGCGTTTGTACACCAAACTATCCTGATTGATCCGCGATGCGTTGCAGCGAGGTCAATTGACGGGTACAAGCCGTTTCGTAGACGAGGTCGGGCGGATTGTGGGTGCGCGCGTAGAGCGGCGAAGACAGGGGCGGCCGAGGACTGAGTCGGGAAAATAAATCTGTCCCTGAGGGATCCCCACAAATCTACTCCAGTGCCTGCGCCTCTTGATGTACCTCTGCGCGCAGCGCGTGCTCAAGCCTCTCCAAGGTGCTTCGAGAATTTGAACCGCGTCCGCTGCGCGAGTATTCCAAGCCCAGCCGCCACAGCGATAGCACTCGTCGGCGTTTAAGGCTGTTGCTTTGAAAACGGTGCTCATGACCCGCTTCGCGGGCCTGCAACCCTGTTAAACACATGATGTAATTAGCCAGAGCCGAGATCAGCAAAAGCACTTCGATTCGGCGTGGACAGCGACTCCGATGGCGAGTGATGCCTACGCCAAAATACTCACTTTTTACATCCCTGAAGCCTTCTTCTATCTGCATGCGCTGTTTGTAAATGGCCACGATTTTCGATGGGTTCCATTGATCTTCCGGCAGGTTGCTGGCCAACAACCAGGGCTCTCGTTCACGATTGGCCGATTGCCTACTGAGTTTGTTTTTGGCAATTGAGCCGGTGACACGCTGGTGTTTGCGACCCTTTGCCGAATGCCTAACGCAATACAGATGAATGATGTGCGGAGCGCTCTGGGTCATCTCGATCCGTCCCAGTGACTTCGGTGAGGACGATGCCAGAGCGTAGAGGCTTTTAACGGGTACCCAAGTGTCTGCGTCGTTTCGGTAGAGATCCCGATTACGCACACGTCCCACGTAATACCAGCCTTGCGCTTCGACGGCTTTGATCCATGGCCGGCGAAAACCTGCATCAGCCACAAGGATCGGAACGCAGTCTTTGGGGAGCATTTCGGCCAGCGTTTGTAGCAGTCGTTTTTGATATTTCGGACAACCCTCGCGCTCATGAACACTCTCGTAGATCGGGAACGAGCGTCCTGCCAAAGGGATGGCAGCGCGCAACAAAAAGAACTCTCCAGCCGCATCAATAGGTGACCAGTCAACCAGGATCAACGGATGCTTCAGCGAGCCCAGCAATGCTCGCAGCATGACCCAGTAGAACAACGGGCGCTCGGTTTGCAGATGCCGATTACCCAGCAACCGATCCACTCGCTTGATGGTGTGTTTGGGATAGGCTTTGCTCGGCAAGAATCGACCAAGCCCCGTCAGAGTGAGCCGACGTCCTCGGAGTAAAGCGCTGACACAACACATCAACGTTTTCAGACGATGAGAATGAACATCGGGAAGTGCTTGGGCGAGCGCGCTGTGTAAGAATCGGATGGCCTGCATGGGTCGGGATCTTGTTTTGTGTGGTGCAACACAAGCTGCCGATTCATGCAGGTCTCTTCAATATTCCAACTTCTTGATTTTGCGTAAGAGAATTCGGGGATCCTTCAGAATCTGTCCCCTTTTTTTCTTTTTTTCTTTTTTTCTTTTTTTCTTAGACGGTGTGCTGTATAGAAAGCCCTCTAATTTAACGCATATACCCGTGGATTTCTAGATATGAAAAGTATTGCTTACTACTCTGCGCTGCCTGACTCAATGACTAGTGGCGAGCTTTGTTCTGAATTTCTAGAATTATTGGGCGGTCTTGAGTCTGAAGGTGTAAGTAGTGATGATTTTTTAAAGTCATTATTAGAGTTGAGTGATAGGCAATGGCATACCTATAGTCTTTTAGAAGCTAGCCTCAAAGAACGAATTGAGCGATGCTTGATGTCATTGTGGGATGGTTACGATCTAGTTATGACTGAAGATGTGATTGGTATTATGGTGAGATTAGGTCTTGAGGGGATAAGTAACTTTCTGGCCTCGCGCTCACCAAAAGAGGTATCGTCGGAAGTTTTCAACGAGATTTCACGTGCCCTCTCTGAACTAGGCAGTTCAGTTTCAGATCCATTCAGTGGTATGCGTTAAAGGGTACAAAAACAACTGGCGGGGCGGTAGACCGTGCTACTACTGGGATTGAGGGGGAAAAAGGGGAAAAGGAGGGGAAAAGGAGAGAAAAAGGGGACAGATTTATTTTCCGAAAATGGGGGGCGGTATGAGGCATCTGCACGCCAAATTATTTTGGCTGATCAGATTCGATTGATCCGCGATGCGTTGCAGCGAGGCCAATTGACGGGTACAAGCCGTTTCGTAGACGAGGTCGAGCGGATTGTGGGTGCGCGCGTAGAGCGGCGAGGACAGGGGCGGCCGAGAACTGAGTCAGGAAAATAAATTTTTCCCCTTTTTTACTCCAAATTATTTTGGCTGATCAGATTCGATTTATCCGCGATGCGTTGCAGCGAGGTCAATTGACGGGTACAAGCCGTTTCGTAGACGAGGTCGAGCGGATTGTGGGTGCGCGCGTAGAGCGGCGAGCACGGGGGCGACCGAGGACTGAGTCGGGAAAATAAATCTGTCCCTTTTTTGATTGAGGTCCAGCGATGACAATCACTATGTTCATGGAAATTGAGGCGGGTGCCACGCTGGAAGTTATTCGGCATGTTGTGCAGAACATTGCCAATACTGTAACAGTGGAGAAAAACTCGTTAGAAGGCCATTTTTCTGATTCGAACAGTTTCTTTTATTTTGAATTGGTCGAACCGCCCAGTGCCGTGTCAGCTGAGGGGTGGGTCGTGGATTGGCTTGTTGGTGTCATGGGGGCATTTCATTGCCCCCTGCATAAACTGGAGCAGAGTTGGCGCGAGATCAGGCATGTGATGGAGGAACTATCGTTAAAGTCCTCGGTGCGCTTCGTTCTTTCCTTTCAGTACGATAGCGTCTATGCGTTCAATGAAGGGGAAGGTGTGGTGTATAAAAAAAGTATGGTTGTTTGATGGGTGTGGCTTCAAGTGTGTTTGAGGTTGGATCAGGTGAAGGTAGTAGCATTGCGCAGCCTTGAAGCACTTCTCACAGTTGGAAGTACAAGCTGATCCCGATCAACCCCACGTTCACGCCCTAGAAAGGTAAGGTTTACTTGGCGGAGTTTCAGTTTGTGGGGCAGGGCTGCGAATTGCATGTCTATGACACCACACAACCTCAGCAACGCATTCCTGTCGCGAAATTTCCTAGCCTCTAATTCAGTTGGCACATGCAAAATGGGCGACCACAGGTCGCCCATTTTTTCATTGCCTCGACGCTTGATCGCGCAACCGTCGCCCAATCACATCCATTACATCACACCCATCGCGCAACGATACTGTCAGCAGTTTGCAGAAGTCGGAAAGCACGATGGTGTCGGAGCTGATATCCGAACGAAAGGCGATGTTCTCCAACACCTGAGTCACGGTCCGAATACGGTAGTCGGCGGTTTCGAAAAGGACGTCGAGTGGAGCTTCGGTGTCGATGAGCAGGGTGGCGGGGACGCAGTCGATGCCAGTGATGGGCATGTATCGATTCATTTTGAAGATCTCTGTTTGATTGGCTGAAAGCCATCACTCAGTCGTCGCCAAACAATTGGGTGGTGGCTGTGCGCAGGTTGGCGAACCGGTTACAGAGAAAACCGGCAGATCCGAAGATCTCCCGCGCACAGCCGCCGTGGAATATAGCGGCTTTGCGGGTGCGTCGGTACCTGCAATGAGCTGGTAGCTTTCGCATTCTCTGTAGTCGGGTCGCCAAACCCGAATCGCCTTTTGGGGCGATGGGGGACTATAGGCCGACCCATCCCGAGCCACAAGACGCCACTTTCCGAGCTTTGTGTAGGACCTTTGGCCCTGCATCAGTCGGCTTTTGGGGCTGCCGCGGGTCAGGCAAAGCAAGCGACTGCTACGCAGTCGAGCGGGAGCAAGCTCCCTCGCCACGGAGCGATGTCGGCCTAAGGATTGGTTTTTAGCCGTATGAGCAGCCATGTGGCTTGGCGTCTTCATACTTCATCACGGTAGCGGAGCAAGTTCCCGTTTCCTTCACTACGACCTGCTGTAATTCTGTCCGTCTGTTTCGCAGGAGGTTTCCACGTCTGTGCAGGTTCTTTCGTACTTTTTTTCGGGATGCGTCTGATTTCAGAAGAACGGTTTTGGCAGTAGTCTTCGGTGAAGAGGCGCCATGCGTCGAACCATTGGCTTGATCAAAGCGATGATTGGCATGGTCGTGTACATCGAGCTGCGGGGCGATGTAATCCTCATCATCTCCTTCCGAAAAGCCATAAGCAGGAGGCCATACGGTATGTCGAAAACATCGAAAACTGACTGGGAGCGCCTGGCCAAGTTGAATGACCCGAACATCGATACCAGCGATATTCCTGAGCTGGGTGAGGACTTCTTCCGCCGCGCGGAGCTGCGTGTTCCAACAAAACAAGCGGTGACCATTCGCCTCGACTCCGATGTGCTGGAGTGGTTCAAGGGGCAGGGCGCTGGTTACCAGACGCGCATCAATCAACTTCTGCGTCAGTACATGCAAGCGCAGCAAAACCACCGGCAATAAAGGATCCAGCAATGAAACGGGCGAATCAGGTCGTCCGTTTTCATTATTGTTCTTCCTGCGGCCGCAATCGTTTCCAATCACATTCAAGTGGTGGTGTTGATTCAGGCATCGCGGGCGCCTGCTACGCAGTCGAGCGGGAGCGAGCTCCCTCGCCACAGGGGTCGCGCTCGACTTGTGCGGGTTGGCGCATCAGTCGTGGCAGCAGCTGTGTGGCTTGGCCTCGTCGTACTTATCGTGATGCCGTACCCAGTCCATGATTTCGTCCTCATTACGACCCTTCGGCGTGAGGTCAAGGTAGTGGTAGGTCCCGACCAGCATGTCCAAACCTCGGGCATAGGTGGAGTAGGTGTGAAAGATCTCGCCGGCTTGGTTGCGATAGAAGACGCTCAGGCCTGGGAGTTCGCCTTCGGCGGTGTCGGTTTTTTCGTAGTTGTAGGTGGCTTTGCCGGAGGCAACTTGTTCGGCTTCGAAGCTGACGCCGAAGTCGCCGTTGAAGTCGCAGCCATTGGATGACACCCAATCGAACTGCCAGCCCATGCGGCGCTTGAACGGCTGGAATTCGGCAAAGGATGCGCGGGAGACGGCGACCACTGCCACGTCGTGATGGGCGAGGTGTTGGTTGGCGCCGTCGATGTGGTCGGACAGGAAGGAGCAACCGTGGCAACCTTCTTTCCAGCCGGGGCCGAACATGAAGTGGTAGACGACCAGTTGGCTGCGGTCGCCGAACAGGTCGGCCAGGCTGAGTTCGCCGTGGGGGCCCTGGAAGCGATAGGGTTTGTCGATCTTGACCCAGGGCAGGGCGCGGCGTTCGGCGCTGAGTTTGTCCCGTTCGCGGGTAAAGGCTTTTTCGTGGGCCAGGTGTTCGCGGCGGGCAGCGAGCCATTCTTCCCGCGAGACGACTGGATGATTCTCGACGTTCATGATGATTTCTCCTGTAGTCAGGGTCGTTCAGCAGGTGCTTGTGTCAGTGGTCGTTTGGCCGCGTGTGAATTCGACAGACCGTTGGTCGGCAGATGAAATGGCCCGTCGGGAAGCCCAGCTGAACGGCGGCGCAGCGTCTCGGTCACACCCTTAGTGTCTTTATTTGCGAAACAGGACACTGGGAAGGCATCTCACTCTTTGGAGGATGGACCAGGATGACGACTTATAACTGGGACTTGATCGAACGGTTGCTGCACGAAGTGCAGAACGGCGCCGGCCACAGCTTTACCCCTCGGCCTTATGCGGAGCAGCACGCGGCGGCCAAGGCGGCGCAGGGCGAGGAGATCGAGAATCTCGATCATCTGAAAGCGGTTGCCGGGGAGTATGAAAAGCTGCTGCTGGAGCGTGGCTTCATTGAACCGCGGCCGGAGGAAGAAGGCGGTAATGGCGAGAACTTCGTGCTCACGCCCCGCGGTTCGCGCTTGCTGAGCCTGATTGACAGCAGCATTCCGGGCAATGATCACCCACGCCAGGTGCTGGATGAGCAGGACGATGCGCTGGATGAGTTCACGTTCGATGACTTGGCTTCGAAGGCGCAGATTGCTTGATGGGTGTGCGCCTTGTTTGTGGGAGCAGGCTTGCCCGCGAATGCGCCGTGTCAGCCAACATGATCGTTAGCTGGTAGATCGCATTCGCGGGCAAGCCCGCTCCCACATTGGATTTTTTTGTGGTTTCAAGAGCGTGCCGATTTCAGGCATTTCAGGTCGCTGAAGTCCTTCTTCACCCCGTCGATTTTCTTCAGCAAACGCTCGCGCTGGGGCGGGGTGCTGTCGGCCAGCAGGTCGATCAACAGGCTGCGGGCCTGGGCTTCGGTCTTGCTGAAGGCTTCGCGATAGGCCGGGGTCCAGAGGCTTTCGCGGTTGACCAGCAGTTGCTCGATGCGCTGCGGGAAATCGGGGCTGTGGCGTTGGGCCACGGCTTGGCTGAACTGGTTCTGCCAGTGGGCGCGGTTGGCGATCCACTGTTGGTTCTGGTCGCCGAGGGCAGTGGACCATGCCATCACACGTTGACGCTGAGCCTCGTTGATTGGGCCGAGCCAGTCGTTCAGGCGTTTCTCCATGCGTTTGCTGCGCGCCTGGATTTGCTCCTGCAATGACGGCTTGAGGTATTCCTCCTGGCGCTTGCGCTGGTCCTTGACGAAGGCGGCGTCCATGTCCGCCACTTGTTCGTCGCTAAGCCCCTGGAGCAACTGGATGGCCGACGGGGTGATTTCCCGGGCGGTTTCGGCGATGGCGGCCTTGGCTTCCTGAGTGCGCTGTTGCAGGGCGGCATCGGTCACCTGGTTGGTTTGCACCATGGTCTTGAGGCGGTCCAGCCAGTCGAGGTAGCCCGGTAGCTGCGTGGTGCAGTGCCAACTCAGGTGTTGCTTGAGGCGTTCGTTGAACCAGTCTTTTTGCTCGCCGTTGATTTCCAGGTAGTCATTGAGGGTCCACGGGATGATCAGGTCGAGGTTGCGGTAGGCCAGGCCTACCCGACTGCAGGCGGTGAGCGTCAATAGCACGGCGATGAACAGGGCGGTGCGTGTTAACCAGCGCGACATGAGCGAGTCCTTGCGAGGGCGTAGGTGCTTTGTTGGAGCATTGCAGACGCGCGGCAGTTCAGCCGATTAAAAGCGTAACGCCTAGGGTGTGTACGAAATAGTTTGAAACGCAGGTTAGGCAAGGCAAAAACCGGCTTGGAACGACCGGGGTCGCGCTCGACTTGACTGGTTGTCAATGAGCATTCCGAGCCGGTTTTTAACGCCGCATAACCAAGTTTCAAGCTATTTCTTACATAGCCTAGTAAAAAGGGTGGGCCATCTTGAGGGTCAGCAGGCTGTCGCACTGGCTGTTGTGCCCGGAATAGGCCGAGCAGCTGCTGCCGCTGAGGCTCGAGTCGCTGTAGATCAGGTCCAGGTCGAGGCCTTTCCAGGGGCGGGAAATTTTCAGCGACCAGTCACTGAAGCTGCTGACATAACCGTTGTCCACCGACACGGGCGTGTTGAGCTGGTGGGTGGTGTACTTGGCGCTGATGCCGATGCCGAAGGGCACGTTGCCGCCAAGGTCGGCAAACAGCGTGCTGTTCAGCTTATCCGGATCGTTGCTCAAGGCAGCACCGAAGCGGCTGCCGAGCACGGTCAGGCCGCCGAAGAATTCCTGGCTGTCGAGGGTATCGGCGGTGGGATAGCTGTAATGGATCAGGCCGACTTCATAGCCAAGCGTCTGGTCGAAGGGGTGTTTAAAGCCCATGTAGGAATCGACTTCAAGGTCCGACGTCAGACCGGCGCTCGGGGACCATTGGCCGGCGTACCAGCCGCTGTCGTGGCTCAGGTCCAGGCCGCCATGGAACGAGCCGGTGCTCGATTGGGTCACCAGGCCCTGGGCCATGCTGCGGGTCGGCGTGGTGCCAAGCTTGAGGTCGAAGTCGCCAAGCTCGCGCTGGAAGACCTGCCCATAGGCCAGGGAACATGTCATCAGGCTGGTCGTCAGCACAGCAACAGGAAAGCGCATGCTTCACTCCGGAATTAGCGAGGAGCAGGAACGGAAACTAAGCTGAAACGCTTGAGCTAGAGAGGTGCAAGGATACCGGCGAATACTCGGCAGCGATGGCCGTTCGTCGATTCGTGGGAAATGCAGGAGGCAGGGAAGGGATTTTCCAGTCCAAGCGCTTCGAAGCTCAAAGCGCTTTGGGACAAGGTGAGGCGCAGGTTACTTCTTGCCCAGGCTGATCTGCTTGGACGGGCCGAACGTCTGGCCGCTGACACCTTTGGCAATTTGCTGGATCTCGCCGCCGGACTTGAGGAACGCCGCGATCTGGTCGTTGATCGACTCGCTGGTTTCAACGGCTGGAGCTGGCTTTGCTTTGCTGTTGGATGCTTTTACGCGCATGACGGCCATTAACCTATAGATCATTAATTGGGCCAGGCATCGTACAGGAAATACTTGACAATAGCTTGGGAAATATCCCCCGCGAGGCCTACTGCCCAAGTGCAAATGGCACCCGGATAATCCAGCCATTGTTGCCCTAACCCTCTGTTTTTAAATAACAACGGTTCGGAAATATAACGCCGCGGGCTGGCGTTCGGCTCCGTCACTGGTCTGACGAATGGCCACTGTTCGCGCGAAAAGCCAGGAAAATCAACGGTTGCGCGGGGCTTCCCGGCAAAGCGCGTGACGGCCACGAACCGCGCCGCAAAA
The DNA here is from genome assembly GCF_001269745.1 of Pseudomonas sp. P97.38. Taxonomy (NCBI): domain Bacteria; kingdom Pseudomonadati; phylum Pseudomonadota; class Gammaproteobacteria; order Pseudomonadales; family Pseudomonadaceae; genus Pseudomonas; species Pseudomonas sp. P97.38. The sequence goes on from NZ_LHVJ01000015.1 coordinate 26,826, forward strand.
CCGGGTAGAATGCCGCCCACGCAATGAGGGTATTGGAAATGGCTTTAATCGGGCGCTACAACAGTCTGCAAGTGGTTAAACACACTAACTTCGGTTTATATCTGGACGGCGGGCCGGACGGCGAAATTCTGCTGCCCAACCGTTATATCCCCAAGGGTATTCCCAGCGAAGATGAAGACTGGCTCAATGTTTTTATTTATTTGGACAGCGATGACAAACTGATCGCGACCACGGAAAAGCCCAAAGTCCAGGTCGGTGAGTTCGCCAGCCTGAAAGTGGTTGAAGTCAACAGCATTGGCGTGTTCCTCGACTGGGGCCTGCCCAAGGACTTGCTGCTGCCGTACTCCGAGGAAAAGCGCCAGTTGAGCGCTGGCGATTACTGCGTGGTGCACGTCTACCTCGACAAGCACACCCGCCGCATTACCGCCACCGCTCGCCTGGACCGTTACCTGGACAAGACACCGGCCAACTACACGCCGGGCCAGGAAGTGGATTTGCTGGTGGCCGAGGCCACCGACATGGGGTTCAAGGCGATCATCAACAACAAGCACTGGGGCTTGATCCACAAGAACGAAATCTTCAAGTTCATGCGTGCCGGCAAGCAGGAAAAAGGCTTCATCAAGGAAGTCCGTCCGGACGGCAAGATCAGCTTGAGCCTGCAGCCGGTGGGCCAGGAAGCCGCCACCAGCCTGAACGCCAAGATCCTCGCCAAGCTGCGCGAGAACAACGGCACCCTGGCGGTCAGCGACAAGAGCGATCCGGCGCTGATCAGCAGCCTGTTTGGCGTGAGCAAGGGCAACTTCAAGAAAGCCATTGGCGCGCTGTACAAGAATGGGCAGATTGTCATTCATGCTGATCGCATTGAATTGAGCTGAGCACCCATCGCGCTTGCTGCCCTGTGGCACAAAGCATGTGCCTCTGGGCAGCAATCTGTATCTCCTGTGGCGAGGGAGCTTGCTCCCGCTGGGTCGCGAAGCGGCCCCTCGACCATGCCCCTCGGTGTGTCAGTTTTGATTGAGCACACGTGTTTTAGGCCTGCTTCGCAGCCCAGCGGGAGCAAGCTGCCTCGCCACGAGATCTTCGCTGTATACAAAAAACTGCACCTTCAGCATGCACCCACGCCCTGTTCGTGGGCGTAGGCGCCTGCCTGGGCGGTTGCATCCTTCGCTGTACACCGCGTTTTGTCGCATATCTTCTCTCTATGGCACGCATTCTGCGTAGTGCTTCGTATACAAACCATGCCGGCTCCCGTGCGCAGTATGGTGAGCAGGTTGATGCGGGGGCACGGCGGTACTCAAAAGGAGCCCCGCAATGTCCAAGCAATTGCCCAACGGCTACAGCCCACGCCTCTACAACGAGGACCTGGGCCCGCTGCCGCAGAAATGGAATTGGTACAACATCTTCGCGTTCTGGATGAGCGACGTGCACAGCGTGGGTGGCTACGTCTTTGCCGCCAGCCTGTTCGCCTTGGGCCTGGCCAGTTGGCAGGTGTTGATTGCCTTGCTGGGCGGGATTTGCATCGTGCAGTTGATCGCCAACCTGGTCGCCAGGCCGAGCCAGCAGGCGGCGGTGCCGTACCCGGTGATCTGTCGGCTGGCGTTCGGGGTCTTCGGGGCGAACATTCCGGCGGTCATCCGTGGTTTGATTGCCGTGGCCTGGTATGGCATCCAGACCTACCTGGCTTCCAGCGCGTTGATCATCGTGGTGCTGCGGTTCTTTCCTTCAATGCAAGCCTACGCCGAGCCGCAGTTTGCCGGCCTGTCCTACCTGGGCTGGTTCGGTTTCCTCGGCCTTTGGTGCGTCCAGGCGTTGGTGTTCTGGACGGGGATGGACTCGATCCGCCGGTTCATCGACTGGGCCGGGCCAGTGGTCTATGCGGTGATGTTCCTGTTGGCCGGCTGGATCGTGTGGAAGGCCGGTTGGAGCAACATCAGCTTCACGCTGGCGGAAAAGTCCTTGTCGGGCTGGCAGGCGGTCGGCCAGGTGATCGTGGCGACGGCGCTGGTGGTGTCGTACTTTTCCGGTCCGACCCTCAATTTTGGCGATTTCAGCCGTTATTGCCGGAGCATGTCTGACGTGCGCCGAGGCAATTTCTGGGGGCTGCCGGTGAATTTCCTGGCGTTCTCCCTGGTCACGGTAGTGATTGTTTCCGGGACCCTGCCCGTGTTCGGCGAAATGCTCCACGACCCGATCGCCACCGTGGCGCGCATCGACAACGACGTGGCTGTGCTGCTGGGGGCCTTTGCCTTCGTCACCGCGACCATCGGCATCAACATCGTCGCCAACTTCGTGTCCCCCGCGTTTGACTTCGCCAACGTCGCGCCGAGCAAGATCAGTTGGCGCGCGGGCGGCATGATTGCCGCCGTGGCCTCGATTTTCATCACGCCGTGGAACCTGTTCAACAACCCGGAGGTGATCCATTATACCCTGGACGTGCTGGCGGCGTTCATTGGCCCGTTGTTCGGGATCCTGCTGGCGGACTACTACCTGATCAAGAAACAGCACATCGATGTGGATGCGCTGTTCAATGACGGGCCAAGCGGGCGTTATTACTACAGCGGCGGCATCAACTGGACGGCGGTCAAGGCCATGATTGCGGCGACGCTGGTGGGGGTGGCGATTACCTTTACGCCGGTGCTTCAACCGATGGCCAACTTTGCCTGGTTCACCGGTTGCCTGCTTGGGGGCGCGCTGTACTTCGCCCTGGCGCGGCGCGAGTCGATTCTGCAGCGCGGTCCCTCGCTCAACCCGGCCGGCCAGGCCTGATCAACGCAGGACGGTGCGAGGGCAGGGGCTCGCCGCAGCCTGGCTGACGGGTCGCAGCAACAGCCCGCCGGCCAGCACCAGGCCACTGCCGGCGATGATCAGCGCCGGCTGCAACCCACCACTGAAATGGCTGCTCAGTGCCGCGAGCAGTGGGCCGCTGAGCTGGCCCACGGCAAAGCAGGCGGTCAGCAACCCGGCGTTGCGCTGGGTGGCGTGGGGAGCCAGCTCCCGCGAGCGCAGCATCACCAGTTGCATACAGGCCAGGAACGGCGCGCCGCACAGGAGGACCCCCAGTGCCAGCCCCAAGCCGCTGCCCAGCAGGCAGGCGAACACCCCGGCGGCCTGCAGCCAGAGCGTGCCGATCAACCAGCGACCGGTGGTGTTCGGGTCCGGGCGACGCAGGCTGACCAGCAGCACGCCCAGCGCGGCGGCCAGGCCAAAGCTGGGCCAGAACAGGTCGGCCTGCCATTGCCCGTGGAATTGGGCCGAGGCCATTTGCGACAGGAACGTGGCCGGGATGATGTAGCCCACGCCGTAGAGGGCGTACACCACACCAAGGCGGGCAATGCCACGGCTGGGTGAATGGCGGGGCGGCGCTGCGACGGCGGCGGTTGCGGCGGGCTGCGGCAGGATCGGCAGGATCCCGAGCAACATCGCCAACGCCACGCCGGCGTAGACCAGCCACAGGGTGGCGGAGGCCTGGCCCAGCAGGTTCGAGCCCAGGGCGAGCAAGCCGGTCAGCGCAATTCCCAGGCCTGGGCCGGCAAACACCAGGGCGCCGAGACGAGGGCGTCCGGCGGCCGCGGCCAAGGGCTGGCTCAAGGTCGTGATCATCACCAGCACCCAGGCACTCGCCACGCCCGTGCCGAAACGCAGCGCCAGGTGCGGCCAGAAGCCCCAGGCCCAGAACGACGCCAGCGTCAGCAGCACGCACAGCCACAGGCCGCCGAGCAACCGGCGCCTCACCTGTTCCGCACGACGGGCGAACATCGCATCCAGCGCGCCGAGGAAGTAACCCAGGTAGTTGGCGGCGGCAATCAGACCGGCGGCGGTCAAGTCGACCTGGCCCTCGCCGATGAGATGAGGTAACTGGGGCGTCAGGGCAAAGCGACCAATGCCCATGGCCATCATCAAGGCGATGAAGCTGCCGATCAGGCGAGTGAGAGGTGACATGTCGTTCTCCAGCGTCGAGGCGAATGACCGTCAGGCTAGAACCGATTGACTTTCATTAAAAATGAATAATAGTGAGTAACTTGTTCTTTTTTGGAGAATGTCGTGGAGTTCAGCCAATTGCGGATTTTCCAGGCCGTGGCCGAGGAAGGATCCATCACCCGGGCAGCCGAACGCTTGCACCGGGTGCCGTCGAACCTCTCGACCCGGCTCAAGCAGCTGGAAGAACAGCTGGGGGTGGATCTTTTCTTGCGCGAGCGTCAGCGCTTGCAGTTGTCACCGGCGGGAAAAGTCCTGCTGGACTATGCGAGCAAGCTTTTTGCCCTGCACGACGAAGCCCACGCGGCGGTGCAGGGCGGGCAACCGGCCGGGGATTTTGTGTTGGGTACGATGTACAGCACCGCGGCGATTCACTTGCCGGACCTTCTGGCCGCTTATCACCGCACTTACCCGGCGGTGAACCTGCAGGTGCAGTCCGGGCCCAGTGGCGAACTGCTCGAAGGCTTGCTCACCGGGCGCCTCGACGCCGCGCTGGTGGATGGCCCGCTGGAACTGGCGGGGCTGGACGGCGTGCCGTTGTGCGACGAGCGGCTGGTGGTGATCACCGAGGCCGATCACCCGCCGGTGCGCAGTGCGCTGGATGTCCAGGGGCGCTCGGTGTTCACGTTTCGCCGGGGCTGTTCGTACCGCATGCGCCTGGAAGCCTGGTTCGCCCATGACCACGCGACCATGGGCCGGGCGATGGAGATCGAGTCTTACCAGGGGATGCTGGCGTGCGTAATCGCTGGCTCCGGGGTGGCGTTGTTGTCCGAGTCGATGCTAGCCAGCATGCCGGGCCGCGAGCGGGTGACGGTGCACCCGTTGGCCGAGCCGTTTGCCAGCGCCACGACCTGGCTGATGTGGCGCAAGGGCATGGTGGGCGCCAACCTGAATGCCTGGATTGAATTGCAACAACAGGCTTGGCCGCGCGTGCCTGCGGTGACGGCTCGATCGGCTTGAACTCCGGGCGTGGGATTTGGATCAATTCAGTAACAGATCATTGCAAACTGAGACGAGCATTGCGTAACACATCGGACTATTATCAGAGCGAAGGGGCCATAGCATTCTGCCGCTCGTATTACCCTGAGGGGGCTCCACGATGAAAGAGAAAATCCAGAACTGGCTTCACGACCTGGGTGTTGCGCTTGGCTTGATCGAACCGCCGATGCAGCCGGTCCCGATCCGTACCGATGACGAGCAACGCCGCCGCCAGCCGCGCCGCCGCTGATTAGCTGTCAGGTCGGTTTTTGTGGGAGCGAGCCTGCTCGCGAAGGCGTTGTATCAGCAGCATAAGTTGTGGCTGATACGCCGCCATCGCGAGCAGGCTCGCTCCCACAGTCGTTTACCGCCTATCAGACCATCTTCGCCACCACATTCGCTCGTGGCGACAACAGGCTTCCCACCACAAAACTCACCAGCGCCACGCTCAGGCTGTAGTAGATCGGCGTGTTGGCGTCCAGGCCGTCCTTGACCATGAAGAACAACGCTGTCAGGAAGCCCAGCGACATGCTGCTGATCGCGCCGGCGGTGGTGGCGCGTTTCCAGTAGATGGCGCCAATCAACGGGATCAGCATGCCGCCCACCAACAGGTTGTAGGCCAGGGTCAGGGCGCTGATGACGTCACTGACCACCAGGGCGATAACCAACACCAATGCCCCCATCAGCAGGGTGGCGATGCGGTTCTCGTGAACATCGCCGCTGCCGCCTTCACGGCCCTGGCGCAAACGTGGCAACAGGTCCTGCACCACCGTGGTGGACGCCGCGAGCAGGCCGGCTGCGGCGGTGGACATCAAGGCCGCCAGGGCAGCGGCGACCACCAGCCCGCGAATTCCATTGGGCAGGCTGGTTTGGACCACGCTGGCAAAGGCGTTGTTGACGTTGGCAAGGTCCGGCAGCAACACCTTGGCGGCCATGCCGATCAATGCCCCGGCCAGGCCGTAGAGCACGCAATACAGGCCGGCGGCGGTGCCGGCCACTTTCGCCACGCCTTCGCTGCGAGCGGTGAACACCCGCTGCCAGATGTCCTGGCCGATGAAAATCCCGAAGAAGTAGATCAGGAAGTAGGTAAGGATGGTGTCCCAGCCAATGGCGGTGAAATCGAAGTAACTGGCCGGCAGTTTCGCCACCAGCGCATCCCAACCGCCGGCGTCGACGATGGACATCGGCATCAGCAGGAACACCAGGCCGATGGTCATGATCAGAAACTGCACGATGTCGGTGAGGGTCAGCGACCACATGCCGCCGATGGTGGAGTACAGCACCACCACGCCACCGCCCACCAGGATCGAGACCCAGAAGGGCAGGCCGAACAGCACTTGCATCACCGTGCCGATGGCGATGGTCGAGGTGGCGCCGATCATCAACGCATACACCAGCATGATCAGCGCACTGGCGTGACGCGCGGCCGGGTTGTAGCGGCGCTCCAGCACCTGGGTCACGGTGTAGATCTTGAGTTTGAGCAGCGGCTTGGCCAGAAACAGGCTCAGGCCGACGATGCCCAGGCCGATGGCGCCGCACAGCCAGAAGCCGGAAATCCCATGGACATAGCCCAGGCGCACGGTGCCGATGGTGGACGCGCCGCCCAGGACCGTCGCGGCCATGGTGCCCAGGTAGAAGCCCGGGCCAAGGTTGCGTCCGGCGACCAGGTAGTCGTCGCGGGTCTTGGCGCGACGCATGCCATACCAGCCCAGGGCGATCATGCCCGTGGCGTAGAGAAGAACGACGATTAAGTCCAAAGCCATGGTGGCGAGTCTCCGATTGTCTTTTTTGTGTGAGGCGAGGCGAGGCTGCTATCCATGACACCCCAGCCTCTATGCGAACGCGCTTTCGTGGCGAGGGAGCTTGCTCCCGCTCGACTGCGCAGCAGTCGTCATCAAGGGGCCGCTGCGCGACCCAGCGGGAGCAAGCTCCCTCGCCACAGGGATTTCGTTGTCTCGGATCAGGCGGTTTGCCTGAGGGCTGATGGATCGATGGGCACCGAAGCGTCTTTGCTACGCGGATCCTGCGGCCCATACACCGCCGCCGGCTCGGCGAACAGCCCAAGCAACACCAGGTACACCACCGACGCCAGGCCCAGGGTCACCGGCAGGCTGATGTCGATGCCACCGGCCAGTTCACCCAACGGGCCGACGAACTGCCCCGGCAGGTTGACGAAGCACAGCCCGACCAGTGCGCTGGGGATCCACGCCCCCAGGCCGCGCCAGTTCCAGCCATGGTTGAACCAGTAGCGTCCGCCGGTTTCGCCCCGGGTGAACACTTGCAGGTCGTCCGGGCAGTAGAAACCGCGCCGCACCAGCAGGCCGATGATCATGATCACCATCCACGGGGTGGTGCAGGTGATGATCAGCACGGCGAAGGTCGACACGCTCTGCACCAGGTTCGCGGCGAAGCGCCCGATGAAGATGAAGGCAATCGACAGCACGCCGATCAGCAACGTCGCCTTGACCCGCGACAACAGCCGTGGGAACACGCTGGACATGTCCAGCCCGGTGCCATACAGCGACGTGGTGCCGGTGGACATGCCGCCAATCACCGCAATCAGGCACACCGGCAGGAAGAACCAGCTCGGCGACACCGCCAGCAGCCCGCCCACGTAGTTGTTCGCCGCGATGTAGTCCGGGGCCTTGATCGCCACGATGGTGGCGGTGGCGAGGCCGAACAGGAACGGGATCAGGGTGGCCAGTTGTGCGGCGATCACCGCCAGCATGATGCGTCGCTTGGAGGTGTGGCGCGGGATGTAGCGCGACCAGTCACCGAGGAACGCGCCGAAGGAAATCGGGTTGCTCATGGCCACCAGCGCCGCGCCGATGAACGCCGCCCAGAAGCCCGGTTGACCAAACCCGACAGTGCCGGCGAACTGGCTGTCGAAGCTCGGCGCGAACGCCACGATGCCCAGCAGGAACAGCAGGCTGGCGGCCCATACGGCCACGCGGTTGACCCACAGCATGAAGCGAAAGCCGTAGATGCACACCGTCAACACCAGCAGGGCGAACAGGCCGTAGGCCAGGCCCAGGCTCAGGTCGGTTTCCGGGACGCCGACCAGCCGCTTGGCGCCGCCGATCAATGCGTCCCCGGAGCTCCACACCGACAACGAGAAGAACGCGATGGCGGTCAGCAGCGACAGGAACGAACCGACGATCCGCCCATGCACGCCGAAGTGCGCACCGGAGGACACCGCGTTGTTGGTGCCATTGAGTGGGCCGAACAGGCCCATGGGGGCGAGGATGATCGAACCCACCAACACCCCCAGGGCGATCGCCCAGGCGCCGGCCTGGAACGACAGGCCGAACAGCACCGGGAAACTGCCCAGCACGGCGGTGGCGAAGGTGTTGGCGCCGCCGAAGATCAGGCGAAACAGATCGCCCGGGCCGGCGGTGCGTTCGTGGTCCGGGATCTGTTCGACCCCGTTGGTTTCGATTTGCGTAAGGCTGTTTTCATTATTGTTATGCATGATCTGCTCCGATCATCGAGACGCGTTCATCGAAGGTGGACGTCGTCTGTTTGGCTAAGGGGGTGGCAGCCCTTCCGGCATGGCGGACAAATGTTCATGGCAGGCCAGCCAAAGGCCCTGTTGTTCTTGTGTGCGTCCTTCCTGCTTGCGGAACAGGATGGTTTCGCGCTCCTGGCTAAAGTGTCGCTCCCCTTGCAAGCGCAGCTCGGTGGCCACGTCATGGATGAAAACCGCCACGTCACCTTGCAGGCTGACGAAGGCGTTGCTCGAGGTGCACGCCAGCACCTCGAAGCCATCCTCGGACCGCCAGCGATCCCACAACGCCTGGTAGGCATCGCGTGACAGCAACGGCTGTTCGAGGGTGTGGAACACGAAGCTCGCATCGGCGGTGAACGCGCCGAAGTAAGCCTCGCGGTCGTTGCGGGCGAAGGCCGCCACCAGTTCGGCGGCGGCCAGCAGGACTTGCTCGCGTTCGTTCATGGCGCGCCCCTCAGCGATGAGCCACGCCAGGCAGTACGCAGAGCATCTCGTACAGCAGGTTGGCGCCCAGCAGCGAGGTATTGCCGGTGGTGTCGTACGGCGGCGAGACTTCTACCAGATCGCAACCGACCAGGTCGAGGCCCTGGCAGCCGCGCACGATTTCGATCGCCTGGATGGTGGTCAGGCCGCCGATTTCCGGAGTGCCGGTACCTGGGGCCCAGGCCGGGTCGATGCCGTCGATGTCAAAGCTCAGATACACCGGGCCGCCCCCGACCTTCTCCCGGACTTCAGCCATCAGCGGCGCTAGGGAACGGTGCCAGCACTCTTCGGCCTGGACCACGCGAAAGCCCTGGCGGCGGCTCCAGTTGAAGTCATCGGCGGTATAGCCCTGGGCGCGCAGGCCGATCTGCACCACGCGATCGCAATCGAGCAGGCCCTCTTCCACGGCCCGGCGGAACGTGGTGCCGTGGGCGATCTTCTCGCCGAACATGTGGTCGTTCACGTCGGCGTGGGCGTCGATGTGCACCAGGCCGACCTTGCCGTGTTTCTTGTGGATGGCCCGCAGGATCGGCAGGGTGATGGTGTGGTCGCCGCCCAGGGTCAGGGGGATGACGTCGTGTTCGAGGATGGTGTGATACGACTCTTCGATGATCCGTACCGCGTCCAGCAGGTTGAAGGTATTGATCGCCACGTCGCCGATGTCGGCGACCGACAGCGAGTCGAAGGGCGCAGCGCCGGTGGCCATGTTGTAGGGGCGGATCATCACCGATTCGGCGCGGATCTCGCGGGGCCCGAAACGGGTGCCGGCGCGCAGGGAGGTGCCGATGTCCAGCGGCACGCCGACGAAGGCAGCGTCCAGGCCGGCGGCGGTGGGCACGTGGGGAAGGCGCATCATGGTGGCGATGCCGCCGAAGCGCGGCATTTCGTTGCCGCCCAGTGGCTGGTGAAGAATCTTGTCCACGGGTAGGGCCTCATCGTTGTTTTATTTATCAGGGGCCGATTCTGCGAAAAGCCGTGGCGCTGAAAAATCGCTGGGGGCAAATACTTAGTTCAGATTTTTCTAAACTAATGTGGGGTGGGGCGATAGACTCCGCGGCTGTGCGGTTTTCTCTGTCTACCCGCCCGGGTGAGTACCCCTGTGGCGAGGGAGCTTGCTCCCGCTGGGCTGCCCCGCAGCCCCAAGACAGCCGCCCTGTTTTTCCTGACACACCGAGGCGCCAGGGCTCAGGGCCGCTGCGCAGCCCAACGGGAGCAAGCTCCCTCGCCACGGTGCGGGCAGGGTTTCATGTTTTGCAATCTGGAGTTTCCAATGGCCAACGCACTACCCGACCTGAAACTGCTGCGTATTTTCGTCAGCGTTGTCCGGCACCAGGGGTTTGCCAACGCCCAGCATGAACTCAACCTTTCGACATCGGCCATCAGCACTTACATGAGCCAGCTCGAGTCGGCCCTGGGCCTGGTGCTGTGTCATCGCGGGCGGGGTGGGTTCAGCCTGACCAGCAAGGGCGAGTTGTTCCACCAGGAAACCCTGCGCCTGCTGGGTGAGCTCGAAGGGTTCGAACAGTATGCGGCGGCCCTCAAGGGGGAGCTGCGCGGCACGCTGAACCTGGGCGTGATCGACTCCACCGTCAGCGACAAGGCCTTGCCATTCGCCGAGGCCATCGGTGCCTACAGCCAGGAGCATCCGGCGGTGCACCTGCACCTGTCCGTCCTGAGCCCTTATGAACTGCAGCTCGGTGTGCAGGACAACCGCCTGGACCTGGCCATCGGCGCGTTTTCCACGCGCATGAGCGGGCTGGTCTACATGCCGCTGTACCGCGAGCAGCATTGGTTGTATTGCAGCAATCGTCACCCGTTGTTTCACGAGCGACGCATCCCCGAACCAGTCATCACCCAGCAGCGTATGGTCGGACGCGGGTATTGGAGCCAGGCCGAACTGGCCCGCCATGGTTTCAAGCACAGCGCGGCGACGGTGGAGAGCATGGAGGCGCAGTTGATCCTGGTGTTGTCCGGCGCCTATGTCGGTTACTTGCCCGAGCATTACGCCCAGGCCTGGGTCGACAAGGGCGATTTGCGGGTGCTGCTGCCGGCCACCTTTGGCTACCAGGCGCCGTTTTCGATGATCGTGCGCCGTGGCCGCAGCCGCGAACCTTTGATCCAGACCTTCCGCGACCTGCTCAAGGCGCAGCTCAACCAGGCCTGAGGTGCCGCCATGTCCCGAATCCATTGCCCGCGTTGCCACCGGCCACAAAGCCACTGCCTGTGCCCGCTGATTCCCAGCCTCGACAGCCGTACCCGGGTGTTGCTGCTGCAGCATCCCAGCGAAGTCAATCACGCCTTGAACACCGCCCGGCTGGCGGCCCTGGGGCTGAACAATGCCGAGCTGATCGTCGGCGAAGTGTTCGAGCAATTGCCGCAGTTGCTTCACCGGCCGGGGTATCAGGCACGCTTGCTGTTTCCCGGCGAGGCCGCGCAGCCATTGCAGGCTTATGCAGCGTCCGACGATCCACTGCTGTTGGTGGTGCCGGACGGCACCTGGCGCAAGGCGCGCAAGTTGCTGCACCTCAATCCATTGCTGGCGGCGCTGCCGAGGGTGACGCTGGTTGACGGCGGGGTGTCCCGTTACCGCTTGCGCAAGGCACCGGAGCCGGGCGCCTTGTCGACGGTGGAGGCGATAGTCCAGGCGTTGCAGGTGCTGGAGGCACCGACGAGTTTCGAGCCGTTGCTGAAGCCTTTCGAGGCGTTGATCGAAGGGCAGATTGCGGCGATGGGGGAGCAGACGTTTCGGCGCAACCATGCTGAAAAATAGTGCGTGTTCCTGCCGCCCCCTTCGCGGGCAAGCCCGCTCCCACACCGGATTGATGGTGCGCCTCAGAGCCTCTGTGGGAGCGGGCTTGCCCGCGAAGGGGCCCGAATGGCCACAGATAATCCCAGCCAGAGACTACCGCTCGCGCATCGCCTCGGTCCGCGCCTTCAGCACCGGTTTGAGCAAGTAGTCCAGCACGCTTTTCTCCCCGGTGATGATGTCCACGGTCGCCACCATCCCCGGGATGATCAGCAGCGGCTTCACGTCGCCTCCCAAGTGGTTTTTGTCGGTGCGGACCTGGATCAGGTAGAAGCTGTTGCCCTTGTCGTCGGTGATGGTGTCGGCGCCGATCAGTTCGAGGCGGGCGCTCAGCCCCCCGTAGATGGTGTAGTCGTAGGCGCTGAACTTGACCATGGCTTTCTGGCCCGGATGCAGGAACGCCACGTCCTGGGGACGGACCTTGGCTTCGATCAGCAGGTTGTCTTCCAGGGGCACGATTTCCACCATGTCGCTGCCCGGCTGCACTACGCCGCCGATGGTGTTGACCTTCAACTGCTTGATCACCCCGTGCACCGGCGACACCACGGTGGTGCGGGACACGCGGTCGTCGATGGCGATGCTCGAGGCGGTGATTTTCGACAGCTCGGTGCGTTTTTCGTTGAGGTCCTTGGCGGCGTCTGAACGGAAGGTCTGTTCCGATTCATCGATCTTGCTCTTGATCTCATTGATCGCCGATTCGGCCCGGGGAATGGCCAGGGTGGTGGCGTTGAGCGAGCCGCGGATTTCCACCGCGTTGCGTTTGAGCCGCAGGATCTCCACCGGCGACACGGCTCCGGTCTTCACCAAGGGCGCGGACATGTTCATTTCTTCTTGCAGCAAGGCCAGGGCAGAGCTGAACTGGCTTTGCTTGGAGCGAAACTCCGCCAGTTCCTGGGTCTTCTGCCGCAGTTGTTCGGTCAGGGTCCGCTGCTCGCTGGCCAGGCGCCGTTGCCGTTGTTCGTACAGCGCGCGTTCGTCCTCGGCCACTTGCGGGGCCTTGCTGGCCACCTCGGCCGACAGCGTGAAGGGGCGCCCCTCGGCCTCGGCAGAGAGCCGTTCGACCTGGGCGGTCAGGGCATAGCGGTCGGCTTCGCTCTCGCCCTTGTTCGACAGGAACCGCGTGTCATCCAGGCGCAGCAGGGTGTCGCCCTTGTTCACCATCTGGCCTTCGCGCACGAAAATTTCGGTGACGATGCCGCCTTCCAGGTTCTGGATCACCTGCACTTTGCTCGACGGAATCGCCTTGCCTTCGCCGGTGGTGACTTCCTGCAAGACCGCCAGCTTCGCCCAGACCAGCCCGGTGATGATCAACCCGGCGGCCAGCCACACGGTGACCCGCGATCGCCGAGGCGAATCCTGCAACGCCGCGCTGGCGGTTTCCGCCATGAACTCGCTTTCGGCGCTTTTGTTGAAACTGCCGAAGTAGCTTCGGGCAGTTGGATCGGGTGTTTGGGCAGACATGGGGATACCCGTTGGTTAAGTGAAATAAAGCCAAGTGAGGCTTTTGTGGCGAGGGAGCTTGCTCCCGCTGGGCTGCGAAGCGGCCCCCAAAAAAGTCAACTCGATCTGCCTGACGTTCCGCGGTGTCAGGGTCCGGGGCCGCTACGCAGCCCAGCGGGAGCAAGCTCCCTCGCCACGGCATCGACTAGACGGCGCCAGACCCCACCCGTCCCTTGCGCAGCGCTTCGATCACCGCGTCCTTCGGCCCGTCTGCCACGATCCGGCCGTTGTCCAGCACCACCAGGCGGTCCACCAGGCTCAGCATCGAGGTGCGGTGGGTGACCAGCAGTACGGTCTTGCCCTGCACGCGGGTATGAAGTTTTTGCCGCAAGAGGTCCTCGCTACTGTTGTCCATGGCACTGGTGGGTTCGTCCAGCAGCAGGATCGGCGGGTCGAGCAACAGGGCCCGGGCCATCAGCACGGCCTGGCGTTGCCCACCGGAGAGCAGTTGGCCACGCTCACCCACCGGGCGGTCGAAGCCTTGGGGATGCTGGCGGGCCAGTTCGGTGACGCCGGTCAGTTCCGCCACTTCCAGCATGCGCGCGTCGCTGACATAGCGGGCGCCCAGGGTGAGGTTGTCGCGCAAGCTGCCGGCCAGCAAAGGCAAGTCGTGGGCCACGTAGCCGACCTGTTGGCGCAGGTCGGCGACGTCCAGTTGCCGCAGGTCCAGGCCGTCGAGCAGCAGTTGGCCTTCCTGCGGCGCATAGAAACCCATCACCAGGCGCGCCAGGGTGCTTTTGCCCGAACCGCTGCGCCCGATGATCCCGACCCGTTCGCCGGGCTTGAGGCTGAAGCTGATGTCGGCCAAGGCCGGAGCGCTCTGGCCGTTGTAGTGGAACGTCACGCCGCTGATGTCCAGCGCACCCTGCAATTGGGTGCGCTCCAGCGGCCGCTGCCTGGCATCGCGCTCCTGGGGCAGGGCCATCAGGGCATCGGTGCTGCGCATGGTGAGCTGGGCTTGCTGGTAGCGGGTGATCAGCCCGGCGATCTGGCCCAGGGGTGCCAGCACCCGACTGCCGAGCATGTAGGTGGCCACCAGCGCGCCGACGCTGAGGTTGCCGGCGATGATGCTGTAGACCCCGGCCACGATGGTCGCCATGCCGGCCAGTTGTTGCAGGAACAGCGTGCCGTTGGTCGCCAGCGCCGAGAGGTTGCGCGCGTGGCTGTCCAGGCGGGTGAGGGCGCCGTGGGTGCTTTCCCATTGATGCTGACGCTCGCTTTCGGCGCTGCAGGCCTTGAGGGTTTCCAGGCCGCCCAGGGTTTCGATCAGCAAGGCCTGGCGTTGGGCGCCCAGGGCCAGGCTTTTTTGCACGGTGTCGCGCAGGCGCACCTGGATGATCATGGCGAAAACAATGGTGATCGGGAACGCGATGACCGGAATCACCACCAGCCAGCCGCCCAGCAAGCCGATCACCACCAGCATCAGCACGGCGAAGGGCAGGTCGATGAGGCTGGTGAGAGTCACGGCGGTGAGAAATTCCCGCAGGCCCTGGAAGTCATGGATGCTCTGGGCGAACCCGCCGATGGTCACCGGCTTGGCTTTCATGGCCATGCCGGTGATGCGTTCGAACAGGGTCGCGGAGAGGATCACGTCGGTTTTCTTGCCGGCGGTGTCCAACAGATGGGCGCGCACCACCCGCAGCACCAGCTCGAACCCGGTGCCGATCAACAACCCCACGGCCAGCACCCACAAGGTCGAAGTGGCCTGGTTGGGCACCACGCGGTCGTAGGTCTGCATGACGAACAGCGGCACCATCAACCCCAGCAGGTTGATCAGCAAGCTCGCCAGGATCGCGTCGCTGTACAGCCAGCGCGACAGTTTCAAGGTGTCGCGAAACCACGCTTCGACCCGCGGCACCAGGGGCGCGCGCAAGTCTTCGAGTTCATGCCGTGGCCGGGCGAACAAGGCCTGGCCACTGTAGTCGAGGGTCAGTTCCTCGCGGCTGACCCATTGTTCGCCGCCGTCGGCTTCGCTGGGCAGGATCAATGCCCGGCCGTCCTCGCCCCAACGCCGCAGTACCGCACAGCGCCCTCCCGTCAGGATCAGCATCACCGGCAGGTTGAGCGGCGAGATGTCGGCCAGCTCGCGGCGCAGCACCCTGGCCTGCAAGCTGGCCCGGGCTGCTGCGCGGGGCAGCAGCTCCAGGCCCAGGCGTTGGTGCGCCATAGGAAGCCCGGCGCTGAGGCTGGCGCGACTGGCGGTCGCGCCATGGAGTTTGCAGAGGATCAACAGTCCGTCCAGCAAGGGATCATCAAAGTTCAGGCGCGGGTCGGCGCCGGGGGTTGCGGGTTCCATGCTGGTCATGTCGGTCGCTCCCAGGCGCTACTTGAGTTCTGGCAACCGCGCTTCGTTCTTGACCTCGGTCTGCGCAATTGCGTCGGCCGGCAGCACCACCCGCTGTTTGTTCAGCAGCAGGCCCATGTTCGCCAGCACCCGGTACATCGAGTATTCCTCGGTGTAGCGCACTTCGGTGTAGCGCCGGTTGGCGTTGTACAGCTCGTTTTCGCTGTCGAGCAGGTCCAGCAGGGTGCGCTGGCCGAGGCCGAACTGGTCCTGGTAGGCCGCGCGCACACGGGTGGTGGTCTCGGCGTATTCGCGGGCGGTAGGGGTCTGCTTGCGGGCGTTGGTCATGGCGTTCCAGGCCAGGCGCGTGTCTTCGTTGAGCTGGCGCAGGGCGTTGTTGCGAATGTCCATGGCCTGGTTGATCTGGTGGGCGTTGGACGCGAGCCGGGCCTTGTCGCTGCCGCCGCGAAACAGGTTGTAGTTCATCACCACGCCCACGCGCCAGTTGTTGTCGTGGCCTTCCTCGCCGCCGAGGTTGTTATTGGCGCCCACCGCGGCCTCGGCATCGAAGCGTGGATAGAACGGCGACTTCGCCACTTCGTACTGGCTTTCGGCAGACTGGATGTCGGCCTGGGCCGATTTCAGGTACGGGTTGTTGTCGATCATGCTCTGCTGGGCCTGGCGCAGGTCGGCGGGCATTTCACCCTTGGTCGAGGGCGGGGTTTCCAGCTCGTCGGGCATGCGCCCGACCACGCTGTAGAAGTTCGCCTCGGCATCGGCCAGGTCCACTTCGGCGGTGTCGAAGTTGTTTTCCGCCAGGGCGCGGCGGGCCCGGGACTGGTCGGCGTCGGCGGTGCTGCCCACCCCGCGTTCGGTGCGCAGGCCGATCTGGTCGTTGACCCGCAAGTGCGCTTGCAGGTTGTTCTTGGCCAGGGTCACCAGTTCGCGACGCTTGAGCACTTCCAGATAGACCTCGATGGTGCGCAGGGCCAGGTCCTGGGCGGTGCCCTGGGCGTAATAGGCGCGGGAGTTGACCACGCCCTTGGTGCGTTCCACTTCATTGGCGACGTTGAACCCGTCGAAGATCATCTGCCGCAGGCGCAGCTCCGATTGGGTGTAGTTCAGGATATTGGTGTGGTGGTTGCCCAATGCCCGGGTGTTGGTGTTGTCGCTGTAGCCACGGCCGTAGCCGGCGTTCAAATCCACCGACGGGTAGAAGCCCCCCTTGGCGACCTTGACGTCTTCATTGGCCGACAGACGGCTGTCTACCCGCTGTGCCAGTTCCGGGTGGGTCGCGATAGTGCTCTGGATCGCTTCGGTCAATGACATGGCCTGCGCCTGAGAAGAGCAGGCCATGGCCAGCAAAACCGCGCTGCAGAGGGGGGATAGAACGCGCATGGGGTGCATCTCCTGAGGTCTGTAAGTGCTTCGTTGTCGCCAGAAAATTGACGTATTTAAGATCAAAACCGTTTCAACCTTGTAACAACACAGCTAAGAACATCCTGCGAGAAACCTAAGAAGAATTTCTCATAAGGATTATTTCGAAAAAAACTTATGTGCTCTTCGAAAACCAGCACATTGTTCAAAGCGCAAGCCTTTGAATCTGCGGGTTATGACGACTTTTAGGCGTCAATAAAAGTTTCAGGCGATTTTCTAGACGACGTGAAGAAGTGTCGAAAGTGGGGATGGCGGGGCGAGATTAAACGACGGTTTTTTGTCATTCTGTCGAAAAGCCAGCACCTTTCGACCCTGTAAAAGCTGGCAGATTTTCCAGCTTTTCGATCGCCATCCCGAGGACGGATTCTTCACCCAGACACGTGCCGATTGCAGTCGGCAACGGAGGACAGCACATGGCAGCGCTCATCGGTACCGTCAGCAAAGTGGTAGGGCAGGTTTTCGCAGAAGCGGCCGGAGGGCTGCGGCGGCCCTTGGTGGAAGGCGATCGGCTCTATGCCGGCGAACACCTGGTCACCGGTGCCGAGGGCGCAGTGGCGGTGCACCTGCAGAACGGCCAGGAACTGACCTTGGGCCGCGAGAGCAACCTGACCCTGACGGCGCAACTGCTCGCGCACCAGGCGCAGGCGCCGCATGTGGATACGCCGGAAGCGACGGCACCCAGCGACGCGCAACTGACCGATGTGCAAAAACTGCAACAAGCCATCGCGGCCGGCGCCGACCCGACCCAGACGGGCGAAGCCACGGCAGCAGGCCCTGGGGCGGGCAACGCCGCGGGCGGCCTGGGTGGCGGCCACAACTATGTGCTGCTGGAGGAGGTGGGCGGGCAGGTTGATCCGCAGATCGGCTTCCCCACCGCCGGATTCAACGGGATTCCCGAGTTTCCGCAATTGCGCCTGGCCGCTGAGCCAGACAATAACGGCAACGACGCCGGCGTGCCGCCGGCGACACCTCCCGACAACCCGGTGACCCTCGACGGGGTCGATGTGCAAGGCGGCGAGCTGACCACTAAAGAAGCCAACCTGGCCGATGGCACCGCCAGCAATCCGGGGGCGCTGGTGCAGAGCGGCACCTTCACGGTGACCGCCCCTGACGGGCTGAGCAGCTTGAGCATCGGTGGCATCAGCGTGATGACCGGTGGCGTGCCTGTGGGCTTTCCCCAGGCCATCACCTCGACGTTGGGCAATACGCTGACCATCACGGGCTATGACCCGGCCACCGGAGTGGTCAGCTACACCTACACCCTCACGGGCAATGAAACTCACCCGACCGGCGGCGGTGCCAACAGCATTACCGAACAGTTCCCGGTGGTGGCGGTCGACACCGACGGCGACACCGCCACCGGCACCCTCGACGTGAACATCACCGACGACGTGCCGCAGGCGATCGACGACAACAACGCCAATAGCGCCTCGGAAACCCTGGTCACGCTCACGGGCAACGTGCTGCCCAACGACCTCCAGGGCGCCGACCGCATTCCCACCGGCCCCGACAGCGGCCCGATCGTGGGTGGGACGTTCACCGGCACCTACGGCACCCTGGTGCTCAACCCCAACGGCACGTACACCTACACCCTCAACACCAGCGACCCGCAATTTGTCGCGCTGCATGGGGGAGGCAGCGGTACCGAGACGTTCACCTACACCCTGACCGATGCCGACGGCGACACCAGCACCGCGAACCTGGTTCTGCAAGTCCACAACAATGACGACCCGGTAATCATCACCGGCCTCGACACCGATGGCGGCGAGCTGACGGTGCAGGAGAAAAACCTCAGCGACGGCAGCAGCCCCGACGCCCCGGCACTGACCCAGAACGGCACCTTCACCGTCACCGCGCTGGACGGCGTGCAAACCCTGAGCGTCGGCGGTATCAACGTGGTGAGCGGTGGTGTGGCCGCCGGTTTCCCTCAGTCAATCACCACCGCGCTGGGCAACACCCTGACCATCACGGGCTTCAACGCCACCACGGGGGTAGTGAGCTATAGCTACACGCTGCTGGATAACGAAGCTCATCCAAACGCCAACGGTGCCAACAGCCTGAGCGAGCAGTTTTCGGTCGTGGTCACCGATGACAACGGCACCACCGCCAACGGCAACCTGGACGTGAACATCGTCGACGACGTGCCCAAGGCCGTGGATGACAGCAACGCCGCCACCGCGTCGGAAACCCACCTGACCCTGACCGGCAGCGTGCTGACCAATGACACCCAAGGTGCGGATCAGGTCGCGTCCGGCCCCGTAACGCCCGGTACGTTCACCGGGACTTACGGCACCCTGGTGCTCAACGCCGACGGTTCCTACACCTACACGCTCAATACGACGGATGCAGACTTCAAAGGCCTGCACGGCGGGGGCAATGGCAGTGAGACCTTCACCTACACCCTGACCGATGCCGACGGCGACACCAGCACCGCGAACCTGGTTCTGCAAGTCCACAACAATGACGACCCGGTGATCATCACCGGCCTCGACACCGATGGCGGCGAGCTGACGGTGCAGGAGAAAAACCTCAGCGACGGCAGCAGCCCCGACGCCCCGGCACTGACCCAGAACGGCACCTTCACCGTCACCGCGCTGGACGGCGTGCAAACCCTGAGCGTGGGCGGTATCAACGTGGTGAGCGGTGGCGTGGCCGCCGGTTTCCCCCAGTCGATCACCACCGCGCTGGGCAACACCCTGACGATCACGGGCTTCAATGCCACCACGGGTGTCATGAGCTATAGCTACACGTTGCTGGATAACGAAGCCCATCCAAACGCCAACGGTGCCAACAGCCTGAGCGAACAGTTCGCGGTCGTGGTCACTGACGACAACGGCACCACCGCTAATGGCAACCTGGACGTGAATATCGTCGACGACTTACCAACCGCTCACGCCGACTCGGCCTCGGTGGTGGAGGGCGGCACGGTCAATGGCAACGTGCTGGACAACGACGTGGGCGGTGCCGATGGGCCGGCTGCCAGTGGCGCGGTGATCGGTGTACGGGCTGGCAACGACACTTCGTCCCCAGTGATCGGCGGCCTCAACGCCCAGATCAACGGCACCTACGGCTACCTGACCCTGGACGCCAACGGCAACGCCGTCTACCACAGCAACCCCAATAGCGTCGGCGCACCGGGCGCCACCGACGTGTTCACCTACACTGTGCGCGATGCCGATGGCGACCAGAGCACCACGACCATCACCATCGACGTGCACAACAGCTGCCTCGTCGCCACGTCGGACCAGGACATCACCGTCTACGAAAAAGCCCTGGACCTGAATCAGGACGGCCAGGACCTAGCGCCTGGCACCGTCACTGGCAGCAACCCGAATTCCACCGGCGAAACAGCCAGCGGCAGCCTGATCGGTTCGGTGTCCGGAGCCGTGGGTGCCGTGACGTTCGCCCTGGTGGGTAATGCCACCGGAGCCTACGGTCAGTTGTTGCTGCACGCCGACGGGACCTACACCTACACCCTGACCGCGCCCGCCACGACCACGCCCCACGCCAACGACGGCCCGAACGTCTTGAGCGAAAGCTTCACCTACCAGGCTACGGATTCGCTGGGCAATACCGTCACCAGCACCATCGTGATCAACATTGTCGACGACGTGCCCAACGCCCATGCCGACTTCGCTTCGGTGGTGGAGGGCGGGACGGTGAGCGGCAACGTGCTGGACAACGACGTGGGCGGTGCCGATGGGCCGGCTGCCAGTAGCGCGGTGATCGGCGTAAGGGCTGGCAGCGACACTTCGTCCCCAGTGATCGGCGGCCTCAACACCCAGATCAACGGCACCTACGGCTACCTGACCCTGGACGCCAACGGCAACGCCGTTTACCACAGCAACCCCAATAGCGTCGGCGCACCGGGCGCCACCGACGTGTTCACCTACACCGTACGCGATGCCGATGGTGACCAGAGCACCACGACCATCACCATCGACGTGCACAACAGCTGCCTCGTCGCCACCTCGGACCAGGACATCACCGTCTACGAAAAAGCCCTGGACCTGAACCAGGACGGCCAGGACCTGGCCCCCGGCACCGTCATCGGCAGCAACCCGAATGCCACCAGTGAAACAGCCAGCGGCAGCCTGGTCGGTTCGGTGTCCGGTGCCACGGGTGCGGTGACCTTCACGCTGGTGGGCAACGCCACGGGGGCGTATGGGCAATTGCTGCTCCATCCGGACGGCTCGTACACCTACACCCTGACTTCGCCCGCCACGACCACGCCCCACGCCAATGACGGCCCGAACGTATTGAACGAAAGCTTCACGTACAAGGCCACCGATGCCCTGGGCAACAGCGTCACCGGCAGTCTGGTGGTGAGCATCGTCGACGATGTGCCCAAGGCGGTCGCGTCCGAGCGATCGGTCACGGCGGTGGAGATCGATTCGAACCTGCTGATCGTGCTCGATGTGTCTGGCAGCATGAAAGACGATTCCGGCGTGCCGGGGCTTTCGCGCATGGATCTGGCCAAGCAGGCGATCAGCGCCTTGCTCGACAAATACGACGACATGGGCGACGTCAAAGTCCAGCTTGTGACCTTCAGCGGCAGTGCCACCGACCAGAGTAGCGTGTGGGTGGACGTGGCAACGGCCAAGACGCTGATCGCCGCGCTGAACGCGCACGGTGACACCAATTACGATGCGGCCGTGGCAATGGCCAAGACGGCGTTCGCAACCCCTGGGCAACTGACCGGCGCACAGAACATTGGTTATTTCTTCTCCGATGGCAAGCCGACCCTGGGCGAAATCGGCTCGGCGGACGAGGTCGCGTGGAAAGCCTTTCTCGATGCCAACAACATCAAGAATTACGCCGTCGGCCTGGGCAGCGGCGCCAGAAACGTCAACCTCGACCCGCTGGCCTATGATGGCAGCACCCACACCGACACCAACGCGGTGGTGGTCACTGACTTGAACCAGCTCAATTCGGTGCTTTCCGGCACGGTGCAGGGCGTGCCGGTGACCGGTAGCCTGTTCGGCGAGGGCGGCTCGTTCGGCGCCGACGGCGGGTTTATCAAGAGCCTGGTGGTGGACGGCACGACCTACAGCTACAACCCGGACGCCAACGGTGGCCAAGGTGCGCTGACCACCAGCGGCGGGGCCAACCACGGATCCTTCAATACCGTGACCAACACCGTCAGCATTGCCACCGCCCATAGCGGCATGCTCGTGGTGAATCTCGACACCGGTGCGTTCAGCTATGCCTCCCAGACCACCACCAGCACCGTGATCACCGAGAACATCGGCTATACCCTCAGCGATAACGACGGTGACCTGGTCAGCTCCAACCTGGTCATCAAGGTCCAACCCAACAGCCCACCGGTGGCGGTCGATGACAACATCATCACCAACGTGCTCTCGGGCAACATCGTGATCCCGGGCGAACTGCTGCTGGGCAACGATAGCGATGCCAATGGCGATCCGCTGAGCGCTTCGCCCACCAGCTTCAACACCGGCTGGGTGGCCCGTGGCGCGGACTTTACCGGCAGTACTGGCACGGCGAGCTTCACCGGCAACAATGTGCAGTCGATCAACCTGAGCCGCAGCGCGTTCGTCGCCAATGCCGCGACCATGACCGCGGTGCTGGTGGTCAGCGGCGCATTGGGGGCGGTGTCCAACAACAACGCCAACGATGAAGACCGGCTCAACATCAGCCTCAAGCAAGGTGAAACCCTTACCCTGGATCACAACCTGGCGGCCGGTCACGTCAGCCTGGAATACGCTCTCAACGGCGGGCCATTCATCGCCATTGCCGATGGTGGCTCGTTCACGGCCGCCGCCGATGGCAATTACCAGATCCACGTCACCAACATCACCAACCCCGGCAATGGCAATGTCAATGCGGCGGAAAACTATCAACTGACCCTGACCGTCAACTACGCCGGCGCCCATGACATCACGCCGGATTACCACGGCACCTACACCGCCAGTGACAACCATGGCGGCAGCGACGGTGCGGCGGTGGGCATCAGCTACCAGGCCGGGCACACCTTGACGGGCACCAGCGGTGATGACGTGCTGTTGGCCGGCGATGGCGACAACGTCCTCAACGCCGGCGACGGTAACGACATCCTCAGCGCGGGCTCGGGCAACAACGCCCTGCACGGTGGGGCGGGCAATGACTTGCTTTACAGTGGCGCGGGCAACGACCTGCTCGACGGCGGCACGGGCAACGACACTGTCAGCTACGCGCACGCCACGGCTGCGGTGACGGTGAACCTGGGCCTGTTGGGCGCGCAAAACACCCTCGGTGCAGGCACCGATACCTTGAACGGCATCGAAAACCTCGTCGGCTCGAACTTCAACGACACCCTCACCGGTGACGCCGGCAACAACCGCATCGATGGCGGGTTGGGCAATGACGTGCTCAATGGCGGGGGTGGCGACGACTTGCTGATCGGCGGCCTGGGCAACAACACCCTGACCGGTGGCAGTGGCGCCGACACCTTCCAGTGGCGGGCGGGCAACAGCGGCCACGACGTGATCACCGACTTCACCCCCGGCGTCGACAAACTCGACCTGTCGCAACTGTTGCAGGGCGAAAACGGCAGCGCGGCGTCCCTGGACGATTACCTGCACTTCACCGTCAGCGGCAGCGGTGCGTCGGTCACCACCAGCATCGACGTCAGCGCCCTGGCCGGCGCCGCGCCGAGCCAGACCATCGACCTGGCGGGCGTCAACCTCGCCAGCCACTACGGTGTCACGCCGGGGGCAGGTGGGATGATCGCCGGAGGCGCGGACACGGCGACGATCATCAACGGGATGCTGAACGACCATTCCTTGAAGGTGGACACGGTGTGAGTTGAGCGGTAGCGCGGCGTCTGGTCTGGGGCGGCTTCGTCCCTTGGCGGTCCAGTCCCTCAGTGGCTGATCGTTCCCATGCGGTACGTGGGAACGATCAGCCTCGTGCTTTTATATCGTGCCGACAATGATGATGAACGTCGCCCTCTTGCCGTTGGAGGTCGCGGTGACCGTCACGAAACCGTATTGGTCGCCGGCGATCAGCTTCGGCGACACGGCGTCACCCTGGCTGTTGGTCGTCGCGGTCGGTGTCTGGTCGTCCCCGACGAAGCGGGTTCCGGTTTCCCTGTCGTCGATGATCGTGTAGGTGACCCAGGCGCCCTCTACCGGATTGCG
Source organism: Pseudomonas sp. P97.38 (assembly GCF_001269745.1). Taxonomy (NCBI): domain Bacteria; kingdom Pseudomonadati; phylum Pseudomonadota; class Gammaproteobacteria; order Pseudomonadales; family Pseudomonadaceae; genus Pseudomonas; species Pseudomonas sp. P97.38. The sequence continues at coordinate 50,939 of NZ_LHVJ01000015.1, forward strand.
GTCCTGATTCAAGGTGCGCGCCGTGAGGGGCATGGGGAACTCAGTCCCCTCGGGCGCGATCTGGCCTTGCCCCGTGACCACGGACAGATGCTCCACGTTCTTCGTCGGGTCGCCCTCTTGCGACACCACTCGCAAGTGGAACGTGGCTGTCCGGCCGCTGGACAGGGCGGTGACCTGCAACGTCCCCGTCCTGGCGTCGGTCACCAGCGCTGGCGACGTCGCATCACCCTCGGCGTTCGTCTGCACGATCGGTGTCTGGTCAGCCCCTTCGAACCGGGTCCCGGTTCCGCCATCATCCGTGACTGCGAAGGTGACCTGTGCGCCCTCGACCGCTGCGTCCAAGGGGTCTCTTGCCCGAGCGGTCAATGGCTCCGCAAACCGGCTGTCGATGGGGGCGGCCTGGAGATTCCCCGCCTGCGCTCGTAGCGACTGAACCTCCCCCGGCCCACGGGACATCACGGTCAGGGCGAGGTGGCTTGCGCCGCGGATCTGCCTGGTATCGGATAACAGCCGCACCCGGCCATCGGTGATCTGCCCATCGGGGACGCCGTTATCCACACGCAGCGTCGCCGTTTGTGCCGTGGCCCAGTTGGCTGCGCCTGACAGGGTGCATGATGCGGCTTTACCGTCCTCGGCGATCCATTGGGTGGCGCCGCTCTGGCAGGACAGGTCAACGAACGCGGTATGGGTGGGGGCGTTGTAATACAGCTGTTCGCCGGGTTTGCCTGCCACCGGGGCTTCTCCGTCCACCTGGGTCACGCGTACCGCAATCGGTACGCCAGCCGCTCCCGGCTTGGCCACCGGCACGGTCGGCTGTTCCACCGGGACGCTGCCTTCGGGTAACGCTCCATCGAAATACCCCGCGATGCTGGGCCAGATGCTGCTGATCTGCGCGCCAGCGTTGTACCCCGAACTGAAACCGAAGTTCAGGGCGATCACCGCATTGGTTCGCGCATCGATCACTGGCGATCCGGACGACCCTGAGTCGGTGTCGCAGTTGTATTTTGCGAAATCCGTCTGGCCGTTGTTGCGCACTTCGGTCACCCAGCAAGGGTGCCCGTCGTCGTGAAGGCGCGAAATCCGTTTCGGCCCCGCCAAGGGATGCCCTGCAATGTAGACCGGGTCGCCAACCTCCGAGATGCGAGTCTCCAGGCCCAGGTAGCCGAAGGCATCCAATACGCCGCTGTCAACGGCCGCCTGATCCAGGGCCAGCAGCGCAAAGTCGGCCGATCCATCGGAGGCCAGGAGCCGCTCGACCGGCACCCGGACAGCAGGCCGCACGGCATCCGAGTCGCAGCTCGTTTCCTCGTAATCGAACTCCACCACCATCCGCGTCATGTCCGGGTTTTCACCGACGACATGCAGGTTGGTGAGCACCAGGTTTCCAGGCCCTACCCGCCACGCGGTGCCATAGCTGCGCCCGGTATAAATCCTGCCGACCGCCCGTGAACGCTGGTACTTTGCCGGGTCCGACGCCTGTACGCACCGGGCCTTTTCGAGCTGGCTCTCGCCGATGATCTGGCCAGGAGCGATCGGGGTGGCAGGCGCAGGCTGCATGGCAGCGACCGCCAACCCGGCGGCCAGTACCAGCCCGGTAAAGGCCAGCGGCGTCAGCGTGTTTTTCAATGGGGTCGGCATGGCGGATGCTCCGGTCGCGAAAGGACGATGGAGCGATTAATGAGGTGGAATCGGTTCGCTGGCTACTGTCGGATCTGACAGGTTGCGCGAGTGGCTGACGGATGGTTGGGGCTTACGGTTTGCGCAGGGTTTTCTGCCTGAGGATGTAGACCGTTACCAGCACCGCGCTGGTGAGCATGAAGCCACGGGCCCATGGCAGGGGCACCAGGTAGCAGGAAAAGAGAATGCTCGCCCACATCAGGCCGATGGCGTAGACCTTGCCCTTGAGTGGGATGCCGTTTCCGCTGAGGTAGTCGCGGATCCAGGGGCCGAGGCGGGGATGTTCTACCAGCCATTGGTAGAAGCGCGGCGAACTGCGCGCGAAGCAGGCAGCCGCCAATAGCAGGAAGGGCGTCGTGGGGAGGACGGGAACGAAGATGCCGATGACCCCCAGCACTACGCTCAGCCAGCCGATGGCCAGTAGAGCGTAACGCAGGATCAGCGGGCGGTTGCCGACTGGCGAGGGCACCCGGTCACTCAGTGGTGACGAGGCTTGAGGATCGCCGGTTTTTCGTCCGGTGCGTTGCACAGCAGGTACAGCGCGGTGAGCGCCTCCGGGATCTGCACGATCATGTCGTCCATCAGGTTGGCGTCGGCAGCGATGTCGGAAAACTCCGGCTGCTCGTCGAACAGCCCGGAACCGACCATGATCGGCAGCAGCATCTCGCTGACTTCCTCTTCGGCGGTTTCGAACCAGGCGGCTTCGCGCAGGAACACGCCTTCCATGAAGCCGATGCACCAGCCACGCAGTTCCGAATCGTCCGGGTCATCGCCCAGGTCCAGTTCGCACGGCAGCTCGAACTCCTCGTCGGAAGCCAGCTGACGGGCGATGTGGGCCTTGAGGCCAACCAGCGTGGCTTCGATTTCGGCACGTTGGGCTTCGTCGCTGTAGTGCGGCTCTTCGGCGAACAGGGCATCGATCCATTCGCGATCCGGCACCGGTTCGGAGCAGATCGACAGGGCGGTCAGATAGCCATGAGCGGCCACGTAATCCAGCGCCTCTTCGTGCAGCTCATCGGCGTCGAGGAAGACTTGCAGGCGGGTCAGTTGCTCAGCGAAGGACATTACAGGCTACCTTGGGGAATAAACAATGCGGGAATTCTAGGCCTTCTTGCGCCCACAGGCCAGCCGCGTGGCGTATTTGCCTTGTCGGTGAGGGCTGAACTGCGCGCATGCTCCGGTACATCTAGCCCGTGGCGAGGGAGCTTGCTCCCGCTGGGGCGCGCAGCGGCCCTGTTTTTTGGGGCGGCTTCGCCACCCAGCGGGAGCAAGCTCCCTCGCCACGGGCTAGATGTGCCTCGTCCAGCGCTCGCTTCAACCACCTCTTGTCAGCAGCGCCCTTTGCACCGAAGGCCTCGGGTATACTGCCGCGTTTTGTGATGCCCTGCGGCGTCCCGCCGGTTCGAAACGCACACTTACGATTTGCCCAGGCAGCGTGGGCGATTCTGAACCAGCCTTGCAGGGATGTTTCGGTGATTTTCGGAGTTCCTATGCTCGAACAGGCTCAACGCGTCCTCAAGGACATCTTCGGCTACGACAGTTTCCGTGGCCGCCAGGGTGCCATCATTGAGCGCGTGGCCAGCGGTGGCGATGCCCTGGTGCTCATGCCCACCGGCGGCGGCAAGTCCCTGTGCTTCCAGGTGCCGGCGCTGCTGCGCAACGGCCTGGCCGTGGTGGTGTCACCGCTGATCGCCTTGATGGATGACCAGGTCGCGACCCTCGAGGAGCTGGGCGTGGCTGCCGCATCGCTGAACTCCACCCTGAGCGCCGAGCAGCAGCGGGACCTGGCGGCGCGGATCAAGCGCGGCGAAGTGAAGATGCTGTACCTGGCGCCGGAGCGCCTGGTGCAGCCGCGCATGCTGGCGTTCCTGCAGAGCCTGGAAATCGCCCTGTTCGCCATCGACGAAGCCCACTGCGTGTCGCAGTGGGGCCACGATTTTCGTCGTGAATACCTGCAACTGGGGCAACTGGCGGAACTCTTCCCCGACGTTCCGCGCATCGCCCTGACGGCCACCGCCGACAAGCGTACCCGCGAAGAGATCGTCGAGCGCCTGCACCTGCAGAACGCCGAGCGATTCCTCTCCAGTTTCGACCGCCCGAATATTTTCTACCGCATTGTGCCCAAGGAGCAGCCGCGCAAGCAGTTGCTGGCGTTTCTCGCCGAGCGGCGCAGCGACGCCGGCATCGTCTACTGCCTGTCGCGCAAGAAGGTCGATGAAGTGTCGGCGTTCCTGTGCGAACAGGGGTTCCCGGCGTTGCCCTACCATGCCGGCCTGCCCAACGACCTGCGGGCCTACCACCAGAAGCGCTTTCTCAACGAAGAAGGCCTGATCATGGTGGCCACCGTGGCGTTCGGCATGGGCATCGACAAGCCGAACGTGCGCTTCGTCGCGCACCTGGACCTGCCCAAATCCCTCGAGGCGTATTACCAGGAAACCGGACGTGCCGGCCGCGACGGCCTGCCGGCCGATGCCTGGATGGCCTACGGCCTGCAAGACGTGGTGATGCTCAAGCAGATGCTGCAGAACTCCGAAGGCGACGAGCGGCACAAGCGCCTGGAACAGCACAAGCTCGACGCGATGCTCTCGCTCTGCGAGGAAACCCGTTGCCGGCGCCAGACCCTGCTGGCCTATTTCGACGAAGACATGCCCCAACCGTGCGGACACTGCGACAACTGTGTCGACGGCGTGCAGACCTGGGATGCCACCGAGCCGGCCCGCCAGGCGTTGTCGGCCATTTTTCGCACCGGTCAGCGTTATGGCGTGGGGCACCTGGTGGATGTGCTGTTGGGCAAGGACAACGAGAAGATCCGCAGCTTCGGTCACCAGCACCTGTCGGTCTACGGCGTGGGCAAGGCTCGCAGTGAAAGTGAATGGCGGTCGTTGTTCCGTCAGCTCGTGGCCCGCGGCCTGGCCGACATCGACTTGGAAGGCTACGGCGGCCTGCGCCTGACCGAGCGCTGCCGCCCCTTGCTCAAGGGCGAGGTCACGCTGGAGTTGCGCCGCGACCTCAAGCCAGCCACCGCGGTCAAGAGCAGCAAGAGCCAGGCCAGCCAACTGGTGCGCGGCGAAGAGCGCGACCAGTGGGAAGCCTTGCGCGCCTTGCGCCGCAAACTGGCCGAGGAACATGGCGTGCCGCCGTACGTCATCTTCCCCGATTCGACGCTCTTGGAAATGCTCCGCAGCCAACCCGCGACCCTGGCCGACATGGCTCGGGTCAGCGGCGTGGGGGCGCGCAAGCTGGAACGTTATGGCGAGGCCTTCCTCCAGGTGCTGGGCGGCGAGGCCGAGGCGCCGGCGGCGGTGCTCGACGTCCGTCACGAACTGATCACCCTGGCACGAGCCGGCATGACGCCGCTGCAGATCGCCGGGCAGTTGCAGTGCTCGGAAAAGAACGTCTACACGTTGCTGGCCGAGGCCATCGGCCAGCAGCAGTTGTCCCTGGAGCAGGCGCTGGACCTGCCCGAGGACTTGATGGGCGAGGTGCAGGACGCGTTTCTGGATGGCGAGGGCGAATTGCCGTCGGTGTCGGAAGTTGCCGCACTGTTTGTAGGGCGAGTACCGGAAGGTGTGCTGTATTGCGTCAGGGCCGCCTTGCAGTCGGAATTTGAAGTCTGATCAGCGTGTTAAGCGCCTTTAACGATTCACTACAGGGCAACCCTTGCTTGAATCCGACGCTCATGCTTAGCTGACTAATAATTAGCATTTCCCTATTTCAGATCTGATGAGTTTTTTATGCCGTTAACCGATCAACACCGATTTGGCATGCAGCTGGCGCAGATGTCCCGGGGCTGGCGCGCCGAGCTGGATCGTCGCCTGGCGGGGCTGGGTTTGTCCCAGGCACGTTGGCTGGTGCTGTTGCACCTGGCGCGTTTCGAACAGGCGCCGACCCAGCGTGAGTTGGCCCAGAGCGTTGCCGTCGAAGGCCCGACCCTGGCTCGCTTGCTCGACAGCCTGGAAACCCAAGGGCTGGTGCAGCGCCAGGCCGTGGCCGAAGATCGGCGTGCGAAAAAGATCGTGCTGTGCCCGCCGGCCCGGCCACTGATCGAACAGATCGAAACCATTGCCACGCAGTTGCGCCGGGAGTTGTTCGAAGGCATCGACGAAGCGGACATGCGCGTGTGCATGCGGGTCCACGGCAGGATCCTGGCCAACCTGGAAAAATCCTGAGGCATATCGGCGGTATCCCGACTTTTGAGATTCGGCCGTTAGCGAACTATAACCAGTACTGAGCAATCGTATTGGATGCGTTCGAATCGAAAGGGATACCCATGCTTGAAAGTCTGCAGTCCACGTTGCGCAGTGGAGTCAACGTGTTGGTCGTCGTGGGGGCATTGGGGTATCCGGCCCTGGCATCTGCGCTGGGGCTGGGAGAGATCACGCTTCATTCTGCCTTGAACCAGCCGTTGCGCGCCGATATTGCCCTGGTCGATGTCGCCGGGCTCGCCGAGGGCGACCTGTCGGCCAGCCTGGCAAGCCCGGACGATTTCAATCGCGCTGGCGTGGAACGGGTGTTTTTCCTCAACAACCTGCGCTTTACGCCGGTATTGCGAGGTGAGCGCAGTTACATCCGGGTGACCTCCAGCAAACCGGTGGAAGAACCGTTCCTCAACTTCCTGGTACAAGTCAGCCAACCCAATGGGCGCCTGTTGCGCGAGTTCACCGTGCTGCTGGACCCGCCCGGCACACCGGGGATCGTGCCGGCCAATGACGAACCCGGTGCAGCCGCGCAGTCGTCGACACCGAACCAAGCCGCGCCGGCCATCAAGCCGCCCCCTGCGACACAAGGCAAGCGCTACACCGTCATGCCGGGGGACAACCCCTGGATCATCGCCAAGCGCTTGCATGATGCCGGTAGCAACGGCTCGGTCAACGAGCTGATGGAAGGCATCCAGGCACTGAACCCCGGCAGCGACCGGCTCGCCATCGGTCAACGTTTGTTGCTGCCCGATTCGGCCGTGTTGCCGACCTCGGTGGGGCCTGCCGCTGGCGCTGCCACTGCGGCGGCCGCTGCCGATGAACAATTGGCCGCCAGTGTGCTGCAAAACCAACAGCAACAGAAAACCATCGAGGCGTTGCAGGCCCGGCTCCAGGCGCAGGACGAAGAAATCAACGGCCAGCGCAAACAGATCAGCGAATTGCAGGCGCGTTTGGCCGAGTCCGCCCCCGCGCCTGCCGTGGCCGCCCAGGCGTCGTCGCCACCTTCGACAGCGGCCCCGGTGGCGGACGTCCAGTCGGCAGCGCCAGCGGCCACCGAGCCGGAGCCGGACGGCATCGACTGGTTGTGGGTGGGCGGGCTGGTCGGTCTGCTGGGCTTGCTCGGATTGCTGTTGTTCATTCGTCGTCGCCAGCAGGAACAGGTCAATTCGACGCCGATCCCCGAGCGTCCTGCGCCGATATTGGAAGACGCGGCCGAACCCTATGCCGTGCCCCTCGACAAGACGCAACCCGAGGCCGCCAGCACCTTCAATCACGGCGATACGCCCCAGGGGGATGTGCTCGAAGGTGTCGGGATCTACCTGACCTACGGTCGCTTCACCGAGGCGGCGGGGTTGTTGCGCGCGGCCTTGCTGGCGGAGCCGGAGCGCACCGACCTGGGCCTCAAGTTGCTGGAGGTGCTGGGGAGACAGGGCGATGTCATCGGTTTCCAGGCCCAGGAACAACATTTGCTGGCCCAGGGTGTCGACGCCGAGGTGCTGGAGGGTATCCGCGGGCGCTACCCCAAGGTGGCGACCCTCGCCACAGCGGCTGCGGTTCCCGCCGTGTTTCAGGCATCGACCGCCGAGCTCGCACCGCAACCGCCTGCTGCTGCGCCGGCCCCGCCACCCGCCCACGTGCCGGGCGACGAATTCGAACTGGACCTCGACGCGCTGTCCCTGGAAACCAGTTGGGACTTGGCCGATGTTCCGTCACCTGCCGTAGAAAAGCCGGCACCGGCGGCCTCTGACGAGTTGTCGCTCTCGGGATTCGGTGAACCGGAACTGCAATGGGAGGCACCCCTGGAAACCGAGTCGTTGGACGATGATTTCCTTGACAGCTTTGCCGATGAAGAGCAGGCGCTGGAGCTGGAAGCATTGCCCTTCGAGCCGGGCACCGTTGAAGTCGATTCCCTTGAATCCTTTACCCTGGAGCCCGAGGTGACGGAAACCTCGGAGAAGTTGGAGCAGGCGCAGAACTGCATCGATGATGGCGACCTCAAGACCGCCATCTCACTGCTGGAAGAACTGCTCGAAGAGGGGGACGAGCCCCTCAAGCAGACCGCCCGGGTGTTGTTGGCCGGGATTCGCTAGGCATTGACGGGGTATCGGCTTGCCGGGCTCTTCGCGAGCAGGCGCCAATACCCCAGCTCCCTCAGAACGTCTGGCCCAGGTTCAGGTACACCGCTTGCTCGTCATCGTCATTGAGGCCATAGCTGAAATTCAGTGGCCCCAGCGGTGTGTCGAAGCCCAGGAAAAGGCTGGCGGCATTGATGTAGCCGCTGTCGAACGCATTGTCGTTGTTCCAGGCCCGGCCGCGCTCCAGCGAGCCGCCGATGTACAGCGGGAAGTCCAGCGGCAGGTACGCCCGCGGCGTGAGGCGGCGATAATACACGGCGCGCATCAGGCTCATGTTCTGCCCCGAGATACTGTCTTCGCGAAAGCCCGACAGTTGCCGTGCTCCCCCCAGGACGAAGCTTGAAGTCACGATTTCGGCGGTGTCGAGTGTCCGCCCGTAGCGCCCGCCCAGGATGAAAGTGTTCGGGCCGCTGCTCAGGGCCTTGTCCAGCTTGAACTCCCATTGGCGGTAGCGCTGGTCGGACCCCAATCCCGGTTCGTACTGGCGCCAGGCCAGGCCAATGTCCTCGCCTTCATGGGGGAAATACACATTGTCGAAGGAATCGAACGAGTATTTCAGTTCGTAGAAGCCCTCATTGAAATTTTCGCTGGGCTGGTCGTGGTCGCCGATGCGCACGTCCGCCTTGCCCCAGGCCTGGCCGACACCGAGGCGGACCTCGCCGCTGTTGCCGATCTGTCGGCCCAGGTTCAGGCCGAAGCCGTAGCGCTCGACGCGATACTGGGCGATCGGATCGTTGTCCAGGATAGCCTCGACGTTGCGCGACTCGAATTGCCCATAGGGTGCGATGAAATAGCGCGAGCCGACGTCCAGCGGTTGGTAGAACTCGCTGTACAGCTCCTGCCTGTCGCCGATCTGCGCGCGGGTCAGCCATTCGGCGCCCAGGCGATTGATCCCGTTGACCCGGTAGCTGGCGCCGAGGTTGAACGCGCTGTCGCCGCGCATGTCGTCCGACAGGCTCAGCCCCAGCCGCAGGTAATCGGTGCCGGTTCGTTTGCCCCGGGCGCTGATCACCAGCGTATGGTCCTGGCCCTTGCGCACCACGCGGTATTGCACCTGCTCGAAGTAATCCAGGCCGTACAGCGTGCCCATGTCGGTCTGCAAGCGCCCCAGGTCCAGCGGCTCGCCGATCTGCTGGCGGACGTAGTAGCGAATCACGTCGTCGCCGACTTTCGAGTCGTTTTCAACCCGGATCGCGGTGATGACCGGCGTGCGTTCACTTGGCGTGCGCGCCGCCATGAGTTGCGGGTCGGGCGGTTCGGCGGGGCGCAGGTGCACCAGGCGGGCCTGGAGGATTTGCGTGGCGCGGTAGCCGGCATCGATCATTTCCCGGGCGCGTCCGAAATCGGTGGAGCCGAAGCTCGCCAGGGCCGGCTGGATCAACACGTCGTCTTGTTTCAGCGTGGCCAGTTGCTCTTCGGAGTTGCGCCGGGTCATCAGGGTGGTCGACTGGTTCAACACGTCGACCACCGTGACCAGTTGCTTGCGGTTGCGCAGGGGCGTGCCGATGTCGACCACGATGGCCACGTCCACGCCCATTTCCCGGGCCACGTCCAATGGAATGTTGTCGGCCATGCCGCCGTCCACCAGCAATCGGCCGTCCAGTTCGACCGGGGCGAACACCGCCGGGATCGACATGCTGGCGCGAATGACCTTGGGCAAGTGGCCTTTGCTGAACACCACCTTTTCGCCGCTGGCGATATCGGTCGCCACTGCGCGGAACGGGATCGGCAGTTTGTTGAAGTCGCGGGTGTCGCTGGCGTGGGCCAACAAGCTTTCCAGCAGCAGGTCCAGGTTCTGCCCCTGGATCACGCCCAGCGGCAGGCCGAGGCTGCCATCGTCGCGAAAGCTCAGTTTCTGTTTCACCAGGAAGTCCCGGTCATCCTGCTTGCGCCTGAAGGGCACATCCTTGCGGGGCGGGGCATCGGACAGCGCCTGTTGCCAGTCGATGCCCAGGGCCAGCTTCTCCAGTTCGTCGATCTTGTAGCCCGAGGCGTACAGCCCGCCGATCACCGCGCCCATGCTGGTGCCGGCGATGGCGTCGATCTTGATGCCTTGTTCTTCCAGGGCCTTGAGAACGCCGATATGGGCCAGCCCCCGGGCCGCGCCGCCGGACAGCACCAGGCCGATTTTCGGTCGCACGGTTTGTGCGGCGGGTGCGTCGGCATGGCCGAACAGGGGCAGCAACAACAGGAGCAGGCAGGGCAGCAAGCGGCGCATCGTCAATCTCGGGCGAACGGTAAAGGCGGGTATTATAACGACGCCCTCGACCCCAGGAGTTCACCCGCAATGACCGCGCACAAACCGGAAATCGTCATCACCTATTGCACCCAGTGCCAATGGCTGCTGCGCGCCGCCTGGCTGGCCCAGGAGTTGCTCAGCACCTTTGCCGACGACCTGGGCAAGGTGTCGCTGGTGCCGGGCACCGGTGGGGTCTTCCACATCAGCTGCGACGGCACCTCGATCTGGGAACGCAAGGCCGACGGTGGTTTTCCCGAGGCCAAGGTGCTCAAGCAACGGGTTCGCGACCAGATCGATCCGGCGCGCGACCTGGGCCATAACGACCGGGGTCAGTGAGACGCGGCCTCGGTGCCGACACTCGGTTTCTTCGAACCGGCCACCTGGCTCGACACGACGATTGCAACGATGATCAGCGCGCCGCCGATCAACATGCGCAGCGTCGGGTTTTCATTGAACAGTAACCAGGCGATGGTGATGCCGTAGACCGGCTCCATGGCAAAGACCACGGCCGCCGTGCGGGCCTTGATCACCGCAAGGCTGGCGACGAACAGGCTGTGGGCCAGGCCGGTGCAGAACACGCCCAGCAGCGCGATCCATAGCCAGTCGAGTGGGCGCACGCTCTGCAGTTGCGGCGCGGCCATGGGCAGCAGGCACAGGCCGACCACCACGTTCTGGCACAGGGCGGCCTGCACCGGCGGCACATGTGCCGAGCCGGCGCGGTTGGTCAACGACAACAGCGAGAACAGCAGCCCCGAGGCCACGGCCCACAGCAGGCCGGTAGTGGCGCCGCTGGCCAGGTCGAAGTCTGGCGTGACCAGCACCAGGCCGATGCTCACCAGCACCACCAGCAGGATTTCATTGGCGCGAATCCGCTCGCGGAAGATCAGCCCTTCGAGCAACACCGTAAAGGCCGGGAAGCTGGCGAACCCCAACGTCGCAATCGCCACGCCGGCGACCTTGACCGCGATGAAGAAGCTCACCCAATGCCCGGTCAACAACAACCCGCCCAACAGCAGGCGACGGCCATCGGTTGCCCGCAGTTTTTGCCAACGGGTAGGGCTGGCGAACCGGGCGAACACCGCCAGGGCCAGTACGGCGAAGACGGCGCGACCGAACACGATGACCGCCGGCGAAGCGGCGGCGAGCTTGCCGAACACGCCGGTCAGGCCAAACATGAGGGCGCCGATGTGCAGGGCGCCGAGGGCGGTACGGGGAGTCATTGCGGTCCTTGGGCTGGTGGATTGGAACGGGTGGATAAGGGCATGGACTCACTGATCGCTATCAGCCAACACAATTCCCTGTGGGAGCGAGCTGGCTTGCGATAGCGACGGATCAATCAATGCAACCTTGACTGGCAGGCCGCCATCGCGAGCCAGCTCGCTCCCACAAGGGTATTTAAGCGTCAAGCACGCCCCGGTGTCTGTCGCGATCCTGGCGATTTTTAGCGCCAGGCTAGCGTTGGCGTCGCAGCTTGCCCGGCGAGGCGCCGAATTCGCGCAGGATGGCGGCGGCGAAGGCGCTCTGGGAGCTGTAGCCGACGCGATGGGCGATCTCGCCGATGGGCAGGTCGCTGTCGCGCAGCAACGCCACGGCCTTGTGCAAGCGGCGGCTGCGGATGTAGTCCATCGGGGTCTGGCCGCACTCGGCGATGAAGCGGGCGTGCAAGCGCGCGCTGGAGAGTCCGGCGACCTTGGCCAGATCGGCCACTTGCAGCGCATAGGCGGCGTACTGGTCGATGTGGGCGTCGAGGGCGGCAAAGGGCAGGCGCCGGCCACCGGACGGCTGTGGGCCAATGCCATTGAGGCTGGCCAGGAGCAGCACCGCACCTTGCTGGGCGATCACCGGGTCGTCCACCGGGCTGCCCGCCAGCCAACTGACCAACTGGTTTTGCCCCGCGTCCAGCGGCAGGCGTGCGCAGCGGTCCAGCAACCGCCGGCTGGCGTCGGCATGGTCGCCCAGGGATTGCCCGACCCACTCATCGCTCGGCACATCCAGCACCAGGCAGCGGCTGCCGCGGGGGCTGTCACAAGCATGGTGGGCACCGGCCGGCACCACCACGAAACTCTGCTGCACCACCTGGCTGCCGCAGCCCTCGACCTCGAAATCCAGCGCGCCCGACAAGCCGAACACCAACTGGGCGTGGTCATGGCTGTGGACGATCACGTCCTGGCTGTAGTGGCGTAGCGTGAGGATCGGTCTCATCGCGGTCTCCCGGGGGCAGGCCGCCAGTCTACACCCGACGCGCCGTACCTCGCGTTGTCATGTAACCGACTTGTGCCTGTCATGGGCCATTAACCGCCCGGGTGCACAGTGGCACAAACGATCAGAGGGTTGCCCATGACCAGCGCCGAGCTCGCCAGACCCAGCCGCAAACAGCGTGTTCGCACCCTGTGGATCTCCGATGTGCACCTGGGCACCCGGGATTGCCAGGCCGAGCACCTGTCGCAGTTTCTCAAGGGCTATCACGCCGACAGGATCTACCTGGTCGGCGACATCATCGATGGCTGGAAGCTGCGCGGAGGCATGTACTGGCCCCAGGCCCACACCAACGTCATTCGCCGCTTGCTGACCATGAGCAAGCGCGGCACCGAAGTGATCTACGTCACCGGTAACCATGATGAGTTCCTGCGCCGCTACTCGAAACTGATCCTGGGCAATATCCAACTGGTGGACGAAGCCGTGCATGTCACCGCCGACGGTCGGCACCTGCTGGTGATCCATGGCGACCAGTTCGACGTCATCACCCGTTACCACCGTTGGCTGGCGTTCCTCGGCGACTCGGCCTACGAGCTCACCCTTACGCTCAACCGCTGGCTGAACCACTGGCGGGCCCGTTATGGCTATGGGTACTGGTCGCTGTCGGCCTACCTCAAGCACAAGGTCAAGACCGCCGTGAGTTTCATCAGCGACTTCGAAGAGGCCATCGCCCACGAATGCGTCAAGCGCGAGCTGCATGGCGTGGTGTGCGGGCACATCCACCATGCCGAGATTCGCCAGGTGGGTGGCGTGGAGTACCTCAATTGCGGCGACTGGGTCGAGTCATGCACGGCGCTGATCGAGCATTGGGACGGCTCGATCGAGCTGTATCGGCTGGCGGATGCCCAGGCGCGGGAGGCGCAGTTGAAGGCCCTCAAAGTGGCTGAGCCGGCCTGAGTCGTCTGCTGTCGTGTCAGGCGGGTGCGTCAGCCATCGCCGCCTTGTAGATCGACTGCTTCGGCGCGGCGAATACCCTTTCCAGCATGGGTTCGAAGAAGCTCAACGGCAGCGTGTCGTAGTCGGCGTCGAACGCCGCCGCGTCGTAGCGGGCGCAGAATTCGAGGGTGGCCTGGTACTGCGGGTGTTCGCGAAACTGCTCGCGCAGGTGCCGATCCATGCCCAGGTGATGGAAGAAGTAGTAGCCCTGGAAGAGCCCGTGCTTCTCCACCATCCACAGGTTTTCGGCGCTGACGAAGGGCTTGAGGATCGCCGCGGCAATGTCCGGGTGGTTGTACGAGCCCAGCGTGTCGCCGATGTCGTGGAGCAGGGCGCAGACCACGTATTCCTCGTCTCGCCCGTCGCGGTAGGCGCGGGTGGCGGTCTGCAAGGAGTGGGTCAGGCGATCCACCGGGAAGCCACCGAAATCACCATCCAGCAGTTTCAAGTGGGCCAGGATCCTTCCCGGCAACTGCCGCGCGTAGGCGCTGAAGTCGGCCGCGATGATCGCCCAGTCTTCCCGGGTGCCGTCCTGCATGTGGGTAAAGCGTGCGTGGGTGCTCATCGACAATCCCCTGGCTGGTACCTGGTTAGAACGCCACCTTGCCCAGCATCATGTCCCGGTACATGACGAAGTCACCGAGCAGGCTGTAGAGCGGGTGCTGGAAGGTGGCCGGACGGTTTTTTTCGAAGAAGAAGTGCCCGACCCAGGCAAAGCCGTAACCGGCGACAGGCAGGGCGAGCAGCCACCAGGCGCTGCCGACGACCCACGCCACGGCAACCAGCAGGATGACCAGGGAGGTGCCGATGAAGTGCAGTCGTCGGCAGGTGCTGTTGCTGTGCTCGCCGAGGTAGTAGGGGTAGAACTCGGCGAAGCTGTTGAATGATCTGACCTTTCCCAAGACGGCAGGCTCTTTGAGAGTTATTGTCCTTTCAAGTCTAGAGCGCTCACCTGCATCGGCCAGTGACAATGAGGGCCAGTCTAGTATCCTTCGCAAATCCGGCCGCAGCACGCGGCTCCTCGTGCAAGTGATCCGCCATGAGCGAACGAACGACTTCTTCAAGCTGGGCGATGGGGATTGTCAAGGCGCTGGAAATGGACGGCCTCGATTGTCGGGCGCTGTTCAAGCAACTGGGGTTGGATTTCGAAGCCCTGGACGATCCGGACGCGCGCTTTCCCCAGGACTCGATGACGCGGCTCTGGCAGCAGGCCGTGCAACTCTCGGGCAACCCGGCCATTGGCCTGAACATGGGCAAGGTGGTGCGCCCGGCTTCCTTCCACGTGGCGGGCTACGCCCTGATGTCCAGTCGCACGCTGGTGGAAGGTTTCCAGCGGCTGGTGCGTTACCAGCGGATCATCGCCGAAAGCGCCGAGTTGAGTTTTCGTCAGTTCGAAGAGGGCTACGGGCTGATCCTGACCGTGCACGGCGATCATCTGCCCCCCACCCGCCAGAGCGCCGAAGCATCCCTGGCCTGCGCGTTGGCCCTGTGCAACTGGTTGACCGGGCGCACCCTGCGCCCGGTGAAGGTGCTGTTGCAGGGGGAGGAGCCGGCGGATCTGACGCCTTATCGCCAGGCGTTTCCCGCGCCGCTGGTGTTCGGTGCGCCCTACGACGCGCTGATCCTGGAGCGCAGCGACCTGGAAGCGCCGCTGCCCACGGCCAACGAGGCCATGGCGAGGTTGCACGACCGGTTTGCCGGCGAGTACCTGGCGCGGTTTTCGGAAAGCCGCGTGACCCACAAGGCGCGGCAGGTGCTGTGCCGACTGTTGCCCCAGGGCGAGCCCAAGCGCGACGTGGTGGCGCAGACGCTGCACCTGTCCCAGCGCACCTTGCAACGCCGCCTGCAGGAGGAGGGCACCAGTTTCCAGAGCCTGCTCGACGACACCCGTCGCGAGTTGGCCGAACAGTACCTGGCGCAACCGGCCATGACCTTGCTGGAAATCGCCTACTTGCTGGGCTTTGCCGACCCGAGCAATTTTTTCCGGGCCTTTCGCCGTTGGTTCGACACCACGCCCGGCGAGTACCGGGCACGGCTGGCGAGCGCGACGAAACCGGTCAGTGACGCCAGAACGCCGGGATACACAGCACGAACACCGTGATGATCTCCAGCCGTCCCAGCAGCATGCCGCCGGACAGGATCCACTTGGCGGCATCGGGCAGCGGTGCGAAGTTGCCGGCCGGGCCGATGGTTTCCC
This sequence comes from Pseudomonas sp. P97.38, assembly GCF_001269745.1. Lineage (NCBI taxonomy): Bacteria > Pseudomonadati > Pseudomonadota > Gammaproteobacteria > Pseudomonadales > Pseudomonadaceae > Pseudomonas > Pseudomonas sp. P97.38. Next base: position 66,578 of record NZ_LHVJ01000015.1, read on the forward strand.
CCAGCCCCGGGCCGACGCCGGACACGGTGCTGGCCGCGCCGGTCAGGGCGGTCATCCATTCCACTCCCAGCAGCGACAGCAGCAGGGCGATCACACAGATGGTGATGGCGAAGAAGAACGAGAAGGTCAGGATCGAACGGACGATTTCCTCGTCGAGGCGGTGGCCGTTGTACTTCTGCTTGATCACCGCCCGAGGGTGGATCAGTTGATTGAGGTTGGCTCGCAGCAGGATGTAGGCGACCTGGAAGCGGAAGATCTTGATCCCGCCGGCCGTCGAGCCCGAGCAGCCGCCGACGAAGCCCAGGTAGAAGAACAGCATCAGTGAGAAATTGCCCCACAGGCTGTAGTCCCCCAGGGCGAAGCCGGTGGTGGTGACGATCGACGTCACGTTCAGTGCCACGTGCCGCAGGGCGTCCAGCCAATGCAGGTCGGTGGTGGCCCAGTACCAGGTGCCGAGCACCAGCCAGGTGACCAGCAGCACGCCGATCAGGCCCTGGACCTGCTGGTCCTTGATCAACGCCCGGCGATTGCCGCGCAGGGTCGAGACGTACAGGGCGAACGGCAGGCTGCCGAGGATCATGATGACGATGGCCACCCAGTGCACGGCCGGTTGCGTCCATTTGGCCAGGGACAGGTCCGAGGTGGAGAAACCGCCGGTGGAAATCGCCGACATCGAATGGTTGATCGCGTCGAACAGGCTCATCCCGGCCCACCACAGGGCCAGTGTGCCGAGAATGGTAATGCCCACGTAGGACGCCACGATCAGCCGCGCCACCATGTGCGAGCGGGGCATGACCTTTTCCGAGCGGTCCGATGACTCGGTCTGGAACAGCCGCATGCCACCGATGCGCAGCAACGGCAGGATCGCCACCGCCATGCCGATGAAGCCGATCCCGCCGAGCCAGTGCAGCAGCGAGCGCCACATCAGGATGCCCGGGGACATGGTGTCCAGGCCGCTCAGGACCGTGGCGCCGGTGGCGGTGATCCCCGACATGCTCTCGAAGAATGAATCGGTGTAGCTGATGTGCTGGGTCAGCAGGAACGGTAGCGCAGCGAAGATGCACACCACCAGCCAACTGCTGACGGTCAGCAGGTACATGTCGCGGGGGCGCAGGTGAATGTGCTCCGGGCGCCCGGGAAGGACCAGGGCCAGGCCGGCGACGAAGGTGATCATGCTCGACCAGAGGAATGACGGCAGGTCACCGGTGCGGTCGAACACCAGCAACGTGGCCATGGGCACGACCATGAAGATCGCCAGGGTGATCAGGAAGATGCCGATGATGAAACCTATGATCCGCAGGGTCGGCAACGCCATGAAGTCCGCTCGGGCTGAAAGGGGGAAGGGCGCCATTCTACCGACGGCAAGCGGCATGTAAACCGCACCCGGCGCGACGGGCGTGTGCATCGCCGTTCTAATTTGCGCTAACGAACTCGCCGTACAGCCACTAGAATAGCCGGACATTTTTTCAGGGAGGTGGCCGATGCAGGCTCTCGACGCTTTGCTCAACCGTGTTTCCGTCCCGCGCCTGGTGGACCCGGCCCCTACGCCGGAACAGCGCGAGGTCATGTTCGCCGCTGCGATGCGGGCACCGGACCACGGCCAGTTGCGGCCTTGGCGTTTTCTGACGGTGGAGGGGGCGGCGCGCCAGCGCATGGGCGAACTGCTGGCCGAAGCGGCGCGCTTCAACGACCCGCTGGTGGCCGAAGCCGTTGTGGAAAAAGCCCTCAATGGCCCGTTGCGCGCGCCGTTGGTCGTGGTGGTGATCGCCCGCCTGCAGGATCATTTCAAGGTCCCGAAGGCCGAGCAGATGCTGGCGGCTGGCTGTGCGGCCCATGCCATCCTGCTGGCGGCTTATGCCCAGGGCGTCGGTGGCGTCTGGCGTACGGGCGAGCTGGCGTATTCCCCGCACGTGGCCAAGGGGTTTGGCCTTGAGGACGGCGAAGAGGTGATCGGCTTCCTTTACCTGGGCACCCCGCAGAAAGAGGCGCGCGTTGCCCCGAAGGAAGACACCGCCGCATTTGTTCGTGAGTGGACAGGCGCCTAGCGCCGAAAGGCTCCCGCACAGCTTCAGGCCAACTCGACCTGTGGCGAGGGAGCTTGCTCCCGTTGGGCTGCGCAGCAGACCTTCTTTTGCGGGTGCTGCGCCCCCGAGCGGGAGCAAGCTCCCTCGCCACAGGTTGGTGCTATTTACAAACGTCGGCAATCGCCTCGGCCAACTGGTCCAGGCGTGTCGCGTCGATGCCCGCCACGTTGGCCCGGCCCGTGCCGACCATGTACACGCTGTGCCGCTCGCGCAGATGCCGGACCTGCTCCGGCGTCAGGCCGGTGTAGGAAAACATTCCGCGTTGCACGCCAATGTGGGCGAAGCGCTCCCGCAGGCCGTGGGGTTCGAGGGCGTCCAGCAGGCCGCTGCGTAGCTGGGCGATGCGCAGGCGCATGGCCTGGACTTCGTCGGCCCACAGGCCTTTGAGTTGTGCATCGCCAAGGATCGTCGCGACCACGGCGGCGCCATGATCCGGCGGCGTCGACCACAGGTTGCGGGCGATGTTGGCCAGTTGGCTGCGGATATCCAGCAACTTCCCGCTCTCCCCGGCGCAGACGATCAGCGCCCCGGTGCGATCGCAGTACAGGCCGAAGTTCTTCGAGCAGGAACTGGTGATCAGCACTTCCGGCAGCGCCTGGGCAAACAGCCGCACCGCCCACGCATCCTGTTCCAGCCCGTCGCCAAAGCCCTGGTAGGCGAAGTCGATCAACGGCAACAGTTCACGCTGGCGCACCACGTCCAGTACCTGGCGCCATTGATCATGGGTCAGGTCGAAACCGGTGGGGTTGTGGCAGCACGCGTGCAGCAGCACCACATCGCCTTTGGGCGCCTGGTTCAAGGTCGCCAGCATCGACTCGACATCCAGGCGATTGTCGGCGCCCACGTAGGGGTAGTGACTGGCCTTGACGCCAGCGGCGGCGAAGATGGTTTCGTGGATTGGCCAAGTCGGGTTGCTCAGCCAGACTCCCCGTCCGGGCAGGCACTGGGCGATGAAGTCGGCACTCAGGCGCAGGGCCCCGGTGCCCCCTGGGGTCTGGGTGGCGCCGGCGCGTTTTTCGGCGATTTGCACCGAGTCCGCCCCCAGCACCAGTTCACTGATCAACTGGCCGAACGCCGCGTCGCCGTGACCGCCAATGTAGGTCTTGGTGGTCTGGCGATCCACCAGGCGCTGTTCGGCCTGCTTCACCGATTCGAGGATCGGCGTCAGGCCCTGGGCATCCTTGTAGACCCCCACGCCCAGGTCGAACTTGCTCGGGTTGGTGTCCGCGCCGTAGGCCTCCATCAGGCCGAGGATCGGGTCGCCGGGCACCCGGCCGATGGCGTCGAAATGCATTACTTGCGACCCTCGGCGGTCTTGGCCACTTCATCGGTGCGCGCGGCCATGATGAAGTCATTGCGGTGCAGGCCCTTGATGGAGTGGCTCCACCAGGTCACGGTGACTTTGCCCCATTCGGTCAGCAAGCCCGGGTGATGGCCCTCGGCTTCGGAGATCTCGCCGACGGCGTTGGTGAAGGCCAGGGCGTGCTTGAAATTCTTGAACAGGAAGACCTTTTCCAGCTGCATCACGCTGTCGCGCACTTCGATGTTCCAGTCCGGGATCTGCTTGATCAGTACCGGCAGTTCTTCGTCGCTGACTTGCGGGGCATCGGCGCGGCAGGCTTCGCAATGGGCTTGGTTCAGAGTGTTCATGGTGTGTTCCTGGATCGAAAGAGTAGAACGTCGATGCGCCCACGCTAAAGCAAAGCCGTGCGGCGCAACAGACTCAATTGGGCTCAAAAAAAGCCATTCAGGCCGCTTTTGGCGGAAATTTCGGCGTGTGCAGGCCCAGTTCCCGGCCGCGCTTGACCAGGCTCATGATGTCTTCATGGGCCAGGTCGAACAGGCGCTTGAGTTCGGGAAGGACGAAGTACACCGGTTGCAGGATGTCGATGCGATACGGCGTGCGCATGGCTTCCAGCGGATCGAACGCCTGGTGCTCGGGCTCGTCGGACAGGCAGTACACCGTCTCCCTGGGGGACGACAGGATGCCACCGCCGTAGATGCGTCGGCCCTGAGGCGTGTCCACCAGGCCGAACTCGATGGTCATCCAGTACAGGCGCGCCAGGTAGACGCGTTCTTCCTTGGAGGCCTGCAGACCGAGCTTGCCGTAGGTGTGGGTGAATTCGGCGAACCAGGGGTTGGTCAGCAGGGGACAGTGGCCGAAGATCTCGTGGAAAATGTCCGGCTCTTGCAGGTAGTCCAGTTCTTCACGGGTACGAATAAAGGTCGCCACCGGAAACTGCTTGCTGGCCAGCAATTCAAAAAAGGTCTGGAAGGGGATCAGCGCCGGCACCCGGGCGACTTGCCAGCCTGTGGTTTCGCCCAGCACTTTATTGATTTCACCCAGTTGCGGGATGCGATCGTGGGGCAGGCCGAGCTTTTCGATGCCGTCGAGGTATTCCTGGCACGCGCGGCCCTCGATGACTTTCAACTGGCGGGTGATCAGCGTGTTCCACACCGCATGTTCTTCGGCGGGGTAGTCGATAAAACCTTGCGCATCGGGCTCGCGGGCCACGTACTGCGTCTGCTTCATGCTGTTCTCCTGCTGATTTCCCTCAGGGGGAAAGGCGTGTTTTGTTGTTATGTCCAGCGATGCAGTAGAGATAACGCGAAGCAGACGAATGTGCAGCAGGGCCATGGCGACGTGGGTGGATGGAATGGCGCTGTTTCGTAAATTTTTCGTTACAGATGGGCCGGTGCGTCCATGCCGATTGGATTTTCAGCTGGGAAATGCCCTGCAGCTGTCACATAATCTTGACGGTTATTTGCACTCAGTCTCAGAAAAATCCTACTCACAACGAGCTCCCGGGCCTCCTTATGCGCATCAAAGTCCATTGCCAGAACCGCATCGGCATCCTGCGGGACATCCTCAACCTGTTGGTGGAGTACGGCATCAACGTCGCCCGCGGGGAGGTTGGTGGCGAACATGGCAATGCGATCTACCTGCACTGTCCCAACCTGATCAACATTCAATTCCAGGCGTTGCGTCCGAAGTTCGAGGGCATCGCCGGGGTGTTTGGCGTCAAGCGTGTAGGGCTGATGCCCAGCGAGCGTCGGCACATGGAGCTCAACGCCTTGCTGGGCGCCCTGGAGTTTCCGGTGCTGTCCATCGACATGGGCGGTTCCATCGTTGCCGCGAACCGGGCGGCGGCGCAGTTGCTCGGCGTGCGGGTGGATGAGGTGCCGGGGATCCCGCTGTCGCGTTATGCCGAGGATTTCGACCTGCCGGAGCTGGTGCGCGCCAACCAGTCGCGGATCAACGGCCTGCGGGTCAAGGTCAAGGGCGATGTGTTCCTGGCCGATATCGCGCCTTTGCAATCGGAGCACGACGACAGCGAGGCCATGGCCGGCGCGGTCCTGACGTTGCACCGCGCCGACCGGGTCGGCGAGCGCATCTACAACGTGCGCAAGCAGGAGTTGCGTGGCTTCGACAGCATCTTCCAGAGCTCCAAGGTGATGGCGGCAGTGGTCCGTGAAGCCCGGCGCATGGCGCCGCTGGATGCGCCGCTGTTGATCGAAGGCGAGACCGGCACCGGCAAGGAATTGCTGGCGCGGGCCTGCCACCTGGCGAGCCCGCGCGGGCAATCGCCGCTGATGGCGCTCAACTGTGCCGGCCTGCCGGAGTCCATGGCCGAGACCGAACTGTTCGGCTACGGCCCTGGCGCCTTCGAAGGTGCCCGCGCCGAAGGCAAGCTCGGCCTGCTGGAACTGACGGCGGGGGGCACGCTGTTTCTCGACGGGGTCGGGGAGATGAGCCCGCGCCTGCAAGTGAAGCTGCTGCGCTTTTTGCAGGACGGTTGCTTTCGTCGGGTGGGCAGCGATGAGGAGGTGTACCTGGATGTGCGCGTGATCTGCGCCACCCAGGTGGACCTGTCCGAACTCTGTGCCCGCGGCGAATTCCGCCAGGACCTCTACCACCGCTTGAACGTTCTGTCGTTGCACATTCCGCCACTGCGCGAATGCCTGGATGGGCTGACGCCGTTGGTGGAGCACTTTCTCGACCAGGCCAGCCGCCAGATCGGCTGCCCGTTGCCAAAGCTGGCCCCAGCGGCGATGGAGCGCCTGAGCCACTACCATTGGCCGGGCAATGTCCGGCAACTGGAAAACGTGTTGTTCCAGGCGGTGTCCCTGTGCGATGGCGGGAAAGTGCGGGCCGAGCACATTCGCCTGCCGGACTACGGTGTGCGCCAGCCCCTTGGCGATTTCTCCCTTGAGGGCGGGCTCGACGAGATCGTCGGGCGCTTCGAGAAGGCGGTGCTGGAGCGCCTCTACTCCGAGCACCCCAGCAGCCGGCAATTGGGCAAGCGGTTGGGGGTGTCCCACACCACCATTGCCAACAAGTTGCGGGCGTACGAGGTGGGCAAGGCTGAGTCCTGACCGTAGCGGCGCCTGAAATAGTTGGTATGGGATTTGCTCGACCGAGGTCGGTGCGCCGCTTATTCACATTCTGTGGCGACTTTTTGACAGGGCTCAGCCCCTGGTTCCCGCTGCGTACGTGAGATTCAGAATGCATAAGAAAATTGCAGTGGTGCAGTCGAACTACATTCCCTGGAAGGGCTACTTCGATCTGATCCGCAGCGTCGATGCGTTCATCCTGTACGACGACGTCCAGTACACCCGCAGTGACTGGCGCAACCGTAACAAGATCAAGACCGCCCAGGGCGAGTATTGGCTGAGTATCCCGGTCAAGAAAAAGGGCCGCCTCGGCCAGTTGATCAATGAAGTCGAGATCAGCACTCCGGGCTGGGCCGCCGCGCACTGGAAAACCATCGAGCAGAGCTACCGACGCGCGCCGTATTTTGCGCAGATGCAAGCGCCGATTCGGGCGCTCTACGAGCAGGCGGCCGACCTGACCCACCTGACCCGGATCAACCATCTGTTCATCGCCGGCCTGTGCCCCCTGTTGGGCATCCACACACCGCTTTACCGTTCCGAGGACCTGGGTGGGGTCGAGGGCAAGAACGAGCGTCTGATCCACCTGTGCCAGGCCCTCGGCGCCGAGCATTACCTTTCCGGGCCGGCAGCCAGCCATTACCTCGACGAAGCCGCGTTCGCCGCCCAGGGCATCACGGTGTCGTACATGAGCTACGCCGGCTACCCCGAGTACCCGCAGGTGTACGGCGACTTCCAGCACGCGGTCAGTGTCATCGACCTGTTGTTCAATACCGGCGCGGATGCATCGGCTTTCATGACGCGAGGGGCTGCCTGAGCGGGCCTTGCAGTCACACCCTGTTTGATTTGATTGTGGAGATGCACCCGATGTCGAACCCCGCGCAGTTGGACGCTCATTCGCTTGAACAGGCGTTGGCGCGTTTGCGGCTGATGTATGCCAAACCCGAGCATCCCTATTATTTCGCCGCGCCTGCCTACCGTGAATCGTCGTCGGGCGTGGTCTCGCTGCATTACCTCTGCCACATGCTCAATCTCAGTGGCCGTGAGGCTTACATCTGTGGCAGCGACGTGGTCAATCCAGACCTCAAGACCCCGGTGATCACGTCCGCGATCAAACAGCGCCACAAGGCCGCCGGCAAGGTGCCGATCGCGGTGTACCCCGAGGTGTTCCCCGGCAATCCGCTGAACTGTTCGGTCGTGGCGCGTTTTCTGCTGAATTTCGAGGGCTTCCTTACCGGAAACAGCATGGACGCGGCGCCCACCGACTTGTTTTTCTATTACGCAGCCCGGCTCGCCGAGCACCGGGGCGACCCTGACGGCGACCTGCTGTGCCTGCCGACCATCGACATCGAAATGTTCTCCAGCGTGGGCACCGATGCTGTGCGCGAGGGTAGCTATCTCTACCAGAACCGCCACCCGCTGGAAAAGATCGACTACGCGCAACTGCCCGCCGACATTCGTCTGCTGAGCATGGCCAATCCGCTGTCCCTGCCTGAGTTGGCCAAGGTGTTGCGCAAGGCCGAGGTGATGTATTCCTACGAGTGGTCGATGACCTGCGTGATGGCGGTGCTGTGCGGCTGCCCGGTGATTTTCATTCCCGGGCACGGCGTCGACCAACCGCTGCTCGACACCAGTTTCTTCGGCAGTGTGGGCTTTGCCATGCTCGACCAGCCGGACCCGTTGGCGCATGCCCGGGCCAGCCTCGGCGACGCTTTGCCGCGTTACGTTGAGCGCACCGCGTCTTTCTGGCAGCAACTGGATGTGTTCATTGCCCGGACCCAGGCGACCGCCGCCCGGGAAGCCGTCGGCAACCGCCTGGGGGCGCTCGACTGGTTGCGCCAGCGCTACCCGACGGCCCAGCAGTTGCGCCTGGTCAACGAGCGCTTGGCGATCCCAACGGCCCCCAGCTTCACGGTCCTGGTCCGCGATGACGGCAACCCGCTTGCATTGGCGCACACCCTCGACAGCCTGGATCGACAGTTGTACCAGCGCATCCATGTGTGCGTGATGGGCAGCGTCGATCCGGCGCGCGCCAACGTCCAGTGGCTGGCCTGTGATCCGAGGCAGCCGGTGACTGCGATCAATGGCTTGCTCGCCGGTATCCAGAGCGACTGGGTGATGATGGTCGAGGCGGGGGAGGAGTTCGTGGCCGCAGGCTTGCAGGTGACGGCGCTGAACCTGCTCGACGCCCCCGACAATTGCCTGGCGGTGTACGCCGATGAGGCGCTGCGCTTGGCTGGCGTGGTCAATGTCGCGCTGCGCCCCGACCTGAACCTGGACTTGCTGTTGGCCAATCCGGCCAGTTTTTCCCGTCACTGGATGTACCGTCGCGAAGCGCTGGTGCAGCTGTGCGGTTTCGACGAGGCCTGCGGCGGAGCCTTCGAGCTGGCCTATCAGTTGCGCCTGATCAGCGAGCAAGGTGGGCAGAGCGTGGGGCATGTCAGCGAGCCCCTGCTGATCGCCAACGAGCCGAGGCCGTCGGACTGCGCCGATGAGCGTGCGGTCATCGACGCGCATCTGCAGGCGCGTGGCTACGTTCAAGGGCAGGCGATCGCCCTGGACATGCAGCCCGGCGGCTACCGCATCGACTACGGCCATGAGCGCCAGGCCTCGGTCAGCATTGTGATCTACCTCGAAGGGCAACTGGTCAATTTCCAGCGTTGCCTGGAAAGCCTGCTGATCCAGACCAGCGCCGTGGACTTCGAAGTCTTGCTGGTCGAGCCGGGCGGCGACGACCCTGCCTTGCTGGAGTGGCTGGCGCTGGTCGAGGAAATGGGCGAAGGCCGATTCCAGGTGTTGCGTTTCATGCCGGGACAATCCCGTGCGGCCATGTGCAATGCGGCAGCGCAGGAAGCGCGTGGCGAGTACCTGTTGTGGCTCGATGCCCATGCCGCCGTGCTGGAGCCCGGCTGGTTGCACGCGTTGCTCAACCAGGCCCAGCGCCCGGAAGTCGGCGCCGTGGGCGGCAAGTCCCAGGACAACCAGGGGCGCATTCGCCAGGCGGGCCTGGTGCTGGGGTTGGGAGGAACGGTCGGTCGGGCTTTCGAGGGCGTGTCATCCCAGGTGGCGGGCTACATGGGACGGCTGGGGCTTGAGCAGAGCTGCTGCGCGGTGGACGGTGAGTGCCTGATGCTGCGTCGGGCGTTGTTCCTCGAAGCGGGCGGCTTCGACACCGATCCGTTGTTGGCGCCCTGGGCCTCTATCGACCTGTGCCTGAAGTTGTACCAGGCGGGGTACCTGAACGTCTGGACGCCTTTCGCACGCCTGTTGGTCGACCCGCTGCCGGCGCCTCGTGCGAGCCGCGAGCAGGAGGACGCATTGTTCGCCCGCTGGATGCCGCAGTTGGCCCGCGACCCTGGCTACAACGCCAATTTCTCGCTGCGTGCCGGCGAGGGCTTTACCCTGGAAAACAACGACCTGAGCTGGTATCCGCTGCAAGGCAGCGTGCCGAGGCTGCTGGTTTGCATCACTGACCCGCAGGCGACGGGGCACTCGCGGCTGATCCAGCCGTTGCGGGCCATGCTGGAAGCCGGGGAGGTCGAGGGTACGGCGGTTTCAACGGCGTTGTCGGCGGTGGAGATCGAGCGCCTGGCGCCGGCCACCGTAGTGTTGCAGCGGCCTCTGGATGACGCGGGGCTGTTGGCCCTGAGCCGCCTGAGGGCGTTTTCCAAAGCGTTCACGGTCTATGACCTGGACGGTTACTTGCCGCACATGGAATTGAAAGGCGATTACTCTGCCGATGAGCTGTTGGAGCGCCTGCGGTTCGGGCTGCTACAGGCCGATCGGGTATTGGTCTCTTCGCCGGCGCTGGCCGAACTGTTGCAGGGCCAGCACGATGATATTCGCGTGGTGGAAACCCTGCTGCCGGCCGCCTGGGGGCGCCTGCAGAGCAAGCGTGCCGTAGGCGTCAGGCCGCGCCTGGGCTGGCTGGGTGGCAAGAACGCCGAGCTGTTGGCCGATGTGCTGCCAGCGTTGGCCGGTGAAGTGGACTGGGTGGTGCTGGGCGACTGTCCGGCGGCCATGCGGCCTTTCGTGGCAGAACTGCACCCGGGTGTCGGGCAGCAGCAGTTGGCGGGCGCCCTGGCCGCATTGAACCTTGATCTTGCCTTGGTACCGATGGCCGAAACCCTGGGCAATGCCTGCTCGGCCGACCTGCGCGTCCTGCAGCATGCCGCTTGCGGGCATCCGGTCATTTGCAGCCGGGTGCCGGGGTTTGTCGGTGGTGAGGTATTGCCGCTGTCGCGCGTGAGCAACGAGGCGCAAGACTGGATCCGCACGATTCGCCTGCACCTGGAGGATCGTGAGGCCTCGGCGACCCTGGGAGACGCCTTGCAGTCGGCCGTGCGTGCCCAGTGGCTGCTCGAAGGTGAGCGCCTGGACGCCTGGCGACAGGCCTGGCTGGCTGATTGAACCGTACCGATGACTATTTGGCCGCCCAGCGGAGTGCAGTGACATGAGCAACGACCTTGATACCTTCATCGCCGCCTACAGCGACAGCTTTGGCTATGCGTATGACAACAACATCATTCTCAATTGGTATCCCCAACGCATCATGGCGCTGTGCACCCAGGCGCAAAGCCTGCTGGAGCTCGGCGTGGGCCATGGTTTCAGTACCCATCGCTTCTCGAAGTTCTTCAGCAAACACACGGTCATCGATGGCTCCGCCTCGGTGATCGCCCAGTTCAAGGCCCAGTACCCGGACAGCCCGGCCGAGGTTGTCGAAAGTTATTTCGAGACCTTCGACACCGACCAGCGTTTCGATCTTATCGTGATGGGCTTCGTGCTTGAGCACGTCGATGATCCGCAGGTCGTGCTGCAACGGTTCAAGCGTTTCCTGGCGCCGGGGGGGCGTTGCTTCGTGCTGGTGCCCAATGGCGAGTCCCTGCATCGGCGCTTCGGCCATGCTGCCGGGTTGCTTGGCGACATGATGGCGCTGGGTCGCGGCGATCTGGAACTGGGTCATGTGCGCAGCTATTCGCTACAGTCCCTGACGGCCGAGCTGCAAGCCGCAGGGCTTGAGGTGGTGCGCAAGGAAGGCGTGTTCCTCAAGCCTTTCACCACCGGTCAACTGAAGGAATTGAACCTGGGGGCGGACATCGTCCAGGCCATGTGCACCGTGGGGATCGATTACCCGGAGCTCAGTTGCGCGCTCATGCTCGAAGCGACAGTCGCTGCGTCATGAGAAGCCTGGTCATCGGAAGTACCTCGGTCATCGGCCAGGCGGTTGCCCGCGGCTTGTCGCGCCATGGCCAGGTCAGGTTGGCGGGGCGCCGGGATGCCGACGTCGCCTTCGACTTGAGTGCCCAAGCGCCCGTCGCCTGCGATGAGCGCTTTGACGTTGTCGTGTTGGCCGCTGCCGATTTCGGCGGGCGCCAGCCGGATGAGCTGGTTCGCGCCGAGCTGGTCAACAGCGTGGGTACGCTGGCGGCCTGTCGCCTGGCGGAACAATGCGGGGCCCGCCATTTCATCTTGCTGTCGTCGCGTTCGGCCTGCGACCAGGTGACGGATCCCTACTTTGGCATCTACTCGCTGTCCAAGCGCCATGCCGAGGAAGTGGCGAGCCTGTATTGCCAAGAGCGCGGCATGGCGTTGAGCATCCTGCGTATCAGCCAGGTCTACGGCAGCGATGAGCAGTGCCGGTCTCATCAACCGCTGTTGTATGCCATGGCCGACAAGGCGCAGGCGGGGCAGGCCGTCGAGCTGTATGGCCGCAACGACGCCAAGCGCAACTACCTGCACCTGAACGACCTTGCCGAGCTCTGCGCACGGGTAGCGACCCAGGGCGTTACAGGGCTGTTCAACTGCGGCCATCCGCAATCCCCGCGTCTTTCCGAGATCGCCCAGGCCGCGTTCGAAGCATTTGGCAAGCCGCTGGACGTCCGCTTCCTGGCGGAAAAAAACGACATCCCCGACCTGCCGCCCTTCGACGATTTGCAGGCGCTCCACGAGCAAACGGGTTTCACCCCGCGAATCGACATTCGCCAGGGATTCGAGTTGATGCGAGCGCACCGGGAGACCCTGGCATGAAGACCGTCATGGTGACTGGCGTAGGGGCCATCATGGGCTATGGCCTGCTCAAGTCCTTGCGTGCGGCGGATGCCTCTGTCCGGCTGATCGGCACCGATATCTACGACGACGCTGTCGGGCGCGCCTGGAGCGATGCATTCGAGCAAGCCCCGCTGACCGCTGACCCGGGATATGGCCAATGGCTGGGCGACACCCTGGCCCGGCACAAGGTTGACCTGCTGATTCCGGGGATCGAACAGGACCTCCATTGGCTGTCGGACAACCGCGCGTTGTTGGCCACGCTTGACTGCCAAGTGGTGCTCAACAATTCGCACCTGATCGACCTTTCCCGGGATAAATGGGCCATGGACCAGGCGCTGGTGGCGCTGGGGGATGCCTGCCGTATTCCCAGCCTGCTGTCCGGGGACTTTCATTCGCTCACGGCCGCGCTGGGCCTGCCGTTCCTGCTCAAGCCGCGCAGGAGCTACGCTTCCAAGGGGCTGGTCTGGGTTCGCGAGGAGCGCGACTTCACGCCTCACGCGCCGTTGCTGGGTGAGTACCTCATGGCTCAACCGATCATTGGCAGCGCGGCCGACGAGTTCACCGTGGCGGCGTTTGGCGACGGTCGCGGCGACCCCGGGCCGATCATCGCTTTCCAGCGCCGCCTGGCCTCGGATGGCTCCACCGCCAAGGCTTGGGTGTATCAGGACGATTCACTGGAACAGGTGGTGGTCAGGTTATGCCGTGCCTTCAAGCCTGAGGGGCCGACCAACTTGCAGTTCCGGCGTGGCGGCGACGGTTCCTGGAGCCTGCTGGAGATCAATCCGCGGATTTCCTCGACCAGTTCGATACGCCGCGCATTCGGCTACAACGAGGCGGCCATGTGCCTGGACTATTACCTGCACGGCAAGAAGCTGGCCCGGCCTACGCTGCGCAGTGGTTTCGCTGTTCGTTATATAGAGGACTTCATTGTCTATGATCGGGATCATTTCTGACGTACATGGCAATTACAGCGCCCTTCGGACAGTGCTGGCCAAGCTCGACGAACTGGGTGTTACGCAGATCATCTGCCTGGGCGACACCGCCGGTTACTACAGCCAGGTCAACGAATGCTGCGACGCCCTGCGCGAGCGGGACGTCTTCTCGGTGATGGGCAACCACGACTGGTACCTGGCCAAGCATGAGCGATGCCCTCGCTCCAACAGCGCCAATGCCTGCCTGGACTACCAGCAAGGCGTCGTCACGGCGCAGAACCTGGCCTGGCTGGGCTCGCTTGCGCAGCGCTCGAACCAACAGGGGGTGAGCATCGTCCACGGTGGCTGGAACGATCCGCTGGATGAGTACGTGCGACCTTCGCAAGCGTATTTTTCGCCCTTGCCTGGCCGCTACTTCGCCTCGGGCCATACTCATGTCCAGTACCTGTGGAGCGGCGAAGGCAAGGTCTACTGCAACCCTGGTTCAGTGGGCCAGCCCCGTGATGGTGACGCTCGGGCCGGTTTCGCCACCTGGGACGGTGAGGCGTTCGAGCTGCACCGGGTTGAATACGACATCGGTGAAACCCAGCAGGCGATGAAGCGGGCCGGATTCACCCCGTACTTCTATGAAAATCTTGATACAGGCAGCCAGATAGGTGGGCGGATCAGTGCGGTTTGAGGTTTTGTCCTGCGCGCCACCCATGACCATGCCCATCCAGGGAAGTTTGCAATGAGCAAAGAAACGATCTTCTTCAACCGCCCTTACATGACCGGCAAGGAACTGGATTACATCGCCCAGGCCAAGTTCGGCAACATGCTCGCCGGCGATGGCCCCTTCACCAAGCGGTGTCATCGCTGGCTGGAGGCGCAAACGGGCAGCAACAAGGCCCTGCTGACCCATTCATGCACCGCGGCCCTGGAAATGACGGCGTTGCTGCTGGATATCCAGCCTGGCGACGAAGTCATCCTGCCGTCGTATACGTTCGTCTCCACCGCCAATGCCTTCGTGTTGCGCGGCGCGGTGCCGGTTTTCGTCGATGTGCGGCCCGACACCCTGAACCTGGACGAGCGCCTGATCGAGGCGGCGATCACGCCACGGACCAAGGCCATCGTACCTGTGCACTACGCAGGCGTGGCCTGCGAGATGGACGAGATCCTGGCCATTGCCCGCAAGCATGGGCTGGCCGTGGTGGAAGACGCCGCGCAAGGTGTGATGTCGACCTACAAGGGGCGGGCGCTGGGCAGTATCGGTGACCTGGGGGCCTTCAGCTTTCACGAAACCAAGAATGTGATTTCGGGGGAGGGCGGGGCCTTGCTGGTCAATGATCCCGCGTTGGCGTTGCGGGCCGAGATCATCCGGGAAAAAGGCACCGATCGCAGCCGGTTCTTCCGGGGTGAAGTAGACAAGTACACGTGGCAGGAGGTGGGTTCCTCGTTCCTGCCGGGGGAAATGACCGCCGCGTTCCTCTGGGCCCAGTTGGAAGAAGCGCAAGCCATCACCAATCGCCGCCTGGCCCTCTGGGACAATTACCATGCGGCGCTGGCGACGCTTGAGCGGCAAGGGGCGCTGCGGCGTCCGATAGTGCCTGAAAACTGCCAACACAACGCGCACATGTACTACGTGATCCTCGCCCCTGACGTGGAGCGCCAGGCCGTCCTCGAAGAGCTCAAGCGGCATGCCATCTACGCGGTGTTCCATTACGTGCCGCTGCATTCGTCGCCCGGTGGCCTGCGTTATGGACGCGTGCAGGGTTCGATGGAGGTGACTGACGGCTATTCCGAGCGCCTGTTGCGTTTGCCCATGTGGCTCGGCTTGACCCATGAGCACCAGGAGCAGGTGGTGGGTGTGCTGGGCGATGCCTTGGCAAAGGCCTGACCTCCTCCAGCCGATGAGGCGCCTGGCATCAGGCCAGGTGCCAGGCCTTGCCACCTAGCGGCATGACACCGCCGGTTTTTCGACTTCGACACCCTCAACCTATCCCCTGTAAATCCCCCAGGCCCTTTGTTTACCGGGCCTTGGCCCGTCAGAAAAAAGTTGGTCTGCAAATTGCTTAAGGCTGTGCAACACAGCAGTGGACGGCAAACGTCCGGCATGCAGAGGAACGACAGTGGACAAGTACCTTTATGTGGCAATGACCGGCGCCAGCCAGAACGCACTGGCGCAACGGGCCCATGCCAACAACCTGGCGAACATTTCCACCAATGGTTTTCAGAAAGACCTGGAGCAGGCGCGCTCGATGCCGGTGTTCGGCGACAGCTTTCCGGCGCGGGCGTTTGCCATGTCCGAGCGACCTGCCACGGACTTCACACCGGGCGCGTTGGTGGAAACCGGCCGCGACCTCGACGTGGCGGTCAGCGGTCCGGGCTGGATGGCGGTACAGAATCCCGACGGCGGTGAAAGCTATGTGCGCACCGGCAGCCTCAATGTCGACGCCCTGGGCGTGCTGCGGGCCGGCAACGGCATGCCGGTGATGGGCAACGGCGGTCCTATCGCCGTGCCGCCGGAGCAGAAGATCGAAATCGGCCAGGACGGCACCATCAGTATCCGCGCCATGGGCGAAGGCCCGCGGGTAATGGCCGAGGTGGACCGCATCAAGCTGGTCAACCCGGACCTCAAGAACATGACCAAGGGCCTGGACGGTTCGATCCGGACCAAGGACGGCCAGCCGGCACCCATCGATGCCAACGTGCAGTTGGTCTCGGGGTTCCAGGAAGCGAGCAACGTCAATGCCGTGGACGAGATGACCTCGGTCCTGGCCCTGGCCAAGCAGTTCGAGCTTCACGTGAAGATGATGAACACCGCCAAAGAAGGCGATGAGGCTATGGCTCGGGTCTTGCAGATCTAACTATTAATGACAGCGTCGCGCCGATAATCAGGCGTACGAGGAGAATCGAATGCTTCCGGCTTTGTGGGTTGCCAAAACAGGTCTGTCCGCCCAGGACACCAACCTGACCACCATTTCCAACAACCTGGCGAACGTCTCGACCACGGGTTTCAAGCGTGATCGTGCCGAGTTCCAGGACCTGCTGTACCAGGTCAAGCGTCAACCAGGTGCCCAGTCGACCCAGGACAGCGAGCTGCCGTCGGGCCTGCAAGTGGGTACCGGTGTGCGCATCGTCGGCACCCAGAAGAACTTCAATGCCGGTAGCCTGCAAACCACCGAGCAGCCGCTGGACATGGCCATCGACGGTCGCGGTTTCTTCCAGATCCTGCAGCCGGACGGCACCACGTCCTACACCCGTGACGGTACCTTCCACCTTGATTCCAATGGCCAGATCGTCAACGCCAGCGGTTTCGCCCTGGAACCGGCCATCATCATCCCGAACGATGCCCAGACCTTCACCGTGGGCCGCGACGGTACCGTGTCCATCACCGTGGCAGGCAACCCGGCCGCCCAGGTGATCGGCAACCTGCAGACCGCCGACTTCATCAACCCGGCCGGCTTGCAGGCCGTGGGCAACAACCTGTTCCTGGAGACCGCCGCCAGTGGCGCGCCGCAAGTCGGCACCCCGGGCCTGAACGGTTTCGGCACCACGCTGCAGAACACCCTGGAAACCTCCAACGTGAGCACGGTCGAGGAGATGGTCAACATGATCACCACCCAGCGCGCCTACGAAATGAACTCCAAGGTGATCTCCACCGCCGACCAGATGCTCTCGTTCGTCACGCAGAATCTGTAATCGTCCCAACATCTGTACTTACGTAGACAGGGCGGCCCGTAGGTCGCCTGCAACACCGAGAGGTAGGGTCATGAAACGCTTTGTATCTGTACTGGCATTGAGTGGGATCACCGCGCTTGCGGGTTGTGTCGCGCCAACGCCCCGGCCTAATGACCCGTACTACGCGCCGGTGTTGCCGCGTACACCGTTGCCGGCTGCGGCCAACAATGGCTCGATCTACCAGGCCGGCTTCGAGCAGAACCTGTACAGCGACCGCAAGGCATTCCGGGTCGGTGACATCATCACCATCACCCTGAACGAGCGGACCCAGGCCAGCAAGAACGCCAACTCGCAACTGGACAAGACCAGCAAGACCAGCGTCGGCCTGACTTCCCTGTTCGGTTCCAGCCTGACCACCAACAACCCGATCGGCGGCAATGACCTGAGCCTTAACGCCGGTTATGGCTCCGACCGGGCCACCAAGGGCGACAGCAAGTCCGGCCAGAGCAACAGCCTGACCGGTTCGATCACCGTGACCGTCGCCGATGTCTTGCCCAACGGCATCATCGTCGTGCGGGGCGAGAAGTGGCTGACCCTCAACACCGGTGACGAACTGGTGCGCATCGCCGGCATGGTTCGTGCCGACGATATCGCCACCGACAACACCGTTTCGTCCACCCGCGTGGCTGATGCGCGCATTACCTATTCGGGCACCGGTGCCTTCGCCGATGCCAGTCAGCCCGGTTGGTTCGATCGTTTCTTCCTCAGCCCGAAGTTCCCTTTCTAGGTGGCCCCGTTGAATCTTAAACAGCTGTTGCTCGGTGCGCTGATGATGTCGGCAGCCTTCGCCGCTCAAGCCGAGCGCCTGAAGGACATCGCCAGCATTTCCGGCGTGCGCTCCAACCAGTTGATCGGCTACGGCCTGGTCGTGGGCCTCAATGGCACCGGTGACCAGACCACCCAGACCCCGTTCACGCTGCAGACCTTCAACAACATGTTGTCGCAGTTCGGCATCAAGGTGCCGGCCGGTTCCGGCAACGTGCAGTTGAAGAACGTCGCGGCGGTGTCGGTCAGTGCCGACCTGCCGGCTTTCGCCAAGCCCGGCCAGCAGGTGGATATCACCGTTTCGTCCATCGGTAACTCCAAGAGCCTGCGCGGCGGTACCTTGCTGCTGACGCCGCTCAAGGGTATCGACGGCAACGTCTACGCCATCGCCCAGGGCAACCTGGTGGTGGGCGGCTTCGATGCCGAGGGCCGCGACGGTTCGAAGATCACTGTCAATGTTCCGTCGGCCGGTCGCATCCCGGGTGGTGCGTCGGTGGAACGTGCGGTGCCGAGTGGTTTCAACCAGGGCAACAGCCTGACGCTGAACCTCAACCGTTCCGACTTCACCACCGCCAAGCGCATCGTCGACAAGATCAACGACATGCTCGGCCCAGGCGTGGCCCAGGCCATCGACGGCGGCTCGATCCGGGTCACTGCGCCGCTGGATCCGAGCCAGCGGGTCGACTACCTGTCGATCCTGGAAAACCTCGAAGTCGATCCGGGCCAGGCCGTGGCGAAAGTCATCATCAATTCGCGCACCGGTACCATCGTGATCGGCCAGAACGTCAAGGTTTCACCGGCCGCCGTGACTCACGGCAGCCTGACCGTGACCATCACCGAAGACCCGATCGTCAGCCAGCCGGGTCCGTTGTCCAACGGCCAGACCGCCGTCGTGCCGCGGTCGCGGGTCAATGCCGAGCAGGAAGCCAAGCCGATGTTCAAGTTCGGCCCGGGCACCACCCTGGATGAAATCGTCCGGGCGGTTAACCAGGTCGGCGCGGCACCGGGCGACTTGATGGCGATCCTCGAAGCCTTGAAGCAGGCCGGCGCGTTGCAAGCCGACCTGATCGTGATCTGAGGGTCGAGCCATGGATATGCGCAAGGGCGCTTTGACCAGCGGCGACTCGGCGTCCTACTCGGACCTGAACCGCTTGAACCAACTCAAGGTTGGCGACAAGAACAGCGATGGCAACCTGCGCAAGGTGGCGCAGGAATTCGAGTCGCTGTTCCTCGGCGAAATGCTCAAGTCCATGCGTTCGGCCACCGAGGCCCTGGGCAAGGACAATCCGATGAATACGCCTGAAGCCAAGCAGTACCAGGAAATGTACGACCAGCAGTTGGCCGTTTCCATGTCCCGCGAAGGCGGCGGTATCGGCCTGGCCGACGTGCTGTTGCGCCAGATGTCCAAGAACAAGCCGCTGGCCCCGGGCGAAGCGGCCACGCTGTCGGCGGCCAAGCAGCAAGAGGCGCTGGACAAGGCGACCAAGGCGGCCGTGCCGACCCCGGTTGCCGCCGGCACCCTGCCCACGGACGGCCCGTTGTCGCGCACCAGCGGCCAGCGTCCACTGTGGGCCTCGCGGGCCGTCAGTGCACCGCAGGGCGCCGAGGGTGGTCATCGCAACGACATGGAACTGCTCAACCAGCGTCGCCTGGCCCTGCCGCCGAAGCTGGCCGACCGCCTGCTCGCGGGCCTGGTGCCTTCGGCCTCGGTCAATGCCGAGGCCCCGGCGCAGAACCTGCTGCCCGATCGTGCGGTCGCCGCCGTCAAGCCGGCGACCGGCGAGCTGGGCAACGGCGACTGGCTGGCCGCGCTCAAGGCGGCCGACGCGAAACCGGACATGCAGGTCTACGGCCGTGCCGTCGCGCAGCCGCCATTGGCGCCGGCTCGCAAGGCTTTCCGCGATGCCGACGAATTCGTCAACGCCATGTTGCCGATGGCCAAGGAAGCTGCGGACCGCATCGGTGTCGACCCACGCTACCTGGTGGCCCAGGCGGCCCTGGAAACCGGTTGGGGCAAATCCGTCATGCGCCAGCCCGATGGCAGCAGCAGCCACAACCTGTTCGGCATCAAGGCGAGCCAGAACTGGAAAGGCGATTCGGCGCGGGCGATCACCAGCGAGTTTCGCAATGGCGAGATGGTCAAGGAGACGGCCGAGTTCCGTTCCTATGCATCCTATCGCGACAGCTTCCACGACCTGGTCAATCTGCTGCAGAGCAATAGCCGCTATCAAGATGTGCTGAAGTCGGCCGATAACCCCGAACAGTTTGTACGCGAGTTGCAGAAGGCCGGTTATGCCACCGACCCGAACTACGCCCGCAAGATTTCGCATATAGCCCGGCAGATGACGAGTTACCAGAACTACGCATCGGCAGGCGCCACCACGACGTTATAAGGTCTGAACCATGAGTTTGCTCAATATAGGGATGTCAGGTCTGTCCACAAGCCAGACCGCGTTGGTGACCACGGGTAACAACATTGCCAACGTCGATACCGCCGGGTATTCGCGTCAGCAGACCGTGCAGACGACCAAGGCGTCGAACCAGTACGGCAACGTGTTCATCGGCTCTGGCACCACCCTGGCCGACGTGCGTCGGGTGTATAACGCCTACCTCGAAGCACAGCTCAAGACCACCACCTCGCTCAACAGCGATGCGGCGGCCTATCAGGGGCAGATCACGCCGCTCGATTCCCTGTTGTCCGACAGCGGCACAGGCCTGAACGGCGCTCTGACCAAGTTCTTCGCCTCGGTGCAGAACGTCAATGCCAAGCCGGGCGACGACGCGTCCCGCCAGTTGCTGCTCAGCGATGCCCAGGCCCTGAGCAACCGCTTCAACTCGGTGGCCAGCCAGTTGACCGCGCAGAACGACAACATCAACGGCAACCTGTCGAACATGGTCGACCAGATCAACAGCCTGGCCACCACCATTTCCCAGTTGAACAAGAAAATCGCCGAAGTCTCCAATTCGGGCGGTGCACCCAATGACCTGTTGGACTCGCGCGGCGAAGCCATTCGCCAGCTGTCGACCTTCACCGGCACCCAGGTCGTGGAGAACGGCAACAGCCTGGATATCTACCTGGGTTCCGGCCAGCCGCTGGTGATGGGCAACATCACCAACACCCTGCAAGCGGTGCCGGACAAGAACGATCCGGGGCGCATCGGCATCCAGCTCAACAGTGGCTCCAGTTCCATGGACCTGACCCAGGTGCTGACCGGCGGTGAGATCGGTGGCCTGATGCGCTACCGCAGCACCGTGCTCGACCCGGCCATGAACGAGCTGGGCCGTGTGGCGCTGGTCGTCGCCGACCAGATGAACAGCATCCAGGCCTCGGGTATCGACAAGAACGGTGCCTTCGGTTCCAACCTGTTCAGCAGCATCAACAGTGCCGCGCAGATGAGCCAGCGCAGCGTCGCCGCCCTGAACAACAGCGCCGGCGCCGGCAACTTCAACGTGTCCATCGAGGACACCGGCAAGCTGACCACCAACGACTACAAGATCACCTTTACCAGCGGCAGCGACTACACCGTCCAGCGCCTGCCCGATGGCACCTCGATGGGCGCGTTCAACACCGCGACCACGCCGCCACCGGTGGTCGATGGCTTCTCGCTGACCTTCGCCAACGGCACCGCGGCCGCCGGCGACTCGTTCAAGATCACCCCGACCCGCAATGCGGCGGGCAGCATCAAGACCGAGATGACCGATTCCAAGCGGCTGGCGATTGCCGCGCCGTTGGGCGCCGCCATCGCGGCGGGCGGCAGTGGCACGCTGACCATTCCAGCCAGTGGCCAGCCGGCGATGACCACCAAACTGGACATCTACGACGAAGCCACCACCAGCATCATCCAGAACGGTATCCAGAACTCGATGCCGGTCAAGGTGGTGTTCGGCGCGACCTCCGCCGATGGCACGAGCCAGGGTTACCAGTTGCTCGATGCCCAGGGCGGCACGATCAGCAGCGGCACGATCAAGCCTGGCCAGAGCAACACCCTGAGCCTGAGCGTTCCGCTCAAGGACGCCAGCGGCAACCCGATCATGGACTCGTCCGTCCCGCCGGTGCAGCGCACCGTCTCGTTCGACATGTCCATCGCCGGTGCGCCTTCCCAGGGGGCGGGCATCAACATCAGCCTCAGCCAGGCCGGCAGCCTGGACAACCGTAACGGCACCGTCCTGGCCGGTTTGCAGACCGCCAAGACCGTGGACACCAACTCCGGCAGCAAGGGCATTTCCCTGAACGATGCCTACGGCAAGCTGGTGGAAGGGGTCGGTGCCAAGGCCGCCCAGGGCAAGCTGGACAGCGCCGCCACCGGCGCCATCCTGAACAACGCCAAGAGCGCCCGCGACTCGCTCTCGGGCGTGGACCTGGACGAAGAGACCGGCAACCTGGTCAAGTTCCAGCAGTACTACACCGCGTCTTCGCAGATCATCAAGGCTGCGCAACAAATCTTCAGCACATTGATCAACAGTCTTTAAGGAGCCGTAGCCCATGCGCATTTCTACCTCTCAGTTTTACGAAAGCACGGCTGCGAACTACCAGAAGAACTTCGCCAATGTGGTCAAGACCAGCGAAGAGGCCAGCAGCCTGGTACGGGTGAACACGGCCGCCGATGATCCGGTGGGCGCTTCGCGTCTGCTGCAACTGGGCAACCAGGCGTCGATGCTTTCGCAATACGAAGCGAACGTCACCACGATCAAGGCGACCCTGGGCACCACCGAAGCGGTCATGACCAGCATCGGCAACGTGCTGCAACGTGCCAAGGAATTGGCCGTCAGCGCCGGCAACGCCGCCTACACCGACTCCGACCGCAAGGCGGTGGCCTCGGAATTGGGGTCGATCGAAGAGCAACTGCTGAGCCTGATGAACACCAAGGACGAGAACGGCAAGTACATCTTTGCCGGCTCCAAGGGCGACGTCGTACCGTTCACCCGCAACGACGACGGCACCTACAGCTACAACGGCGACCAGGTCACCCTGGACCTGCCGATCGGCGACACCATGTCCATGGCCACCAACAGCACCGGCTGGGAAGCCTTCCAGCAAGCCGTCAACACCAGCCGCAGCCAGGTCACCATGACTGCGCCAGCGGTGGATGACGGTCGCGTGGTGTTGACCAACGGCCAGGTCTCGTCCGCCGTGACCTACAACAGCCAGTTCCGCAGCGGCGAACCCTACACCGTGGAGTTCGCCAGCGGCACCCAGTTGAAAATCACCGATTCGAGCGGCAACGACGTGACGGCTGAAGCCAGCAAAGGCGGCGTCATCAACCCCAACACCCAGGCCGGGCAGACCGTGAGCTTTCGTGGTGTCGACCTGACCTTGAACGTCAACCTTCATACGGGCGACGCGGCAGGCACGGTGCTGCCTGGCCATACCTTCACCCTGGCGGCCAAGCCCGACAGCTTCACGCCGGCCCGCAGCCCGGGCAACACCACGACGACCCAGATCACCGGCAGCACCATCACCGACCCGGTGGCCTACCACGCCAGTTTCCCGTCGGGGTCGGCCGTGATGAAGTTCACCAGTGCCACGGATTTCGACCTGTACGCCGCGCCACTGACCGCCGACAGCAAGCCGGTATCCAGCGGCACCCTGGCAGGCAACGTCGCGACCGCCTCCGGCGTGAGCTTCACGCTCAACGGTGCCCCGGCCGCCAACGATCAGTTCAGCATCGCGGTCAACACCCACGAGACGCAAAACATCCTGGACACCGTGAACCAGTTGCGCTCGGCATTGGAAACGCCCGTCGATGGCAACAACATCGCCGGCCAGAAACTGAACGCGGCGCTGGCTTCGGCCATGGGTAACCTGGCCAGCGGCACTGACCAGTTGACCAGCGCGTTGAGTTCGGTCGGTGGTCGTGGCCAGTCCCTCGACACCCAGAGCGACACCAACCAGAGCTTTGTCCTGGCCAACTCCCAGACCCAGTCGGCGATTCGTGATTCCGACCCGGCCGAGGTGATGACTCGCCTGACCTTGCAGCAGACTATGCTGCAGGCATCGCAGTTGGCGTTCAGCAAGATCGCTCAATTGGGTCTGTTCAACAAAATCTGATCCGGGGCAGGGACCGTGACGCCAACGCGGTCCCTGACTCGCTCCTTATACGATTCAGGACGTCCTGCTCTCGCCTGAGTTGACGCCCGCCGGTTGAGAGCCATGCGTGTGAAATCAGCTCCTCTTGTCAGTATTGCCATCCCCGCGTTCAACCCACGCTTTTTCACTCTCGCTTTGCAAAGTGCGCTCGACCAGACCTACGAGAACCTGGAGATTGTCATCTGCGACGACTGTCGCACCGATGAAATCGAGCAGATTGTCCAGACCCTTGGCGCGGGTTCCAACGTCTCAGTGCGCTACCTGCTTAATCCGCAGCGCCTGGGATTCCAGCAGAACCTGTTGCGCTGCCTTGAAGAATCCCGGGGCGAATTCATCAAGTTCCTGTGCGATGACGACCAGTTGTTGCCGCTCTGCGTCAGCCAGCAGGCGGCGATGCTGCAGGAGCATGCGCAAGTGTCGTTGGTGGTGAGCAAGCATCACCTGATCGATGCCGACAATTACGCCTTGCCGATCCGCTTGGAAAACACCGGCATCACCCAGTTCGATGCGCTGTTCAACGGCACTGACATGCTGGCGTATTTCGAAAAAACCACCCGCAATATTCTCGGCGGCTTCAGTGGCGCATTGATGCGCCGCACCGATGCCGAGGCCTTGCTACCCGCGTTGGCGCGGGCCGGTGAAGGCTTCGAGGCTGTCCTCGACTTTGCCTTGTTCATCTGCCTGTTGCGCCGGGGCAACCTGGTCCAGCTTTATGCCGAGGGCAGCGGCCAGCGGTTGCATCCGGATCGCCTGGGGCGTCAGCCCAAGATGCTCGATGCGGCCACGGTGGAACTGAGCTGGCTCAAGGAAATGCTCGCCCAGCGCAGTGGCGAGCCGGCGCCCGCCAGTGGCTGGGTGCGTTACCAGACGTTGGGACAGCCCAAGGAGCCGGGGGCGCCGGAGTGGGAGGAGGTCAACGTCTACTCGATCATTGCGACCCGGCAGGGCGTTATCGGTTCGCAAGTCGGTACGGACATCGAAAGCTACGCAGACCTCTACGTGCAGTGGCTGGAGTGCCGGCGTTTCAGCCCATTGCGCAAGCAAGTCCTGTCTCGACAGATCGCCCGCTGGGCCTATCGTCCGAGGATCGTCCCCGTCATCATCGACGCGCAGGACGATGCCTATGCGCTGGGGATTACCCTGCAGAGTATTGCTGCCCAGGCCTATGCCTGCGAATCGGTGCTGGTGTTGTCCAATGGTCGCCAGTCACTGGACAACCATGTCCTGCGCCTTGGGCTGCAAGCAGATTGGGCGCAGCAGCTCAATGGCTTGCTGCCCCAGCTGGACGGTGCCGACTGGTTCTACCTGCTGCAGGCCGGCGATCGCCTGACCGAATCGGCGCTGTTGATAATGGCCGACCGGATTGTCGGTTCGCCGGGTGCGGTCTGTCTCTACAGCGATGAAGGCGCGCTGGTGGATGAAAAATCGGCCGAGCCGATCTTCAAGCCCGACTTCAACGTCGACCTCATGCGCGGCTATCCCTATGTCGGTCGGACACTGGCGTTCGAGCGCGAGCGATTCCTGGCCTCGGGTGGGTTCGATCCGAGCCTGGGCGAGTTGGCCCCCCATGACCTGGTCTGGCGACTGGTGGAAACGGACGGGCCGCAAGTCATTGGGCATATTCCCGAGGTCCAGGTCGAGTCGATGTTCTCGTTCGCCCAATGGCTCTCGCTGCCCGAGGTCATCGAGCAGAACGCCCGGCTGGTCGGCGCTCACCTGCAGCGCATCGGCGTACCGCACCGGTTGCATCCGGGGCCGCTCCTGGCGTTGATCCCGCGCATCGAATATCTGTTCGACGAGCGGCCGCTGGTGTCGATCGTCATCAGCGTCAAGGATGACCTGGGCGCGCTGGAGCGCTGCGTCAACAGCCTGATCAGCACGACCACGTATCCGCACTACGAAATCATCATCGTCGATAACGCCAGCGAGAACGCCGAGCTGCAGCATTGGTTGCGGGCAATGGCCGAATTGGGCAGCGACACCCTGCGAATATTCACCCACCCGGGAAGCGACAACGAAGCCGTTATCCGCAACTTCGCCGTGCAGCAGGCCCGCGGTGAATACCTGTTGTTGCTCAACCCCAATTGCATCGTGCTGGAAGCCGCCTGGCTGGACGAGCTGCTCAATCATGGGCAGCGTCCCGAGGTTGGCATCGTCGGGCCCCGCACACTCAACCAGCAAGGGCGGGTCATCGACTCCGGCATGATCATGGGGCTCGGTGGCCTGGCGGGCAGGGCCTTTGTCAACGAGTCGGTCACGTCAGGCGGCTATATGCAACGCTTGCAGACCGTGCAGAACTGGAGCGCTGTCGGTGATCACTGCCTGTTGGTGCGCAAGCAGGTGCTGGAGGAGACCGGTGGGTTCGATGAGTCGATCACGACGCAGCGCATCAACGCCCTGGAACTGTGCCAGCAGGTCGGGAAAAACGGTTACCTGATCGTCACCACCCCTTACAGCGACGTGGTGCTGGCGTCTGGCGTGGAAGCCAGTCGCGATGCCTCCTGGAAGCAGCGGTTGGAGCTCGAACAGGAGGCGTTCTATCAGCGCTGGTTGCCCAGGATCGCCAATGATCCTGCCTACAACCGTAACCTGACCCTGACCGGGAAAAGCTTCAGCCTCGAACCCGGCCCCCGCACCGGCTGGAATCCGTTGATTACCCGCAACGTGCCTTCGATCCTGGGGATGGCGGTCAATACCTCGGCGGTGGGGCACTACCGGGTCAGCCAGCCGTTGTTCGAACTGGAAGCGGCAGGGCGGATCGTGGGACGTGTTGCCTACGATACGCCCTCGATCATCGATATCGAGCGTCAGTCACCCGATGTGATCGTGCTTCAAGGTCGCTATAACGTGGGTAAGTTCAAGGACATCGCTCAGGTCAAGAATTACTCCAAGGCCATGCGCATCTACGAATTGGATGACTACATCGCCAACGTCCCGGAAAAAAACGAACACCGTCGCAATATGCCTGACAACCTCGAAGACTTGCTGCGCCGGGGAATCGCCCAGTGTGATCGGGTGGTGGTTTCCACCCATCCGCTGGCGGACGTCTTGTCCAGCATGCACCACGATATTCGCGTGGTGCCGAACATGTTGGCGGCCGGCCTGTGGCACCAGCTCAGAAGCCTGCGTGCCACCTCCAGCAAGCCGCGTATCGGTTGGGGCGGCGGCACCAGCCATCGTGGCGACCTGGAGCTCATTGCAGATGTCGTGCGTGAACTGGCTGACGAAGTCGAATGGGTTTTCTTCGGCATGTGCCCGGATCTGCTCAAGCCCTATATCCATGAGTTTCATCCTGGCGTGAGCCTGGCGGCGTATCCGGCGAAGCTTGCCAGCCTGAACCTTGACCTGGCCCTGGCGCCGCTTGAGTTTCATGTTTTCAATGACTGCAAGAGCAACCTTCGCCTGCTGGAGTACGGTGCGTGCGGCTATCCGGTCATTTGCTCGGATACCGAAGCTTACCGGGGGCATTTGCCTTGTACGCGGATTCTCACCAACAGCAGCGAAGAATGGCTGGAGGCGATCCGCATGCACCTGGCAGACCCGATTGCCAGTTACCGGATGGGCGACGAATTACGTGAAGTGGTGCTGCGCGACTTTATCTTGCGCGGCGATAACCTGCAGTACTGGGCCAACGGCTGGCTGCCGGATTGATGGGTTTCAACCTTGAAACTCCCGGTGTCGCTGATGCGGTCACCCACTCGTTAAGGAATGAATATGCAAAGCAATGTCCCAACAGGATCGTCTGCGCCGTTGAATGAACGGTTGACCCTGGTGCTGCTCGCTCACGACCAGTCGACTGCCCTGCGGCGGGCGTTGCACCACTACCGCAACGGTTCATTCGCCGTGCTGGTCATCGACTCGTCCAGCCAATCCGGCGGCGACATCACGGCAGCGTTCCCAGGCGTGCAATACCTGCACGCACCCACGGCCATTGGTTTCGGCGACAAGGTTCGCCAGGCTGTCGAGCGCGTCGCCACGCCTTACCTGGCAGTTGCCGATGCCGAGGACTTCCTGCTGCCCCAGGCGCTCGAGCAGGCGTTGCAGTTCCTTGAAGCACACCCCGACTACAGTGCCTGCCAGGGCTACAGCCTGGCGTTCGAGGCCCACGCTGATCGTGTCGACTACTACCTGCTCGATCGCAAGAGCAGTGACGACTACCACGGTGCATCGGCCGAAGCGCGACTGGCCGCGTTTGCCGAAGATTGCCCGTCGCTGGCCAATGCCCTCGTGCGCACTGAAACCCTGCGGCGCAGCTACGCGTCGCTGCCCACCGGTTTTGAGTCACGATTGCAGGAAGCCGGCCATTCCTATGGTGTGGTGAGCGAAGCCTCGGTGCGCTTGCTGGACATTCCGTACGGTGTGCATGAACGCGGTCGCGTGGCGCCGCCGCGAAGCCCGTCCGCAGTGCCGGGTTCCCAGGACTTGCGCGCGACCGCCGAACAGGAACGCCTGGCCACGACGTTGGCTGGCGCATTGGGTGCGGGAGCCTCGACGCGCGAGCACGCCAAGACCATCGTGAAGAAACTGGCCGAGCGCGCGGTGCCGCAGTCCGGCAAGCTGTTGGAGTCTTGCTGGGATTCGCGGCGTGGCGAACCGGTTCGCCGGTTCGAACCGACGCAATACGTTGAGATGCCTTTCTATAACCGGGCGTTCTTTGACGAGCTCACCGACCTGGAATTCCTGCTTCATGCGGCGCCAAGCGGGCAGGTGCAGTTGAGGGAGCTGGAAGCGGTCATGCTCAAGCAGAAGGAGCTGTCTCGCCCCCAGCGCAATGCCAGCGCCGAGCCGCTTGATGAACAACTGGCGAGGGCTTTCCTGAGCTATGCGTTCAACCAGGACCTGATCGAGCAACTGCTCGAACTCATGCAGGCCAAGGGTGACAAGCGCTACGTGCAAATGCTCCAGGCCTGGGACCAACGGCTCAAGGCGGCGGCGTTTGAAAATACCGCGAGGCTGTTCGACACCACGCGCTCCGGCCAATTGCTGGCTTGGCTCGAAGCGCGCGAACCGAGCGCCAGTGACGCCCGGAAAGTCTCCAAGTACCTGGCCGCTCGCAACGGTGGTCCGTCGTTCGGCATTTTGATCCTGGACCTGGAAGCCGACATCTTCAAAATGCAGGCAACGTTCGACAGCGTCATCAATGGCTATTGCCGGGCGTTCAAGATTGTTGTGTTTACCACCGGCGATCTGCCGGCCGAGACCACGTCAAAGAATGTCCTGCATTTCGTCAAGGTCAACGAAAGCAACTACGTCGACAAGATCAACCAGGTGGTCAGCCAAAGCGATTGCGATTGGATGGTCATGGCCGAGGCCGGTGATGAACTGACGCCGGGCGGCCTGTTCCGCGCGGGTTTGGAATTGCTGGGCGCTCCACAGTGCCAGGCTGTGGCAATGGATGAGTTCCAACGTCAGCCCGACGGGACGCTGGCCGATGTGTTCCGGCCAGGGTTCAACCTCGACTTGCTGCTGAACGCCCCGGCCTTGATGGCTCGTCATTGGCTGGTACGTCGCGACACGTTGGTGAGGCTCGGCGGCTATTCCCGCGAGTTCAAGCAAGCGATGGAATTCGACCTGCTGTTGCGTTTGATCGAGCAGGACGGCCTGGAAGGGCTTGCCCACCTGGATGAGCCTTTGCTGACCTGCCAGGCGCCGGCGGTGGAAGACAACGCCGATGAACGCAAGACATTGCTGCGTCACCTGGCGGTGCGTGGTTATCAAGCCGATGTGAGCGCGTCGGTGCCGGGGACACACAAGATCGACTACCGCTTTGCCGAGCGTCCGATGGTGTCGATCATCGTCCATGGCATCACCGACCTGACGCCGCTGCAGCGCTGCCTGCTCAGCGTGCTGCAACGCACCCGGTATCAGCGCTACGAGGTGTTGGTCCCACTCGTGGCGACCGAGCACGCGACGCTGCGCACCTGGCTCGGTGGCCAGGGGCATCAGGCCAGTCGAGTGCGGTTGCTGGAGATCGAACCCGGCGTTGCGACAGGGTCGTTGATCAACGCTGTCAGCCAGGAGGCCAAGGGTGACTATCTGGTGACCCTGGCGGCCGACAGCGAGGTGCTCAACGTCAACTGGATCGAGTCGTTGCTCAACCAGGCCTTGCGTCCGGAAGTCGGTGTGGTCGGCGCCAGGCTGATCGAGCGCGATGGGCGTATCAGCCAGGCTGGCTTGATCCTGGGCTTGAATGACGAGGTGGGCTCGCCTTTCATCGGCGAGTCGAAGACCGCCAAGGGCTACATGAACAGGTTGGTGGTCGAGCAGAACTGTTCGGCGGTGTCGTTCGCCTGCCTGATGATTTCCCGGCAGTTGTTCAACGCGGCCGACGGCATCGACAGCGGACTGTTCGACGAGGCCCTGGGGGATGTCGACCTGTGCCTCAGGGTGGGCCAGGCGGGTTACCTGACGGTCTGGACGCCCCATGTGCAGGTGATTCAGTCCGGCGTGCTGGCCAGTACGCCCGAGGCGCTTGCGGCGCTGCGTGGCAAGTGGTCCGGGGCGTTCGCTCAGGATCGCTTCTACAACGCCAACCTGTCGCTGCAAGGTGCGGGTTTCGCCCTGGGACCGGTGCGCAACGTACCGTGGACCGACCTGCTGGACGAGCCTGCCGCCTGACCTCGCTGCTCAGTGCCGGCAGGGCGAACCTGCCGGCACGCTTGCCGAACTATCCCACCTATCACCCGATGCCTGCCCGCAGTCTCTGACGGACGCGGGCAATGACACGGCTTCGTTTGTCATGAAAAAATGCCTCTGCGGGACAAAACGGCGTGACGCATAGGTCATAAAGTGCATCTTCACTGTATTGTATTCCGCGGAGTGGAGGCCCGTTCGTTTGCCTGGCAATGGCCTGCGCCCTTGGAAATCAACCATTTTGAAGCGCCCCTGAGCTTTTGGGGGTGGAACCTAGTCGCAGTTTATGATCGGGAAGCCATGATGATTGGCATAAAAAGCATAGCGAGTTACGTGCCGACCGCTGGCGTGGATAACTACGCTCAGGGTGCCAAATTCGAGAAGGATGAGGAGTTCATCCTTGGCAAGATCGGTTCGGCGTTCCTGCCGCGCAAAGATGCCGACCAGGAAACCTCGGACCTGTGTGTCGAAGCCGTGAACGCCTTGTTCGCCAACAACCCGCAGCTGTCGCGCGAGTCCATCGACGCGCTGATCGTGGTCACCCAGAACGGTGACGAAGAAGGGCTGCCCCATACCGCGGCCATCGTGCAGGACAAGCTGGGACTGCCGACCCACGTGGCGGCATTCGATATCTCGCTAGGCTGCTCGGGCTATGTCTACGGTATCTACGCTCTCAAAGGCTTCATGGAGGCCGCTGGGCTGAAGAATGGCCTGTTGGTGACGGCTGACCCTTATTCGAAGATCGTCGACCCTGAAGACCGCAATACCACCATGCTGTTCGGCGATGCCGCCACGGCCACCTGGATGGCCGAAGGGGCCAACTGGCAGCTGGGCAAGTCCAAGTTCGGCACCGACGGCTCCGGCGCGCCGCACTTGAAGGTCAGCGACGGGGTGTTTTTCATGAACGGCCGCCAGGTGTTCAATTTTGCCTTGTTGAAGGTGCCGGCCCATTTGCATGAGCTGCTCGATGAATCCTCGCTGCAAGCCAGCGACATCGATGCCTTCTGCATCCACCAGGGCAGCGCGGCGATCGTCGATGCCGTGGCGCGCCGTTTCGAGGGTGAGCCCGAGAAGTTCATCAAGGACATGGTCGAGACCGGCAACACCGTGTCGTCGAGCATTCCGCTGCTGCTGGAAAAGCACGTGCTGGATGCCGACTGGAAGCGCGTGGCGATCAGCGGTTTCGGCGTGGGCCTGTCGTGGGGATCGGCGATTCTCTATCGCGACTGATTCACAGCGGAACATAAATATGGGAGCGGGCTTGCCCGCGAAGGCGTCGGTACTTCAGCACAGATACAAGCTGATCCAGCGCCTTCGCGAGCAAGCCCGCTCCCATTTTTTTGCCTGCGATTTCATGGATCAGGTTTTTGACGCCATTTTTCAGCGCTTCGCTCCACGCTAAGCCCTTGTTTATCAAGGGGTGGCAGTCTGCTAGCAAATTTTTTGAAAAAAGCCCTCAAGCAAGTTCCCAACCCGACGATAACTATTACGAAGGTTCTCTAGGCCACACCCCGGCGGTTGCCAAAGGGCCGGAAGCCGCAGTACCCAACCAACGAGGAATTCGTCATGGCTTTAACAGTAAACACCAACACTACTTCGCTGAACGTTCAGAAGAACTTGAACCGTGCTTCCGACGCTCTCTCCACTTCGATGACTCGTCTGTCTTCCGGCCTGAAAATCAACAGCGCCAAAGACGACGCCGCCGGCCTGCAGATCGCTACCCGTATGACCTCGCAAATCCGCGGTCAGACCATGGCAATCAAAAACGCCAACGACGGTATCTCCATGGCGCAGACTGCTGAAGGCGCGATGCAAGAGCAAACCAACATTCTGCAGCGTATGCGTGAACTGGCCATCCAGTCCCGTAACGATAGCAACAGCGCAGATGACCGTATCGCTCTGAACAAAGAGTTCTCGCAGATGAGCGACGAACTGACCCGTATCGCCAACAGCACCAACCTGAACGGCAAGAACCTGCTCGACGGTACTGCTAGCACCATGACCTTCCAGGTTGGTTCGAACACCGGTTCCGACAACCAGATCTCCCTGACCCTGAGCGCCAGCTTCGACGCCGCGGCCCTGGGTGTTGACTCGGCCATCACCATCGTTGGTTCCGACAGCGCTACTGCTGAAACCAACTTCTCGGCCGCAATGGACGCAATCACCAGCGCGATCGACACCATCAACAGTGCTCGTGCCGACCTCGGTGCTGCTCAGAACCGTTTCGCCAGCACCATCTCCAACCTGCAGAACATCAACGAAAACGCCAGTGCTGCACTGGGTCGCGTACAAGATACCGACTTCGCTGCTGAAACTGCACAACTGACCAAGCAGCAGACTCTGCAGCAAGCGTCGACTTCGGTTCTGGCCCAGGCCAACCAACTGCCATCCGCTGTACTGAAGCTGCTTCAGTAATAGCTGGATGAGTTTTAGCGGGGGAGTGCGCATGCGTGCTCTCTCGCTTTTTCCGTTCAAGAGGTGATGGACATGGATATGAGCGTGAAGCTGAACTTGTCTTATCCAGCGGCGAAGCCGACGCCTACAGTGGCCGACAAGCCAGTGGAGAAGCCTCAAGCCGATGTTGTTTCCGTGGCACCGGTCAAGGAAACTCCCAAGGACGCTGCTGCCGAGCAAGACAAACTCAAGAAGGCCGTTCAGGAAATCGAGAAGTTCGTCCAGTCGGTCAAGCGTAATCTGGAGTTCTCTATTGATGAGCCTTCAGGCAAAGTAGTGGTCAAAGTCATCGCCAGCGGTTCCGGTGAAGTGATTCGCCAGATCCCGAACGAAGAAGTTCTGAAACTGGCGAACAGTTTGAATGATGCAAACAGCTTGTTGTTCAGCGCTGAAGCCTGACAATCGGCACGAATTTCGTTGCTATGTACTTTTGGGCGTTGTAGGGGTCAAAAGGCCGGCGACACACTGAAGGGAGTTCCTCATGGCAAGTCCAATTCTACCTGGCCTGGGGCTGGGTTCTGGCCTTAATACGACTGAGATCGTCAAGGCGCTGGTCGATTCCGACAAGGCTGCCAAGCAAGGTCAGATCACCCGAGCCACCACCACGACTAGCAACAGTATCTCGGGGGTCGGAACCCTGAAGTCGTTGCTGGCAGCCTTCAACACCGCCATGAAGGACTTGGGCAACACCAAGAACCCGCAATTCGCGGGTTTCGCCGCAACCTCTTCCGTCCCCGGTGTCCTCACGGCTACCGCCAGCAACACGGCCGTGAACGGCACTTACGCCATCAAGGTCACCAACCTCGCCACGGCGTCCAAGGTCACCTCGGCGGCTTTCGCCGGCGGTACGACCAGTGCGATCCCTTCCGGCACGCTGACCATCGCGCAGAAGGGGGTCAACTACAACCTCAACGTGCCGGATGGTTCGACCCTGCAATCGGTGCGTGACGCGATCAACGCCGACTCGTCCATGAAGGCCGCCGGTTTGAGCGCCAACATCGTGACCGACTCCTTCGGTTCGCGGCTGGTGCTGGGTTCCACCACCACTGGCGCAGGTTCCGACATTTCGGTCAGCGGTATCGCCGGGCTGGAGATCGACGGGAGCAACGTCGTGGGTGCCAACGGTGCTGCGCTGACGGCCACTTCGGCGGGCGCTATCGGTGCCTTGGCCCAAGATGCCGTGTTTTCCGTCGACGGCATGAAGCTGACCAGCGCAAGCAATACCGTGAGCACGGCGATTTCCGGACTGACCCTGAATCTGGTCGGAGTGCCAGGAGACGGAACGTCAACCGTTACCGTTGCGCCGAACAATGATGGCCTGAAAGCCTCGATCCAGAAATTTGTCGACGCCTACAACGCGGTCGCCAACAGCGTCACTGCGCTGACCAAGCCGTCCCTGGACGATGATGGTAATCCGACGATACCGGCCAAGCTCACCGGTGACTCTTTGCCTCGCTCGCTCCTGGCGACGATCCGCGAACCGTTGTCCCAGACGGGCGCTGGCGACAAGCTCACAGTGCTGGCCCAGCTGGGTATTACCACCGACCAGAAGACGGGCGCGTTGAACTTCGATACCACCAAGTTCAACACGGCCATGAATGACAAGAAGCTCAGCGGTGAAGTCCAGACGATGTTCACCGGTACCAACGGTTTGCTGGAGCGCATGGGCAAGGCGATCGAACCCTTCACCCAGACCGGCGGCATTCTCGACCAGCGGACCTCTGCGCTGACCAAGACCCAGACCCGGCTCAAGAGCGATCAGGCGGCCCTGGATCGTCGGGTCGAGACCTTGACGGCCTCGTTGACCAAGAAGTACAACGACATGGACACCCTGGTCGGCAAGCTGAAGGCCACGGCCAGTAACATCACTTCGATGTTTGAGGCTCTGACGGCGCAACAGCGAAACAGCTGATTTCGACCGATGCAAAAAAGCCCGGCAACGTTTTGACAGCGTTCCGGGCTTTCGGCTTTTCGGTCTAAAGTTTTTTGACGCAGCGTCGATACGCTGTTTATACGAACCGAAGATTTTTGATGAGGTAGAACATGAATCCGATGTTGGCCCTTCGCCAATACCAGAAGATTGGCGCCCAGGCGCAAACCTCCGAGGCAAGTCCCCATCGTCTGGTGCAGATGCTCATGGAAGGTGGGCTGGACCGTATTGCCCAGGCCAAGGGCGCGATGGAGCGCAAGGACATCGCCAGCAAAGGCATCCTGATCAGCAAGGCCATCGGCATCATCGGCGGCCTGCGCGAAGGGCTGGACCTGGAAAACCAGGCCGAGTCGGTGACGGAGCTGGACAACCTGTATGCCTACATGATCAAGCGTCTGACCGACGCCAACATCCAGACCGACCCGAAGATCCTCGACGAAGTCGCCGATCTGCTGCGCACGGTCAAAGAAGGCTGGGATGGCATCGCCGCGCCTGGTCCGCAATTCTAAGGAGCACTCTCATGAGTCTTGTCTTGCAACGAATAGAACAAACCCGTGATGCGTTGGTCGATGCCCTGGCACAGCGCAACTGGGAGGCAATCGGTCAGTTGGACTTGACGTGCCGTTCGTGCATGGAAGACGTCCTGAGTGAATCCGGGGTGGACGAGGCGACGTTGCGTAACAATCTTGAGGAGTTGCTGGGGGTCTACAAGCAGTTGCTCGAGGCGGCGACAGGGGAGCGACAGGCAATCGTCGACGAGATGTCGCAAGTCCATCAAGCACAGAACGCTGCAAAGGTTTACCATCTGTTCGGTTAATGCTCAGTTAATCCAACGCCGCTGCGCCATAAATTTGACTGTGCACGGTTTTTTGACTTAACTAGTATCTGTTTACAGATTTGAGGCGTCTACAGGCATGACAAGTCTGCAAGCGTCTAGCTTGCCCCCTAATTTCGGGCATTGGGTTGACTAGGGAAGTTGCTATTGCATGTGGCGTGAAACCAAAATTCTCCTGATCGATGACGATAGCGTTCGCCGCCGTGACCTGGCGGTGATCCTGAATTTTCTTGGCGAAGAAAATCTGCCCTGCGGCAGCCATGACTGGCAGCAGGCCGTCGGCTCCTTGTCGTCCAGCCGTGAAGTCATTTGTGTCCTTATCGGGACCGTAAATGCTCCCGCAACGCTATTGGGCTTGTTAAAGACACTCTCAACCTGGGATGAGTTCCTTCCGGTTTTGTTGATGGGCGAAAATTCTTCCCTTGACTTGCCAGAAGACCAGCGTCGCCGTGTGCTTTCCACGCTCGAAATGCCGCCCAGCTACAGCAAGTTGCTGGATTCGCTGCACCGTGCGCAGGTCTATCGCGAGATGTACGACCAGGCCCGCGAGCGTGGCCGGCACCGCGAACCCAATCTTTTCCGCAGCCTCGTCGGCACCAGCCGGGCCATCCAGCACGTCCGCCAGATGATGCAGCAGGTCGCCGATACCGATGCCAGCGTGCTGATCCTGGGCGAGTCGGGCACCGGCAAGGAAGTGGTCGCGCGCAACCTGCATTACCATTCCAAGCGCCGCGAAGCGCCGTTCGTGCCGGTCAATTGCGGAGCGATTCCGGCCGAATTGCTGGAAAGCGAACTGTTCGGCCATGAGAAGGGCGCCTTCACCGGTGCCATCACCAGCCGCGCCGGGCGTTTCGAGCTGGCCAATGGCGGCACACTGTTTCTCGATGAAATCGGCGACATGCCCCTGCCGATGCAGGTCAAGCTGCTGCGGGTCTTGCAGGAGCGTACATTCGAGCGCGTGGGCAGCAACAAGACCCAAAGCGTCGATGTACGAATCATTGCCGCGACCCACAAGAATCTCGAGAGCATGATCGAGATCGGCAGTTTCCGCGAAGACCTCTATTATCGCCTCAACGTATTCCCGATCGAAATGGCGCCGCTGCGTGAGCGGGTCGAAGACATTCCGCTGCTGATGAATGAATTGATTTCGCGCATGGAGCACGAGAAGCGCGGTTCGATCCGCTTCAACTCGGCAGCGATCATGTCCTTGTGCCGGCATGGCTGGCCGGGCAACGTCCGCGAGCTGGCCAATTTGGTGGAGCGCATGGCGATCATGCACCCGTACGGGGTGATCGGTGTGAACGAACTGCCGAAGAAATTCCGCTATGTCGACGATGAAGACGAGCAGATGGTCGACAGCCTGCGCAGTGATCTGGAAGAGCGGGTGGCGATCAACGGCCACACGCCGGACTTCACCGCCAATGCCCTGCTGCCACCCGAAGGCCTGGACCTCAAGGACTACCTTGGCGGCCTGGAGCAAGGGCTGATCCAGCAAGCCCTGGACGACGCCAACGGGATTGTCGCCCGTGCTGCGGAACGCCTGCGTATTCGCCGGACCACCCTGGTGGAAAAAATGCGCAAATACGGCATGAGCCGACGCGAGGGTGATGAACAGGCGGATGATTGACGCCTGTTTTCCACGCGCGTGATTGTTGAAGGTGGGGGCGTTTGCCCTTGCTGGTTCGCCTGACAGGCTCTAAACAGGGCCGCTGCGCGTCCTGGCGGGAGCAAGCGCCCTCGCTACACATGCACTTTTTCTTTGCTCTTTGTCTCGGCACGGGTATTGCTACACCCCTCGCAACGTTCCGTTTAACTGACGGTCAGCCAAGCGAGAGAGCCCGATGAGCCAAGCCGCCCAAGCCCAGATGTCTCCTGTCCCCGATCCGGGACACCTGCCGAGCGCCGAACAGGCGAGCCGGCTTGGACTCGAGCAGGCCTTTTCGCTGTTCAACCAGATGTCCAACCAACTGACTGATTCCTACAGCCTGCTGGAAGCCCGGGTGACCGAGCTCAAGGGGGAGCTGGCCGTGGTCAGTGCCCAGCGCATGCAGGAGTTGGCGGAAAAAGAACGTCTGGCGAATCGCTTGCAGAATCTTCTCGACTTGCTGCCGGGGGGCGTCATCGTCATCGATGCCCACGGTCGCGTGCGCGAAGCCAACCCGGCCGCCTGTGAGTTGCTCGGCCTGCCGTTGGAAGGTGAGCTGTGGCGCCACGTCATCGCCCGCTGCTTCGCGCCTCGCGAGGATGACGGCCACGAAGTGTCCCTCAAGGACGGCCGACGGTTGTCCATCTCGACCCGTTCGCTGGACGCCGAGCCTGGGCAGTTGGTGTTGCTTAACGACTTGACCGAAACCCGTGATCTGCAAGACCAACTGGCCCGCCATGAGCGCCTGTCTTCCCTGGGGCGGATGGTGGCGTCTTTGGCGCATCAGATTCGCACGCCGCTGTCGGCCGCGCTGCTTTACGCCAGTCATCTGACGGAACAGCCCCTGCCGATGGAAACCCAGCAACGGTTCGCCGGGCGCTTGAAGGAACGCCTGCATGAGCTGGAGCACCAGGTGCGTGACATGCTGGTGTTCGCCCGCGGCGAACTGCCGTTGACCGACCGCGTGACTCCCAAGGCGCTGCTTCAATCATTGCAGGCTGCCGCGTTGACCCATGTGCAGGGGCTGTCGATCCGCTGGCAGTGCGACAGCCACGCCGGGGACGTATTGTGCAACCGCGACACGCTGGTGGGCGCGGTGTTGAACCTCATTGAAAATGCGATCCAGGCCAGTGGCGGCGATGTCCGGCTGAAAGTGCACCTCTATACCCGCGACAACACCTTGCGCCTGTGTGTCAGCGACAGCGGCAGTGGCATCGAGCCGGCCGTGCTGGCGCGGTTGGGCGAACCATTCTTCACCACCAAGACCACCGGGACAGGCCTTGGCCTGACCGTGGTCAAGGCTGTGGCCCGTGCTCACCAGGGAGAATTGCAGTTGCGCTCGCGGTTGGGGCGCGGCACTTGCGCGACGGTGCTCCTGCCACTGTTTTCTAGCGCGCCAGGAATGGAGTGAAAGCCATGGCGACCAAAGTACTGCTGGTTGAAGACGACCGAGCCCTGCGCGAAGCGCTGGCCGATACGCTGATGCTGGCCGGGCATGATCATGTTTCCGTCGGGTCGGCGGAAGAGGCGTTGCTGGCCGTGGGACGGGAGGCGTTCAGTCTGGTGGTCAGCGACGTCAATATGCCGGGCATGGACGGCCATCAGTTGTTGGGCCTGTTACGTGTCCGCCAGCCGCAACTGCCGGTGCTGCTGATGACGGCCCACGGTGCTGTCGAGCGCGCGGTGGATGCCATGCGCCAGGGGGCCGCCGATTATCTGGTCAAGCCATTCGAGCCCAAGGCGCTGCTGGACCTGGTGGCTCGCCATGCGCTGGGCAGTCTCGGGCCCGAAGGCGAGGGGCCGGTGGCCATCGAGCCGGCCAGTGCCCAGTTGCTGGAGCTGGCCGCGCGGGTGGCGCGCAGTGATTCGACCGTGTTAATTTCCGGGGAGTCCGGTACCGGCAAGGAGGTGCTGGCGCGCTATATCCACCAGCAATCGCACCGCGCCAACGAGCCGTTCATCGCCATCAACTGCGCGGCGATTCCCGACAACATGCTTGAAGCTACGCTGTTCGGTCATGAAAAGGGTTCGTTCACCGGCGCCATCGCTGCCCAGGCGGGCAAGTTCGAGCAGGCCGACGGCGGCACGATCCTGCTCGATGAAATTTCCGAGATGCCCATGGGGCTGCAAGCCAAGTTATTGCGGGTGTTGCAGGAGCGGGAAGTGGAGCGGGTGGGGGCACGCAAGCCCATCAGCCTGGATATCCGCGTGGTGGCGACCACCAACCGCGACCTGGCCGGCGAAGTGGCGGCGGGGCGTTTTCGTGAGGACCTGTATTACCGTCTGTCGGTCTTTCCGCTGGCCTGGCGCCCGCTGCGCGAGCGCACCGCCGATATCCTGCCGCTGGCCGAGCGTTTGTTGGCCAGGCACGTCAATAAAATGAAGCACGCGGCCGCCAGGTTTTCCCCGCAGGCCCAGGCTTGCCTGATCGCCTATCCATGGCCGGGCAATGTCCGGGAATTGGATAACGCCATTCAGCGGGCGTTGATCCTGCAACAGGGCGGTGTGATCCAGCCGGAAGATTTCTGCCTGGCCGGCCCGGTGGCCTGCGCGCCATTGCCGGCCTTGTCAGTGGTTTCCACCGTGGCTTCGGCGCCTGCGGTCGAAGTGGAAGGCGAGTCGGCCGGCGCCCTGGGAGATGACCTGCGTCGGCGTGAATTCCAGATGATCATCGACACTCTTCGGGCCGAGCGCGGCCGCCGCAAGGAAGCCGCCGAGCGCCTGGGCATCAGCCCTCGCACGCTGCGCTACAAGTTGGCGCAAATGCGCGACGCCGGCATGGACGTAGAGGCCTACCTGTTCGCCAGTTGAGGCGTGTAAACCAGTCATTCACTTGTGGGAGCGAGCCTGCTCGCGAAAGCGCTAGGTCAAACAATACAGATGTTGTCTGGCCCACTCCTTTCGCGAGCTGGCTCGCTCCCACTCATTTGTTTATTGCGGTCATCGAGCTGGCACCCTTGTTGCTACTACCTGGGTACCCGCTGAGTAAGTGTCAAAAAAATGCGGGCCGCCAAAGAGAGTAGACCATGAGCCAAGGTATTGAATTTAATCGATTGATGTTGGACATGCGGGCCATGCAAATGGACGCCATGGCCCAGCCCAAGTCGGTCGCGGTCCCCCAGGTGGGTGGCAGCAGCTTTTCCGACATGCTCGGTCAAGCCGTCAATAAAGTGAACGATACCCAGCAGGCGTCGAACCAATTAGCCAGTGCTTTTGAAATGGGCAAAAGTGGTGTCGACCTCACAGACGTGATGATCTCTTCGCAGAAAGCCAGTGTCTCGTTCCAGGCGTTGACCCAGGTTCGCAACAAACTGGTTCAAGCCTATCAAGACATCATGCAGATGCCGGTTTAAGGAAACTATTGAGTCATGGCAGAAGCAGCCGTAGATAACGTTCCAGCCAAGGCCTCCGCACCAGACGGCAAACCGCCGCTGTTCGGCTTGTCCTTCCTGGAAAATCTCTCCGAGATGACCATGTTGCGTCAGGTTGGCCTGTTGGTCGGCCTGGCTGCCAGCGTGGCGATTGGTTTTGCCGTGGTGTTGTGGTCCCAGCAGCCGGACTACCGTCCCCTCTATGGCAG
The DNA here is from genome assembly GCF_001269745.1 of Pseudomonas sp. P97.38. NCBI lineage: Bacteria > Pseudomonadati > Pseudomonadota > Gammaproteobacteria > Pseudomonadales > Pseudomonadaceae > Pseudomonas > Pseudomonas sp. P97.38. Next base: position 107,684 of record NZ_LHVJ01000015.1, read on the forward strand.
TCTGGAGGGCATGGATGCCAAGCAAGTCATGGAGACGCTGTCTTCCGCCGACATTCCTTATACCGTCGAACCCAATTCCGGTGCCTTGCTGGTCAAGGCCGACGACGTTGCCCGTGCGCGCCTCAAGCTTGCCGCGGCGGGCGTGACGCCAAAAGACGGCAACATCGGTTTCGAGATCCTCGACAAGGATCAAGGCCTGGGCACCAGCCAGTTCATGGAAGCGACCCGTTATCGTCGCGGCCTGGAAGGTGAGCTGGCACGGACCATTTCCAGCCTGAACAACGTCAAGGCCGCCCGTGTGCACCTGGCGATCCCGAAAAGCTCGGTGTTCGTGCGCGATGAGCGCAAGCCGAGTGCGTCGGTATTGGTTGAGCTGTACGCCGGTCGCTCCCTCGAGCCTGGCCAGGTCCTGGCCATCGTCAACCTGGTGTCCACCAGCGTCCCTGAACTGAGCAAATCGCAGATCACCGTAGTCGACCAGAAAGGCAACCTGCTGTCCGACCAGGCGGAGAACTCCGAACTGACCATGGCCGGCAAGCAATTCGACTACAGCCGCCGCATGGAAGGCATGTTGACCCAGCGGGTGCACAACATTCTGCAACCGATCCTGGGTAACGACCGCTACAAGGCCGAAGTGTCGGCCGACGTGGACTTCAGTGCAGTCGAGTCGACTTCCGAGCAGTTCAACCCGGACCAACCGGCGTTGCGCAGCGAGCAGTCGGTGAATGAACAACGTACCGCCAGCAATGGCCCGCAAGGCGTGCCGGGTGCCCTGAGCAACCAGCCGCCATCGCCAGCCAGCGCGCCGCAAACCACGGGAGGTGCCGCAGGTGCCGCCGGCATGGTGCAGCCAGGCCAGCCACTGGTGGACGCCAACGGCCAGCAGATCATGGACCCGGCCACTGGCCAACCGATGCTGGCGCCGTACCCGGCCGACAAGCGGCAGCAGTCGACCAAGAACTTCGAGCTTGACCGTTCCATCAGTCACACCAAACAACAGCAGGGCCGTTTGAACCGCCTGTCGGTTGCCGTGGTGGTGGACGACCAGGTCAAGGTCAATCCGGCCAACGGCGAAACCAGCCGTGCTCCTTGGAGCGCCGACGAATTGGCGCGTTTCACCCGCTTGGTGCAGGACGCCGTCGGCTTCGACGCCAGCCGCGGCGACAGCGTCAGCGTGATCAACGTGCCGTTCTCTTCGGAGCGCGGGGAAGTGATCGCCGATATTCCGTTTTATTCGCAACCCTGGTTCTGGGATGTGGTCAAGCAGATATTGGGCGTGCTGTTCATCCTGATCCTGGTGTTCGGCGTGCTGCGTCCGGTGCTCAACAACATTACCGGCGGCGGCAAGAGCAAACAGTTGGCAGGCCTGGGTGACGTAGAACTGGGCGGCATGGGCGGCCTGGATGGCGAATTGGCTAACGATCGCGTCAGCCTTGGCGGGCCGCAGAGCATTCTGCTGCCAAGCCCGAGCGAAGGCTATGACGCACAGTTGAACGCCATCAAGAGTCTGGTGGCAGAAGATCCGGGTCGTGTGGCCCAGGTCGTGAAAGAGTGGATTAACGCAGATGAGTGATAATCGAGCCGCTGTTGCCAAATTGTCCCGGGTCGACAAAGCCGCGATCCTGCTGCTGTCCCTGGGTTCGACCGACGCTGCCCAGGTGCTGCGCCACATGGGGCCCAAGGAGGTCCAGCGTGTGGGCGTGGCCATGGCGCAGATGGGCAATGTGCATCGCGAGCAGGTTGAACAGGTGATGAGCGAGTTCGTCGACATCGTCGGCGACCAGACCAGCCTGGGCGTCGGCTCCGACGACTACGTACGCAAGATGCTGACCCAGGCCCTCGGCGAGGACAAGGCCAACGGCCTGATCGACCGTATCCTGCTGGGTGGCAACACCAGTGGCCTGGACAGCCTCAAGTGGATGGAGCCGCGCGCCGTTGCCGACGTGATCCGCTACGAGCATCCGCAGATCCAGGCCATCGTGGTGGCTTACCTCGACCCGGACCAAGCCGGTGAAGTACTGGGCAACTTCGACCACAAGGTACGCCTGGACATCATCCTGCGGGTGTCTTCGCTCAACACCGTGCAGCCGGCGGCCCTGAAGGAATTGAACCAGATTCTGGAGAAGCAGTTCTCGGGCAACTCCAACGCCTCGCGCACCACCCTGGGTGGTATCAAGCGTGCGGCGGACATCATGAACTTCCTCGACAGCTCGATCGAAGGCCAGCTGATGGACTCGATCCGCGAGTTCGACGAAGACCTGTCCGGCCAGATCGAAGACCTCATGTTCGTGTTCAACAACCTGGCCGACGTCGACGATCGGGGCATTCAGGCACTGTTGCGCGAAGTGTCTTCCGATGTGCTGGTCCTGGCCCTCAAGGGGTCGGACGAAGGCGTCAAGGAAAAGATTTTCAAGAACATGTCCAAACGGGCGGCGGAACTGTTGCGCGACGACCTCGAGGCCAAGGGCCCGGTGCGCGTCAGCGACGTGGAAACTGCGCAGAAGGAAATCCTTACCATCGCCCGCCGCATGGCCGAAGCCGGAGAGATCGTGCTCGGTGGCAAGGGCGGCGAAGAGATGATCTAAGGTCGTTATGTCTGCCAAGAGCGATGAGTCACCCAGCGACCTGATCCGCGCCCGGGACGTCGGGGGTTTCGATGTCTGGTCGCTGCCCAGCTTCGATCCCCATGTGCCCGAGCCTGAACCGGAGCCGGTGGAGGAACTGCCGGAAATCGAGGAAGTGCCGCTGGAGGAAGTCCAGCCGCTGACCCTTGAGGAAGTCGAGAGCATTCGCCAGGAAGCCTATAACGAAGGCTTTGCCGTCGGCGAAAAGGAAGGCTTCCACAGCACCACCCTCAAGGTTCGCCAGGAAGCCGACGTGGCGCTGACGGCCAAGCTCCGGGCGCTGGAATCGCTGATGGTCAACCTGTTCGAGCCGATCGCCGAGCAGGACACCCAGATCGAAAAATCCCTGGTGGACCTGGTGCAGCATATTTCCCGGCAGGTGATTCAGCGCGAACTGGCCATCGATTCGAGCCAGATCGAGCACGTCATGCGTGAAGCCCTCAAGCTGTTGCCGTTGGGCGTGGGCAATGTGCGGCTGTACATCAATCCCCAGGATTTCGAACTGGTCAAAGCCCTGCGCGAGCGCCATGAAGAAACCTGGCGCATCGTCGAGGACGCGTCGTTGCTGCCGGGCGGTTGCCGGGTGGAAACCGAACACAGCCGCATCGACGCGACGGTCGAGACGCGCATCAACCAGGTCATGGCCAAGCTGCTCGACCAATTGCACGAGCAAGCCTTGCACCCGGCCCCCAGCGATTTGAGCCTGGAGTTGCCGGACGAACCCAAGGGCGCCGCCGGTATCGACCTCGAAGCCGTCGAACCGGTTGCAGCGACGGCGGACGACCGCGATGCGCCTTGAGCGAACCAGCTTTGGCAAGCGCCTGGGCAGTTACGCCGAGGCGACCGAACTGGCCGGCCAACCGATCCTCGAAGGGCGCCTGTTGCGCATGGTCGGCCTGACCCTCGAAGCCGAAGGTCTGCGCGCGGCCATGGGCAGTCGCTGCATGGTAATCAACGACGACAGTTATCACCCGGTGCAGGTTGAAGCCGAAGTCATGGGCTTTGCCGGCAGCAAGGTTTTCCTGATGCCGGTGGGCAGCGTGGCCGGGATCGCTCCGGGCGCACGTGTCGTGCCGTTGGCCGATACCGGTCGCCTGCCCATGGGCATGAGCATGCTCGGGCGCGTGCTGGACGGTGCCGGGCGGGCTCTTGACGGCAAGGGCGGCATGAAGGCTGAAGACTGGGTGCCGATGGACGGCCCGACGATCAACCCGCTCAAGCGCGACCCCATCAGCGTTCCGCTGGACGTGGGCATCCGCTGCATCAACGGTTTATTGACGGTAGGGCGCGGGCAGCGCCTGGGCCTGTTCGCCGGTACCGGCGTGGGCAAGAGCGTGCTGCTGGGCATGATGACCCGTTTCACCGAAGCCGACATCATCGTGGTCGGGCTGATCGGCGAGCGGGGTCGCGAGGTGAAGGAGTTCATCGAGCATATCCTCGGCGAGGAAGGCCTCAAGCGCTCGGTGGTTGTGGCATCGCCCGCGGACGATGCGCCGTTGATGCGCCTGCGGGCGGCCATGTATTGCACGCGTATCGCCGAGTATTTTCGCGACAAGGGCAAGAACGTCCTGTTGCTGATGGATTCGCTGACCCGTTTCGCCCAGGCCCAGCGGGAGATCGCCCTGGCCATCGGCGAGCCGCCGGCCACCAAGGGCTATCCACCCTCGGTATTCGCCAAGCTGCCGAAACTGGTGGAGCGCGCCGGTAATGCGGAGAAGGGCGGTGGTTCGATCACCGCCTTCTACACCGTGTTGTCCGAAGGCGACGACCAGCAGGACCCCATCGCCGACTCGGCGCGGGGTGTGCTCGACGGTCACATCGTGCTGTCCCGGCGCCTGGCCGAGGAAGGGCATTACCCGGCCATCGACATCGAGGCGTCCATCAGCCGGGTCATGCCGTCGGTCATCAGCACCGAACACCTCAAGCGCGCCCAGCAGTTCAAGCAGTATTGGTCGCGCTACCAGCAGAGCCGGGACCTGATCAGCGTGGGCGCCTACGTGCCCGGCGGTGATCGCGAGACCGACATCGCCATCAATCTTTACCCGGCAATGTCCGTCTACCTGCGCCAGAGCCTGAATGACAACATTGGCCTGGGTGCCAGCGAAGCGCATCTGGAAAGTATCTTCACGCCGATCGCCGGCGGGTAACCGATCATGGCCACGAGTCGTGCGGCGCGCCTGGCGCCAGTGGTCGAAATGGCGGAGAAGGCCGAGAAAACCGCCGTCCAGCGATTGGCCTATTTCCAGGGCCAGGTGGCGGTTGCGGAAAGCAAGTTGGCTGACCTGGAAAACTTTCGCCTCGAATACCAGGAACAGTGGATTACCCGTGGCAGCCACGGTGTCTCCGGGCAATGGCTGCTGGGCTACCAGGGGTTTCTTGCACAATTGGGCACCGCGATCGACCAGCAACGGCAAAGCCTGGTCTGGCACCAGAACAATCTGGAAAAGGCCCGCCAGAGTTGGCAAGAGGCGTTTGCCCGGGTCGAAGGCCTGCGCAAGCTGGTGCAACGCTATATCGATGAAGCACGGCAGTTGGAAGACAAGCGCGAGCAAAAACTGCTGGATGAACTGTCCCAGCGCCTGCCGCGACAGAGTCCGTACTGATCATGGAGTTTTTTAGAGTGAATGCTGTGAAACCTTGCTCAGGCTTCGACCAAGTGCTAAACCTTGTACACGTATGTCCATGACAGGGAAGCCAGCTATGCAAGCTCAAGCGATACAAGTCTTTACCGAATTATCGAGCAATGGAAAAAAGCTGACGATTTCGGTCAAGGGGCGGTTCGATTTCAAGCTCCATCAAGAGTTTCGGCAGTCTTACGAGAAGTACGAAACACTCAATGCACAGCTTGATAGCTACGTCGTGGACTTGAAAGACACCACTTACCTCGACAGCTCCGCGCTGGGCATGCTGCTGTTGCTGCGCGACTACGCGGGCGGCGAGGACGCCGACGTGAGTGTCATCAATTGCGGCGCGGATGTGCGCAAGATCCTCGCGATCTCCAATTTCGAGAAGCTGTTCGATATCAACAGCCCGAAAGAAGACAAGTCGGCGGAGGGGCGGCAGCAGGCAGGGCAATCCTCGGGCAAAGCCTGATACAGCCATGTTGTCCGCCGCCGAATCACTGACAGTCCTGATTGCCGAGGACAGTGCCGCTGACCGTCTGCTGTTATCGACCATCGTCCGCCGCCAAGGGCATCAGGTGCTCACTGCCGCCGATGGCGCCGAAGCGGTCGAGGTCTTTCTGGAGCAGCGCCCGCACCTGGTGCTGATGGATGCGATGATGCCCGTCATGGATGGTTTCGAGGCCGCGCAGAAAATCAAGCAGTTGGCCGGGGATCAGTTGGTCCCGATCATTTTTCTCACCTCGTTGACCGAAAGCGAAGGCCTGGCGCGTTGCCTGGAAGCCGGCGGCGACGACTTTCTCGCCAAGCCCTACAACCAGGTGATCCTGGCCGCCAAGATCAAGGCCATGGACCGTCTGCGGCGGTTGCAGGCCACGGTGGTGGAGCAGCGCGACCAGATTGCCCGACACCATGACTACCTGCTCAACGAGCAGCGCGTCGCCAAGGCGGTGTTTGACAAGATCGCCCACTCCGGCTGCCTGAGCGCGCCGAACATCCGTTACCTGCAATCGCCCTATGCCCTGTTCAACGGCGACCTGTTGCTGGCCGCGTTCAACCCCGCCGGCGACATGCATATCCTGCTCGGGGACTTCACCGGGCACGGGTTGCCGGCGGCGGTCGGTGCGATGCCGCTGGCCGAAGTGTTCTATGGGATGACGGCCAAGGGCTACGGCCTGGCGCAGATCCTGCGGGAGATGAACGCCAAGCTCAAACGCATCTTGCCGGTGGACATGTTCTGTTGCGCGACCCTGCTGTGCCTGAGCTTTCAACGGCGCACGGTGGAGGTCTGGAACGGCGGCATGCCCGATGGCTACCTGCATTACAGCCTGAGCGGGGCGCGCACGCCGTTGCCGGCGCGGCACCTGCCGTTGGGTGTGCTCTCTCCGCAACTGTTCGACGACCGCACCGAAGTGCACCCCATGTCCCTGGGGGACCGGGTGTTCCTGCTGTCCGACGGGGTGATCGACACCGCCAACGATGATGAGCAATTGTTCGGCGTGGAGCGTCTGCAGCAGGTGTTCGCGGCCAACCGCGAGCCAGACCTGCTGTTCGAGGACATCCAGCAGGCCCTGCAGGACTTTCGCGGCGAGGCCCGGGACGATTTCAGCATGGTCGAGGTCAGCCTGGTTGCCGCGACGCAACTCAACCCGCCGCCACCGGTCTATTCCGATAGCGGTCAATCGAGCCCGCTGGACTGGTCGGTGAGCTTCGAGTTCCGGGCGCAGACGCTCAAGCGCTTCAACCCGATGCCGTATCTGCTGCAGTTACTGCTTGAGGTCCACGGGCTTCGGGGGCAGAGTGGCGCCCTCTACAGCGTTCTGTCGGAGCTCTACTCCAACGCCCTGGACCACGGGGTGCTGGGGCTCGACTCGGACCTCAAGCGCGACGCGTCGGGATTTGCGCGTTATTACAACGATCGCAATACGCGCCTTGAGGAGCTGAGCGCCGGTTACGTGCGGGTTCACCTGCACCTCACGCCAAACGGCGACGGTGGCCGCCTGGTCATTGAAGTCGAGGACAGCGGCGAAGGTTTCGATGTTGCCCGGGTGTTGGCACGACCCGTGGACTGTGATCGATTGTCCGGGCGCGGCGTAAGCCTGGTGCGTCAGTTGAGCCATCAGGCTCGTTGGTCAGACGATGGTCGTAGTGTACGCGTGGAGTTTTTCTGGGAGGCTCTGGCATAATCGGGTCATTCTTGATCAGGGAGCGAACAAGTGAGTGAGATTCATCTGGATCGCGACGTGCTCAGCACGTTGAAGGAAGTCATGGAAGAGGGCTATCTGGAGCTGCTGGATACCTTCCTCAACGACTCCGAGGCGCGTTTGCGCGTGCTGCATGAAGCCCGGGACGCTGAAAAACTGAGCGCCACCGCCCACAGCTTCAAAGGCAGCAGCAGTAACATGGGTGCCATTCGCCTCGCCGAATTGTGCGGCGAACTGGAACAGCGTGCCAAACAGCCGTCGCTGGGGGGTATCGAAAAGCTGGTCAGCGAAATCGACAGCGAATTTGCCCATGTCCGCAATCTTTGCCGGGAAGAGCGCGAAGGCTTCCACTGCTGAGATCTATCGGCCACTTCAGCGTTGGCCCGCCCCTTGCATTGTCTTGTCCGACTGTACCTATGAATCCAGTGCAGCGGAGAAATATTCATGCCTGTCACCCCTAATACGCTGCTCCAGGCCACTGCCCAGGCCAAGCCCCAGGCGGCCGTCAATTCACCGGCGGCGGCCCCGGACAATGGGGATAGAGCCTCCAGCTTCGCTCAGGTCTTCGCCCGTCAGGCGCCCGCCAAGTCATCGGCTGCCCCTGAACCGTCGGTAAAACCGATGCGCGACAAGTCTTCCGATAACATCGTCAAAAAGGACGCCGGCAACGAAACCGCTGCCGCCCCCGAGCGGACGGTTGCCGATAGCGGCAAACCCTTGCCCGCGGACAAAACCGCCGATGCCGACGACCAGGTCGCGAGCGATGACGCCGCAGATTCGACCGACGCGCCAGTGGCTGACGCTGCGCCGGTTGATCCGACATTGCTGCCGGAGGTCACCACGCCCGTGGTGACGACCGCGCCTGAGCCCGCGCCAGTAGTGGTGGCGGCGGATCCCCAGGTGGCCGCTGCGGTAGTAGCTCCAGTCGTCTCGCAGGCGCTGACCACGCCGCCTGCGGATCCGGCGACGGACCCTGCGTTCGATCCCCAAGCCGACCCGCTCGACGCGATGCCGGCCTTGCGGTTGGCCATGGAGCAGGGTGGTCATGTTTCCGCCGCGAGCCAAGCCCAGCCCAAGGCTGCCGCGCCGGCGGCGCTTGATGCCGAGCCGACGTCGGCGCAAACCTTCGCCGCCGGCATGGCGAGCATGCTCACCGTGCAGGCTGACCAGGACAGCACCAGCCCTGGCAGCCAGGGCGGTGAAAAGGCCTTTGGCGGCTTGATCAACGAAGGCCTCAAGGACCTGACCAGCGCGGCCAGCGACACGCGGGTCGACGACTTCGCCAATCGCCTGGCGGCCCTGACCCAGGCGGCGACGCCCAAGACGGCCAACGCGGTGCCGGTCAACCAGCCCATTGCCATGAACCAGAATGGCTGGACCGAAGAGGTGGTCAACCGCGTGATGTACCTGTCGAGCGCCAATCTCAAGGCGGCCGACATCCAGTTGCAACCCGCCGAGCTCGGGCGACTGGATATCCGTGTGAACATGGTGCCGGACCAGCAGACCCAGGTCACGTTCATGAGTGCCCACCCGGGCGTTCGCGAAGCCCTCGAAGGCCAATTGCATCGCCTGCGGGACAGCTTCACCCAGCAGGGCATGGGGCAGGTCGATGTGAACGTGTCCGATCAGTCCCGAGGATCGCCCAATCAGGACCAGCCGGCCCAGCAACAGGCCCAGGCCGGACGTACCACCTCATCGGGCGGTCGTGCGGATGCGTCGGTGGATGAGCACCTGCCGGCTGGCGTGGCTGAAGTGGCAGCCAGTACGACCAGTGTGATCGGCAGCAGCGCGGTCGATTACTACGCCTGACCTGATGAGGTAACCTTTTGTGGGAGCGGGCTTGCTCGCGAAGGCGGTGTGCCAGTTGATAATCATGTCATCTGACGCACTGCCTTCGCGAGCAAGCCCGCTCCCACAGTTGTTTTCGGGTGGCGTAAATTGCTTCTGGCATAACACTTGCTCCTGCCTTGCCAGGCAACCGTGAACCCCCCGATTAGTGACGGATTATTGGCATGGCGAAGAGTGAAGCAGCAGCTGTAAAAGACCCGGCAACCAAGGGCAAGCTCAAGATGATCATCATGATCGTGGTGGGTCTGCTGTTGGCGATCGGGGTGTCCGTGGGGGCTACCTGGTATTTCATGCATGGGGCCCAGAGCAAGCCGGCTCCCGTGGCCGAAGCCGCCCCCGTCGGTAAGCAACCGGCCATTTTCGAATCCATGGCGCCTGCGTTCGTCGCCAACTACACCCAGAATGGCCGCCAGCGCTACATGCAGGTCAGCATCACCCTGATGGGGCGCAACCAGGCCGACCTGGAGGCCCTGCGGGTGCACATGCCGCTGATCCGCAACAACCTGGTGATGCTGTTTTCCGGACAGAATTTCGACACCCTGGCCACCCCTGTCGGCCAGGAAATGTTGCGCCAGAAAGCCACGGCCAGCGTCCAGGAAGTGGCTCAGAAAGAACTGGGCAAAGTGGTGATCGAACAGTTGCTCTTCACTAACTTCGTATTGCAGTAGGAACACGACATGGCCGTGCAGGACCTGTTGTCCCAGGACGAAATCGATGCGCTGTTGCATGGTGTCGACGACGGCCTGGTGCAGACTGAAAACGCTGCTGAACCGGGCAGCGTCAAAAGCTACGACCTGACCAGCCAGGATCGCATCGTTCGTGGACGCATGCCGACCCTGGAAATGATCAACGAGCGTTTCGCCCGCTACACCCGCATCAGCATGTTCAACATGCTGCGCCGCTCGGCCGATGTGGCCGTCGGTGGCGTGCAGGTGATGAAGTTCGGTGAGTACGTGCACTCGCTTTACGTACCCACCAGCCTCAACCTGGTGAAGATCAAGCCGTTGCGCGGCACCGCCTTGTTCATCCTCGATGCCAAGCTGGTGTTCAAGCTGGTGGACAACTTCTTCGGCGGCGACGGCCGTCACGCCAAGATCGAGGGCCGTGAATTCACCCCGACCGAGCTGCGGGTCGTGCGCATGGTGCTGGAACAGGCCTTCGTCGACTTGAAGGAGGCCTGGCAGGCGATCATGGAAGTGAACTTCGAGTACATCAACTCCGAAGTGAACCCGGCCATGGCCAACATCGTGGGCCCGAGCGAAGCCATCGTGGTCTCGACCTTCCACATCGAACTCGATGGCGGTGGCGGCGACCTGCACGTGACCATGCCTTACTCGATGATCGAGCCGGTGCGAGAAATGCTCGACGCCGGTTTCCAATCGGACCTCGACGACCAGGACGAACGCTGGATCAACGCGTTGCGCCAGGACGTGCTGGATGTCGACGTGCCGATCGGTGCGACGGTCGCCCGGCGCCAGTTGCGTCTGCGAGACATCCTGCACATGCAGCCGGGGGACATCATTCCCGTCGAGATGCCGGAAGACATGATCATGCGTGCCAACGGTGTACCGGCCTTCAAGGTCAAGATGGGTTCCCACAAGGGCAACCTGGCGTTGCAGGTGATCGAGCCGATCGAACGCCGCTGACCGGTGTCGAAGTTGCTGAGCCTTTTTACTGACTTTTACGTTTTGAACCAATTTTTGCCCGCCGAGGACACATGATGGCTGACGATATGAATACCCAGGATGACCAGGCGCTGGCCGACGAATGGGCTGCGGCCCTGGAAGAAACCGGCAACGCCGGGCAGGCCGATATCGATGCGCTGCTGGCGGCCGATACGGGGGCACACGCTTCCAACCGTCTGCCGATGGAAGAGTTCGGCAGCATGCCCAAGAGCAATGAACAGGTCACCCTGGATGGTCCGAACCTGGACGTGATCCTCGACATCCCGGTGTCGATCTCCATGGAAGTGGGCAGCACCGACATCAACATTCGCAACCTGCTGCAACTGAACCAGGGCTCGGTGATCGAGCTGGATCGCCTGGCGGGCGAGCCGCTGGATGTCCTGGTCAACGGCACGCTGATCGCCCATGGCGAAGTGGTGGTGGTCAACGAGAAGTTCGGCATTCGCCTGACGGACGTGATCAGTCCGAGCGAACGCATCAAGAAGCTGCGCTGAGTGAAAGGTTTCCTTGGCGCTGCATTGATGCTGCCGTTCAGCGTGCTGGCGGCCGAGCCGGTGGCCACGGCGGCCGCTTCGTCGGCCAGTGGCAGCGGAGTGGCCGGGCAATTGGCGCAATTGGTGATCGGCCTGTTGCTGGTGCTGGGACTGATCTTCTTCCTCGCCTGGTTGCTGCGCCGCGTGCAGCAGGCCGGCCCGGCGGGCAAGGGGCAGGTCATCGACATCGTCAGCACGCGCGCGCTCGGCCCACGGGACCGGCTGGTGCTGGTGCAGGTCGGCAACGAGCAGATCCTGCTTGGCCTGAGTCCAGGCAGCATTACCGCCTTGCATGTCCTCAAGGAACCGGTGCAATTGCCCTCCACCGAGCAGGCCTCCCCCGAGTTTGCCCAGCGCCTCATGGAACTGCTGGGCAAAGACCAGAAGGATAAGAAGTAATGCCGTTGCGCATTCTGTTGGCGCTGGCCTTGATGTTCGCCGCGCCGTCGGTCTTTGCCGCCGATCCGCTGTCGATCCCGGCGATTACCCTGGGCACCAACGCCGATGGGGCCCAGGAATATTCGGTCAGCCTGCAGATCCTGCTGATCATGACCGCGCTGAGCTTCATCCCGGCGTTCGTCATGCTGATGACCAGCTTTACCCGGATCATCATTGTCTTCTCGATCCTGCGCCAGGCCCTGGGCCTGCAACAGACACCGTCGAACCAGATCCTTACCGGCATGGCGCTGTTCCTGACGATGTTCATCATGGCCCCGGTGTTCGATCGGGTGAACCAGGATGCGCTGCAACCCTACCTGGCGGAAAAACTCAGCGCCCAGGACGCGGTTGCCAAGGCCCAGGTGCCGATCAAGGACTTCATGCTCGCCCAGACTCGCAGCAGCGACCTGGAGCTGTTCATGCGCCTGTCCAAGCGCACCGACATCGCCAGCCCGGACCAGGCGCCGCTGACCATCCTGGTGCCGGCGTTCGTCACTTCCGAGCTGAAGACCGCGTTCCAGATCGGCTTCATGATCTTCATCCCGTTCCTGATCATCGACCTGGTGGTCGCCAGCGTGCTGATGGCCATGGGTATGATGATGCTGTCGCCGCTGATCATTTCCCTGCCGTTCAAGATCATGCTGTTCGTGCTGGTGGATGGCTGGGCGTTGATCATTGGCACCCTGGCGGGCAGTTTCGGCGGTGTTTAGACCTTCCCTGCGGATAGCAAGATATGACGCCTGAAGTTGCGGTAGACCTGTTTCGCGAAGCACTCTGGCTGACCACTATGATGGTCGCCATCCTGGTGATCCCCAGCCTGCTGGTGGGTTTGTTGGTGGCGATGTTCCAGGCCGCGACCCAGATCAACGAACAGACCCTGAGCTTCCTGCCGCGCCTGCTGGTGATGCTGGTCACGCTAATCGTGGGCGGCCCCTGGATCGTGCAAACCTTCATGGAATACATCCTGCGTTTGTACGGCAGTATTCCGCAGTTGATCGGCTGACCTGATGTCGATGCTTGCGCTGACCGACACCCAGATCAGTTCCTGGGTGGCGGCGTTCGTCCTGCCTCTGTTTCGCGTCACCGCCGTGCTGATGAGCATGCCGGTCTTCGGTACGACCCTGTTGCCGCGGCGCGTGCGCCTGTATTTCGCCCTGGCGATCACGGTGGTCATCGCTCCCGGCCTGCCGCCGATGCCGCCGGTCCACGCATTGGACCTCAGTGCGTTGATGCTGGTGGCCGAGCAGATCCTCATCGGTGCCCTGATGGGGTTCTCGTTGCAGCTGTTTTTCCAGGCATTCGTCGTGGCCGGACAGATCATTTCAATCCAGATGGGCATGGCCTTCGCCTCCATGGTCGACCCCACCAACGGGGTCAACAGCGCGGTGATCGGGCAGTTCCTGACCATGCTGGTGACTTTGCTGTTCCTCGCCATGAACGGGCACCTGGTGGTGTTCGAGGTACTGACCGAAAGTTTCACCACCATGCCCGTGGGCAGCGCGCTGCTGGTCAATCATTTCTGGGAGATCGCCGGCAAGCTCGGTTGGGTCCTGGGTGCGGCGATGGTGCTGGTATTGCCGGCGATCACCGCACTGCTGGTGGTGAACATCGCTTTCGGCGTCATGACCCGGGCGGCGCCGCAACTGAACATCTTCTCAATCGGTTTCCCGCTGACTCTGGTGCTGGGCATGGTGATCTTCTGGATCAGCCTGGGGGATATTCTCAACCAGTATCAGCCGCTGGCGACCCAGGCCTTGCAGCTGCTACGTGACATGGCACAGGCGCGCTGACCATGGCTGAAAGCGAGAGTGGCCAGGACAAGACAGAAGACCCCACGGAGAAGCGCAAGCGCGAGTCCCGGGAAAAGGGCGAGATTGCGCGCTCCAAGGAGCTCAACACCCTGGCGATCATGCTGGCCGGGGCCGGTGGCCTGTTGATCTACGGGGGTGGGTTGGCCCTGGACCTGCTGGAAATCATGCGCCTTAACTTTTCCCTGCCTCGCGAAATACTGCTCACGCCCGGCGCAATGACGCAGTACCTGTTGCACTCGGGCAAGATCGCGATCCTGGCGGTGCAGCCGATTCTGATTTTCCTGCTGCTGGCGGCCTTCATCGGGCCGATTTCCCTGGGCGGCTGGCTGTTCGCCGCCGGCAGCCTGGCGCCCAAGTTCAGCCGAATGAACCCGCTGTCGGGCCTCAAGCGGATGTTTTCCACTTCGGCGCTGATGGAGTTGCTCAAGGCCTTCGGCAAGTTCCTGTTGGTCCTGTCCGTGGCATTGACGGTGTTGCAGGGCGACATCGACGACCTGCTGACCATTGCCCACGAGCCGCTGGAGCAGGCCATCATCCACAGCGTGCAACTGGTGGGGTGGAGCACGTTGTGGATGGCTTGCGGGCTGATCCTGATCGCCGCCATCGACGTACCGATCCAGCTTTATCAGAGCAAGCAGAAGCTGATGATGACCAAGCAGGAGGTGCGCGACGAGTACAAGGAGCAGGAGGGCAAGCCGGAGGTCAAGCAAAAGATCCGCCAGCTGCAGCGCGAAGTGTCCCAGCGCCGGATGATGGCGGCCATTCCGGAGGCCGACGTGGTCATCACCAACCCGACCCACTACGCCGTGGCGCTCAAGTACGACCCCGAAAAAGGCAACGCACCTGTGTTGCTGGCCAAGGGAAGCGACTTCCTGGCCTTGAAAATCCGCGAGATCGCCGTCGCCAACCAGGTGATGCTGCTCGAATCCCCGGCCTTGGCGCGGTCGATCTACTACTCCACCGAACTCGAAGAAGAAATCCCCGGTGGCTTGTACCTGGCCGTGGCCCAGGTGTTGGCCTACGTCTATCAGATCCGCCAGCACCGCGCCGGCAAGGGCAAGCGCCCCGAGCCGCTGAAAGACCTGCCGATTCCGCCGGATTTGCGGCGTGATTCCTGAGTCGGGCCAAGGCTGATGTGGGCGCGCGCTGCGCCTCTGTTGCTAACCCTGACAAAAGTTGGAAAGCTTCTTGCAATGCCCCGTTTGCGCTCGTTCCGGGCGTCAAAAGTTTGCTTCACAGAAACGGGGAATATCGGTGAATCGCTCTCAGCTACTCAGCACCGCGCGCAGCAACGCTGTGACTCTCAGCCAAGGCAACCTCGGGGTGCCGCTGCTGCTGATGGTCATGCTTGCCATGATGATGCTGCCCGTGCCGCCGTTCCTGCTGGACGTGTTCTTCACATTCAACATCGCCTTGTCGATCGTGGTGTTGCTGGTCTGCGTCTACGCCCTGCGCCCCCTGGATTTCGCGGTGTTCCCCACCATCCTGCTGGTGGCGACGTTGCTGCGCCTGGCGCTGAACGTGGCGTCCACCCGGGTGGTCATGCTTCACGGCCAGGACGGTCATGCCGCCGCCGGTAAGGTGATCCAGGCCTTCGGCGAGGTGGTGATCGGCGGTAACTACGTGGTGGGTATCGTGGTTTTCGCCATCTTGATGATCATCAACTTCGTCGTGGTGACCAAGGGTGCCGGACGTATTTCCGAGGTGAGCGCGCGTTTTACCCTCGATGCGATGCCCGGCAAGCAAATGGCGATCGACGCCGACCTCAACGCCGGCCTGATCGATCAGAGCCAGGCCAAGGCACGTCGCCTGGAAGTGGCCCAGGAAGCCGAGTTCTACGGTTCCATGGACGGTGCCAGCAAGTTCGTGCGCGGTGACGCCATCGCCGGCCTGCTGATCCTGTTCATCAACCTGATCGGTGGCATGGCGGTCGGTATCTTCCAGCACGGCATGAGTTTCGGCGATGCGGGCCGGGTCTACGCCTTGCTGACCATCGGTGACGGTTTGGTGGCGCAATTGCCATCACTGTTGTTATCCACAGCCGCCGCGATCATGGTGACCCGTGCCTCGGGTTCCGAAGACATGGGTAAGCAGATCGGTCGGCAGATGTTCGCCTCGCCCAAGGCCCTGGCCGTGGCCGCCGGCCTGATGGCGGTGATGGGCCTGGTGCCGGGCATGCCCCATATCTCCTTCCTGAGCATGGCCGCATTGGCAGCAGGCGGTGCCTACCTGTTCTGGAAAAAACAGAACGCCCAGAAGATCCAGGCCCTGCAAGAGGTCAAGCGCCAGCAGGAACTGCTGCCGTCGCCGGCGCGGGCCCTGGAGACCAAGGAGCTGGGTTGGGACGACGTGACGCCCATCGACATGATCGGCCTGGAAGTCGGCTATCGCCTGATTCCATTGGTCGATCGCAACCAGGGCGGCCAGTTGCTGGCGCGGATCAAGGGCGTGCGCAAGAAACTGTCCCAGGACCTGGGCTTCCTGATGCCGACCGTGCATATCCGCGACAACCTCGACCTGGCGCCGAGTGCCTATCGCCTGACGTTGATGGGCGTGATCCTGGCCGAAGCCGAGATCTACCCGGATCGCGAGCTGGCGATCAACCCGGGGCAGGTCTACGGCTCGCTCAACGGCATCACCGCCAAAGATCCGGCTTTCGGCCTGGAAGCGGTGTGGATCGAAATCAGCCAGCGGGCGCAAGCGCAGTCCCTCGGCTATACCGTGGTGGACGCCAGCACCGTGGTTGCCACCCACTTGAACCAGATTCTGTACAAGCACTCCAGCGAGCTGATCGGTCACGAAGAAGTCCAGCAATTGCTGCAAGTGCTGGCCAAGGGCTCGCCGAAGCTGGCCGAAGAGTTGGTGCCGGGGGTGGTTTCGCTGTCGCAACTGCTCAAGATCCTGCAGGCGCTCCTGGCCGAGCAAGTGCCAGTGCGCGACATTCGCAGCATCGCCGAAGCCATCGCCAACAACGCTTCCAAGAGTCAAGATACCGCCGCGATGGTGGCGGCGGTGCGGGTCGGTGTATCCCGCGCAATCGTCCAAAGCATTGTAGGTACTGAGTCCGAGCTGCCTGTGATCACCTTGGAGCCAAGGTTGGAACAGATATTGCTCAATAGTTTGCAGAAGGCAGGACAAGGCTCGGAAGAGGGTGTTCTGCTGGAGCCAAGCATGGCCGAGAAGCTGCAGCGTTCGTTGATCGAAGCAGCCCAGCGGCAAGAGATGCAAGGGCAACCGGTGATCCTGCTGGTGGCCGGTCCGATTCGCGCGATGCTCTCGCGATTCGGGCGCCTCGCGGTCCCGGGGCTGCATGTGCTGGCTTACCAGGAAATACCGGACAACAAGCAAGTGACCATCGTTGCGACAGTAGGGCCCAACGGCTGAGGTAGTGGTTTATGCAAGTGAAGCGTTTTTTCGCCGCCGATATGCGTCAGGCCATGAAGCTGGTTCGTGACGAGCTGGGCGCCGAAGCAGCCATCATCGGTAATCGCCGGATCGCCGGCGGTGTCGAGCTGACAGCGGCTCTGGACTACAAATTGTCGGCGCTGGCCCCGCGTGTTCCGAACATGGAACTCGAGGACGAGCTGCGCAAGACCCAATCGCGCATCGCCAGTGCCCAGGCCGAACTGAGCCTGCGCAGCAGCGAAGGCGAGGCCGCGCCAGGTACCAATCGTCAATTGTTCGCCGGTCAGCCACTGACCGCCGGCCTGCCGCTGACTGCCGCTGAACCGCTGATCGAGCCTACCCAGGCCGAGCCGCGTCGTCCGGCGCCAGCGCCCGCCGCGCCAGCCCGCGGGGTCGACCCGCGTGCCCTGGACTCGATGCGTTTTGAACTCAACAGCCTGCGCGAACTGATGGAAGTCCAGCTCGGCTCCCTGGCCTGGAACCAGTTGCAGGGCAGCCGTCCGGCCCAGGCCAACCTGTGGCGTCGCCTGCAACGCATCGGTCTGTCCGGTCCGTTGTCCCGCGACCTGCTGGCACTGATCAATGGGATCGAAGAGCCTCGCCAGGCTTGGCGCATGCTGTTGGCGCACCTGGCGCGTATGATCGCCACGCCGGACGTCGAGCCACTGGAAGAGGGCGGGGTGATTGCCATGGTCGGTCCTGCCGGCATGGGCAAGACCACCACCCTGGCCAAGCTCGCCGCCCGTTATGTACTCAAGTACGGTGCCCAGAGCATTGCGCTGGTGAGCATGGACAGCTTCCGCATCGGAGCCCAGGAGCAGCTCAAGACCCTGGGCCGCATTCTCAATGTGTCGGTAACCCACGTGGATCCGGGCCAGTCCCTGGCCCAGGCGCTGGAGCCTTTGCTGCGCAAGCGCGTCGTGCTGATCGATACCGCCGGCCTGCAAGCCAGCGATCCGGCCCTGCGCCTGCAGCTCGAGAGCCTGGCCGGGCGCGGTATCAAGTCAAAAAATTATCTCGTGTTGGCAACCACCAGCCAGAAACAGGTTCTAACCGCCGCATACCACAGCTACAAGCGCTGCGGGCTGGCCGGCTGCATCCTGACTAAGCTGGACGAAACGGCAAGCCTGGGCGAGGTGTTGAGCCTGGCGATCGGTCATGAACTGCCGGTGGCCTACCTGACCGACGGGCCGCGGATCCCGGATGATCTGCATCTGCCGCGCCGTCATCAACTGGTCAGTCGTGCCGTGAGTGTGCAAATGCAGGAAGAACCCAGCGAAGAAGCCATGGCTGACATGTTCGCTGATATCTACCACAGCCCATCCAAACAGGTCGGCTGAGGTTATCATGAGTATTTTTTGTACCTACATCGATGGTCTGCCATGCATTGTTCCGTGTGAACGCGCAGCCAGTAATGTGGCCTCCGTCTAAGTAAGACAAGGTAAAGAACGAACATGGGCAGCATGCATCCCGTACAGGTGATCGCGGTGACCGGCGGCAAAGGTGGCGTCGGGAAGACTAACGTGTCAGTGAACTTGTCCCTGGCTCTGGCAGAGCTTGGCCGACGGGTCATGCTGCTGGACGCCGACCTGGGCCTGGCGAACGTCGATGTGTTGCTGGGGCTTACCCCAAAGCGCACGCTGGCGGACGTGATCGAAGGCCGCTGTGAACTGCGCGACGTACTGTTGCAAGGGCCTGGCGGGATTCGCATCGTGCCGGCCGCCTCCGGCACCCAGAGCATGGTTCACCTGACCCCGGCCCAGCACGCGGGCCTGATCCAGGCGTTCAGCGACATCGGCGACAACCTCGATGTGCTGGTAATCGACACCGCGGCCGGCATCGGTGACTCGGTCGTCAGTTTCGTGCGGGCCGCCCAGGAAGTGCTGCTGGTGGTCTGCGATGAACCGACTTCCATCACCGACGCCTATGCCCTGATCAAGCTGCTGAACCGCGACTACGGCATGAACCGCTTCCGCGTCCTGGCCAACATGGCGCAGAGCCCGCAGGAGGGACGCAATCTGTTCGCCAAGCTGACCAAGGTCACGGATCGCTTCCTGGATGTCGCCCTACAATACGTCGGCGCCGTGCCCTACGACGAAAGTGTCCGCAAGGCCGTCCAGAAGCAACGTGCCGTCTATGAAGCTTTTCCACGTTCCAAATGTGCGCTGGCGTTCAAGGCAATCGCCCAGAAGGTCGATAGCTGGCCGCTGCCGGCCAACCCGCGCGGGCATCTGGAATTTTTCGTCGAGCGTCTCGTGCAACAAACAGCAGGGCCCGTGCTATGACAGCCAGCAGTTACAACCACCTCTACAAGAAATCGGCACGGGACGCCCAGTACGAGTTGATCGAGCGTTACGCGCCCCTGGTCAAGCGTATCGCCTATCACTTGCTGGCGCGGCTGCCGGCCAGTGTCCAGGTCGAGGACCTGATCCAGGCCGGCATGATCGGCCTGCTCGAAGTGTCGAACAAATACGACGCGAGCAAGGGCGCCAGTTTCGAGACCTACGCCGGTATCCGTATCCGCGGCGCGATGCTCGATGAAGTCCGCAAGGGCGATTGGGCACCGCGTTCGGTGCACCGCAATACCCGCATGGTGAGCGATGCGATCCGTGCGATTGAAGCTAAAACCGGGCGTGACGCTAAAGATCACGAGGTTGCGGCCGAACTCCAGTTGAGTCTCGATGATTATTACGGGATTTTGAACGATACCTTGGGCAGCCGCCTGTTCAGTTTCGACGACCTGTTGCAGGACGGCGAGCATGAAGGGCTGCACGAGGATGGCGCGAGTGCTCACATGGAGCCATCGCGTGACCTGGAAGATGAACGCTTCCAGAGCGCGCTGGCCGAAGCGATTGCCAATTTGCCGGAGCGTGAGCGACTGGTCTTGGCGCTGTACTACGACGAAGAGCTGAACCTCAAGGAAATCGGTGAGGTCCTGGGGGTCAGCGAATCGCGGGTCAGCCAGTTACACAGCCAGTGCGCAGCCCGTTTGCGGGGGCGTTTGGGGGAATGGCGAGCGCGCTGATACGCAGTGCGGGGGCGCTGCGAACGAGGCCGGCAGGTACTGCACGGTCTCACCCGTTGTGCTGCGCGCTGTTGTCGAGCGTTGTGCCGGATTGATTGAAATGGCGCGTTCAGGTGCTGGACGCGTTTAAGACTGCTTGGAGGTCGAATTGGACAAGAACATGAAAATCCTCATCGTTGATGACTTCTCAACGATGCGGCGGATCATTAAAAACCTGTTGCGTGACCTTGGGTTCACCAACACGGCCGAAGCAGATGACGGGACCACTGCGCTCCCGATGTTGCACAGTGGCAACTTCGATTTTCTGGTCACCGACTGGAACATGCCCGGCATGACCGGCATCGACCTGCTGCGCCAGGTGCGCGCTGATGAAAAACTCAAGCACCTTCCCGTGCTGATGGTCACCGCCGAAGCCAAGCGCGAGCAGATCATCGAAGCGGCCCAGGCCGGTGTGAACGGCTACGTGGTCAAACCCTTCACGGCCCAGGCGTTGAAAGAGAAGATCGAAAAAATCTTCGAACGCATCGGCTAACGGCGCCCCGGGGGGAGCTATGGATAACGAATCTTCAATGGGCGATTTCGAATCGACCCTGAAAAAACATGCCCGTGAACTGGTCGAAAGCCTCGAAAAAGGCCGTTTTGGCGATGCGGTTCAAATGATCCATGAGCTCAACCAGACCCGTGACCGTGGTCTGTATCTGGAAGTGGGCAAGCTCACGCGTGAATTGCACAGCGCGATTGTCAATTTCCAGATCGACCCGCGTATGCCGCAGGCCGAGGAAGTCTCGCAGATCACCGACGCCACCGAGCGCCTGGGGTATGTGGTCAAGCTGACCGAAGCGGCGGCCAACCGCACCATGGATTTGGTGGAGAGCGCCACGCCGCTGGTCAATGGCCTGAGCGAGGAAGCCCAGGCCTTGAGCACCGACTGGGGTCGGTTCATGCGTCGCGAGGTGGGGGCCGAGGAGTTTCGCGAGTTGGCCCGCCGGGTCGACGGTTTCCTGACGCGCAGCAGCAGCGAAAACCGCGCCGTCGCCAGCAACCTCAACGACATCTTGTTGGCCCAGGACTATCAGGACCTGACCGGCCAGGTGATCAAGCGCGTGACCCAACTGGTCACCGAAGTGGAAAGCAATTTGCTCAAGCTGGTGTTGATGGCCAGCCAAGTCGACCGCTTTGCGGGCATCGAACACGACCGTGAAGCGATGCTTGCTGAAAAAGATCCACAAAAACATCTCTCTCAGGGTGAAGGTCCGCAAATTCATGCCGATAAAAGAGAAGACGTTGTGTCCGGTCAGGACGATGTGGACGATTTGCTGTCCAGCCTTGGATTTTAGCCTGTTTTAGGAGCACCCCATTAATGAGCTTCGGCGCCGATGAAGAGATCCTTCAGGATTTCCTGGTTGAGGCTGGCGAGATTCTTGAGCAACTGTCCGAGCAATTGGTCGAGCTGGAAAGCCGGCCGGATGATGCGGATCTGCTCAACGCAATCTTTCGCGGTTTCCACACTGTAAAAGGAGGCGCCGGCTTCCTCCAGCTCAACGAGCTGGTGGAGTGCTGTCACATTGCCGAAAACGTGTTCGACATCCTGCGCAAGGGTGAGCGTCGCGTTGATTCGGAGCTGATGGACGTGGTGCTTGAAGCGCTGGATGCGGTCAACAGCATGTTCAGCGAAGTGCGCGAGCGCTCGCCGATTACCCCTGCCACGCCTGAGCTGCTCGCTGCGCTGTCGCGCCTGGCCGAGCCTCAGTCGGCAGATGAAACCGCTGCCGTGGCCGAGCCGGTCATTGAAGAACCGGCCGTCGAGGAACCTGTCGCCGAGGAATCGGGCGACATCACCGATAACGAATTCGAACAACTGCTGGACTCCCTGAGCGCCGCCAAGGCCCAGGCCGAGGCGCCGGCGGCTCCGGCTGCCGCACCGGCAGGTGATGCCGCTGCCAGCGATGAAATCACCGACGCCGAGTTCGAGTCATTGCTCGACCAGTTGCATGGCAAGGGCCAGTTCGCCGTCGATGCCGTCGCGCCAGCAGCGGCCCCGGCCGCCCCGAAAGCGGCGGGTGACAACTCGGACATCACCGACGACGAATTCGAAGCCTTGCTCGATCAGTTGCATGGCAAGGGTACCTTTGCCGTCGACGCCCTGGATTCGGCCATCGCTTCGGCGCCAAGCCCGGCGCAACCTGCCGCCGCTGCGGCCGGCAGCGACCTGATCAGCGACCACGAATTCGAGTCGCTGCTGGACGAGTTGCACGGCAAAGGCAAATTCAGCGAAGTCGGCACGGCTTCCGCTACGGGGGCTGGCGCTGCGACGGCTGCACCGGTGGCCAAGGCCACGCCGAAACCGGCTGCCAAGGCGCCGGAACCCAAGGCCGAGACACCTGCGCCCGCTGCCAAGCCAGCCGCCGCGGCCGCGCCAGCACCGGCTCGTGCCGCGTCGGCACCGCCAGCGGAAAAGCCCGCCAGCGAAGCCGAGACCACCGTTCGGGTCGACACCGCACGCCTGGACGAGATCATGAACATGGTCGGCGAACTGGTGCTGGTGCGTAACCGCCTGGTGCGCCTGGGCCTCAACAGCCAGGACGAAGCCATGTCCAAGGCCGTGTCGAACCTCGACGTGGTCACGGCCGACCTGCAGACCGCGGTCATGAAGACCCGGATGCAGCCGATCAAGAAAGTCTTCGGGCGCTTCCCGCGCCTGGTGCGCGACCTGGCGCGACAGCTCAAGAAAGAAATCAACCTGGAACTGGTGGGTGAAGAAACCGACCTCGACAAGAACCTTGTCGAGGCCCTGGCCGACCCGCTGGTCCACTTGGTGCGCAACGCGGTCGACCACGGTATCGAGTCGCCGCAGGAGCGAGAAGAAGCGGGCAAGGTCCGCAGTGGCAGGGTGATCCTGGCCGCCGAGCAGGAGGGCGACCACATCCTGTTGTCGATCTCCGACGACGGCAAGGGCATGGACCCGAACGTGTTGCGCTCCATCGCGGTGAAACGCGGCGTGATGGACAAGGATGCCGCCGACCGCCTCAGCGACACCGAGTGCTACAACCTGATCTTTGCCCCGGGCTTCTCCACCAAGACCGAGATCTCCGACGTGTCGGGCCGTGGCGTGGGCATGGACGTGGTGAAAACCAAGATTTCCCAGCTCAACGGTTCGATCAATATCTACTCGACCAAGGGCCAGGGCTCGAAGATCGTCATCAAGGTCCCGTTGACCCTGGCGATCATGCCGACCCTGATGGTGATGCTGGGCAACCAGGCGTTCGCCTTCCCGCTGGTGAACGTCAACGAAATCTTCCACCTCGACCTGTCGCGCACCAACGTGGTGGACGGTCAGGAAGTGGTGATCGTACGGGACAAGGCATTGCCGCTGTTCTACCTCAAGCGCTGGCTGGTCAGTTCGGCGGCGCACGAGGAGCAGGGCGAAGGTCACGTGGTGATCCTTTCGGTGGGCACCCAGCGGATCGGCTTCGTCGTCGATCAGTTGGTGGGCCAGGAAGAAGTGGTCATCAAGCCGTTGGGCAAGATGCTCCAGGGCACCCCGGGCATGTCCGGCGCCACCATCACCGGCGACGGCCGTATCGCACTGATTCTCGATGTGCCCAGCATGCTCAAGCGCTACGCCGCCCGGCGTATTTGATTCTGGAGGAGGGCGGTCCATGGCCGCGCCTCGTCTAACGGAGTGTTTATGGTAGTTAAAGTCCTGGTGGTGGACGATTCGGGTTTTTTTCGCCGCCGCGTCTCGGAAATTCTTTCGGCTGATACGAGTATCCAGGTTGTCGGTACGGCAACCAACGGCAAAGAGGCGATCGATCAGGCCCTGGCACTCAAGCCGGATGTGATCACCATGGACTACGAGATGCCGATGATGGATGGCATCACGGCCGTGCGCCACATCATGCAGCGCTGCCCGACTCCGGTATTGATGTTCTCGTCCCTGACCCACGAAGGCGCCCGGGTGACCCTCGATGCGCTGGACGCCGGGGCCGTGGATTTCCTGCCGAAAAACTTCGAAGACATCTCGCGCAACCCCGACAAGGTCCGGCAGTTGCTGTGCGAGAAGGTCCACAGCATTTCGCGCAGCAACCGCCGCGTCGGTGGCTACAGCGCCCCGGCACCGGCCCCTGTCGCCGCGCCAAGCCCTGCGCCGGCGCCAAGCGCTTCGAGCAGCTTCAACCCGCCACCGCTGCGCAGTGCGCCGGCCCCGGCCCCCACTCGTTCGGCCCCGGCCAGCGCCTCGTCGGCGGCGCCCAAGCGCAAAGCCTACAAGCTGGTCGCGATCGGTACGTCCACGGGCGGTCCGGTGGCGTTGCAACGGGTCCTGACCCAATTGCCGGCCAATTTCCCGGCCCCCATCGTGCTGATCCAGCACATGCCCGCGGCGTTCACCAAGGCTTTCGCGGAGCGTCTGGACAAGCTGTGCAACATCAGCGTCAAGGAAGCCGAGGATGGCGACATCCTGCGTCCAGGTTTGGCGTTGTTGGCGCCGGGTGGCAAACAGATGATGGTCGACGGGCGTGGCGCGGTAAAAATCCTGCCGGGCGACGAGCGCCTGAACTACAAGCCGTGCGTGGACATTACCTTCGGTTCGGCGGCCAAGTCCTACGGTGACAAAGTTCTGGCGGTGGTGCTCACCGGCATGGGCGCCGACGGGCGCGAGGGCGCACGCCTGCTCAAGCAGGGCGGCAGTGCGATCTGGGCCCAGGACGAAGCCAGTTGCGTGATATACGGCATGCCGATGGCCATCGTGAAGGCCGATCTTGCCGACGCGGTGTACAGCCTGGATGACATAGGTCGACACTTGGTCGAGGCATGCCTGTAATGGATGTGCTCAGCCTGATCGGCATCATCATGGCGTTCGTCGCCATCATCGGTGGCAATTACCTGGAAGGCGGGCATCTCGGTGCCCTGGCCAATGGCCCGGCTGCGTTGATCGTGCTCGGTGGCACCATTGGCGCGGCGCTGCTGCAATCGCCCATGAGTGCATTCAAGCGGGCGATCCAGGTGCTGGTCTGGATCCTGTTTCCGCCGCGTGTCGACCTGGCCGGCGGCATCGACCGGGTGGTGAACTGGAGCCTGACCGCGCGCAAGGAAGGCTTGCTGGGCCTGGAAGGGGTGGCCGATGCCGAACCCGACAGTTACTCGCGCAAAGGCCTGCAATTGCTGGTGGACGGTGCCGAGCCGGAAGCCATCCGCAGCATCCTGGAGGTGGATTTCTACACCCAGGAAGCCCGCGACATCGAAGCGGCCAAGGTATTCGAAAGCATGGGCGGCTACGCGCCGACCATCGGCATCATCGGTGCGGTGATGGGCTTGATCCACGTGATGGGCAATCTGGCCGACCCATCGCAACTGGGCAGCGGCATCGCCGTGGCCTTCGTTGCCACGATCTACGGCGTGGCGAGCGCCAACCTGGTGTTGCTGCCGATTGCCGCCAAGCTCAAATCCATCGCATTGCGCCAGTCGCGCTACCGCGAAATGCTGCTGGAAGGGATCCTGTCGATCGCCGAAGGTGAAAACCCACGCTCCATTGAGTTGAAGCTCCAGGGCTTCATGGATTAATGGGAGTAATGGACCATGGCCCGTCGCAGGCACACTGAAGAACACGTCAACCATGAACGCTGGCTGGTTTCCTACGCCGACTTCATCACGCTGCTGTTCGCCTTTTTCGTGGTCATGTATTCGATCTCGTCGGTCAACGAAGGCAAGTACAAAGTCATTTCCGAGGCCCTGATCGGCGTCTTCACCGACTCTGATCGCGCCCTCAAGCCCATCCCCATTGGCGAAGAGCGGCCCAAGACCACGACCCCGGCCCAGCCGCTGGTCAAGGATTCCGAACAGGTCGATGCCGGCATCGCCGGTGGCAGCGACCCATTGAAAAGCATTGCCGACGACATCAGCGCGGCGTTCGGTGACCTGATCAATTCCAATCAGATGACCGTGCGCGGTAACGAGTTGTGGGTCGAGATCGAACTCAATTCCAGTCTGTTGTTCGGCAGCGGCGACGCAATGCCCAGCGACATGGCCTTCAACATCATCGACAAGGTCGCGGCGATCCTGAAGCCGTTCGACAACCCGGTCCATGTCGAAGGCTTTACGGACGACCAGCCGATCCGAACCGCGCAGTACCCGACCAACTGGGAGCTGTCTTCGGCCCGTTCGGCCAGCATTGTCCGCATGCTGGCAATGCAGGGCGTGAACCCCGGGCGCCTGGCGTCGGTGGGCTATGGCGAGTTCCAGCCGGTGGCCAACAACGCCACCGCCGAGGGCCGTGCGCGCAACCGTCGCGTGGTGCTGGTGGTGTCGCGCAACCTCGATGTGCGCCGTAGCCTGACCGGAACAGGGACGGCCAACGCAACACCGGATGCGGCGTTGAAGCGTGCTGGCACACAAACTGCACCGGCTGCGGTCAAGTCGCCGGGACAGCGGAGCGCCGTCAATTCTCCGTCACCCGCTTTATAACCGAGCTATTTCTCGGTCGAGCCTGTTTCGGCCGGGAGGAACGATCCGAATGAGAGTCTGGGCAGTCGCCAATCAAAAAGGTGGTGTGGGCAAAACCACATCTTCCATCGCTCTAGCTGGCTTGCTGGCCGAGGCGGGCAAGCGCGTGGTCATCGTCGACCTGGACCCCCATGGCTCGATGACCAGCTATTTCGGCTACGATCCCGATAGCCTGGAGCACAGCAACTTCGATCTGTTCCTGCACAAGGGCACCGTGCCCGAGGGCTTGCCGGGCCAGTTGCTGTTGTCCACCAGCCACGAGAGCATCTCGCTGTTGCCATCGAGCACCGCGCTGGCCACGCTGGAGCGCCAGTCGCCGGGCCAGAGCGGCTTGGGCCTGGTGATCGCCAAGAGTCTGGCGCAGCTGTGGCAGGATTTCGATTACGCCATCATCGACAGCCCGCCGTTGCTGGGCCTGTTGATGGTCAACGCCTTGGCCGCGAGCCAGCAACTGGTGATCCCGGTGCAAACCGAGCACCTGGCGGTCAAGGGCCTGGAGCGCATGGTCAATACGTTGGCGATGGTCAACCGTTCACGCAAGCAATCGCTGGCGTTCAACATCGTGCCGACCCTGTTCGACCGCCGTACCCAGGCGTCCCTGGGGACGTTGCGCGTTCTGCGGGACAAGTACCCGGATGACATCTGGCAAGGCTACATCCCCGTCGATACGCGCTTGCGGGACGCCAGCCGCGTCGGCGTGACCCCGTCGCAGTTCGATGGCAAGAGCCGCGGTGTGCTGGCTTACCGGGCGCTGCTCAAGCACTTGTTGGCCCAGCAACTCGTTTCGCAGCAGGTGGCTTAACGTGACGAGGTTTCCTACAGGCATTGCGCCGACTCGTGAGCGCTCAAGTCCTACAGCATTCATGCCGATAACCTTTTCAAGTGGCGGACTTTTCCAATGAACCGCCCGATAAAGACGACCTCGCGTCCCCAACTGGCCCTGCAGTCCTACCTGGACGGGCTGTTGCAGGAAGCGACCGAAGAATTACCACCGTCGCCGAGCGTGATCGAGGCGTTGCCCGAGCCCGAGCCTGTCGAAGCCGAAGGTGTGCTGGATGAGTTTCAAGCGGCCGTGCTCGAAGAGCAGGCTCGTGACGCCCGTACGTCGGTGGTTGCCGCAGCGGTCGAGGCACCGTTCGTCAAGCCGTCGCTGAAGGTCATGGACGCACCCGCGCCGATCCTCGCGCCGGTGTCGACGGTTGCACCGCTGTTGCAGGGCCTGGTGACGCCGGTGGTGGAAGTCCACCTGCCGCCGAGCAGCCCGCCACCGCCGGAGCCGACCGACGACCGCCCGAGCTGGGCCGCCGAGCCGTTCGAGTGTCTGTTGTTCGATGTGGCCGGGTTGACCCTGGCGGTGCCGCTGGTGTGCCTGGGGTCGATCTACTCCCTGGCCGGGCAGGAATTGACGCCGTTGTTTGGCCAGCCGCAGTGGTTCCTTGGGATCCTGCCGAGCCAGGCCGGCAACCTGAAGGTGCTCGATACCGCGCGCTGGGTGATGCCGGACCGTTATCGCGACGATTTTCGCCAGGGCCTGCAATACGTGATTTCGGTGCAGGGGTACGAGTGGGGATTGGCGGTTCACCAGGTCAGCCGTTCGCTGCGCCTGGATCCGAACGAGATCAAGTGGCGCAGCCATCGAGGGCAACGGCCATGGCTGGCCGGTACGGTGATCGAGCACATGTGCGCCTTGCTGGACGTTTCCGAGCTGGCGGAGCTGATCGCCAGCGGCGGGGCAAAACACCTGGATGGCAGCCTGCCGGTCCAGAAACCGAAATAACACAACCGGTGGCGCACCGCGTCGCTGGACAGAATACACGCCGCCACAAGGCGGTTTTTCGAGGGGTCAGGGTATGAATGATAAGGCGTCGTCTCTCAAGGGTTCCGAAGATCCGATTTTGCAATGGGTGACCTTCAAGCTCGATAACGAAACCTATGGCATCAACGTGATGCGGGTCCAGGAAGTGCTGCGCTATACCGAGATCGCTCCGGTTCCGGGTGCGCCAAGCTACGTGCTGGGGATCATCAACCTGCGCGGCAACGTGGTCACGGTGATCGACACCCGCCAGCGTTTCGGCCTGAATTCCACCGAGGTCAACGACAACACCCGTATCGTGATCATCGAGGCTGACAAGCAAGTGGTCGGTATCCTGGTCGACAGCGTGGCCGAAGTGGTTTACTTGCGTCAGTCGGAAATCGAAACCGCGCCTAACGTCGGTAACGAAGAGTCGGCCAAGTTCATCCAGGGCGTCTGCAACAAGAACAATGAGTTGCTGATCCTGGTCGAACTGGAAAAAATGATGAGCGAAGAAGAGTGGTCGGAACTGGAGAGTATCTGATTTGATTCTTGAGGTAGCAGTCATTGTCCTGTTCCTGTTTTGGGCAGGCACGCTGGCAATGTTCGTGGCGTACATACGCGACCAGCGACAAGTTGCTGCTCAGCAGGCCCAAGGCGATGCGCTGCGTGACCAGCGCATCAAGGAGCTGGCCAAGCGCGTCGACGACTATCAGAACGGCACCGTGCGCATGGGCGAAGCGCTCCATGAGCTGCGGGCCGTGGTCGCGCCGTTGCCGGACAAACTCGCCCAGCTGGAGCAGCGTGACCCTTCCACCCTCTCGTTCGCCCAAGCCGCCCGCCTGGTAGGCATGGGTGCCAGCATCGACGAACTGACCCAAGCCTGCGGCCTGACCCAGGCCGAAGCGGAGTTGATGAGCAAGTTGCACAAGGGCGGCTGAGCCGTTCGGCGCCCAGCACCATCACCATGGCGAGGCGCTCGTTGCCGCAGCGCAGCGGCCCTCGCTTTTTTGCGGCTGCTGCGCACTGGAGCGTCAGCCCGGCCGAGCGGGAGCAAGCGCCCTCGCCACGGTCGATCAGTACGCGCTCGATCAGTAGTCGTCCCCGCGCTCCGTCACATCTTTCTCGAGGGTCGGCGCATTCGGGTCGTAGCCCTTGGGGAACTTGCCTTTCAGGTTCCAGGCGAACGCGATGATCTCGGCAATCGTGCGGTACAGCTCCTCCGGGATGCTGTCGCCCAGCTCCAGCCTGGCCAGCAGTTTCACCAGTTCGGCATTTTCATAGATCGGTACTTCGCTGTCCCGGGCGATCCGCAGGATTTCTTCAGCCAGGGCTTCGTCGCCCTTGGCGGTGAGGGTCGGGGCGTGGTGGCCGTCGTACTTGAGGGCGATGGCCTGGCGCGGTTCGGTGTGGGTTGTCATGCGGTTTCGTCCACCCAGCGTTGTTCGAGTCGGGTCTTGGGCCCCTGGGGCGGGATGCCGAGGTGGCAGTCCAGGTCGCTGACGTTCAAGCCGCAGTCCAGCAGGCGTTCGCGCAAGGCCGCCAGGTTGCTCTCGATCAGGCTCGCGGTGTACGGCCGCTGCGCCCACAACTGGCTCGACAGGCTGCCGCTGAGCAGTTGGGCCTGGACCTGCAAGGGACCTAGCGGCTCCATGTCGAACGCCAGTTCGACCCGCCAGAGTTGCTGCTTCGGTTCACGTTCTTCCCGGCGCTCGTCGGGCTGTTCCCGAGGCGGGGTTTCTTCGCGCTGAAACTTGACCTGCAAGGGCACGATGTCCTGCAGGTTGCGCATGGGGATCTCCAGTTGCCAGGTGCTCATCAGCCTGCCGTCGGGGGTCAGCCCCGTTTGTTCCAGGCTCGACAACTGATGGCTTTGCAGGCGCGACACGGCAGCGGCGGCCAGGCGCAGCAGGTGCTCGAGGTCGCCTTCGTCATCCTGCTCCTTCAGCAGCCGCGACGGCAGGGGGAAATTGGTCGGTTGCGGCTTGGCGCTGACCTGGCCGAGCATCCCCAGGGCGCTGCGCACAAAGGTGGGCAAGGCCTGGGCCAAGGTGTTGGCAGCGATGATGGCGCCCAGATTGGTGGAGGCGGGCAGCGATGGGGTCAGTTGGGCGATCAGCTTCAACAGGTCGCCTTTCATGTCCGCCGCCGGACCCAGCGGCGGCCCGGCAAGCAGTTTGCTTTCCAGGAACACCCCACTGGCCACCATGGCCTGGGCCAGGCCTTTGGGCGTGCTCAATTGCTGGACATCCGGCAGGCCGGCCAACAGCCGCGTCACGGCTGCGCGCAGCTCGGCACCGGTGTCGTCAGTGGCCGGGAGGTTCTGCAAGGCGCTGATCAGGCTGTCCAGCGAGCCTTGGCGGCTCACTTGGGTGGCCAGTTGCTGGCTTACCGCCAGTTGCTCCTGGTGGTTGCTCAATGGCACGAACTTCAGGGTCTGGGCGTCTTGCACCTGGGCACTCAACAGTGTGCCGATGCGCAGCGGCTGCGGGCTGTCGATGTCGAGGGTGGCACCTGCCTGAGCGGTGTTGAGCAGGCTCACCAACGACCGGTACACCACCGGCTGCCCCGGCAGTTGCGGCAGGGCCTGGCTGGTCAGCACCTTGCCTTGCAGCAGGGTCCCGACCGGCATTTGCGCGGTGTCGATGCGGGTCAGGGTGGCGACGCTGGAGGCGATGGCCTGTTGCACCGTCACGGCCAGGTTGGTGGCCGAGGGCTGGGTCACGGCCAGGCTGGTGCCTTGGGGCAGCGGCTGCATGCTGGTGGCCTGAACCGTGGTCTGGCGGCCGCTTTCCAGGGTGACCTTGAGCAATAGCTGGAATGTCTGGTCGGCCTGCTTGAGCGAAAGGACTTCGGCACTCGCCGTCTGGCCGGCACCGATCAGGCCCTCGACCGGCGTCAGCAGTTTGAGCAGCTCGCCACTGACCACGGGCGTACGCGTCGTCGCCGTGGGCTGAGGCAGCGGCTGAATGTTCATGTCACCTGTCATCAGCAGTCTTACCTTGGGAAAAAGCCCTCTTTCGCGCAGGGCACGGCATGTATAATGCCGCCCGTCTTACAGGGAGTGGCGAAAACCTTGCAATTGTTTGACGCAGCTCTGTGGAACAGGCCGTCAATGCATCTATGCTGCATCTCTTTAACGGCCACTGCACCGCCGACTTGAACCGTATAAGGCCCGCGATCCCTTGACCA
Organism: Pseudomonas sp. P97.38; assembly: GCF_001269745.1. Lineage (NCBI taxonomy): Bacteria > Pseudomonadati > Pseudomonadota > Gammaproteobacteria > Pseudomonadales > Pseudomonadaceae > Pseudomonas > Pseudomonas sp. P97.38. The sequence goes on from NZ_LHVJ01000015.1 coordinate 139,363, forward strand.
GTCCTCTTTTGCAAACCGTTGGCCTCGCTTGTGAGCGAGACTTGCGGCTGCTGTTCGAACATCTCGAATTGAGACTCTCGCCCGGCGATATGGTGCAGGTCAGTGGCCCCAACGGCAGCGGCAAGACCAGCTTGCTGCGCCTGCTGGCCGGGTTGATGCAGCCTACCGCCGGACAGGTGCTGCTCAATGGCCAGCCGTTGCAGAGCCAGCGCAGCGAACTGGCGCGCAACCTGCTCTGGATCGGCCATGCCGCCGGAATCAAGGATCTGCTCACCCCGGAAGAAAACCTCAGTTGGCTCTGCGCCTTGCATCGCCCGGCCGGACGCGAGGCGATCTGGCAGGCGTTGGCCACGGTGGGCTTGCGCGGTTTCGAAGACGTACCGTGCCACACCCTGTCCGCCGGCCAGCAGCGTCGCGTGGCCCTGGCCCGGCTGTATCTGGACAGCCCGCCGCTGTGGATCCTCGACGAACCCTTCACCGCCCTGGACAAGCAGGGCGTGGCGCAGCTCGAGGAGCACCTGGCCGGGCATTGCGAGCGCGGTGGCACGGTGCTGTTGACCACCCACCACACGCTGGCGCGGATGCCATCCGGTTATCGCAGCATTGACCTGGGGACCTGGGCGGTATGAGCGTGTTCGGTTTGTTGTTGGCCCGCGAGGCGCGGCTGTTGTGTCGTCGTCCGGCCGAATTGGCCAATCCGCTGGTGTTCTTCGCGATCGTGATTGCATTGTTCCCGCTGGCCGTCGGCCCGGAGACTCAATTGTTGCAAACCTTGTCGCCAGGACTGGTCTGGGTGGCGGCGCTTTTATCGGTCCTGCTCTCGCTGGACGGGCTTTTCCGCAGTGATTTCGAGGACGGTTCCCTCGAACAGTGGGTCCTTTCGTCGCACCCCCTGGCCCTTCTGGTTTTGGCCAAGGTACTGGCACACTGGGTTTTTTCCGGGTTGGCGCTGGTGCTGCTCTCGCCGCTGCTGGCCATGATGCTTGGCTTGCCCAGCGCGTGCATGCCGGTGCTGCTGGTGTCGCTGCTGCTGGGTACGCCGGTGCTGAGCTTGCTCGGTGCGGTGGGCGCGGCGTTGACGGTGGGTTTGAAGCGCGGCGGCCTGCTGCTGGCATTGTTGATCCTGCCGCTGTATATCCCGGTGTTGATCCTCGGCAGTGGCGCCTTGCAGGCGGCCTTGCAGGGCATGCCGGCGACGGGTTATCTGCTGTGGCTTGGGAGCCTGACCGCCCTGGCGATAACCCTGACACCCTTTGCAATAGCCGCTGGCCTGAAGATCAGCGTCGGCGAATAATAATGAGGCCTGGTCAAAAACTGACCACTTCCCTGGAAGTCAAGGCCGCCCCGGCGGTTCGTGATGGCGAGCCGCAACCGTGATGGAAACAGCAATGAACTGGACCTGGTTTCACAAGCTCGGCTCACCCAAGTGGTTCTATGGCATCAGCGGCAGGCTGCTGCCCTGGCTGAGCATCGCCGCTCTGCTGCTGATCGGTTCCGGCATCGTCTGGGGCCTGGCCTTCGCCCCGCCGGATTACCAGCAGGGCAACAGCTTCCGCATCATCTACATTCATGTGCCCACGGCGATGCTGGCCCAGTCCGTCTACGTGATGCTGGCGGTGTGCGGGGTGGTCGGGCTGGTGTGGAAGATGAAGCTGGCCGACGTGGCCCTGCAATGCGCGGCGCCCATCGGCGCCTGGATGACCGCCGTGGCGCTGGTCACCGGCGCCATCTGGGGCAAGCCGACCTGGGGTTCATGGTGGGTCTGGGATGCCCGACTGACGTCGATGCTGATCCTGCTGTTCCTGTACTTCGGTCTCATTGCGCTGGGCAACGCCATCAGCAATCGTGACAGCGCCGCCAAGGCATGCGCGGTGCTGGCGATTGTCGGGGTGATCAACATCCCGATCATCAAGTACTCGGTGGAGTGGTGGAACACCCTGCACCAGGGCGCGACGTTCACCCTCACCGAAAAACCGGCGATGCCGGTTGAGATGTGGCTGCCGCTGCTGCTGACGGTGCTGGGGTTCTATTGTTTCTTTGGCGCGGTGCTGCTGCTGCGCATGCGCCTCGAAGTGCTCAAGCGCGAAGCCCGCGCCAGTTGGGTGAAGGCCGAAGTACAGAACAGCCTGGAGGCCGCTCGATGAGTTTCGCTTCATTCGGCGATTTCCTCGCCATGGGCCATCATGGCCTGTATGTCTGGTCAGCCTATGGCATCTGCCTGGTGGTACTGGCCCTCAACGTCGCGGTGCCGATCCTGGCCCGCAAGCGGTATCTGCAACAGGAGGCGCGTCGTCTGCGCCGGGAGAACGGTCAGTGAATCCGCTGCGCAAAAAGCGTCTTGTCATCATTCTGGCGATCCTGGTGGGTGTCGGTGCCGCGGTCGGCCTGGCGCTCAGTGCCTTGCAGCAGAACATCAACCTGTTCTACACCCCGACCCAGATCGCCAACGGCGAAGCGCCCCATGACACACGCATCCGCGCCGGTGGCATGGTGGAAAAGGGTTCGCTGGTGCGTTCCGGGGATTCGCTGGACGTGACCTTCAACGTCACCGATTTCAACAAGACCGTCACCATCACCTACCGCGGCATCCTTCCGGACCTGTTCCGCGAGGGGCAGGGCATCGTCGCCCTGGGCAAGCTCAACGCCGATGGCGTGGTGGTGGCCGATGAAGTGCTGGCCAAGCACGACGAAAAATACATGCCGCCGGAAGTGACCAAGGCCCTGAAAGACAGCGGTCAGTCGGCGCCTGCTCCCGTGAAGGAGGGCTGATCGATGAGCACCGGTATCTTTATTCCCGAGTTGGGCCACCTGGCGATGATCCTGGCCCTGTGCTTTGCCCTGGTGCAGGCCGTGGTGCCGTTGCTCGGTGCCTGGCGCGGCGACCGCCTGTGGATGAGCCTGGCCCAGCCGGCGGCGTGGGGCCAGTTCGCCTTCATGGTGTTCGCCTTCGGTTGCCTGACCTACGCCTTCATGACCGACGATTTTTCCGTGGCCTACGTCGCCAGCAACTCCAACAGCGCGTTGCCCTGGTATTACAAGTTCAGTGCGGTGTGGGGTGCCCATGAGGGTTCGCTGCTGCTCTGGGCATTGATCCTGGCCGGCTGGACCTTCGCCGTCTCGGTGTTCTCCCGGCAGTTGCCCCAGGTCATGCTGGCCCGGGTACTGGCGGTGATGGGCATGATCAGCACCGGCTTCCTGCTGTTCCTGATCGTCACCTCCAACCCGTTCGAGCGCATCCTGCCGCAGATGCCCAGCGATGGCCGAGACCTCAATCCGCTGTTGCAAGACATCGGCCTGATCGTGCACCCACCCATGCTGTACATGGGGTACGTCGGCTTTTCCGTGGCCTTCGCCTTCGCCATCGCAGCCTTGCTCGGCGGACGCCTGGATGCCGCCTGGGCTCGCTGGTCGCGGCCCTGGACCATTGTCGCGTGGGCCTTCCTCGGCATCGGCATCACCCTCGGTTCGTGGTGGGCCTACTACGAACTCGGCTGGGGCGGCTGGTGGTTCTGGGACCCGGTGGAAAACGCCTCGTTCATGCCCTGGCTGGTGGGCACGGCACTGATCCATTCCCTGGCCGTCACGGAAAAACGTGGCGTGTTCAAGAGCTGGACCGTGCTGCTGGCCATCGCGGCGTTTTCCCTGAGCCTGCTCGGGACGTTCCTGGTGCGCTCCGGTGTCCTGACTTCGGTGCATGCCTTCGCTTCGGACCCCGAGCGCGGTGTGTTCATCCTGATGTTCCTGTTGTGCGTGGTCGGCGGTTCGCTGACGTTGTTCGCCCTGCGCGCGCCGGTGGTGAAAAGCCAGGTGGGCTTCAACCTCTGGTCGCGGGAAACCCTGTTACTGGGCAACAACCTGGTGCTGGTGGTGGCCGCGTCGATGATCCTGCTGGGGACGCTGTACCCGCTGGTGCTCGATGCGTTGTCCGGGGCCAAGCTGTCGGTCGGGCCGCCGTACTTCAACGCCTTGTTCATCCCATTGATGGCGATCCTGATGGTGGTGATGGCCATCGGCGTGCTGGTGCGCTGGAAAGACACGCCGGTCAAGTGGCTGCTGGGCATGCTGACGCCGGTGCTGCTGGGCACGGCGGCCCTGGCCGTGGTGGCCGGGGTGGCTTATGGCGACTTCAACTGGGCGGTGCTGGCCACTTTCGTGCTGGCGGCCTGGGTGCTGCTGGCCGGTGTCCGAGACATCGTCGACAAGACCCGCCACAAAGGCCTGGTCAAGGGCCTGCCAACCTTGACCCGCAGCTACTGGGGCATGCAGATCGCCCACCTGGGCATCGCCGTCTGCGCCCTGGGCGTGGTGCTGTCCAGCCAGAACAGCGCCGAGCGCGACCTGCGCCTGGCCCCGGGAGAGTCCATGGAACTGGCCGGCTATCAGTTCGTGTTCGAGGGCGCCAAGCATTTCGAAGGCCCGAACTTCACCTCCGACAAAGGCACCGTGCGGGTCATTCGCGACGGCCGGGAAGTGACGGTCCTGCACCCTGAGAAACGCCTGTATACCGTGCAGAACTCGGTGATGACCGAAGCCGGCATCGACGCCGGTTTCACCCGCGACCTGTATGTGGCATTGGGTGAATCCCTGGGCGATGGCGCCTGGGCCGTGCGGGTGCACGTCAAGCCGTTCGTGCGCTGGATCTGGTTCGGTGGCCTGCTCACCGGCCTCGGCGGGGCCCTGGCGGCGCTGGATCGGCGTTATCGGGTCAAGGTGAAAACCCGGGTGCGCGAAGCCCTGGGCGTGACGGGAGCCACTGCATGAGACGTTGGATGATGGTGTTGCCGCTGGCGCTGTTCCTGGTGGTGGCGGTGTTTCTGTACCGGGGGCTCTACCTGAACCCGGCCGAGCTGCCCTCGGCGATGATCGGCAAGCCGTTCCCGGAATTTTCCCTGCCATCGGTGCAGGGTGACAAGACCCTGACCCGCGCCGACCTGCTGGGCAAGCCGGCGCTGGTCAACGTGTGGGGCACCTGGTGCATCTCTTGCCGGGTCGAGCATCCGGTGCTGAACAAACTGGCGCAGAACGGCGTGGTGATCTACGGCGTCAATTACAAGGACGTCAACGCCGATGCGCTGAAATGGCTCGCCGAGTTCCATAACCCTTACCAATTGGATATCCGCGACGAGGAGGGCTCCCTGGGCCTGAACCTGGGGGTCTATGGGGCGCCGGAAACCTTCTTCATCGATGCCAAGGGCATCATCCGCGACAAGTTTGTCGGGGTGATCGACGAACAGGTCTGGCGCGAGAAGCTGGCCGCCAAATACCAGGCGCTGGTTGACGAGGCCAAGCCATGAGGCGCTGGCTGGCAGCCGCCATGCTCGGGTTGAGTCTGGTGGGGGTGGCCCATGCCGCCATCGACACGTACGAATTCGCCAACGAGGGCGAGCGCGAGCGGTTTCGCGAGCTGACCAAGGAACTGCGCTGCCCCAAGTGCCAGAACCAGGACATCGCCGACTCCAACGCACCGATTGCCGCCGACCTGCGCAAGGAAATCTTCCGCATGCTCGGCGAGGGCAAGGACAACCAGCAGATCATCGACTTCATGGTGGACCGCTACGGTGAGTTCGTGCGCTACAACCCCGCCTTGTCCTCCAAGACCGCGCTGCTCTGGTTCGGCCCCGCCGGGCTGTTGCTCGGTGGCTTCGTGGTCATCGCCGTGATCGTTCGCCGCCGTCGGGTGCAGCGTACGGCCGCCCCGGACACGCTTTCCGTCGAAGAGCGCCAGCGCCTCGACCAACTGTTGGATACAACCAAGCATGATTGATTTCTGGCTCGCCGCAGGTCTGCTGCTCCTGATTGCCCTGAGTTTTCTGTTGATTCCTGTGTTGCGTGGTCGCCGTGCCCAGCGCGAAGAGGACCGTACCGCGCTCAACGTGGCGCTGTACCAGGAGCGCGTCGCTCAACTGCAGGCCGAGCGGGAGGAGGGCGTGCTCAACGCCGCGCAGTTGGACACCGGCCGCGCCGAAGCCGCCCGTGAGCTGCTGGCCGACACCGAGGGCGCCGATGCGCCGCGCGAGTCGCGCCTGGGCAAGCCCTTGCCGTTGCTCGCCGCCGTGCTGGTACCGTTGCTGGGCTTGGGGCTGTACCTGCATTTCGGTGCCAGCGACAAGGTCGAACTGACCCGTGAGTTCGCCCAGGCGCCGCAGTCGATGGAAGAAATGACCCAACGCCTGGAGCGGGCGGTGGCGGCGCAACCGGACAACGCCGAGGGCCTGTATTTCCTTGGCCGTACGTACATGGCCCAGGATCGGCCCGCGGATGCAGCGAAGATCTTCCAGCGCACCGTGGCGGTGGCGGGCCGCCAACCCGAACTGCTGGGCCAGTGGGCCCAGGCGCAGTACTTCGCCGACGGCAAGAAATGGTCGGACCAGGTCCAGGCCCTGACCGACGAAGCGCTGAAGCTCGATCCCAAGGAGGTCACCAGCCTCGGCCTGCTGGGCATCGCCGCGTTCGAGGGCGAACGTTACCAGGACGCGATCGATTACTGGAGCCGCCTGTTGGTGGAGCTACCGGAGGGTGACAAGTCCCGCGAGGCGTTGCAGGGCGGTATCGCCCGCGCCACCGAGAAGCTTCAGGCCGCTGGCGGCCAGGTTGCGCCGGCCCAGGCTCAGACCCAGGCACCTGCCGCCAAGGCGGCCGCCGTGCTCAAGGTGCGTGTCGAGCTGGCGCCGGCGCTCAAGGCCAAGGTGCAGCCAGGCGACAGCGTGTTCATCTTCGCCCGCGCCGCGTCCGGCCCGCCGGCCCCGCTGGCGGCCAAGCGCCTGACCGTCGCCGACCTGCCGGTGACCGTAGAGCTGGGGGATGCGGACGCGATGATGCCGCAGCTGAAACTGTCGAACTTCCCTGAAGTCCAACTGGTGGCGCGGATCTCCCGTGCCGGTCAACCCACCGCCGGTGAATGGATCGGCCGCAGCCAACCCCTGGCGAGCAGCACCACCGCGTCGCAGCACCTGACCATCGACAGCCCGGACCAATAACAGGAATTCGCACCATGACCGCCATCGCTCGCATCACCTTGCTCACGCTCGTCCTGGGCCTGAGCGCTTGTGCGGTCCAGCGTCCGCCGGAGCCTTCGACGCCACTGCCGCCGATTCCGCCGTCGACCCCGACCACCAAGCCTGGCCCGTCCACGCCGCCGGGCAAACCGGCCACCCCGAGCAAACCGGCCAAGCCTGTGCCACGCACCTCCGCCAGCTTCGCCCCGCCGCCGGGCGGCAACAGCCATTGGGATGCCAAGCTGGGGGTGTATGTGCTGGATAACCAGACCAACACCTTCTATCGCCAACGCACCTACTACCGCTGGAACAACGGCTGGAGCCGCTCCGTCAGCCCGAACGGCCCGTGGGAAGACACCACCATCGAAGGCGTGCCGGCGGGGTTGGGGCGGCAGTTTCACTAAGGCGTGAGGTCCTGTGGCGAGGGGATTAATCCCCTCGCCACAATGAAGTTCGTCTCGCCTATGCGTAGTGCCTGGATTTTGTGTTTCTGAATATTCATTGAACAAAATTTTCACAAAACCTTGCGGACAATCCCCCGCGCTTTTATCGCGGCCGGTTATTTAATGGCAATGCCATGGCCGTTCGTGCAAACATTTGCGCACTCGCGCAAGCCCCGGGGCCAGGCATTGGCCAACAGAGGGCGCGCTGTTGTTCCTTTTTGTCACTCAAACTCCAATAGGTCCTAAAACGACATGGCAATCCCGGACGCCCTGAGTCAGCAGCGCACTACGCATCGCCTGCTGCAACCGACCGTCAAATCGCACCTGGCCTACACCCTGCTTTGCGCCCTGGTGATGATGGTCATGTTCAGCCTGCTGCGCGTGGCGCTGCTGGTCTACAACCGCGAGATGATCCTCGACACCCCGGCCTCTACCTTCGTCGAAGCGTTCGTCAACGGCTTGCGATTCGACCTGCGCCTGGTGGTCTACCTCTGCATTCCATTGCTGCTGGCGTTGTTCAGCGCCAGGGCCATGGCGGCACGCGGGTTCTTTCGTTTCTGGCTGACGGTCACCTCCAGCATCGCCTTGTTCCTGGGCCTGATGGAGATGGACTTCTACCGTGAATTCCACCAGCGCCTCAACGGCCTGGTCTTCCAGTATGTAAAGGAAGACCCGAAGACCGTGATGAGCATGCTCTGGTACGGCTTCCCGGTGGTGCGCTACCTGCTGGCCTGGGTCGGCGGCACGATCATCCTGAGCCTGGCGTTCAAGGGCGCCGATCGGGCGACCCGTCCGCGCGGCCCGTTCAGCGGTGGCAGCATCGGTACGCGCCAGATCGCCCCGTGGTACGGACGTGTAGCGGTGTTCATCGTTTGCCTGCTGGTGGCCGTGACGGCGGCCCGTGGCACCCTGCGCCAGGGCCCGCCGCTGCGTTGGGGCGACGTGTACACCACCGACTCGAACTTCGCCAACCAGTTGGGCCTCAACGGCACACTGTCGCTGGTGGCGGCGGCCAAGAGCCGGATGTCCGAAGACCGTGACAACATCTGGAAAGCCACCCTCGAACAACCGCTGGCCCAGCAGACCGTGCGCGACATGCTGGTCATGCCCGACGACAAGCTGGTGGACACCGAGACCGCCGCCGTGCGCCGCGACTACACGCCGCCGGCCGACAAGACGCTGCCCATCAAGAATGTGGTGGTGATCCTCATGGAAAGCATGGCCGGTCACTCGGTGGGCGCCCTGGGCGCATCGGGCAACATCACGCCTTACCTGGACAAGCTGTCCAAGGAAGGCCTGCTGTTCGACCGCTTCTTCTCCAACGGCACCCACACCCACCAGGGCATGTTCGCCACCATGGCGTGCTTCCCGAACCTGCCCGGTTTCGAATACCTGATGCAGACGCCGGAAGGCAGCCACAAGCTGTCAGGCCTGCCGCAGTTGCTCAGTGCCCGTGACTACGACGACGTGTACGTCTACAACGGCGACTTTGCCTGGGACAACCAGTCGGGGTTCTTCAGCAGCCAGGGCATGACCAACTTCATCGGGCGTAACGACTTCGTCAACCCGGTGTTCTCCGATCCGACCTGGGGCGTGTCCGACCAGGACATGTTCGACCGTGGCCTGATCGAGCTCAAGGCGCGGGAAAACGGCAAGCCGTTCTACGCCTTGCTGCAGACCCTGTCGAACCACACGCCGTATGCGCTGCCGACACCGTTGCCAGTGGAGCGGGTGACCGACCGTGGCAGCCTGAACGAACACCTGACCGCCATGCGCTACGCCGACTGGGCCCTGGGCCAGTTCTTCGAGAAGGCCCGCAAGGAACCGTATTTCAAGGAAACCTTGTTTGTGGTGGTGGGCGACCATGGCTTCGGCAACGAACGCCAGATCACCGAAATGGACCTGGGTCGCTTCAACGTGCCGTTGCTGCTGATCGGCCCGGGCGTTCAGGAGAAGTTCGGCCAGCGCAGCCACACCGTGGGTACCCAGGTCGATATCGTGCCGACCATCATGGGCCGGATCGGCGGCCAGGTGCGCAACCAGTGCTGGGGGCGTGACCTTTTGAACCTGCCGCAGGGCGATACCGGTTTTGGCGTGATCAAGCCATCGGGCAGCGAACAGACCACGGCGATCATCAAGGACGACCAGATCCTGGTACTGCCGAAGGAAAAGGAAATGCCGCCAAAGATGTATCGCTATGAACTGGGTGCCAGTCCCCGTGCGGAGATCGTCCCGGATGCACCGGACACCGCAGCGATGAAACTCAAGCTCGAGTCGTTCCTGCAGACGGCCACCAAGAGCTTGTTGGATAACACCGCCGGTGTTATCGACGGCAAGCCGGACTGATTATCGGCGAGCAAAAAAAAGAGGCCTGCAAGGGCCTCTTTTTTTTTGCACTTAGTGGTTCATATCTTGCCCAGTAGCAGCAGGACCAACAGCACCACCAACACCACACCGATAATACCGGACGGGCCGTAACCCCAACTTCTGGAGTGCGGGAAGACCGGCAGACCACCGATCAGCAGGAGGATCAGGATAATGATAAGAATTGTGCCCATTGTAGATTTCCTTATTGGTCAGTTCTGGGTTGATGCAACTTTTGACTGCCAGCGCGCATGCATTAAATCCGGGCGGCTTATTAGGTCCGACCGTAACGTCCTGTAAAAAATTCAATGTTTTTCAGTGCCCGCTACAAAGTGCGCAAGTCGCCACAGGTCCCTTCACAACCCGCCACGGTTTGCCCTCGCCATTCAGCAATCTGATGGAGCGTGGGGGCGGCTGGGTCCTTCGCTACACTCGGCCTATCTCTCCCGGAACAACAAGGCTGTCTGCTATGCAAAATCGCATGATGATCACTGGGGCCGGCTCCGGCCTGGGCCGCGAAATCGCGCTGCGCTGGGCCCGCGAAGGCTGGCGCCTGGCCTTGTCGGATGTCAGTGAACCCGGCCTGGTGGAAACCCTGAGGTTGGTGCGCGAGGCAGGCGGCGACGGTTTCATCCAACGTTGCGATGTGCGCGACTACAGCCAATTGACGGCCTTCGCCCAGGCCTGCGAAGAGAAGTTCGGCGGCATCGACATCATCGTCAATAACGCGGGCGTGGCCTCGGGCGGCTTCTTCAGCGAACTGTCCCTGGAAGACTGGGACTGGCAGATCGCAATCAACCTGATGGGCGTGGTCAAGGGCTGCAAGGCGTTCTTGCCGTTGCTGGAGCAGAGCCGCGGCAAAATCATCAACATCGCCTCCATGGCCGCGCTGATGCAAGGGCCGGCCATGAGCAACTACAACGTGGCCAAGGCCGGCGTGGTGGCCTTGTCGGAAAGCCTGCTGGTTGAACTGGCCCAGCAGGAAATCGGCGTGCACGTGGTGTGCCCGTCGTTCTTCCAGACCAACCTGCTCGACTCCTTCCGTGGGCCGACACCAGCCATGAAGGCCCAGGTTGGCAAACTGCTGGAAAGCTCGCCCATCAGCGCCGCCGACATCGCCGATTACATCTACCAGCACGTCGCCCAGGGCCAGTTCATGATCCTGCCCCACGAGCAGGGACGGGCGGCGTGGGCGCTCAAGCAGCAGGCCCCGCAGAAGCTCTACGACGAAATGACCGTCATGGCCGACAAGATGCGCGCCAAGGCTCGACAGAACCCGAGTTGACCTGGCGCCCCGGTGTCCTCAGGATGGCGCGATTCGGCCTTCCTGATGGACATTTGCATGCTCAATTACCTGTGGTTCTTTCTTGCCGCGCTGTTTGAAATCGCCGGTTGCTACGCGTTCTGGATGTGGCTGCGCCAGGGCAAGAGCGCCTGGTGGATCGCGCCGGCGCTGATCAGCCTGACCCTCTTTGCCCTGTTGCTGACCCGTATCGAAGCCACTTATGCCGGTCGCGCCTACGCCGCCTACGGCGGTATCTACATCATCGCCTCGATTGGCTGGCTGGCCGTGGTGGAGCGGGTGCGGCCGCTGGGTTCGGACTGGATCGGCGTGGCGCTGTGCGTGCTGGGGGCGAGCGTGATCCTGTTCGGGCCACGCTTCTCGGCGACCTGAAATAAACGCGGCTATACAGGTTTTGCAGGACGTTTCCGTCAGCCTGAAGTGCTTTGCTTGTAGGGCCTTACTGATTTGTCGTGGGAGCCTTGAGAAGCTGAATCAGGCCGGGCATGGTCGAGGTCCAGACATTCTTAAGGACAAGAACCATGCTCGTACTAAGCCGCGCTGTGGGCGAACTGATTTCAATCGGTGACGACATTTCCGTTCGCGTGCTGTCGGTCACCGGCGGCACCGTGCGTTTTGGCGTCGAAGCGCCCCGACACATCGATGTCCATCGCTCCGAAATCTACGAAAAGATCCAGAAGAAAAAAGCCCACGCCCAGCGCAAGGTCTGTTCAGTCGAATAGGTGCTTGGGCACGTCGTGCTTGAGCATCAGTTGGCACTGTTCGCTCTCGGGATCGAACACGATCATCGCCTGGCCCTTGGTCAGCGCTTGTCGAACGCGCAGTACGCGGGTTTCGAGGGGCGTGTCGTCGCCATTGTCGGTGCCGTCGCGGGTCACGAAATCCTCGATCAGGCGAGTGAGCGTGTCGACTTCGAGTTGGTCGTGGGGAATCAGCATGGGGTACCTCGGCTAGACAATGAGGCGATGCTACGGCCAACGAGCGTTTGCGGCTAGCCTTGGGATTCTTTTGGGGGGGTGTCGCTTCGCGAGTAGGCTCGCTCTCACATTGGCATGCAATCTTTTGTGGGAGCGAGCTTGCTCGCGAAACCGGTTTTGCTGACGCCGCCCCTCAAGGCGGGCGCCTCAGCTGTCCGACCGTTGCCCCAGCAGGCTATCCACCGAAGGCACTCGGGTATCGCTTTCCATCTGCGCATCGTGTTCGATCTGGTGACTGAAGCGGTCCAGCGAGCCTTGGGCCGGTTGCGCGTCGCTGGCAAACACGGGTGGGCTGAGGATGTAGGCGCCGAGCAGGCGGCTGAGGGCGGCCAGGCTGTCGATGTGGGTGCGTTCGTAGCCATGGGTGGCGTCGCAACCGAAGGCCAGCAGGGCGGTGCGAATGTCGTGGCCGGCGGTGATGGCCGAGTGGGCGTCGCTGAAATAATAGCGGAACAGGTCCCGGCGGGCCGGCAGCTCGTTCTCCTTGGCCAGTTTCAGCAGGTGTCGCGACAGGTGGTAGTCGTAGGGGCCACCGGAGTCCTGCATGGCCACGCTTACCGCGTGTTCGCTCGACTGCTGGCCGGGCGCGACCGGCGCGATATCGATGCCGACGAATTCGCTGACGTCCCAGGGCAGCGCGGCGGCTGCACCGCTGCCGGTTTCCTCGGTGATGGTGAACAGCGGGTGGCAATCGATCAGCAGTTCTTCACCGCTGTCGACAATGGCCTTGAGCGCCGCCAGCAGCGCGGCGACACCGGCCTTGTCATCCAGGTGGCGGGCGCTGATGTGACCGCTTTCGGTGAACTCCGGCAACGGGTCGAAGGCCACGTAGTCACCAACGCTCACGCCCAGGGTTTCGCAATCGGCGCGGGTGGTGCAGTAGGCGTCCAGGCGCAGTTCGATGTGGTCCCAGCTGATGGGCATTTCATCCACGGCGGTGTTGAACGCATGCCCGGATGCCATCAAGGGCAGCACGCTGCCGCGAATCACGCCGGTGTCGGTAAACAGGCTGACCCGGCTGCCCTCGGCAAACCGGCTCGACCAGCAGCCCACCGGGGCCAAGGTCAGGCGCCCATTGTCCTTGATGGCCCGTACCGAGGCGCCGATGGTGTCCAGGTGCGCGGACACCGCGCGGTCGGGGCTGTTCTTGCGGCCCTTGAGGGTGGCGCGGATGGTGCCGCGACGGGTCATTTCAAAGGGGATACCCAACTCTTCGAGCCGTTCGGCAACGTAGCGCACGATGGTGTCGGTGAAGCCGGTCGGGCTGGGAATGGCGAGCATTTCCAGCAAGACTTTTTGCAGGTATTCGAGATTCGGTTCGGGAATTTTGCTGATCATGGAAACTCCTCTCGGACGATAAGGTTAGGCAGAAGAGCCTTGTGGCGAGGGAGCTTGCTCCCGTTCGAACGCAAAGCGGTCGCAGCTCCAGCCCTGAATAAACCGGACATTCGCATCGAAGGGGCGCTCCGCGACCCAGCGCGAGCAAGCTCCCTCGCCACTGGGAACGGTGCTCAGGCCACCGCCTGGCTATGGGGAAACAGTAGGTCCACAAAGCGTTCGGCAGTGGGTTGCGGTTCGTGGTTGGCCAGGCCGGCGCGTTCGTTGGCTTCGATGAACACATAGTCGGGCTGGTCGGCCGCCGGCACCAGCAGGTCAAGGCCGACCATGGGAATGTCCAACGCTCGGGCGGCGCGTACCGCCGCATCGGCCAGGGTCGGATGGAGGATGCCGGTGACGTCTTCCAGTACCCCGCCGGTATGAAGGTTGGCCGTGCGCCGCACGAACAGGTGCTCTCCGGCCGGCAGGACGCTGTCGTAGTCGAACCCCGCCGCCTTGAGCGTGCGCTCGGTCTCGGCATCCATCGGGATCTTGCTTTCGCCACCCGTGGCGGCCTGGCGTCGGCGACTCTGGGCTTCGATCAGGGCGCCGATGGTGTGGCGGCCGTCGCCGATCACTTCCGCCGGCCGCCGGATGGCGGCCGCCACCACTTCGAAACCGATCACCAGGATCCGCAGGTCCAACCCCTCGTGGAAGCTTTCCAGCAGCACCCGGCTGTCGAACTGCCGGGCCGTTTCGATGGCGGCTTGGACTTCTTCAATGGTGCGCAGGTCCACTGCCACGCCCTGGCCTTGTTCGCCATCGAGCGGCTTGACCACGACCCGTTCGTGCTCGTCGAGAAACGCCAGGTTGTCGTCGGCATTGCCCGCCAGTTGTTGTGCCGGCAGATTCAGGCCGGCGTTCTTGAGCACCTTGTGGGTCAGGCTCTTGTCCTGGCACAGGGTCATGCTGATAGCGCTGGTCAGGTCACTCAAGGATTCGCGGCAACGCACCCGGCGGCTGCCGTGGACCAGGGTGAACAACCCGGCCTCGGCGTCGTCCACCTGGACCTCGATGCCGCGACGGTGGGCTTCCTCGACAATGATCCGCGCATAGGGGTTGAACTGAGCCTCGGGACCCGGGCCAAGGAACAGCGGCAGGTTGATGCCGTTCTTGCGTTTGATGGCAAAGGTCGAGAGGTTGCGGAAACCGAGCTTGGCGTAGAGGTTTTTCGCCAGGCGATTGTCGTGCAGCACCGACAGGTCGAGGTAGCTCAGGCCCCGGCTCATGAAATGCTCGATGAGATGGCGCACCAGCACTTCGCCAACACCTGGCCGTGAGCATTGCGGGTCCACGGCGAGGCACCAGAGGCTGCTGCCGTTTTCCGGGTCGTTGAAGGCTTTCTGGTGATTCAGGCCCATGACGCTGCCGATCACCGCGCCGGTATCGTCGTCTTCGGCCAGCCAGTAGACCGGGCCGCCTTCGTGACGCGGGGTCAGGCGTTGCGGGTCGATGGGCAACATGCCGCGGGCCTGGTAAAGCTGGTTGATGGCTTGCCAGTCGGCGTCCCCCTGGGCCCGGCGGATGCGGAACCCACGGAACACCCGCGTGGCCTGGCGATAATCACTGAACCACAGACGCAAGGTGTCGGACGGGTCGAGGAACAGATGCGCCGGTTCCAGCCCCAGGACTTGCTGGGGCGCGGCGACGTACAGGGCAATGTCGCGTTCGCCCGGTTGCTCATTGAGCAGTTCCTGGGCCAGGCAAGCCGGGTCGGGGAACGTGTGGCCGATCAGCAGCCGACCCCAGCCGCAGTGGACGGCGATCGGGTCAGCGCCCATTGCGCTGCCATCTTCGGCCAGGCGCGCCTGCAGACGTTCGTACGAAGGCGCCTGGCCCCGCAAGAGGCGTTGGTTGTGAACGGTAGGGTGGGGTTTCATCAATCAGATTCCTTGCTCGCTGAGCCACAGGTTCAGCGCCGCCAGTTGCCACAGGCGCGAACCGCGCAGCGGGGTCAATTGGCCGTTGGGGTCGGTGAGCAGACGGTCGAGCATAGCCGGGTTGAACAGGCCGCGATCCTGGCTCGGATCCAGCAGCAGTTCGCGCACCCAGGCCAGCGTGTCGCCTTCCAGGTGCTTGAGCCCAGGCACTGGGAAATAGCCCTTCTTGCGGTCGATCACCTCGCTGGGGATCACGCGCCGGGCGGCCTCCTTGAGCACCTGCTTGCCGCCGTCGGGCAGCTTGAACTTCGCCGGCACCCGGGCCGAAAGCTCCACCAACCGGTAGTCGAGGAACGGCGTGCGCGCTTCCAGGCCCCAGGCCATGGTCATGTTGTCGACGCGCTTGACCGGGTCGTCCACCAGCATCACCGTGCTGTCCAGGCGCAGCGCCTTGTCGACCGCGGCGTCGGCGCAGGGTTGGGCGAAATGTTCCTTGACGAAGTCGCCGGCGGCGTCATTGGCCGTCAGCCACTTGGGCTGCACGGTGTCGGCGTATTCCTCGTAGCTACGGTCGAAGAACGCCGCACGGTAGGCCGCGTAAGGGTCGCTGGCGCCGTCCACTTGCGGGTACCAGTGATAACCGGCGAACAGTTCATCGGCACCCTGGCCGCTTTGCACCACCTTGCAATGCTTGGCCACTTCTCGCGACAGCAGGTAAAAGGCGATGCAGTCGTGGCTGACCATCGGTTCGCTCATGGCGCGGAAGGCCGCCGGCAGTTGTTCGATGATCTCTTTTTCGTCGATGCGCAACTGGTGGTGGCGGGTGCCATAGTGCTTGGCGATCAGGTCCGAATACTGGAATTCGTCGCCGCGCTCGCCGCCGGCATCCTGGAAACCGATGGAGAAGGTGGACAAGTCTTCCACGCCGACTTCGCGCAGCAACCCCACCAACAGGCTCGAATCGACACCGCCGGACAACAGCACGCCGACATCGACGGCCGCGCGTTGGCGGATGGCGACGGCTTCGCGGGTGCTGTCGAGCACGCGGTCGATCCAGTCTTCCAGGTTCAGGTTCTGCTCATCGGCGTGGGGGCCGTAGGGCAGGGTCCACCAGGTTTTCTGCTCGGTGGTGCCGTCGGCTTCGACCCGCATCCAGGTGGCCGGCGGCAGTTTTTCGACGCCGGCCAGCAGGGTGCGAGGCGCGGGGACCACCGCATGGAAATTCAGGTAATGGTTCAACGCCACCGGGTCGAGCATCGGGCTGATGTCACCGCCCTTGAGCAGGGCCGGCAGGGCCGAGGCAAAGCGCAAGCGCTGGCCGGTGCGCGACAGGTACAGCGGCTTGACGCCGAGGCGGTCGCGGGCGATGAACAGCCGCTTGGCGTCCCGTTCCCAGATGGCGAAGGCAAACATGCCGTTGAGCTTGGGCAACAGGGCCTCGCCCCAGGCGTGATAGCCCTTGAGCAGCACTTCGGTGTCGCCGCCGGAATGGAAGGCGTAGCCCAGCGCTTCAAGCTCGGCGCGCAGTTCCGGGAAGTTGTAGATCGCGCCGTTGAAGGCCAGGGACAGGCCCAATTGATTGTCGATCATCGGCTGCGCCGAGCCGTCCGACAGGTCCATGATCTTCAAGCGACGGTGGCCCAGGGCAATCGGCCCCTGGCTATGGAAACCCCATGCGTCAGGGCCACGCGGGGCCAGGTGATGGGTGATTCGCTCCACGGCCGCAAGGTCCGCAGGTTGTTGATCGAAACGTAACTCTCCAGCTAATCCGCACATATCCAAAAAGGCCTTGTGTTTGCTGGGGCTCTCGGCATTTACCTTGATTCAGTACTAAATTTGTACCGTTTTTTGATAAATCCAGCTTTTCAAGCTCCGCGAAATCACTCGAAGAACTGATCCACTTGGCATAGGTTGACAGCAAACACCTGAACGCTGTGTCCGAGCTGCGCAGCGATGAGTGCCGGATTCATGCCGGACATCAGGCACATCGTTGCGTAGCTGTGCTGGCGTCCACCATCCTGCGATATCGGATCCCCGACTTGCGCAGCGCCGTCAACCAATAGCGCTTAGCCCCCGTTTCGGATCGGATGTACAGCTCTGATTTTTTACCCGATCCTTCCGGCGCGAAAACATAATCAGAGCGCGCCGCCGTAAGAGGTCTGGCTTTTTCGAGTGCCTGTAGCGCTCGATCGTTCAATAAAACTTCCCGCGACACGTTCATCTTCGTCCTTTCCTCGATCTTTCCGTACAGCCTGATACGGCACACCTTGGCGCGCTTTCAGCGCCTGTCACTTCGCTCCAGCACAGGGCCATTGCCTCGCCTGGGTCCAATCTCGTGTAGAAAGAAGACGCAAAAAACATGAGTGGATGGTTTGAAGACCGCTCGTCACTTCGTACAGCTCTCAGATCGAATCGGCCGCTTCTTCGCGGCTGAATGATTCAATCTCTCGCGTGGTCAACCTGGCGGTGATCGGGGCGCGAGGACGTTTACAAGATCGCTGCCGGCGACCTGCGCGCTGCAGTTTGAGAAGGCTTTGCTGCGAACCCCCTTGCCATTCCGCCCACGGCAGCTTTGTGTAGAATGGGTGGGATCATGGAGGGGACGGCAATGTACCAGGCACTTAAAAGCGGTATATTTATAGCTGGAATTTTACTTTTACTGGCCGGTACAGGGATATCTATCAACTTCTTTTTGAGATCAAAAGAAATTGAAATTCCCAGTGTGATAATGATTTTTGTGGGTTTGATTCTGGCCTTTGCAGGCTGGAAGAAAAGTCGCAAATATTAGCTGATAGGACCACAAGTACACGGAGGGCGTCCTGTATTTGTGGTCCTAATACTCATCAGGTAGGCGATGCTGGGCCTGCAAGGCGTTCACGTCTGTTCGCATGCAAAGTGGTTTCAATGCGCAGCAACGCGCGATATCCCACATATGCCGCCAATACGCAAAACACGATCACCAGTAGACGGGCATTAAATATTCCGCCGCGAGCGATGAGCGTGAATCCGATACCGCAGAACAGCATGGCAAATCCGAGTATGCTCGGTGCTTTGGTGCGCCGAGAAATGCCCAGTATCATCAGCGT
Source organism: Pseudomonas sp. P97.38 (assembly GCF_001269745.1). Taxonomy (NCBI): domain Bacteria; kingdom Pseudomonadati; phylum Pseudomonadota; class Gammaproteobacteria; order Pseudomonadales; family Pseudomonadaceae; genus Pseudomonas; species Pseudomonas sp. P97.38. Next base: position 157,788 of record NZ_LHVJ01000015.1, read on the forward strand.
CTGACAGAGCAATACCACGACCCAGTCCGCATAGAACGCCCAACCTCCCAAATGCATGAGCACGTTCGCCTTGAGCGGGAAAGTGATGTTCGTACCACGCTTGGCCACGTGAGGATAAAGTGCGCGAGTCTCGGCCGTGGAAATTGGTTTGCTTGGCATAAGCTGGCGAGGGATGAATAGCGTCATCGCGTCTTCAAGGGCGTATGCCCTCGGCTCAACTTTGTTGCCCTGGATCGCGCTCAGGACATCCTCAGAAATGAATGCGGCGTTGTAGTTCAGATCTTCAAAACTGTTCGTGGGGTCAATTGCCACAGCGTCTTTTGGCGCCACTGGCTTGCCGGCCTGGTTAGCCTTCTTGCCGGCGAGTTCATCTACGCGTGCCATAGCCTCACTTGGCGCTACGGGAGCGATTACGATGGGTGCTAGGGGGGCTGCGGGTGCGCGCATGTTGGTGATGATAACGTAGGAGATTCCCATCGAAGCGACAGCGAGCATGGAGGCGATCAAAAATTTTACGAGGCTTACGCGCTGAAACATCAACAAGACGATGAACGTCAGCGCGAATAGAATTAGGATTCCGCGCCCACCGCTGAATGACACGATAAGCAGGCTCAGCAGTAGGAAAGCGCCATTTTTTAACGTTACGCCGCTGAAATACATGTTCATCAGTTGAAGCAGCAATGCGGAATACATTGCGAGAACTATCCAGGCACCACCGTTAGTTACCATAAAGCTGTATGTATGGTAATTGTCAACGACGTATCTCGGGGAGAGCGTCCCGAAAACTCGATACATGCTCAGCGCTAGAAGGAATAAAATTCCTGTTGTTATCAGAGCAAGCGAGAGGGTTGATAGACGTTCAAGCGATGGTGAAAAATCGTCGAGAAGGCCCAGGCGACGAGAAAGTATGAACCCCAGCGCGGCGACAGTAAGCGCACAAACCGAGTCTATAACCGTCGCACCGTTCATGTAGGCTGAGGTCAGCAACGGATATTTTTCAACGCTGAGATACCGACCTATGAACAACACCTGATAAGCGATATAGCATCCAAGCGGGCCAACCAATATCAGCGCCAGTTTCTTTGTGTTGTTATTGAATATTTGCATGCGTCAACTCTTTACTTTTGAGCTTCCATGAGCCAGGCACTCAAGCGCGGCAGCTTTGATTTGCCAGGCAGTATCTGCAAGCCATTCCATTGCCGGCAGCGATCGCATCGTAGCGGGCGTTCCAGGAGGTAACAGGCGGTAACAGGTGGGGGATCATACCGGATCAGGTGGCGGCTTTGAATGGGATGTGCACGGAGTCGGTTGAGCGGTCGGCAGAATGTCGGCGGAACGGGGGGATCTTATATCTTTTTTGTATCAACTGACGTTCCTTCGGGGCGCTATTCACTAGGCCGGTTCAGCCTCGCTTCCACAGGGATATACAGCTCAGGCCTTGCCCCGAATCAACGCTCGCAACGCGAAGCGGTTCGGGTGGCAGGCCTCGGCCACGCTTCGGGGCAGCGGCAGGGGTTCGTCGTCGAGCCAGGCGGCGATCAGTTCGCCCGACAGGGGCGCGGTGATCAGGCCGCGCGAGCCGTGGCCGCTGTTCACGTAGAGGCCGTCGAGCCAGGGGCAGGGGGTGTCCGGCACTTGCCGGGCGTCTTTGCCCAAGGCGTGGTAAGCCTCGTGGAAGGCCTGGTTGTCAGCCAGGGGCCCCACGATCGGCAGGTAGTCCGGGCTGGTGCAACGGAACGCCGCGCGGCCTTCGAGCCGTTGCGGGTCCAGGGTGGCGGCGCCGAGGCGTTCGAGCAGGTCCTCGGAGATTTCTTCGAGCATCTGCAGGTTGCCGGCGTGTTCGGCAGCGGTGGGGGTCAGGTCGTCGCTGTTGAAGTCGAAGCTGGCGCCCAGGGTGTGCTCGCCCAGACGCGGCGGCGCCACGTAGCCTTCGGCGCAGACCACGGTCGCCAGGTCCTGGCTGCGCGCGGTTTGCGGCAGCCGGGTGATTTGCCCGCGAATGCGCTTGAGGGGCAATCCGGCGGCCGGTTCGAAACGCTTGATTTCGGCGGCACTGGCGAGGATCACCACCGGCGCGCTGGCCAGGCAGCGTTGACTGTCCCACGCTTGCCACTGGCCATCGACGCGGCGCAATTGCAGCACGTCATGGTGCGCTTGCACCTCGATCGCGGTGCCCGAGGCCTGCCAGCGGCACAACGCCGGCGGATGCACCCAGCCGCCTTCGGGATAAAACAGACCACCGCAGGCCAGGCCGATGCCTGACAGCCTTTGTGCCTCGGGCTGCGCCAGGGGGTGCAGCAAGTCAGCGGGGAACGCCTCGGCCAGTTGCGTCTGGCGCTCGGCTTCCTTGTGATTGAAGGCCAGTTGCAGGACGCCGCAGCCGTCCCAGTCGACGCCCCGTTGCAGGTGCTCCAACAGGCGGCGGGTGTAGCCGAAGCCGCTGAGGATCATCTGCGACAGCGCGGTGCCGTGGGCCGACAGCTTGAGGTACAGCACGCCCTGTGGATTGCCCGACGCCTCTTCGGCCAACCCGGCGTGTCGTTCCAGCAGCGTCACCTGCCAGCCCCGCGCGGCGAGGCTGGCGGCACTGGCGCAACCGGCCAGGCCGCCACCGATCACCAATGCCCGACGCTCGCCGCCGAAGGCCGCGGGGCGGGCGTACCAGGGCTTTGCCGTGGACGGCGCCGGCGTCTGTTCCGGCCAGCCCAGGAACACACCGCGCAGGATCTCCCATTTATGGCCAATGCCGGGCGTGCGTTTCATCTTGAAACCTGCCGCGTTCAGCAACCGCCGAACCCAACCGGTGCTGGTGAAGGTGCTGAGGGTCGATCCCGGGGCCGCCAGCCGCGCCAGTTCGGCGAACAGCTCGGCCGTCCACATCTCGGGGTTCCTGGCGGGTGCGAATCCGTCGAGGAACCACGCGTCGATGCGGGCATCGAGTTGCGGAAGTTGTTCCAACGCATCACCGATCAGCAAGGTCAGCGTCACTCGGCCATTGGCCAGGACCAGGCGTTGGAAACCCTGGTGGATGGCGACGTACTGGTCCAGTAACTGCTGCGCCTGGGCTTGAAGCTGCGGCCAGAGGGCCAGGGCGCGACGCAGGTCTTCGGGGCTCAAGGGGTACTTCTCGACGCTGACGAAATGCAGCCGCGCCCCGGCCGGTGCGCACTGCTCGAACAGTTGCCAGGCGCAGAGGAAGTTCAGGCCGGTGCCGAACCCGGTTTCGCCGATCACCAGGCGCCCGTCCTCGGGCAGCGCGGCGAAGCGCTCGGCCAGTTGGTTTTGCTCAAGGAATACGTAGCGGGTTTCATCCAGCCCCGACTGATCGGAAAAATACACGTCGTCGAACACCCGCGAACGCGGGCGACCCTGGTCGTCCCAGTCGAGTTGGGCGTGTTGCTGGATGGGCGTCATGGCAGGCTCGGTGAAAACGGGGAAGCCATTCTAGCTGATTCGCATAGTCGAACGCGGCGCGTGCGTACAGGCATTGTCATGCCAGGCGTAGGGAATGATCCTGCCTGGTGCTACACCGCAGGGTATCCAATCCGCTAGTCTTGGCTGATCCTTGGAAGGAGTTGCCCATGTTTGAATCCGCTGAAATCGGTCACGTCATCGACAAAGACACCTTCGAGGCCGAGGTGCCGGCCCTGCGTGAAGCGCTGCTCGAAGCGCAATTCGAGTTGCAGCAGCAGGGCCGTTTTCCGGTCATCGTGCTGATCAACGGCATCGAAGGCGCGGGCAAGGGTGAGACGGTGAAGTTGCTCAATGAGTGGATGGACCCGCGGCTGATCGAAGTGCGCACCTTCGACCAGCAGACCGACGAGGAACTGGCGCATCCTCCGGCCTGGCGCTACTGGCGGATGCTCCCGGCCAAGGGGCGCATGGGGATCTTCTTTGGCAACTGGTACAGCCAGATGCTGCAGGGGCGGGTCCATGGCGAGTTCAAGGATCCGCGGCTCGACCAGGCGATCAACGCCGCCGAGCGCCTGGAAAAAATGCTTTGCGACGAAGGCGCGTTGATCTTCAAGTTCTGGTTTCACCTGTCCAAGAAACAGATGAAAGCCCGGCTCAAGGGGCTCAAGGATGATCCGCTGCACAGTTGGCGCATCAGCCCGCTGGACTGGCAGCAATCGCAGACCTACGACAAGTTCGTCAAATACGGCGAGCGCGTCTTGCGCCGCACCAGTCGCGACTACGCGCCCTGGCACGTGATCGAGGGCGTGGACAGCTGTTATCGCAGCCTGACGGTGGGGCGGATTCTGCTCGAAGGCTTGCGCCAGGCGTTGGACCGACCGAAGGTCAAGCCGGAAAAGGTCGCCGTGGCGCCGCTGCCGGCACTGGACGACCAGGTGACGTTGATCGACAGCCTGGACATGACCCTGCGCCTGGAAAAGGACGACTACGAAGAACAACTGATTACCGAGCAGGCGCGTTTCGCCGGCCTGCTGCGGGACAAACGCATGCGCCGGCATGCGCTGGTGGCGGTGTTCGAAGGCAACGATGCGGCGGGCAAGGGCGGCGCGATCCGGCGGGTCGCGGCGGCCCTCGATCCGCGCCAATACCGCATCGTGCCGATCGCCGCGCCCACCGAGGAGGAGCGCGCCCATCCCTACATGTGGCGGTTCTGGCGGCATCTGCCGGCACGGGGCAAGTTCACCGTGTTCGACCGTTCCTGGTATGGCCGGGTGCTGGTGGAACGGGTCGAGGGCTTTTGCAGCCGGGCCGACTGGCTGAGGGCCTACGGCGAGATCAACGATTTCGAGGAGCAGATCGCCGACGCCGGCGTGGTGGTGGTCAAGTTCTGGCTGGCCATCGACAAGGAAACCCAGCTGGAACGTTTCCAGGCGCGTGAGGAGATCCCGTTCAAGCGTTTCAAGATCACCGAGGACGATTGGCGCAACCGCGACAAGTGGGACGCCTACCGGTCCGCGGTGTGTGACATGGTGGACCGCACCAGCACCGAGATTTCCCCCTGGACACTGGTGGAGGCCAACGACAAGCGTTGGGCCCGGGTCAAGGTGTTGCGCACTCTGAACCAGGCGCTGGAGAACGCATTCGAGCGCGCCGACAAGCAGGCGCGCAAACGCAAATCCAGGAAATAGGCCGATGGCGGCGCATACGCGAGGTGAATGATTGTCGCGGTCGGTTATGCAGTGGATCTATGCTCGATCCACTCTCAACCGACAACAACAATGGAGTACCGCCATGCGTGAAGTGGTGATCGTCGATAGCGTACGAACCGGCCTGGCCAAGTCTTTTCGCGGCAAGTTCAACATGACCCGCCCGGACGACATGGCGGCGCATTGCGTCAACGCGTTGTTGGCGCGCAATGACCTCGACCCGGCCAGCGTCGAGGACTGCATCGTCGGTGCCGGCTCCAATGAAGGCGCCCAGGGCTACAACATCGGCCGCAACGTCGCGGTGCTCTCGCAACTGGGCACCGGCACCGCCGGCATGACCCTCAACCGTTTCTGCTCTTCCGGCCTGCAAGCCATCGCCATCGCCGCCAACCAGATCGCCTCTGGCTGCAGCGACATCATCGTGGCCGGCGGCGTGGAGTCCATCAGTCTGACGATGAAGAGCGTCAACACCGATAACCTGATCAACCCGCTGCTCAAGGAGCAGGTGCCGGGGATTTACTTCCCCATGGGCCAGACGGCCGAGGTCGTCGCGCGCCGTTACCAGGTCAGCCGCGAGGCGCAAGACCGCTACGCCTTGCAGAGCCAGCAACGCACCGCCAAGGCCCAGGCCGCCGGGCTGTTCGCCGACGAAATCATTGCGATGCCGGTCAAGTACCGGGTTGAAGACAAACACACCGGCGCGGTGCAGATCCTCGACGGCGTGGTCGACCATGACGACTGCAACCGCCCGGACACCACCTACGAAAGCCTGGCCGGGCTGAAACCGGTGTTTGCCGAGGACGGTTCGGTCACGGCGGGCAACTCGTCGCAACTGTCCGACGGTGCCTCGATGACCCTGGTGATGAGCCTGGAGAAAGCCCTGGCGCTGGGGCTCAAGCCCAAGGCGTTTTTCCGTGGCTTTACCGTGGCCGGTTGCGAGCCCGACGAAATGGGCATCGGCCCGGTGTTCTCGGTGCCCAAGCTGCTCAAGGCCAAGGGTTTGCAGGTGGCCGATATCGACCTGTGGGAACTCAACGAAGCCTTCGCCTCCCAGTGCCTGTACAGCCGCGATCGGTTGGAGATCGACAGCGAGAAGTACAACGTCAACGGCGGCTCGATTTCCATCGGGCACCCGTTCGGCATGACCGGCTCGCGGCAGGTGGGGCATCTGGTGCGCGAACTGCAGCGGCGTAACCTGCGCTACGGCGTCGTGACCATGTGTGTGGGCGGTGGGATGGGGGCGACGGGGTTGTTCGAGGCGGTTGGATAACCTCGACTAACAGAGGTTTTGTGGCGAGGGAGCTTGCTCCCGCTCGACTGCGTAGTCGTCAATCCTTCTACGGTACGGGGGGCAAGAAGGGGGGCGCTTCGCGGCCCAGCGGGAGCAAGCTCCCTCGCCACAGCAAGCGTCTCGCCATAGCAAGCGTCTTGCTACAGCAAGCTCTGTCGTCTCAACAAGCTGCCTGTCATGGGGGAGTTGAGCTTTTCTGGCAGCGCTCAGCCCACGACTTGCGGCAGTTGCAGCATGCGCTCGATGTACGCCGCGACCTCGCGTTCCGCTGTTTCACGATCGGGGAACGGCCCCTCATGCGTGCCTTCCCGGGTGTTGAAATAAAATTGGCCGTTCACCCGGCAAATTCGATCACTGGGGAAGACCATCGCGGGGACGACGTCTTCGGCACGTTTGCCAAGCATGAGCGGCTCCAAAGGAAGGCGAAAGCTGATGGAGTGAAGTTTATGTGTTGTGGCTGGCGGGCGCTCGGGCAGCCGATAGGCGGCAATGTGCCATCCGTCATCATGAACTGTTAGTGACCAACTGTCCCTGTGTTGCCCAGTGATCCATGCCTAGAATAGACGCTCTTTTGTCCTGGGCTTCGAGGATTGCATGCATATTTCATCCGGTCGCTGGGTCTACGGCCTGTTTCTCGCCCTGCTGACCGCCCTGTTATGGGGAATCCTGCCGATCAAGCTCAAGCAAGTGCTGCACGTGATGGACCCGGTCACCGTGACCTGGTTTCGCCTGTTGGTGTCCGGCGGCCTGTTGTTCATCTACCTGGCGGCTACCCGTCGTTTGCCCAGTCGCCGGGTGCTCGGCCCCAAGGGCGGCTGGCTGGTGGCGATGGCGGTGCTGGGTCTGGTGGGCAACTACGTGTTGTACCTGATGGGCCTGAACCGCCTGAGCCCCGGCACGGCGCAACTGGTGGTGCAGATGGGCCCGATCATGCTGCTGGTCGCCAGCCTGTTCGTGTTCAAGGAGCGCTTCAGCATCGGCCAGGGCATCGGCCTGGCGGTGCTGTTGATCGGTTTCGCGCTGTTCTTCAACCAGCGCCTCGTGGAGTTGCTCACCTCGCTGAGTGAGTACACCGCCGGGGTTCTGCTGGTGTTGCTGGCGTCCACGGTCTGGACCTTCTATGCCCTGGGGCAGAAGCAATTGCTGACGGTGTGGAATTCACTGCAGGTGATGATGGTGATCTACCTCTTCTGCGCGTTGCTGCTCACGCCCTGGGTCCATCCTTTCGAAGCGCTGCAGTTGAGCCCGGTACAAGGTTGGCTGCTGTTGGCCTGCTGCCTCAACACCCTGATCGCCTATGGCGCATTCGCCGAAGCCCTGGCGCACTGGGAGGCGTCACGGGTCAGTGCGACCCTGGCGATTACGCCGCTGGTGACCTTCGCCGCCGTGGCGTTGGCGGCCTGGTGGTGGCCCGACTACGTGCATGCCGAGCAGATCAACCTGCTGGGGTATGGCGGGGCGGTGCTGGTGGTAGTGGGCTCGGCGCTGGTCGCGCTGGGGCCTTCGCTGATCGCCGGGCTCAGGGCCCGACGGCAGCGGATGGTTGTAGAACGATAGGAGGCACAGTTCCCCTGTGGGAGCGAGCTTGCTCGCGATGGCGGCATGGCAGGCGCAGAAAATGTTGAGCTTACTGGCCTTATCGCGAGCAAGCTCGCTCCCACAGGGAATCCCGGCCGGACACGAAATGTGTACGTGATGAAGATCCAACTGTGGGAGCGAGCCTGCTCGCGATGAGGACCCGCCAGTCACGCCACACTCAGCCCTGGCTGCCGGCTTCCAGCATGTTTTCCGGCCTCACCCAGGCATCGAACTCTTCATCGGTCAGGTACCCCAGCTGCAACGCTGCCTCACGCAAGGTCAGCCCTTCACTGTAGGCCTTCTTGGCGATTTCGGCGGACTTGTCGTAGCCGATGTGCGGGTTCAGCGCGGTCACCAGCATCAGCCCACGTTCCAGGTGCGCGGCCATCTGCTCGGCATCCGGTTCGAGGCCGGCGATGCAGTGCTGCTGGAAGTTGCTGCAGCCATCGGCCAGCAACTGGATCGATTGCAGCAGGTTGTGGATGATCACCGGCTTGAACACGTTCAACTGCAAGTGACCCTGGCTGGCGGCGAAGCCGATGGTGACGTCGTTGCCCATCACCTGGCAGGCGAGCATCGACAGGGCTTCGCATTGGGTCGGGTTGACCTTGCCAGGCATGATCGAGCTGCCCGGTTCGTTGGCCGGCAATTTCACCTCGGCGAACCCGGCCCGTGGCCCGGAGCCCAGCAGGCGCAGGTCGTTGGCGATTTTCATCAGGGTCACCGCCAGGGTTTTCAGCGCGCCGGACAACGCGGTGAGCGGTTCATGGCCCGCCAGCGCGGCAAACTTGTTCGGCGCGGTGACGAACGGCAGGCCGGAAAGTGCCGCGAGTTCGGCCGCGATCGCTTCGCCAAAGCCATGGGGCGAATTGAGCCCGGTGCCCACCGCCGTGCCGCCCTGGGCCAGTTCGCACACCGCTGGCAATGCGGCACGGATCGCCCGTTCGGCGTAATCGAGCTGGGCAATGAACGCCGACAGTTCCTGGCCGAAGGTAATGGGTGTGGCGTCCATCATGTGGGTGCGGCCGGTCTTGACCAGCTTCAGGTGGCGCGCCGCCAGTTCCGCCAGCCCGCCGGACAATTCGCTGATGGCCGGCAACAGTTGCTTGTGGACGGCCTGCACCGCGGCGATGTGCATGGCGGTGGGGAAGCAGTCGTTGGAGCTCTGGGAGCGGTTGACGTGATCGTTCGGGTGCACCGGGGTCTTGCCGCCGCGGGGGTTGCCCGCCAGCTCGTTGGCGCGCCCGGCGATCACTTCGTTGACGTTCATGTTGCTCTGGGTGCCGCTGCCAGTCTGCCAGACCACCAACGGGAACTGGTCGTCATGCTGGCCGTCGAGCACTTCATCGGCGGCCTGTTCGATCAGCCGGGCGATGTCGGCGGGCAGGTCGCCGTTGCGGTCATTGACCCGCGCGGCGGCTTTCTTGATCAGCGCCAGGGCATGCAGCACCGACAGCGGCATGCGTTCATTGCCGATGGCGAAGTTGATCATGGACCGCTGTGTCTGGGCGCCCCAGTAGGCGTCGTCAGGGACTTCAACCTGGCCCAGGCTGTCGGTTTCGGTACGGCTCATCGGGTCAAACTCCTTTAAGACTGAATGCGCAGTTTAGGCCCGATTGGGCAGCGCCGGTTCCGTCAATCTAGGGGCGGTGAGTCCGGCCCGTCAATCGGACCCAACAAGCGTCGGGGTTGAGGCCCGGCGTTTATTAGGCGCAGAATGGTCGCCCTTGGGGTTTTACCTCGCCTGTAATGAAAGGAAACTCGATGACCCGTCTTCGTGCCATCTGTACCGCAGTTGCTCTGGTATGTGCCAGCGGCCCTGTTTTCGCCGATACCGCCAGCCATAACGCCAGCGCCGAAGCGTTCCTGACCCTGGCGCACGCTGACAAACTGGGCACCCCGGTGTACATGCAAGTGCAGCAGATGTTTGCCCAGCGCTTTGAACAGACCAAGGCCCCCGAGTCGAAGAAAGCCACCCTGGAAACCTACCAGGCCAAGGCCAACGCCGCGCTGGACCAGGCCATCGGCTGGAACAAGCTCAAGCCGGACATGGTCAAGCTCTACACCAGCAACTTCAGCGAGTCGGAGCTCAAGGATCTGGTGGCGTTCTACCAGTCGCCGCTGGGCAAGAAAGTCCTGGAAAAAATGCCGCAGCTGACCCAGCAATCGGCCCAGTTGACCCAGGCCAAGCTTGAAAGCGCGGTGCCGGTGGTCAACAAGCTGCTGGCGGACATGACCGCCGAGCTCGAGCCAAAAGCCGCCGCGCCGGCCAAGAAAAAGCCGTAAGCGGAGCCCGGTATGAGCATGCAGCAACGCATCGAATCGACCCTCGGGCTGTTGCAGCCCGAGCACCTGCAAGTGCTGGATGAAAGCCACATGCACAGCCGTGGGCTACAGACCCACTTCAAGGCCGTGGTGGTCAGCCGGCAGTTCGAGGGGCTCAATCGCGTCAAGCGCCACCAGAAGGTCTACGGCACGCTGGGCGAGCTGATGGGCGAGTTCCACGCGTTGGCGCTGCACACCTACACCCCCGAGGAGTGGGCGCAGATCGACGCCGCCCCGGCTTCGCCGACCTGTGCAGGTGGCAGCAAGCACTGATTCAGGCACTGTGGCGAGGAAACTTGCCGTGGTGAAGGCGCTTTCCGTGGCCAGGGAGCTTGCTGTGGCGAGGGAGCTTGCTCCCGTTGGACCGCGAAGCGGTCCCCCCTGAATAACGCAGGCGACGGCTTCGCCGCCGAGCGGGAGCTAGCTCCCTCGCCACAGGTGTGCTCCTAAAGCCACCGTGTATTTGCTAGAATCCGCAACGCGCCTGCAAGGGCGCGTTTTTTTTCGCATCCGGTTCACCCTTTGCGAGGGTAGCCACCTGGAGAAACACCCATGACACAACCCATTGTCGTGGCGGCACTGTATAAGTTCGTCACCCTTGAAGACTACGTCGAACTGCGCGAGCCCCTGCTCAAGGCCATGCTCGATAACGGCATCAAAGGCACCCTGCTGATCGCCGAGGAAGGCATCAACGGCACGGTCTCCGGCACCCGCGAGGGCATCGACGGGTTGCTCGCCTGGCTCAAGAACGATCCACGCATGGTCGACATCGACCATAAAGAGTCGTACTGCGACGAGCAGCCGTTCTATCGCACCAAGGTCAAGCTGAAGAAAGAAATCGTCACCCTCGGCGTCGAAGGCGTGGACCCGAACAAGCAGGTCGGCACCTACGTCGAGCCGCAGGACTGGAATGCGCTGATCAGCGATCCGCAGGTGCTGTTGATCGACACCCGCAACGACTACGAAGTGTCCATCGGCACCTTCGAAGGGGCCATCGACCCCAAGACCACCAGCTTTCGCGAGTTCCCCGAGTACATCAAGGCCCATTTCGATCCGGCGCGCCACAAGAAAGTCGCCATGTTCTGCACCGGCGGCATCCGCTGCGAGAAAGCCTCCAGTTACATGCTCGGCGAGGGTTTCGAGGAGGTCTACCACCTCAAGGGCGGCATCCTCAAGTACCTTGAAGAAGTGCCCCAGGAACAATCCAAGTGGCGTGGCGACTGTTTCGTGTTCGATAACCGCGTCACCGTTCGCCACGACCTCAGCGAAGGCGACTACGATCAGTGTCATGCCTGTCGTACGCCGGTCAGCGTCGAAGACCGTGCTTCGGAGCACTATGTGCCGGGCATCAGTTGCCCGCATTGCTGGGACACGCTGAGCGAGAAAACCCGCCGCAGCGCCATCGACCGGCAAAAGCAGATCGAACTGGCCAAGGCCCGCAACCTGCCGCACCCGATCGGCTACAACTACAAGCAGTCATCTTCCGAGGCTTGAACCATGGCGCCACGCCTGCTCTATGTAATGGACCCGATGTGTTCCTGGTGCTGGGGTTTTGCACCGGTGGCCGAGGCGCTGGTGGAGCAGGCGCAGGCGGCGGGGGTGGAGTTGCACCTGGTGGTGGGCGGCTTGCGCACCGGCAGCGGGTCGGCGCTGGAGCCGACGACCCGACGCTACATTCTCGAACACTGGCAGGCGGTCACCCAGGCCACCGGCCAGCCGTTCACGCTTGAAGGCGCGCTGCCGGACGGTTTTGTCTACGACACCGAGCCGGCCTGCCGCGCCGTGGTCACCGCCCGCACCCTGGCGCCGGACCTGGCCTTCAAGTTGCTGAAGCTGATCCAGCAGGCGTTTTACGTGCAGGGCCGCGACGTCACCCACGCCAGCGTCCTGGTGGAATTGGCCGAACAGGCCGGGCTGCCGCGCATCGAGTTTGCCGCGGCTTTCGATCGCGCCGACCAGCATGCGGCCACCGCCGCGGATTTCACCTGGGTGCAGGACCTGGGGATTGCCGGGTTCCCCACGCTGCTGGCCGAGCGTGACGGCCAGTTGGCGTTGTTGACCAATGGCTACCAGCCTCTGGAATTGCTCTCGCCCTTGCTCGGTCGCTGGCTGGAGCGCGCGGCCTGTGCCTGATCGGCCCGAACCCCCGGCGGCCCCGCAACGTATCGATCGGTTGAGCTGGGCCGAAATCCGTCGCCTGGCCCTCAAGCACAAGAAAGCCCTGTGGATCGCCAACGGCGTGGCCGTGCTGGCGACGCTGTGCAGCGTGCCGATTCCATTGCTCCTGCCGCTGCTGGTGGACGAAGTGCTGTTGGGGCGCGGCGATGCGGCCTTGAACGTGATGAACCAGCTGTTGCCCGCCGGGTGGCAACAGGCGGCCGGCTACATCGGGCTGATGCTGTTGGCGACCCTGGTGCTGCGTTGCGGCGCATTGCTCTTCAACGTGTTGCAGGCGCGGCTGTTCGCCCGGTTGGCCAAGGACATCGTCTATCGCATCCGCATCCGCCTGATCGAGCGGCTCAAGCGCATTTCCCTCGGCGAGTACGAAAGCCTGGGCAGCGGCACCGTGGCGGCGCACCTGGTCACCGACCTGGACACCGTCGACAAGTTCGTCGGTGAAACCCTCAGCCGTTTCCTGGTGGCGATGCTGACCCTGGTGGGCACCGCCGGGATCCTGGTGTGGATGCACTGGAAACTGGCGCTGCTGATCCTGTTGTTCAACCCGTTGGTGATCTACGCCACGGTGCAATTGGGGAAAAGGGTCAAGCACCTCAAGAAGCTGGAAAACGACAGCACCTCGCGCTTCACCCAGGCCCTGACGGAAACCCTGGACGCCATCCAGGAAGTGCGCGCCGGTAATCGCCAGGGCTTTTTCCTCGGGCGCCTGGGCATGCGGGCCAGGGAAGTTCGCGATTACGCCGTGAGTTCGCAGTGGAAAACCGACGCGTCCAGCCGCGCCACCGGCCTTCTGTTCCAGTTCGGCATCGATATCTTTCGCGCCGCGGCGATGCTCACCGTGCTGTTTTCGGACTTGTCGATCGGGCAGATGCTGGCGGTGTTCAGCTACCTGTGGTTCATGATCGGCCCGGTGGAGCAGTTGCTCAATCTGCAGTACGCCTTTTACGCGGCGGGCGGTGCGCTGTCGCGGATCAATGAGCTGTTGGCCCGTGCCGACGAGCCGCAGTACCCCGGCGGCAGCGACCCGTTCAAGGGCCGTGACACGGTGGGCATCGACATTCAGGGGCTGGATTTCGGCTATGGCGAGGAACTGGTGCTCAACCAGTTGAACCTGTCCATCCTGCCTGGGGAGAAAGTCGCCATCGTCGGGGCCAGTGGCGGCGGCAAGAGCACGCTGGTGCAACTGCTGCTGGGCTTGTATACGCCGCAGGCGGGCAGCATCCGTTTCGGCGGGGCGACGCAACACGAGATTGGCCTGGAGACCATCCGGGAGAATGTCGCGGTGGTGTTGCAGCATCCGGCGCTGTTCAACGACACGGTGCGCGCCAACCTCACCATGGGCCGCGAGTGCACCGACGAGGCCTGTTGGCGAGCCCTGGAGATCGCCCAGCTCGATGCCACCGTGCGTGCGCTGCCCCAGGGGTTGGACAGTGTCGTCGGGCGTTCCGGGGTTCGGCTGTCCGGTGGTCAGCGGCAACGGCTGGCCATCGCCCGCATGGTATTGGCGGATCCGCGGGTGGTGATCCTCGATGAAGCCACGTCAGCGCTGGACGCTGCCACCGAGTACAACCTCCACCAGGCCCTGGCGCGTTTCCTGCGCGGGCGCACCACGCTGATCATCGCCCATCGGCTCTCCGCGGTGAAACAGGCCGACCGCGTGCTGGTGTTCGATGGTGGGCAGATCGCCGAGGACGGCGACCATTTGCAGCTGATTGCCGAAGGTGGCTTGTACGCTCGACTCTACGGTCACTTGCAACAGATACAGCAGCCTTGAGTTTCCGGCACTTTTCTGTGCTTAGTATCGAAAAAAAATCAGCCAAACACCCCCGAGTTCACTGAATTTCCAGTTAAAACCCCTCGATTCTTCCCACCGGCGTTCCAAGGATCGAAAACTAGCCTAGGCTCTGGAATTAGCAGCGGATTTCTCGCGGGTGCTTATCGGCAACGCCTGTGCAAGGGACCTCATGAAGCAAAAACGGACTCTCGGAACGCCTCGATTGTTGGGCATCGTCTGGCCCTTTATTGCCGTTGTGCTATTTCAGGCATTGCTCGGTGGCGTGAGTCTCTACGTATTGTCGGCGGTTCGCGGTTACGTGGCGGGGGAGAGCCTCTGGTCCAAGGGGCAGAAAGACGCCATCTATTACCTCAACCTCTATGCCGACAGCCGCGACGAAGCCATTTTCCTCAAGTACCAGCAAGCCATCGCCGTTCCCGAGGGCGGGCATGAGCTGCGGGTGGCCCTGGACCGCCAGCCGCCGGACCTGGAAGCGGCCAGGACCGCCATCCTCAAGGGCGGCAATCACCCGGACGACGTGGCGAGCCTGATCTGGCTGTATCTGAATTTTCGTCATTTCAGCTACTTGGAAGAGGCCATCGACCTGTGGACGGTGGGGGATGGCTACCTGATCGAGCTGGATAACGTTGCCCAGCAAATGCACGCCAGCATCAGCGCGGGCCAGGCGACGGAGGTCGATGTCCGCGGCTGGAAGGCGCGGATCTTTGCCATCAACGATTCCGTCACTCCGGCGGCCAAGGCATTCAGCGATGCGTTGGGCGAGGGCTCGCGCTTCATCCTGCGGCTGTTGCTGGTGACCAACTTCGCCACCGCTCTGGGGTTGATCGTCCTGGCGTTGTTGCGTACCCACAAATTGCTGGCCCAGCGGCAGGTTTTTGCCAATGCGTTGCAACTGGAGAAGGAGCGGGCCCAGATTACCCTGCAATCGATCGGCGACGGCGTGATCACCACCGACGTCGAGGGAGCCATCGCCTACATGAACCCCGCCGCCGAGGCGATGACCCACTGGAAAGCCGAACATGCCATGGGGCTGCCCCTGGCGGCGCTGTTCAATTTGCTCGATGACAACGCCCAGGCGGAAGGGCTGACCCTGATCGAGCACATTCTCAGCGGACGGCTCAGCGGTGCCAGCGAACACTCCAAGCTGATCCAGCGCCTGGACGGCAGCACCGTGTCGGTCACGCTGGTGGGCGCGCCGATCCGCCACGCGGGCAACGTCAGCGGCGCCGTGCTGGTGCTGCACGACATGACCCAGGAGCGCCAGTACATCGCCAACCTGTCCTGGCAAGCCACCCATGACGCATTGACCGGCCTGGCCAACCGCCGGGAGTTCGAATACCGGCTCGAACAGGCCCTGCACAACCTCACCCGCCAGGTCGGTCGCCATGCCTTGATGTTCCTCGACCTGGACCAGTTCAAGCTGGTCAACGACACCTGCGGCCACGCCGCGGGCGACGAGTTGTTGCGGCACATCTGCGCGTTGCTGCAATCGGGGCTGCGGGAAAATGACACCCTGGCCCGGTTGGGCGGGGACGAGTTCGGGATCCTGCTGGAAAACTGTTCGCCGGAGGCCGCGGAAAAGATCGCCGAGGGGCTGCGCCAGACCGTGCAGAACCTGCATTTCGTCTGGAAGGGCCGGCCGTTCGTGACCACGGTGAGCATCGGCCTGGTGCACATCGCCCAGACCCCGACGACCCTGGAGGCCTCCTTGCGGGCCGCCGACATGGCCTGCTACATGGCCAAGGAGAAGGGCCGCAACCGGGTCCAGGTCTACCATGCCGACGACTCGGAGCTGTCCCTGCGCTTTGGCGAGATGGCCTGGGTCCAGCGCCTGCACATGGCCCTGGAGGAAAACCGCTTCTGCCTCTACGCCCAGGAAATCGCCGCGTTAGGGCCTAGCGACCATGGCGGTGGGCACATCGAAATCCTGTTGCGGCTGCACGATGAGGCCGGGCGGATGATCCTGCCCGACAGCTTCATTCCCGCGGCGGAGCGCTATGGCCTGATGACCTCCCTGGACCGCTGGGTGGTGGAGAACGTGTTCAAGGTCATTCGCCAATGCCTGAATGAGTCACGGCAGGCACCGATGGCCATGTGTGCGATTAATCTGTCAGGCACGACTATCGGAGATCAGGCTTTCCTCGACTTCTTGCGTAAACAATTCGCGGCCTACTCGATCCCCCCGGAAATGATTTGTTTTGAAATTACCGAGACCAGCGCTATTTCGAATTTGGGCAGTGCGATCCGCTTTATCAATGAACTCAAGAGCTTGGGTTGTTACTTCTCGCTGGATGACTTTTGCGCCGGAATGTCTTCATTCGCTTACCTGAAACATTTACCTGTAGACTTCCTGAAGATCGACGGGAGTTTCGTAAAGGATATGCTGGACGACCCGATTAACCGTGCAATGGTCGAAGTGATCAATCATATCGGCCACGTCATGGGTAAGCGCACGATTGCCGAGTTTGTTGAAACCACCCAGATCGAGCAGGCATTGCTGGAAATCGGGGTGGATTACGCTCAAGGGTATGTGATTGAACGCCCGCAATTGTTTACCTGCGACACGTTGCAATGTAGGCCGGCCCGGCCCCAGCCGTTGTTATTCAAGGCCCCCGGCACGTTCCGCTGAACCTCTTGTTGATCCGGAAAATCACAATCAAAAGGAGCCAGACAGTGATCGACACATTCAACCGAACAGGCCCGCTCATGGAGGCCCAAAGCTATCCGAAATGGGCACAGCAGCTCATTATCGATTGCAGCGAGAGCAAGCGCCGGGTTGTCGAACACGAGCTGTATCAGCGCATGCGCGATAACAAGCTCAGTGCCAAGACCATGCGCCACTACCTCATTGGTGGTTGGCCGGTCGTTGAACAGTTCGCCTTATACATGGCACAGAACCTCACCAAGACCCGCTTTGCCCGCCACCCCGGCGAGGACATGGCCCGTCGTTGGCTGATGCGTAATATCCGTGTCGAACTCAACCATGCCGACTACTGGGTCAATTGGAGCGCCGCCCATGGCGTGACCCTCGAAGACCTGCAGGCCCAGCAAGTGCCTCCGGAGCTTCATGCGCTGAGCCACTGGTGCTGGCACACCAGTTCGTCGGACTCGCTGATCGTGGCCATCGCCGCGACCAACTATGCCATCGAGGGCGCCACTGGGGAGTGGTCGGCCTTGGTGTGCTCCACCGGCGTCTACGCGGCGGCATTCGCCGAAGAGGAACGCAAGCGGGCGATGAAGTGGCTGAAGATGCACGCCCAGTACGACGATGCCCATCCTTGGGAAGCCCTGGAGATCATCGTTACGCTGGCGGGCATGAACCCGAGCAAGGCCCTGCAAACGGAGCTGCGTCAGGCCGTGTGCAAGAGCTATGACTACATGTACCTGTTCCTGGAGCGTTGCATGCAACTGGAACACTCGGAGTCCGTGGGCAAGTCGCCAGTCAACCGTGAGCGCCTCGCGCTGGCCGGCAGCTGAGTCATTTCCCGGACATAGCTGAACCCCTGTGGGAGTGGGTCAGCTCGCGATAGTCTGCAGAGTCAACGGGGAGGTTGGCTGGCAGGCCCTCATCGCGAGCAGGCTCCTCCTCCAGGTGACTGTGTTGTTCACCTGATTTGCTTCAACCCGCCATTGCCAACCGATTGCGCCCTTCGCGCTTGGCCACATACAGCGCGCTGTCGGCCCGCCGCAACAGGCTTTCGGCTGATTCGCCGGGCAGCAGAGTGGCGCAGCCTAGGCTGACGGTGAGTTCGATCCGGGTGCCCCCGGCGAAGTAATCCTGGACCTGGGCGGTATGACGCAGGCGTTCACCCACCCTGGCCGCGGCGTCTCGGCTGGTGTTGGCCAGCAGGATCAGAAACTCCTCGCCTCCGAACCGAAACACCATGTCCACATTGCGCAGTTGATTCTTGATCGACTCGGCCACGGCCTTGAGCACGTCATCGCCGACGCTGTGACCGTGGTTGTCGTTGATATGCTTGAAGTGGTCGATGTCCAGCATCAGCAACGACAGGGGCTGCGAATGACGCTTGGCCATGTCGATTTCCCGGGTCAGCGTCTGGTCCATCGCGATGCGGTTGCCGGTGCCGGTCAGGGGGTCGCGCAGGGCGCTCTGGGTCGCCGCGCGGTAGAGCAAGGCATTGCGCAGTGGATACAAGAGCGTGGAAAGCATCGCTTCCAGGTCGGCCTGTTCCGCGTCGGTGAAGCGTTGGTTGCGGCGAAACACCAGTTCGCCCAAGTGTTCGCCTTCGTGGCTGAGGTTATAGCTGACGGTGTGGTGCCCACGCTGGCCGAACTCCAGGCGCAGATCGCTCGGCTTGTGTTGATACGCCAATGCGTCCAGGGGCACGAGCCGCTGAACCTCGCGGAAGAACAAGCCCAGGATGCGTTGCGGCTCCAGGCTGGTCTGCAATTGCTGGCCCAGTTGCTGGCGCAATTGCGACAGGCTGACAGAGCGCGCCGCGAGCGGCGACGGCTGGCCGAGGCCCAGGCGCTGCAACTTGGCGCTGTCAAAATCAATCGCGTTCATCTGCATGGGCGTTTTCATATGGCGTTAGCCCCTAAGCTAAATCTGTCCCGGCAGGCTGGGTGTGGCGGCTTTGGGCTGCGCGTCGTACTGGTCCATCAGTCCCGTAGGACTCTGATAGGAGTTTAGTCGGCTTTCCCTGGCTGGCTAAGTCTCGTCTCAACGTCCGTTACCCGCCGAACATGGCGTGTTTTGAGGATATTTAGAGCGAAAGTCGTGCCATTCGGTTCATTTCAATAAAAACCGATGGGAAATCAAGGTCTTGTGGGTGCGCTTCAAGTTGCCGAGAGGCACTGAGGTGACGAGGGTTTGGCGTTTCGCCTGGCTGCGTGCCGTGCAAAGGCGCGTCGCGACGGGAAGTCGTCGCGACGCGAGCCCGGTGTTACTGGGCGTTGAAGGCCTGGCCGTTCACACCTGTGCTGTCCGGCCCCATCAGGTAGAGGTACACCGGCATGATTGCCTCGGGCGTCGGGTTGTCGAGCGGGTTTTCCCCAGGGTAGGCCTGGGCGCGCATGCTGGTGCGGGTGGCACCCGGGTTGATGCTGTTGGCGCGCACGGCGGCAACGCTGTCGACTTCGTCGGCCAGGGTCTGCATCAATCCCTCGGTGGCGAACTTGGACACGCCATAGGCGCCCCAGTACGCCCGGCCCTTGCGGCCGACGCTGCTGGAGGTGAACACCACGGACGCATCCTTGGACAACTTGAGCAGCGGCAGCAAGGTGCTGGTGAGCATGAACATGGCGTTGACGTTGATGTGCATCACCCGCATGAAGTTCTCCCCGGACAACTGCTCCAGCGGCGTGCGCGGGCCGATGATCGAGGCGTTGTGCAGCAAGCCGTCCAGGTGACCGAACTCGGTCTCGATCATGGCCGCCAGTTCATCGTATTGATGGGGCAGGGCGGTTTCGAGGTTGAACGGGATCACCGCCGGCTGCGGATGGCCGGCCGCTTCGATTTCGTCATAGACCTGGGTCAGGTTGGCTTCGGTCTTGCCCAGCAGCAGCACGGTGGCGCCATGGGCCGCGTAGGCCTTGGCAGCGGCAGCCCCGATACCGCGACCGGCGCCGGTGACCAGGATGACCCGGCCCTGGAGCAGGTCGGGGCGGGCGGAATAATCAAACATGGAAAACCTCAACAATATAAAGCAGCACGGTAACTATGGTTGGGATCGGTGGTGAAGCTGTCGCGACGATGACGAGCGTGTCTGTGCCAAGGCGCCGGCGTTTTCGTGGCCAGGAGGCTTGCCTGTGGCGAGGGAGCTTGCTCCCGCTGGACCGCGAAGCGGGCCCGGCTTTTTTGCGATTGCTGCGCAACCGAGCGGGAGCAAGCTCCCTCGCCACAACGATACCGGCTTTCTCGGCACGGATGATCGCCACGCCATAGGTAGCTCCCTGACACAAAAAACGTCGGTCAACTCAGCAACTGCACAACGCGTTATCCAGCACCTCGCGCAGCGCCAGCGGGTGATCGATCACCACGTCAGCGCCCCAGTGCTTGGGGTTGTCGTCCGGGTGGATGTAGCCGTAGGTCACGGCGCAGGTTCGGGTGCCGGCGCTGCGGCCGGACTCGATGTCCCGCAGGTCGTCGCCTACGAACAACACGCTGGCCGGGTCCAGGTCGAGCATCTTGCAGGCCAGGGTCAGCGGTTCCGGGTCGGGCTTGCTGTTCGTCACATGGTCGGGGCAGATCAGCACTTTGGAGCGTTGCGCCAGGCCCAGTTGCTGCATGATCGGCTCAGCGAAGCGCACCGGCTTGTTGGTGACCACGCCCCAGATCAGGTTGGCGGCCTCGATGTCGGCCAGCACCTGGGCCATGCCGTCGAAGAGATGGCTGTGCACGGCGCAACCCTTGAGGTAGCGGTCGAGGAATTCCTGGCGCAAGTCCTCGAACCCGGGCGATTCCGGGTCCATGGAGAAGGTCACCGCGACCATTGCCCGGGCGCCGCCGGAAATCTCGTCGCGGATGTGCTGCGGGTTCATCGGTGGCAGGCCGCGATCGGCGCGCATGGCTTGGCAGATGGCGATGAAGTCCGGCGCGGTATCGAGCAGCGTGCCGTCCATGTCGAAAAGAACCGCTTTGAGACGCATCGCCTTATTCCTCGCGCAGGGTCTGGATCATGTAGTTGACGTCAACGTCTGCGGCCAGCTTGTAGTGCTTGGTCAGCGGGTTGTAGGTCAGGCCGATGATGTCCTTGACGGTCAGGCCGGCCATGCGGCTCCAGGCGCCGAGCTCGGATGGGCGGATGAATTTCTTGAAGTCGTGGGTGCCACGGGGCAGCAGCTTCATGATGTATTCGGCGCCGACGATGGCGAACAGATAGGCCTTCGGGTTGCGGTTGATGGTGGAGAAGAACACCTGGCCGCCCGGCTTGACCATGCGGAAACAGGCGCGGATGACCGAGGACGGATCCGGCACGTGCTCGAGCATTTCCAGGCACGTCACCACGTCGAACTGGCCGGGCATTTCCTCGGCCAGGGCTTCGGCGGTGATCTGCCGATATTCGACGTTGACGCCGGATTCCAGCTGGTGCAGCTGGGCCACCGCCAGCGGCGCCTCCCCCATGTCGATGCCCATCACCGTCGCTCCACGCTGGGCCATGGCCTCGCTGAGGATGCCGCCGCCGCAGCCGACGTCGAGCACCTTCTTGCCGGCCAGGTTGACCCGTTCATCGATCCAGTTGACTCGCAGTGGGTTGATGTCGTGCAGCGGCTTGAACTCGCTTTCACGGTCCCACCAGCGATGGGCCAGGGCTTCGAACTTGGCGATTTCGGCGTGGTCGACGTTGCTCATGTGCAGATCCTCGAAAAGCTGGGAAAGTCAGGTGCCCCGAGCCCGGTGGCTCAAGGGGCGTGGTTATTCGTCGTGGCCGCTGATGCGGCGCCCCCAGGCCTGGGCCGTGGCGGTCAATTGCGATTCGTCGAGGCGCGTCAGCCGGCCATCTTCCAATAACGGCTTGCCGGCCACCCAGAGGTGTTTCACGCAGTCGCGCCCCGAGGCGTAGATCAACTGCGACACGGGATCGTAGATCGGCTGCTGCGCCAGGCCCGACAGGTCGAAGGCCACCAGGTCGGCGGCCTTGCCGACTTCTAGCGAACCCACGGTGGACTCGATGCCCAGCGCCCGTGCGCCATTGAGCGTGGCCATGCGCAGCGCCCGATGGGCGTCCAGGGCCGTGGCGGAACCAGCGACAGCCTTGGCCAGCAGGGCGGCAGTGCGGGTTTCCCCCAGCAGGTCCAGGTCGTTGTTGCTGGCCGCGCCGTCGGTGCCGATGGCGACATTGACCCCCGCCTGCCACAAACGCTCCACCGGGCAGAAACCGCTGGCCAGTTTCAGGTTCGATTCCGGGCAGTGGATCACGCTGCAATTGCTTTCTACCAGTAAAGCCTGGTCTTCATCGCTGATCTGAGTCATGTGCACGGCCTGGAAGCGCGGTCCCAGCAGGCCAAGCCGGCCCAGGCGCGCCAGCGGTCGCTCGGCGGTGTTATCCACAGCCTGCTGCACTTCGAAGGCGGTTTCGTGGACATGCATGTGGATGGGCGCGTCCAGTTCCTCGGCGATCACGCGGATTTTCTCCAGGTTCTCGTCGCCCACGGTGTAGGGCGCATGGGGGCCAAATGCGATTTTGATCCGTGGATGGTGCTTGAGGTCGCCAAACAACTCGATGCCCTGACGAATGGCGTCATCGGCGCTAGCCGCACCGGGGATCGGGAAGTCGAGGATCGGAATGGCCAGTTGCGCGCGCATGCCGCTGTTGTGCACGCGCTCGCTGGCCACCTTGGGGTAGAAATACATGTCACTGAAGCAAGTGATACCGCCCTTGATGTGCTCGGCGATCGCCAGATCGGTGCCGTCGCGAACGAAATCCTCGTCGACCCACTTGGCCTCGGCCGGCCAGATGTGCTGCTCGAGCCAGGTCATCAAGGGCAGGTCGTCGGCCAGGCCACGGAACAGCGTCATGGCCGCGTGCCCGTGGGCATTGACCAGGCCGGGGGCCAGGAGCATGCCGGGCAGTTCGCGAACCTCTGCGGCGTCACACTTGAGGGCTTCTGCCCGCGGGCCGATAAATACGATGCAACCGTCGCGAATGCCCAGGCCATGGTTCTGGAGCACTACGCCGGCGGGTTCGACAGGCACTAACCAGCTCGGTAGCAATAATAAGTCGAGCGCAACGGCAGGCTTGGGCATCGTGGAGCGGTTCCATGGGGTATAAAGGATGGCGAAGTATACCCGAGCGTCTTCGCAGAGGGATCGCTATAATCGGCGGCTTTTGTTCATGAGTGCGGGGTGAGGGATGCGCGATCGACTGTTGGCTGCGGAGAAGGTGAAGGCCATCGATTGGCGCGATGGCGTCCTGTACTTGCAAGATCTGCGGGCATTGCCGTTCGAGCAGAACTGGATCGCCTGCACCAGCGCCGCCGAAGTGGCCGACGCCATTGGTGCGCGAGTGGTGTGTGGCGCGCCCGTCATCGGCATTTGTGCAGCGTACGGCGTCGTGCTCGCCGCCCGTGCCCGGAGGATGCAGGGCGATGACTGGCAGACCGCATTGGAGGCCGACTTTGCCGTGCTGGCTGCCGCCCGGCCGACGGCGGCGAACCTGTTCTGGGCGCTGGATCGGATGCGTGATCGGTTGGGTCGCTTGAAGGAGCACGCCGAACCGCTGGCGGTGTTGGAGGCCGAAGCCATCGCGATCCATGAGAGCGATCGCGAGGCCAACCTGACCATGGCCCAGCTCGGCGTCGACCTGATCCGCAAGCACCAGGGCAACGCCCAGGCCATCCTTACCCACTGTAACGCCGGGGCCCTGGCCACCGGCGGCTTCGGGACCGCCCTGGGGGTGATTCGTGGCGCATTCATCGAAGGCATGGTCGAGCGTGTCTATGTCAATGAAACCCGGCCTTGCCTGCCAGGCTCGCGCCTGAGCGCCTGGGAGCTGGCCGAGGAGGGCCTTGCGGTGACCGTTAACGCCGACTCCGCCGCCGCCCATATCATGAAGACCAAGGGCGTGACCTGGCTGATCGTGGGGGCTGACTGCATTGCCGCCAACGGTGACGTGGCGAACCGGATCGGCACGTATCAACTGGCGGTCTGCGCGATGCATCACGGTGTGCGTTTCATGGTGGTGGCACCGAGCTCGGCCATCGACATGAGCCTGGCCTGCGGCGAGGACATTGTGCTCGAGGACGGCGATGGGCGCGCATTGCTGGAGATGGATGGCCAGCGCATCGGTGCCGGGGTCGAGGCCTTCGACCCGCGGTTCGATGTCACCCCGGCGGACCTGATCGACGTCATCGTCACGGAAAAGGGCATCGTCGAGCGTCCCGATACGGCGAAACTGGCGCAGTTGATGTGCCGCAAGCGGTTGCATTGAAGATTTGGGGTTGTCTGATCCATTGCCTTCGCGAGCAAGCCCGCTCCCACACTGGAATGTGTTATGGCTGACATCCTGGCATACACAACTCCCCTGTGGGAGCGGGCTTGCTCGCGAAGAGGCCTCTACAGGCAACAAATTCCTTGCATTTGTGCTCTTGTTCTCCATCCATAGCGCCTCTAAGGCCCTCTGATCCCGTATCAGCCTGTCACCGGTCAACTAACTACGCACCATGCGCATCTGGGGGATAGGTGCGTGGCGGCTCTTGTGATAACATCCGGCGGTTTCCAAGGCTGCCTCGCGAGGCGGCCTTCACTGCGCAGATCCATGGCATAACTCGTTGATTTGTCGTAAGTCGTTGCACGGCATTTGTTCGGCAGCGGCGAGCTTCGTTCGTCCTATCTGGATGTGACGAGGTTTCACCAGAAAAAGGAATCAGGCTTCTCATGGGCGAACTGGCCAAAGAAATCCTACCGGTCAATATCGAAGACGAGCTGAAACAGTCCTACCTCGACTACGCAATGAGCGTGATCGTCGGGCGGGCGCTGCCGGATGCGCGCGATGGCTTGAAGCCCGTGCACCGGCGCGTGCTGTACGCGATGAGCGAACTGGGCAACGACTTCAACAAGCCGTACAAGAAATCCGCCCGTGTCGTCGGTGACGTGAT
Organism: Pseudomonas sp. P97.38; assembly: GCF_001269745.1. Classification (NCBI taxonomy): domain Bacteria; kingdom Pseudomonadati; phylum Pseudomonadota; class Gammaproteobacteria; order Pseudomonadales; family Pseudomonadaceae; genus Pseudomonas; species Pseudomonas sp. P97.38. The sequence goes on from NZ_LHVJ01000015.1 coordinate 182,635, forward strand.
CGGTAAGTATCACCCTCACGGTGACACCGCCGTGTACGACACCATCGTTCGGATGGCCCAGCCATTTTCCCTGCGCTACCTGCTGGTAGACGGCCAGGGCAACTTCGGTTCGGTGGACGGCGACAACGCCGCGGCCATGCGATACACCGAAGTGCGCATGACCAAGCTGGCCCACGAGTTGCTGGCCGACCTGCACAAGGAAACCGTGGACTGGGTGCCGAACTACGACGGCACCGAGATGATCCCGGCGGTCATGCCGACCCGTATCCCCAACCTGCTGGTCAACGGCTCCAGCGGTATCGCCGTAGGCATGGCGACCAACATCCCGCCGCACAACCTCGGTGAAGTCATCGACGGTTGCCTGGCCCTCATCGACAATCCCGAGCTGAGCGTCGATGAGTTGATGCAGTACATCCCCGGCCCCGACTTCCCGACCGCCGCGATCATCAACGGGCGTGCCGGCATCATCGAAGCCTACCGCACCGGTCGTGGGCGCATTTACATGCGTGCCCGCTCGACCGTCGAGGACATCGACAAGGTCGGCGGCCGCCAGCAGATCGTCATCACCGAGCTGCCGTACCAACTGAACAAGGCCCGCCTGATCGAGAAGATCGCCGAGCTGGTCAAGGAAAAGAAACTCGAAGGCATCACCGAGCTGCGTGACGAGTCCGACAAGGACGGCATGCGCGTCGTGATCGAGTTGCGTCGCGGCGAAGTACCCGAGGTGATCCTCAACAACCTCTACGCCCAGACCCAGCTGCAAAGCGTGTTCGGCATCAACATCGTTGCGCTGATCGACGGTCGTCCGCGGATCCTGAACCTCAAGGACCTGCTGGAAGCCTTCGTGCGTCACCGCCGCGAAGTGGTCACCCGCCGGACCGTGTTCGAGCTGCGCAAGGCTCGTGAGCGTGGTCACATCCTTGAAGGCCAGGCCGTCGCCCTGTCGAACATCGACCCGGTGATCGCCCTGATCAAGGCTTCGCCAACCCCGTCGGAAGCCAAGGAAGCGCTGATCAGCACCCCTTGGGAGTCCAGCGCGGTGATGACCATGGTCGAGCGCGCCGGCGCCGATTCCTGCCGCCCGGAAAACCTCGATCCGCAATACGGCCTGCGTGACGGCAAGTACTTCCTGTCCCCGGAGCAGGCCCAGGCCATCCTGGAACTGCGCCTGCACCGCCTGACCGGCCTGGAGCACGAGAAACTGCTGGCCGAGTACCAGGAGATCCTCAACCAGATCGGCGAGCTGATCCGCATCCTCAACAGCGCCACGCGCCTGATGGAAGTGATTCGCGAAGAGCTGGAAGTGATCCGCGCCGAGTACGGCGATGTGCGCCGCACCGAGATCCTCGACGCACGCCTGGACCTGACCCTGGGTGACATGATCCCGGAAGAAGACCGCGTGGTGACCATTTCCCACGGCGGCTACGCCAAGACCCAGCCGCTGGCTGCCTACCAGGCCCAGCGCCGCGGCGGCAAGGGCAAGTCGGCGACAGGCGTCAAGGACGAGGACTACATCGCCCACCTGCTGGTCGCCAACAGCCACACCACGCTGCTGCTGTTCTCCAGCAAGGGCAAGGTGTACTGGCTCAAGACCTACGAGATCCCCGAGGCCTCCCGTGCCGCCCGTGGCCGTCCGCTGGTCAACTTGTTGCCGCTGGACGACGGTGAGTACATCACCACCATGTTGCCGGTCGAGGAGTACACCGAAGGCCACTACATCTTCATGGCGACCGCCAACGGTACCGTCAAGAAGACCCCGCTGGAATCCTTCAGCCGCCAGCGCAGCGTCGGCTTGATCGCCCTGGAGCTGGACGAGGGCGACGTACTGATCTCCGCTGCCATTACCGACGGCGAGCGCGAGGTCATGCTGTTCTCCGACGGTGGCAAGGTGACACGCTTCAAGGAATCCGATGTCCGCGCCATGGGCCGTACCGCCCGCGGTGTGCGCGGCATGCGCCTGCCAGAAGGGCAGAAGCTGATTTCCATGCTGATCCCGGAAGAAGGCAGCCAGATCCTCACGGCTTCGGAGCGCGGCTATGGCAAGCGCACCGCCATCAGCGAGTTCCCCGAGTACAAGCGTGGCGGCCAGGGCGTCATCGCCATGGTCAGCAACGAGCGTAACGGCCGTCTGGTCGGCGCGGTCCAGGTGCTCGATGGCGAGGAGATCATGCTGATCTCCGACCAGGGCACCCTGGTGCGTACGCGGGTCGACGAGGTGTCGAGCCTGGGTCGTAACACCCAGGGCGTGACGCTGATCAAGCTGGCCAGCGATGAAACGCTGGTAGGGCTGGAGCGGGTCCAGGAACCATCGGAAGTCGAAGGCGAGGAGCTGGAAGGCGAGGATGACGTGGCGTTCGACGGCACGCTCGGTGCCGATGTCGACGATACGGCTGGCGATCAGTCGCTGGATGCCGCCGCAGACGAAGAAGAACCGCAGGACTAAGCGGACACGCAGGGGGCGGATGAAGATTCGCCCCCTTGTTGTTTGTCCCTTTTGAAAATTTGCGACACTGCGCATTCTCCTTGTGGGAGCGGGCTTGCTCGCGAATGCGGTGTCTCAGTCGACATTTAAATGGCTGACATACCGCATTCGCGAGCAAGCCCGCTCCCACAGGGGGGCAGAACACAAGATTTATGTGACCACCAGATCAGAGCGAGATTGGATGTGAGCAAGAGAGCCTATAACTTCTGTGCCGGCCCGGCGGCGCTTCCTGAAGCGGTCCTGAAGCGCGCCCAGGGTGAACTTCTCGACTGGCATGGCAAGGGCCTGTCCGTCATGGAAATGAGCCATCGCAGCGATGAGTTCGTGTCCATTGCCACCAAGGCCGAGCAGGACCTGCGTGATCTGCTGAACATCCCGTCCAACTATAAAGTGTTGTTCCTGCAAGGCGGCGCCAGCCAGCAGTTCGCCCAGATTCCGCTGAACCTGCTGCCGGAAAACGGCAAGGCCGACTATATCGACACCGGTATCTGGTCGCAGAAGGCCATCGAAGAAGCTTCGCGCTACGGCCACGTCAATGTTGCAGCCACCGCCAAGCCCTATGATTATTTCGCCATTCCCGGCCAGAACGAATGGAACCTGTCCAAGGACGCGGCCTACGTGCATTACGCGCCGAACGAAACCATCGGCGGCCTGGAATTCAACTGGATCCCGGAAACCGGCGACGTGCCGCTGGTCGCCGACATGTCCTCGGACATCCTCTCGCGCCCGGTGGACGTGTCCCGTTTCGGCATGATCTACGCCGGTGCCCAGAAGAACATCGGCCCGAGCGGCATCCTGGTCAGCATCATTCGCGAAGACCTGCTGGGCCGCGCCCGTTCCCTGTGCCCGACCATGCTCAACTACAAGGTCGCGGCGGACAACGGCTCGATGTACAACACGCCGCCGACCCTGGCCTGGTACCTGTCCGGCCTGGTGTTCGAATGGCTCAAGGAGCAGGGCGGTGTCGAAGCCATCGGCAAGCTCAACGAAGTGAAGCAGCGCACGCTGTATGAGTTCATCGATGCCAGCGGCCTGTACAGCAACCCGATCAACAAGACCGATCGTTCCTGGATGAACGTGCCGTTCCGCCTGGCCGACGACCGTCTCGACAAGCCGTTCCTGGCGGGTGCCGACGAGCGTGGCCTGTTGAACCTCAAGGGCCATCGCTCGGTGGGTGGCATGCGCGCTTCCATCTACAACGCCGTGGACATCAACGCCGTCAATGCGTTGGTGGCCTACATGGCAGAGTTCGAGAAGGAACATGGCTGATGTCTGAACAGGAACTCAAGGCGCTGCGCCTGCGCATCGACGCCCTGGACGAAAAGGTCCTGGAGCTGATCAGCGAGCGCGCGCGCTGCGCCCAGGAAGTCGCCCGGGTGAAAATGGCGTCGCTGGCGGAAGGCGAAGTGCCGGTGTTTTATCGTCCTGAGCGTGAAGCGCAGGTGCTCAAGCGGGTCATGGAGCGCAACAAGGGCCCGTTGAGCAATGAAGAGATGGCGCGGCTGTTCCGCGAGGTGATGTCCTCGTGCCTGGCGCTTGAGCAGCCGCTGAAAGTCGCCTACCTGGGCCCCGAAGGCACCTTCACCCAGGCCGCGGCCCTGAAACACTTCGGCCACGCGGTGATCAGCAAGCCCATGGCGGCCATTGACGAAGTCTTCCGCGAAGTGGCGGCCGGCGCGGTGAATTTTGGCGTGGTGCCGGTGGAAAACTCCACCGAAGGCGCGGTCAACCACACGCTGGACAGCTTCCTGGAGCACGACATGGTGATCTGCGGCGAAGTCGAGCTGCGCATCCACCATCACCTGCTGGTCGGTGAAAACACCAAGACCGACAGCATCAGCCGGATCTATTCCCACGCCCAGTCGCTGGCCCAGTGCCGCAAGTGGCTGGATGCTCATTACCCGAACGTCGAGCGCGTGGCGGTCTCCAGCAACGCCGAAGCGGCCAAGCGGGTCAAGGGCGAATGGAATTCGGCGGCGATTGCCGGCGATATGGCGGCCGGCCTCTACGGATTGACTCGCCTAGCCGAGAAAATCGAGGATCGCCCGGATAACTCCACGCGGTTCCTGATGATCGGCAACCAGGAAGTGCCGCCGACCGGCGACGACAAGACATCGATCATCGTTTCCATGAGCAACAAGCCCGGCGCGCTCCATGAGCTGTTGGTGCCATTCCATGACAATGGCATCGACCTGACCCGTATCGAGACGCGTCCGTCGCGCAGCGGTAAATGGACCTACGTGTTCTTCATCGATTTCGTCGGCCACCACCGCGATCCGCTGGTCAAAGGTGTGCTTGAGAAAATCAGTCAGGAAGCAGTGGCACTCAAGGTGCTGGGTTCCTACCCCAAGGCAGTTCTTTAAGGGCGGATGCAAATGAGTGGCAACTTCCTCGCACTGGCGCAGCCAGGCGTGCAACAACTCTCGCCTTACGTTCCGGGCAAGCCTGTGGACGAGTTGGCTCGCGAGCTGGACCTGGACCCGGCCAGCATCGTCAAGCTGGCGAGCAACGAAAACCCGCTGGGCGCAAGTCCCAAGGCGTTGGCGGCGATCCGTGACGAACTGGCCGAGCTGACCCGTTATCCCGATGGCAACGGCTTTGCCTTGAAAAGCCTGCTGGCCGAGCGCTGTGGCGTAGAGCTGAACCAGGTGACCCTGGGCAACGGCTCCAACGACATCCTCGAGCTGGTGGCCCGCGCCTACCTGGCGCCGGGCCTCAATGCGGTGTTCAGCGAGCACGCGTTCGCGGTTTACCCGATCGCGACTCAGGCGGTCGGTGCCGACGCCCATGTGGTGCCGGCCAAGGCGTGGGGGCACGATCTGCCGGCGATGCTGGCGGCCATTGACGCCAACACCCGAGTAGTCTTCATCGCCAACCCGAACAACCCGACCGGCACCTGGTTCGACGCCCAGGCCCTGGACGACTTCCTGCAGGACGTGCCGGAGCACGTGCTGGTGGTGCTGGACGAGGCCTATATCGAGTACGCCGAAGGCAGCGACCTGCCTGATGGCCTGGATTTCCTGGCGGCCTACCCGAACCTGCTGGTTTCGCGCACGTTCTCCAAGGCCTATGGCCTGGCGTCGCTGCGGGTCGGCTACGGTTTGTCCACGGCCGTGGTGGCCGATGTGCTGAACCGCGTGCGCCAGCCGTTCAACGTCAACAGCTTCGCGCTGGCCGCGGCCTGTGCCGCGTTGCAGGACGAGGAATACCTGGCGCAAAGCCGTCGTCTCAATGAGGCCGGCATGCAGCAGTTGGAAGCCGGTTTCCGCGAATTGGGCCTGGACTGGATCCCCTCGAAAGGTAATTTCATCTGCGTCGACCTCGGGCGTGTCGCCGCCCCGGTGTTCCAGGGGTTGTTGCGTGAGGGCGTGATCGTGCGTCCGGTGGCCAACTACGGCATGCCGAACCACTTGCGCATCACCATTGGCCTGCCGGCGGAGAACAGTCGTTTCCTGGAGGCGTTGAGCAAGGTCCTGGCTCGTGGTTGATGTCACTTCATTGCAACCTGCTGTTCCTATGATCGGGCGCCTGGTGGTGGTTGGCCTGGGGTTGATTGGTGGTTCGTTTGCCAAGGGATTGCGCGAAAGTGGCCTGTGCCGGGAGGTGGTCGGCGTTGACCTGGACCCGCAGTCACGCAAGCTGGCGGTCGAGTTGGGCGTGGTGGATCGCTGTGAAGACGACCTGGCGGTCGCCTGCCAGGGCGCGGACGTGATTCAGTTGGCGGTGCCGATCCTGGCCATGGAAAAACTGCTGGCGCGCCTGGCGACCATGGACCTGGGGCGCACCATCCTCACGGATGTCGGCAGTGCCAAGGGCAATGTCGTGCGGGCGGCCACCCTGGCGTTCGGCGGGATGCCGGGGCGCTTTGTGCCGGGGCACCCGATTGCCGGTTCCGAGCAGAGTGGGGTGGAAGCCTCCAACGCCGAGCTGTTTCGCCGGCACAAGGTGATCCTGACGCCGCTGGAAGAGACCGATCCGGCTGCGCTGGCGGTGGTGGACCGCCTGTGGCGCGAGCTGGGCGCCGACGTCGAGCATATGCAGGTCGAGCGCCACGATGAAGTCTTGGCCGCCACCAGCCATTTGCCGCACCTGCTGGCGTTCGGGTTGGTGGATTCATTGGCCAAACGCAATGAAAATCTTGAGATCTTCCGTTACGCTGCCGGCGGTTTCCGCGATTTCACGAGAATCGCCGGTAGCGACCCGGTCATGTGGCACGACATCTTCCTCGCCAACCGCGAAGCTGTCCTGCGCACACTCGATACATTTCGCAGCGATCTCGACGCCTTGCGCGACGCGGTCGATGCAGGGGACGGGCACCAATTGCTGGGCGTTTTCACACGCGCCAGGGTGGCCCGCGAGCATTTCAGTAAAATCCTGGCCCGTCGGGCCTATGTGGACGCTATGAACTCCAACGATCTGATTTTCCTGGCACAACCTGGTGGCTCCCTGAGTGGGCGTATTCGTGTACCGGGCGATAAATCGATTTCCCACCGCTCGATCATGCTCGGCTCCCTGGCCGAAGGCGTGACCGAGGTGGAAGGCTTCCTCGAAGGCGAAGACGCCCTGGCGACGCTGCAGGCGTTTCGCGACATGGGCGTGGTCATCGAAGGTCCGCACCACGGTCGCGTGACCATCCACGGTGTCGGGCTGCATGGCTTGAAGCCAGCTCCTGGGCCGATCTACCTGGGTAACTCCGGGACGTCGATGCGCCTGCTGTCCGGCCTGCTGGCCGCGCAGGATTTCGACAGCACGCTGACCGGTGATGCCTCGCTGTCCAAGCGCCCGATGAACCGCGTGGCCAACCCGTTGCGGGAAATGGGTGCGGTCATCGAGACGGCTGCCGAAGGTCGTCCACCGATGACCATTCGTGGCGGCAACAAGCTCAAGGGGCTGACCTACACCATGCCGATGGCCAGTGCGCAGGTGAAGTCCTGCCTGCTGTTGGCTGGTCTCTACGCCGAAGGCAAGACCACCGTGACCGAGCCTGCGCCTACTCGTGATCACACCGAGCGCATGCTGCGTGGCTTCGGCTACCCGGTTACCGTCAACGGCGCCACGGCGTCGGTCGAGTCCGGCAGCAAGCTGACCGCGACCCATATCGAAGTCCCCGGCGATATCTCGTCGTCGGCGTTCTTCCTGGTGGCGGCGTCCATCGCCGAGGGTTCTGAGCTGGTGCTCGAACATGTGGGCATCAATCCGACCCGCACCGGCGTGATCGACATCCTGCGCCTGATGGGCGCCGACATCACGCTGGAGAACCAGCGTGAAGTGGGCGGTGAGCCGGTGGCGGACCTTCGCGTAAGAGCGGCTAAACTCAAAGGTATCGAGATTCCGGAGGCCCTGGTTCCGCTGGCCATCGACGAGTTCCCGGTGCTGTTCGTGGCCGCTGCCTGTGCTGAAGGCCGCACAGTGCTGACCGGTGCTGAAGAGCTGCGGGTCAAGGAATCAGATCGTATCCAGGTGATGGCCGACGGCCTGCTGGCCTTGGGCGTGAAATGCCAGCCGACACCGGACGGCATCATCATCGACGGCGGCCAGATCGGCGGCGGCGAAGTCCATGGTCACGGCGATCACCGCATTGCCATGGCTTTCAGTGTCGCATCGTTGCGCGCCAGCGCGCCGATTCGCATTCATGACTGCGCCAACGTCGCCACGTCGTTCCCGAATTTCCTGGCGCTGTGCGCACAGGTCGGCATTCGAGTAGCACAAGAGGCGCAGTCGTGATCATCAAGGCACCGGTCATCACCATCGATGGCCCGAGCGGTTCGGGCAAGGGCACCGTGGCCGGGATCCTGGCCAGGCAACTGGGCTGGAACCTGCTGGATTCGGGTGCCTTGTATCGTCTGCTGGCATTCGCCGCGGCGAACCATGGCGTCGACCTGACCAACGAGGAGTTGCTCAAGACGTTGGCTGCGCACCTGGATGTCCAGTTCATCGCAGCCACCGATGGCCAGTTGCAGCGCATCATCCTGGAAGGCGATGAAGTCAGCGATGTCATTCGCACCGAAAGCGTGGGGGCCGGGGCTTCCCAGGTGGCTGCGCTGCCGGCGGTGCGCGAAGCGTTGCTGCAACGCCAGCGTGCTTTCCAGGAGCTGCCGGGGTTGGTGGCCGATGGTCGTGACATGGGCACGGTAGTATTTCCTGAAGCGCCCTTGAAGATTTTCCTCACCGCCAGCGCGGAGGAGCGGGCTCGTCGTCGATATTTGCAGTTGAAGGGCAAAGGCGAGGATGTTAGTCTGTCGAGTCTGCTAGATGAGATCCGTGCACGCGACGAGCGTGACACCCAGCGCGCAGTGGCCCCGCTCAAGCCGGCGGCCGATGCGATACAGCTGGATTCCACGGAGTTGTCCATCGATCAGGTGTTGCAACGCATCATGAGCGAAATCGCACTGCGCGATCTCGCCGGGTGACCAGGAAGCTCTGCAGGGGACCAGTCATAGTCCTGCGGTGCTTCTTCTATATGAAACTAACCCACACCGTCTGGGGTGTGGAGCCGGGCGTATCCTTCGCCCCAATCATCAGGAATTAAAATGAGCGAAAGCTTTGCGGAACTCTTTGAAGAAAGCCTAAAAACCCTGAACCTTCAGGCTGGCTCCATCATCACCGGTGTTATCGTCGATATCGATTACCAGGCTCGCTGGGTAACCGTTCACGCTGGTCTGAAGTCTGAAGCACTCATCCCGCTTGAGCAGTTCTACAACGACGCTGGCGAACTGAACATCAACGTCGGTGACGAAGTTCACGTTGCGCTGGACTCGGTTGAAGACGGCTTTGGTGAAACCAAGCTGTCCCGTGAAAAAGCCAAGCGTGCTGAATGCTGGATCGTTCTGGAAGCGGCTTTCGCAGCTGAGGAAGTGGTCAAGGGCGTTATCAACGGTAAGGTTAAAGGCGGCTTCACTGTCGACGTTAACGGCATCCGTGCGTTCCTGCCAGGTTCCCTGGTTGACGTCCGTCCAGTGCGCGACACCACGCACCTGGAAGGCAAAGAGCTGGAATTCAAGGTCATCAAGCTGGACCAGAAGCGCAACAACGTTGTCGTTTCCCGTCGCAGCGTCCTGGAAGCCGAAAACTCCGCCGAGCGTGAAGCTCTGCTGGAATCGCTGCAGGAAGGCCAGCAGGTCAAGGGTATCGTCAAGAACCTCACCGACTACGGCGCATTCGTTGATCTGGGCGGCGTCGATGGCCTGCTGCACATCACCGACATGGCTTGGAAGCGTATCAAGCATCCTTCGGAAATCGTCAACGTTGGCGACGAGATCGATGTCAAGGTTCTGAAGTACGATCGCGAGCGCAATCGTGTTTCCCTGGGCCTGAAGCAACTGGGTGAAGACCCATGGGTTGCTATCAAAGCCCGTTACCCAGAAGGCACCCGCGTCACCGCTCGTGTTACCAACCTCACCGACTACGGCTGCTTCGCTGAGCTGGAAGAAGGCGTTGAAGGCCTGGTACACGTTTCCGAAATGGACTGGACCAACAAGAACATCCACCCTTCGAAAGTCGTACAAGTCGGCGACGAAGTGGAAGTCATGGTTCTGGACATCGACGAAGAGCGTCGTCGTATCTCCCTCGGCATCAAGCAGTGCAAGTCCAACCCATGGGAAGACTTCTCTGGCCAGTTCAACAAGGGCGATAAAATCTCCGGCACCATCAAGTCGATCACCGATTTCGGTATCTTCATTGGTCTGGACGGCGGCATCGACGGCCTGGTTCACCTGTCCGACATTTCCTGGAACGAAGTGGGCGAAGAAGCCGTACGCCGTTTCAAGAAGGGCGACGAGCTGGACACCGTTATCCTGTCGGTTGACCCAGAGCGCGAGCGCATCTCCCTGGGTATCAAGCAACTGGAAAGCGATCCGTTCTCCGAGTACGTTCAAGAGAACGACAAGGGCGCAATCGTTAAGGGCATCGTGAAAGAAGTTGACGCCAAAGGCGCCATCATCACTCTGGCCGACGATATCGAAGCGACTCTGAAAGCCTCCGAAATTAGCCGTGACCGCGTTGAAGACGCGCGCAACGTCCTGAAGGAAGGCGAAGAAGTAGAAGCCAAGATCATCAGCGTTGACCGCAAGAGCCGCGTAATCCAGCTCTCGATCAAGTCGAAAGACGTTGAAGACGAGAAAGAAGCTATCCAAAGCCTGCGCGACAAGCCAGCTTCGGACAGCGTCGCTGCTGGTCCTACCACTCTGGGCGACCTGCTGCGTGCACAAATGGAAAAACAGAACTGAGTTCTGTTAGACCATAGAAAAAGGGCGACTTCGGTCGCCCTTTTTTGTGGCCGCGATTTGCCTTGGTTTCTTAAGGAGGGGTTTCACGTTGGCCATGAAACCTATCCCTTAATAAAACTGTCTCTTTTGTTATGCAGATCAATCATCTATATAACGACTAAGGGTTGCCTTGAGGTGCTGGGGTGATAGGGATTTGAATGAACAGACTCTTTCTCGTGCTGTTGGTTGCGGCCCTGGCAGGTTGCTCTACCAGTGCAAAGACGCATGCCGTGCGTGGTGTCAGTGGTATCGAGGTTGACTGCTCGGGGTTGGGTTCGGGCTGGGAAAAGTGCCAGAAACGGGCGACGAAGGAATGCAAGGGGGCGGGCTACAAGGTGATTACCCGATCCGATGACGCCAGGGACGACGACCAATATCCCTTCGGCTTCAATCCGGCAGGCTACCTGACTCGCACGATGCTAGTCATGTGTCGTTAGCGCCTGAAATGACGCCCATCTGCCCAAGAAAGGGGCAGGCTGAGCTTGTAGGCGATATGTCAATACTTGGGCTGTTCAAAAACCTCAGGGCATGCTAAAACCTTTGAAGCGCTGATCTAGCTGCTTGAAAAAGAAGGGAAAAATATGACGAAGTCGGAGTTGATCGAACGAATTGTCACCCATCAAGGGCTACTCTCATCCAAGGATGTAGAGCTGGCCATCAAGACAATGCTTGAACAAATGTCCCAATGCCTGGCGACTGGAGATCGTATCGAGATCCGTGGCTTCGGCAGCTTTTCCCTGCATTACCGCGCTCCTCGGGTGGGTCGCAACCCCAAGACCGGTCAGTCCGTCAGCCTCGACGGTAAATTCGTCCCTCATTTCAAGCCGGGCAAGGAGCTCAGGGATCGTGTCAACGAGGAGGAAGGCGATGAGCTTTGATGTTGGGCGAAGGGGGTTGAATGCGGAACTTTAAGCGATTGGCCCTTGTCGTAGCTGCGCTGCTCATGGCCTCAGCGATCATCCTGTTCGTACTGGAAAATACGCAGCCTGCTACGCTGCTATTTTTGGGCTGGTCCGCCCCGCAACTACCTGTTTCAGTTTACGTGTTGCTGGCGTTGCTCGCCGGTATGATGCTGGGACCGTTGCTTGCATGGTTCATTGGGATGCGTCGACGGCTGAAGTAATGGATGTCTGGGTCTCGCATGCTTCGTTTTTTAATCGGATTTATCTTCCTTCATTGTGCGGTCCTTGCGCAAAAATTGCCGCTCGATCGTTCGTATGAGCGCACCTCCCGTTAACTGACAATAAAAGGGGGGGGTAAGGATGCGTTGGAGTTTCGATTGCTGTGCAAGGTGACGACCGTGCTGACGTGTGAGCAGGGGCTTGCGCGTCAGTGAAACGGCTGCAATGAAATTGTTTAAGAGTGTCACTTCAAAGGCCTCCGTGAGAGCTTGTAATCTGGAGCAGCGAATCGCCAGTTTGCATAAAACCGCGCGGGCACTCCGCAATGAAATTATTCAGCGGCTTCGTGAGGCGTTGAAAATTGCCAAGACGATTGGCTTGATTGCTCAATAGTCAACTCTGCAGCGACCGTTGATATGATCGTTAACACTGCTAATAAGATGGGTGATCAGTGAGCCAGCACAGCTCTGATGTCTGGAGTCGAAGTGTTGGGTTCAGGCCCTCCAATGATGTGTCTATATTCAATTGCCGTTCGTTGATCCTGAAGCATTTTTATTTACCGACAGGGCGGCAGCATAGAGGATGCCTGAAAGTCTGCTCAGGCTAAGTTTGGCGCTGATCTTGGCTTCTGGCGCTATCGAGGTCTGATCTTGGGCGGCTCTATAGCTTTATCTCGATTTTTTTTATCGAAGTCAATAGTCATTTATAAGTGCTTGTAATTTACAGATTGACTATCTTGCTGATGGGAGAGTCTGTACCAGTTGAGTGCGCGTGCTTTTTTAATTTCGGTGAAGTTGTTGCTCGACTCTCGTATACATCAAAAACGGCTTAAAGCTGTGGATGTTGGCGAACCGAGTTCAGGTGTTGCCAATCGATTAGATTTGTGCTGGGTGCTGCCTCAATTACGTCCTTTGGTGATATGACCTTCCCGCGCATAGGTAAAAACCATTTCCCCAATGGCCTGGCCTCGCTATCATTGCGGTTGCCAGCGAACCGTGCTCCGATGAACGAAGGATATGAGCGGGACGACGAGGGTAGGCCTAATTGCGGCAGAAGGTTGTGATGGGGCCTGATGCGATGCTTTTGAATGGGCAACTCCAGGGAATCAATGTCGTGTGAGGAGCTCATCATATGCCAGGAAGGCTCGTTTCAATGCACCGTGGAGCTGGCTGTAATCGGCTCGACGGACCAGCGGAGCGCCAATTTAGGCCAGATGACTGTCGCCGGCAGCCGGGAAAATCATCTAGGCGGGCGTTAGGTAACAAATTTTTCAAAGCGACGGATAGGCTACGAGGCGGAGGGAGTTGCATCATGAGTATTGAGAAAATTTGGGCGGCTCCTCGTCGGCAAAAGGCCTGCGCTCTTAATCTGTCCCCGAGACAGTTGTACTTGTCAATTTTTTTGTTTTGGGCGATGCAGACTATAATGTCGATATTCCGTCCGAGAAAAAATTAGATTTCGAGCCAGTGGCATACCCATTGGGTTGCTTGGACTAAAGAATTGACAAGCTAAAAGCTGAAAAATAAAGCTGCTTATACTGATTTAAATACTCAACCATGCTGAGGTGGAAATTGAATAGAGTTTTAGTAACGGGCGCCGACGGATTTATTGGTTCCCATTTGGTTGAGTTGCTGGTGCAGGAAGGTTACCAGGTAAAGGCGCTGTCCCAATATAATTCGTTTAACTATTGGGGTTGGTTGGAGAATATCAACTGCCTCGATAAGGTGGAAGTTGTTAGTGGTGATGTGAGGGATCCGCATTTCTGCAAGCATATCACTAAAGATATTGATATTGTTTTTCATCTTGCGGCATTGATTGCGATTCCATATTCGTATGTTGCACCTGATAGTTATGTGGATACCAATGTAAAAGGTACATTGAATATTTGCCAGGCGGCACTCGAAAATAAAGTCAAGAGGGTGATTCATACTTCGACCAGTGAGGTTTACGGCACCGCTCAGTATGTGCCTATTGATGAAAAGCATCCTCTGCAAGCTCAGTCACCCTACAGTGCTTCGAAAATTGGTGCCGACGCGATGGCCATGAGCTTCTTCAATGCTTTCGATTTACCGTTGACTATCGCCAGGCCGTTCAATACCTACGGGCCTAGGCAGTCGGCCAGGGCAGTTATTCCTACCATCATCACTCAAATCGCAAGTGGTCAAAAGCAGATCAAGCTGGGTGATGTTTCCCCGACACGTGACTTTAACTATGTGGCTGATACCTGCCGGGGATTCTTGCAACTGGCCCGTTGCCAAGAGGCCATTGGTCAAACAGTCAATATCGGTTCAAACTACGAAATCTCTGTGCGCGATACGCTCGAACTTATCAAGAAACTGATGAATAGTGATGTGGAGTTTTTGACTGAAGACCAACGTATGCGCCCAGAAAAATCGGAAGTTTTCAGATTGTGGTGTGATAATACCAAAATTAATAAGTTGACCGGTTTCGTGCCGAATTATTCTATTTCCGAAGGCTTGCAGCAGACAATCGACTGGCTTCTCATTCCCGAAAATTTGGCTAAGTATAAAGCTGATATTTATAACGTGTGAGAGGAGGTTCCATGTTCGATTCATTGATTAAGTTCGTGCGTGACGAGTACGCTACCAAGGATTTCATTCCGCTGCATGCACCTGTCTTCAATGGTCATGAGCGCGATTACGTAGTGGAAACAATTGAATCTACATTTGTATCGAGCGTGGGTGCCTTTGTTGATCGATTCGAAAAAGACATGGCTTCCTATACAGGAAGCCCACGGGCGACGGCCACGGTAAATGGTACGGCAGCACTTCACACGGCGCTTATTCTGGCTGAGGTAAGGCAAGGTGATCTCGTCCTGACCCAAGCGTTGACTTTCGTCGCGACGTGCAATGCCATCGCTTACTGCGGTGCCATGCCTGTATTCATTGACGTTGACCTGCATACCCTCGGCTTTTCTCCATCGGCAATGAATGCCTGGCTCCAAGAAAATGCTTATCTAGATGATCAGGGACTTTGTCGCACCAGAACCACTCAACAAGTTATCCGCGCCTGTTTGCCCATGCATACATTTGGGCATCCAGTGGATATAGATGAACTGGTTAGAGTTTGCCAACAATGGAACATAACGTTGGTTGAAGATGCGGCGGAATCGCTCGGAAGCCTTTATAAAGGACAGCACACTGGTACTTTTGGTGCATTAGGGGTCCTTAGCTTCAATGGTAATAAAATTATTACCACAGGCGGCGGGGGCGCTATTCTGTCAAATGAGACACTTGGCGTTAAAGCTAAACACTTGACGACGACGGCGAAGCAACCTCATGCCTATGAGTACGTCCACGACGAATTAGGTTTCAATTATAGATTACCTAATCTGAATGCAGCACTAGGCTGTGCTCAGTTGGAGCAAATCGACGCATTCGTTTCAGCCAAGCGTGAATTGGCATCCCGCTACGCCTCGTTGTTGGCTGATAGTGAATTGACTTTTTTTGAAGAACCACCCGAATGCCGTTCAAACTATTGGTTGAATACGGTTATTTGTGAATCGGTCGAACGCCGTGATGCGCTTCTTAAAGCGACTAACGATAAAGGTGTAATGACTCGTCCTATTTGGAAGTTGATGTGCCATCTGCCGCTATACAGTCAGTGCATGAAGGGGGATCTGACTAATTCGCTGTGGTTGGAGTCGCGTGTCGTGAACTTGCCAAGTAGCGTATTGCCGGAGTTTCAGCGTGGTCAGTAAGGTAGCGATTTTTACTGGTACAAGGGCTGAATATGGTCTTTTGTACTGGCTGATCAGGGATATAAAAGATAATCCCGCCTTGGATCTACGGCTCATCGTAAGTGGCATGCATCTGTCCCCTGAGTTTGGCGAGACTTGGAAGCAGATCGTTCTTGATGGATTTGAGATCGATGCGAAGGTCGAAATGCTGTTGTCTTCTGATACAGCGGTTGGCGTTGTCAAGTCAATGGGGTTGGGATTATTAGGTTTTGCCGAGGCCTTGGAGCGAATAGCGCCTGATGTACTAGTGGTACTCGGAGATCGGTTCGAGGCGCTGGCCGTAGTGCAAGCCGCACTGATCATGAAAATTCCGGTGGCTCATATCCATGGAGGAGAAATAACCGAAGGAGCCTATGACGATGCCATTCGGCATGCAATAAGCAAGATGTCCATACTGCATTTTGTAGCGGCTGAACCCTATAGGCAGCGTGTGATTCAGATGGGTGAAGACCCAGTACGAGTATTTAATGTTGGTGCAATCGGTCTGGATCATGTGAAACGCGGGGAGTTTTTATCCCTCGAGGCGCTGTCCCAAAGCCTCTATTTCAAGATCGTAAGCCCCTTTATGCTGGTGACCTATCATCCGGTTACCTTGGCCGAGGAAGACCCTGAGCAGAGTTTTTGCGCCTTGTTGGATGCATTGGATTCATTTCCAGATCGACAGGTGATCATTACTTACCCCAACGCTGACAACGGCGGTCGTCGCATAATATCGCTTATTGAAAAATATGCTGCTGCTAATGTTGGCAGGGTGCTTGCGATTCCCTCACTTGGTTTTAAGCGCTATTTGAGCACGTTGCGATATGCGAGCGTCGTGGTCGGTAACTCGTCAAGCGGAATTATCGAGGTGCCTTCATTTGGCTTACCTACTGTCAATATTGGCTCGCGGCAGAGAGGGCGGTTGGCTGCTGAAACCGTCATCCATTGTGACCCTGTTACCGACGCAATTCGCCAAGCTATCACTCTTGCGTTGTCGGAGGAGTTTTCGGGTAAGTGTAAACACGCAGAAAATCCCTATGGGCAAGGTGAGGCCAGTCAGAAAATCGTGCAGCAGTTGATAAAATTTGACGGCAGTACTTCAAAAAAATTCTATGACTTGGATTTACTATGAAAAGTGGCTCGCAAGGTGTCTACGTAATTGCAGAAGCAGGTGTTAACCATAACGGACAACGGGACTTAGCTTTGGCACTTGTTGAGGCAGCCGCCGTATCAGGCGCGGATGCGGTGAAGTTCCAGACGTTCGATGCCGTCAAGCTGGCGTCCAAGCACGCGCCAAAGGCTGCTTATCAGGTCTCGAACACCGCCAACAATGAATCTCAGCTAGCGATGTTGAAGAAGCTCGAGCTGCCTAAGGAATGGCATCAGGATATACAGCAACATGCTCGAAGTCTCGGAATCGAGTTTCTTTCAACCGCTTTTGATACAGAGAGCTTGGATTTTCTAAGCCATCTAGGCATGCCTTTTTTCAAGGTGCCGTCTGGAGAATTGACTAACGGCCCGTTGCTTTGGCAATTTGCACACACACACAAACCGTTGATCCTGTCCACAGGAATGGCAACGCTCAGTGAGGTTGAGCAGGGCTTGGCCATTGTTACTCATGCCCTGGCCTATGACCGTGAGCCACAGAACATGGATGAGGTTTGGCGTTCCTGGAGCGTTGCGGAAAACAGGCATAAATTGCTTGGACACGTGACCTTGCTTCATTGCACATCGCAATACCCCACTCCTTGGGCCGAGGTCAATTTAAGAGCGATGGATACACTCGCAAATGCTTTTGGCCTTGAAGTTGGATATTCGGATCATACGGAAGGTGCGCTGGTCTCCATTGCCGCGGTTGCAAGGGGGGCCAAGGTCATTGAAAAGCATTTTACCCTTGACCGGACTCTACCGGGTCCTGATCACAAGGCTTCCCTTGAGCCTGATGAACTCAAAAGTATGATCAATGATATTCGTGCTTTGGAACAGGCTATTGGCAATGCATGCAAGGCTCCGCAAGCAAGCGAGTGGGATACGCGCAAGGCCGCGCGACAACAGGTGGTGGCAAGTCGTCCAATAGCAAAAGGGACTGTGATGTCCCGTGAGGACCTTACTACGGCTCGCAGTGGTGGCGGTTTGCCGGCTACTGAGCTATGGGGGTTGATCGGGAAAGTCAGTGTGCGCGATTACGCGATGGGCGAGGCTTTCGAAAAGTGAAGCCCGCTAAGACTATCAAGGCAGTTGTGTTGATTGGTGCAGGAGGACATGCCAAGGTTCTCCTGTCGTTAGCGCTATCAGCGGGTTTTGATGTCATCGGCGTATGCGCTCCCGAGTTTAAATCAAGAGAGACGAAGGAGTGGCGTGGCGTGGAAGTGCTGGGTGACGATAGTTCTCTTGAGCAGTTAGATCCTACCGAAGTCGGTCTTATTAACGGGATTGGCCAAGTTATCCACAATAGAGTCCGAGAGAGGATCTTCACGCGTTACCGAGCCAAGGGATTTGATTTTCCTGTACTGATTCATCCCTGTGCTTCGGTGGATGCCACTGCAAACTTGGGTCAAGGTGTCCAAGTGATGGCAGGTGCTGTCGTACAAGCTGACTGTGACATCGGTGAAAATACAATCATAAATACTCGGGCGAGCATTGATCATGACTGTAACGTCCACGCTAATGTCCATATTGCACCCGGTGCAATCGTGTGCGGGGGGGCAACCATTTGCGAAGGAGCGTTCGTTGGCGCCGGTGCTACCATCATTCAGTCGTTGATCGTAGGCGAAAACGCTGTGGTTGGAGCTGGTTCTGTACTGGCGAGGTCGTTACCAGCTGATTGCATATCGTTAGGTACCAAACCTCATATTACCCAACGACTAAAGAATTAAGAGGCAAGAATGAAACAGTGGCAGTTGACGCTTGTTAGTCCAGACATCGCTATGGAAGAGGCGATCGCTACGCTCGATCGCGTTGCGATGCGTATAGTTCTGGTAGTAGATGACCAACAAAATCTCTTGGGTACCGTGACCGACGGAGACATTAGGCGGGCACTACTGAAAAAACTGCCGCTCAATGGTCCTATCAAGAACATTATGTGCTTGTCCCCGAAGACAGCTCGTCAGGGTTGGACGAAGGCTCGTATCCTTTCCATAATGGAACAGTACAAGCTTCTTCAACTTCCGGTGCTGGATGATCAGGGCAAAGTAATTGGGCTTGAGACCTTGCATGATCTTCTCGATAAGCCGCGCCGTGATAACCCCGTGTTTCTCATGGCGGGTGGTTTCGGCACACGATTGAGACCGCTGACCCATAATTGTCCCAAACCCTTGCTCAAGGTCGGCGATAAGCCAATTTTGGAACTGATCCTGGAGCGCTTCATAAACTCGGGTTTCCATCGGTTTTATATCTCGACTCATTACATGCCAGAGATGATTAGAGATTATTTCGGTAACGGTAGCCAATGGGGTGTCAGCATTACCTATATCCATGAGGAGGTTCCTTTGGGCACTGGTGGAGCGCTGGGCCTGCTTCCTCATGATGAAATAGATATGCCGCTTTTCATGATGAACGGGGATTTGTTGACCACCTTGAATTTCCAGAACCTATTGGAATTTCATGAAGCGCACAATGGCGCAGCCACGATGTGCGTAAGGGAATTTGAGTATCGTGTCCCCTACGGCGTAATTCAAAGCGAGGGGCATAGAATAGTCTCAATGGTTGAGAAACCGGTTCAACACTTTTTCATCAATGCAGGAATCTACTTACTGTCACCGGAATTGGTGAAAAGCGTTCCGCCTGGTGAGCGTATCGATATGCCTACGTTGCTGGAAAAAGAAATTGAGTTCAAGCGAAATGTAAATATGTTTCCTGTGCATGAGTACTGGCTTGATATAGGTCGTATGGAGGATTTTCAACGGGCCCAAAGCGAATTTTTGAGCTTGTAAATGCTCTGCACTATTTTTACGTTGTTGGACCTTGGGGAGGATTTTATGAAGACGTATGCTTTTATATTTGCAAGAGGTGGTTCTAAAGGCCTGCCCGGTAAGAATATTAGAGATTTGGATGGTCAGCCCTTGCTAGCCTATTCGATCAATGTAGCTAAGCAAGTTGAAAGTATCGAGAAGGTGTTTGTTTCAACGGATTGTCCACAGATAGCTGCGGTTGCGAAGAAGTACGGCGCAGAAGTGATTGAGCGGCCTGAACATCTGGCAGCAGATACGTCGGCGGAGTGGAAGTCCTGGCAGCATGCGATCGAAACTTTGGAGCAACGTGGTGACCGCTTTGACGTGTTCTTGAGCCTTCCGGCTACCAGCCCATTGCGGAACGCCAGTGATGTACGTAAATGTCTGGATTCGATTGAAGGCGCTGATGTGGTTGTGACGGTAACCCCCGCGGCAACCAACCCATATTTTGCAATGTTGGTTCGAGATGAGGCCGGGTTTAGTAAGCTGGTGTGCGGTGATGGCACCATAACACGAAGGCAGGATGCCCCGGCTGCCTATGATATGACGGGCGTTGCTTATGTGACGCGCCCTTCCTATATCAAAACATCGACAGGGCTTTTCGGCGGACGGTTAAAATCCGTGGTTGTCCCGCGTATGCGTGCTGTGGATGTGGACGATATCTATGATTTTAGAATGGCTGAGATGTTTGTTCATGATGAGAATCTGAACAAAGATTTAGCCTTTTAATTTGAGATAGGACTTTTGGCTCACAAAGGCATGATTGGCCTCCTAGCAATAGATTGGCTTGATTGATGCGGTTGTTTCTGTCTGAAGGTGTATGGCTGTTTTGTTTGGGAGTATAGATTCGGTTGTTAAATAAAGTGCTAAGTTTGGTGGGGTGCGAGAAAGTCAAGCGCCTCATCAATTTGAATATAAGGGCGGCTACGCTGGTTAGTAAGTTTGCTCTTATTTTTTTTATGGCTAAATATCTCGATGCTAAAGATGTGGGTATCTACGGACTGGTAGCGGCGACTATCGGATATGCAATATATTTGGTAGGTTTTGAATTTTATAATTATTCCACGCGTGAGATCATAGGCTCTGATCCAGATCTGTTGTTCGGTTATCTCAAGGATCAAGTAGTACTTTACGCCATCGCGTACGTTTTGGTATTGCCGTTGGTGGTTGTTTTTTTTTCGCACGGATTCATTGCATTCGAGTATATCTACTGGTTTGGTTTTCTACTGGTCGTTGAGCATTTGGCTCAAGAGCTGAATAGGGTTTTAGTCGCTGTTTCACAGCAAATGCTGGCCAGTGTGGTTTTATTTGTCCGTAGTGGTGTGTGGTGTCTGGTCGTCATATTGGCTATATTTTTATGGCCCAAAATGCGCAATTTAAATTTTGTCTTTTTGCTCTGGTTTTTGGGGTGCTTGTTCGCGCTTTTTATTGGTTTTTGGGGCTTGAGATCTTACAGTAGCCGTTCTTTTTTTAAACCAGTAAATTGGGCGTGGATAAGAAAAGGACTGAGGCTGGTTTGGCCGTTGCTGATCGCCAGTCTTTGTATTCGTGGTATTTTTACCATTGATCGCTACTGGATAGAGCAAGTAGCGGGTCTTGATGCCTTAGGAGCTTATGTCCTATACATAGGTATGGCGACGGCTGTACTTTCGTTTTTGGATGCGGCTGTTATAGTGTTCTACTATCCTAAGCTTATCCTTCTTGCCAAGTCTTACGATTATCGCCAATTCTCTGCCAGCATGAGGGGGCTTACTTTTAATGTGGTCGGTTTTACCTTGTTTTTATCTGTTGCCTGTTATTTTTGTGGTTGGGGCATGACGTTGTGGTTGGATAAAATTGTTTATGTCGAGTATTTTTATGTATTGAAGTGGTTGATTTTGGCGATGGCTCTCTATTCCTTCAGCATGATTCCCCATGTAGGGCTTTATGCGCTTCATAAAGACTCGCATATATTTTTTAGTCAGGTCGGCGGACTGATGGTTTTTCTCGTATCTTATTTTGCAATGCGCATGGCAAACGTTGATGGGGTCACAGCTGTGCTTTGGGGGATGTGTAATGCTTTTGTAATGATATTTATATGGAAATCTCTGGCTTATGTTTTTTGCTTTCGTTTGATTAAGAAGGATGGTTGTGATGTTAAACCCTAATAAAGCTCTGCACGAGCTAGGTAGTGCAGGGCAGCCATCCGCTTGTTGTGCGCACGCTGCAATTGTAAGGTTAATATCGGCTTTAGGTAATCTCAATAATCCTGGTTTTGGTTTTTCTCATTTCTTGCCGGGCTCCGAGAGTGCCAAGTTGAGTCTGTTTAGTGAAAGTTCTTATTCTAACTTGATGGGTTTACTATGTATTCTGGTTTTTGCTTGTTTTCTGTTTTTTTTGATATTTATGTTTGGACCTCGCTCTGGCAGCGATGCTGATATGTTGTTCAAAATGTTTTTTTTGTACTGTGTTGTTTGTGCTATATTCGGAAATACGCTGAAGTCCTTTCCAGATAACCAAATGCTTTTTTTCCCGAGGGAAGCTTTTTTTGTATTCAGAGGATCGAAAAGGAATAAAGCATATGGATAAGAAAAAGCATGGGCGGTTGAGGCTGCTTGCTCATTATCTTGCTGCGACGAGAAATGAAATTGCGGTTGATGAAAGTGTTTACTCGCTGTGCGCCTGTGATCCAAGTAAACTGGCGTATGCACCACGTCCTGCGAAATTTTTGAGTGTCATTGGGGAAGGCTTTTTTGTCGCTAGGGTTTTTATACGGGTTGTGAGCTGGCTGTGGTATCTGGGGCTTGATAAATGCTGGTTTCTGTTTGACTTCTCAAGATTGTTGATTAGTAAGGATAAGTTTGATTTAAGGTTTTTGGGTTTGCCTTCGGATAGATCTATTGCGCTTTCTTTCTCCCCGCGTGCCTTGAGCGTACTCGAGTCGGTTGATGCATTGAGTCAATCCAGTTGTCTGGTGAGAGGTCCTGGAAGCGAGGGAGTGATCACGAGTCCCGGCTTGACAGTGTTGAACTATTCTTCTTTTCTGACTTGGCGCGACTGTGTTGAGGCGTTGAGGCTTTCTTTTATTGTTTCCAGTCGGATGAAGCGTAAGAATGATCTTTCAATTTGGAAGTTGCAAAGTTATACGGCTTTCAAGTGGATTGTGTTTTATTTCGCCATTGAAAAAATGCCCTCTCATAAATTTGTCATCACTGATCATTATGATCGTTGGGCGGTTCTTGTTGATCGTTTAGTCGCGCGGAGAAAGGTGTCGTCGGGGCTGACAATTGTCCAGCATGGTTCGCTTGTGGGGTTGTCTTCAACAAGTATGGAAACCACGTTTTCTGTAAAGATTCCCACGCGATTGGTCAGCGTGAATAAGCTCTATGTATATAATCAAGGGGCTGCCGAGGTGTTTCGCAAATATATTCTATCCTGCGCAAATCGGCGGCGTGACCTTGAGGTCGAATGCTTCAAGCCTAAAATTTCTTTGTCACCCGTGTCCTCGGATTTTAGCGTGCTGATCGTCGGCCATGCGATATGTGAAAGTTTTCACTTGTTTTTGTACGACCAGATGGTGTCGAATTCTGGCATCGATTTTTTTTACAAACCGCACCCGACTGTTTCTCCGAGCAGGGAGATCAGGGCGAGAGGTTGGCATATGATTGAACAGGCCGATTTCTTTCCCAAGGTCGATTTGTTAATATCCTATCCCTCTACCCTGGTGGCTGAGTATGAAGGGAGCGGGATAGGTGCTATTTTGCACCCGCTGGCTATCAAGCCTGCAGAATACGAGGCGGTTTTGTCGAAAATAATGAGTAAGCTGCAGTCAGCGAAGTAACAGTTTATGGGAGGGGGACAATGAGGCGCGCCGGGGAGTACACTGTTTGCTCTAGATGTATTATGGATACCAGTGATCCTAATATAAGTTTTGATGAGCATGGTGTTTGCGAGTATTGCAATAATTTTGAGAAGGTCATCAAGCCCAGTTGGCACACTGATGCGCGTGGCCAGGCTGAGCTTAAGGCGTTGGCTGATAAAATCAAAGCGGACGGCGTTGGTCGTGATTTTGACTGTATCATAGGCCTTAGTGGTGGTCTTGACAGTTCTTACTTGTGCTATGTCGCTAAAGAAGTTATGGGGCTGCGGCCACTTCTGTTTCATGTTGATGCAGGTTGGAATACGGATCAGGCTGTCGGTAATATCGAGAAGCTTGTCGATGGCCTTGGTTTGGAGCTATACACTGACGTTGTCAACTGGGAAGAGATGAAGAGTTTGCAAGTGGCTTTTTTGAAAGCGCAAATTCCAGATCAGGATATTCCGCAAGACGCTGCTTTCTTTTCAGGGCTTTATCGATTCGCAAAAGCCAATAAGATAAAGTACGTATTAACAGGTGCTAATTACTCTACTGAGTGCTGTCGCGAACCGGAAGAGTGGGGTGGCTACCCGGGCATAGATAAAATACTGATCAATGATATCCACGGCAAATTCGGAACGCGCAAGCTCAAGTCGTTTCCGCTGGTCGATATCTTGTCCTACAAAATTTATTATCGTTATGTCTTGGGTATGCAGGTTGTTCGTCCGTTGAATCTGTTGCCTTATATAAAGAGCGATGCGGAGGATACACTGGAGCGTCTGTTCGGTTGGAAGCGTTTTCAGCACAAACATCACGAATCCAGATTCACGCGTTTCTACGAAGATTACTGGATGCCGCGCAAGTTTGGCTATGAAAAGCGCCGTGCTCATTTCTCCAGTCTTATCATGACCGGCCAGATGACTCGTGAGGCCGCTTTGGAGCGCATTGCCAAGCCTGAGCTGGATGAGAATTTCCTGACCTCCGAGTTTGAGTATGTTGCACACAAGCTGGACTTGACTGTGCCTGAGCTTCAGCGCATTTTCGACGGCGAAAATAAAACCTACCATGATTACAAAAACAAGCGGTTCCTGATTGGAATTGGCGCCCGGGTTCTCAGTGCAATCGGATTGGAAAGACGACTGTTCAGATGATTACCATCATTGATTATGGTCTGGGGAATATCCAGGCTTTCGTGAACGTCTATCGACGTTTACATATTCCGGTTGCTGTCGCCCAGACGGCTGCGCAATTGGACGGTGCGACGAAGTTGATCCTTCCCGGGGTCGGCGCGTTCGATCATGCCGTTAAACGGCTTGATGCCTCGGGCATGCGCCCTGTGCTCGAAGAATTGGTCCTGGGGCATAAAGTCCCGGTGTTGGGTGTTTGCGTGGGTATGCAAATATTGGCGAACCGAAGTGACGAGGGCTCTATGCCTGGCCTGGGCTGGGTACCCGGTTGCGTTCGGTCGTTCAAGTCCGTTCCCGGCCTGACCGACGTGCCTCTGCCGCACATGGGCTGGAACGATGTCACTCCAGTCGCGGGCTCTGCGTTGTTCAAGGGCTTTGAGAACGACGCGCGCTTTTATTTTCTGCATTCGTTCTTTTTTGAATGCGAGGAGGCCCAACACAGTGAGGCCACCTCCTCCTACGGCTTGGCGTTCAGCTGTGCCGTGCGCGCTGAAAATGTGTATGGCGCCCAGTTTCACCCTGAGAAAAGCCACCATTTCGGCGTCGGATTGCTGAAAAACTTCGCGGAACTATGACATGTTGAGACCTAGGATCATTCCTTGCTTGCTGATTCAAGACGGCGGGCTGGTGAAGACAGTGAAGTTCAAGGACCCCAAATACGTTGGGGACCCGATCAACGCGGTTAAGATCTTCAACGAAAAAGAAGCCGACGAGTTGATCGTGATCGACATCGACGCCACGGTGAACGCTGCCGAACCCAATTACGCCCAGATTGCCAAACTGGCAGCAGAGTGCCGCATGCCATTGTGTTATGGCGGGGGCATTCGGACCGTGCAACAGGCCAAGGATATTATTGCGCTGGGCGTCGAGAAGGTCGCCATCAGCTCGGCGGCCTTTGAGACCCCTCAGTTGATCAGTCAGATCGCTGAAGAAATCGGCAGCCAGAGCGTTGTCGTGGTCCTCGACCATAAGGCGCGCCTGTTGAGTAAACAGCAGGAGGTCTGGACGCATAATGGCACGCGAAACACCAAGCGCAGCGTTCTTGAGGCGGCTCAAGAGTTCGAAAGACTCGGCGCCGGAGAGATCGTGCTCAATTCCATTGAAAACGACGGCAGGATGAAAGGCTACAATGTCGAGCTTGCCGTCAAGCTGCGCGAGGCCGTGCACATCCCCATTACCATCCTGGGGGGCGGCGGTTCGCTTGAGGATATGCGCGGCGTCGTGGCAGCTTGTGGCGTGGTCGGCGTGGCAGCAGGTAGCTTCTTTGTATTCAAGGGCGCATACCGGGCTGTGTTGATCAGCTATCCGAGTGCTCAGCAAAAAGACGACATTATTTATTCAGCTCTACGAGCCCGGTAACTTTCCGGGTTCGCGGCAAGGGTCAGATCATATGTTCAACGGCAAAAAACTTCTTATTACCGGCGGTACGGGTTCTTTCGGTAATGCAGTGCTCAAACGTTTCCTGGACACCGACATCGCTGAGATACGCATTTTCAGCCGCGATGAGAAGAAACAGGACGACATGCGCAAGCGTTACGGTAACGCCAAGCTGAAGTTTTACATCGGTGATGTGCGGGATTACCAAAGTGTGCTGAATGCCACCCGCGGCGTTGACTATATCTTCCATGCCGCCGCGCTCAAGCAGGTTCCGTCTTGCGAGTTCCATCCAATGGAGGCCGTGAAGACCAACGTCATCGGGACCGATAACGTGCTCGAGGCTGCTATTCAGAATGGCGTTCGGCGGGTGGTTTGCCTGAGCACCGACAAGGCTGTCTACCCGATCAATGCCATGGGTATTTCCAAGGCCATGATGGAAAAGGTCATGGTTGCCAAGTCACGTAACGTCGACGAGAGCAAAACGGTTATCTGCGGTACACGCTACGGCAACGTCATGGCGTCCCGCGGCTCGGTCATCCCTCTGTTCGTCGAGCAGATTCGCGAAGGAAAGTCGCTGTCGATCACCGATCCGAACATGACCCGGTTCATGATGACCTTGTCCGATGCAGTCGACTTGGTGCTGTATGCCTTCGAACATGGCAACAATGGCGATCTTTTCGTCCAGAAAGCGCCTGCGGCCACCGTGCAAACCCTGGCGAAAGCGTTGACTGCCATGCTCGGGCTGCCCGAACACCCCATTCAGATCATTGGCACGCGTCACGGCGAAAAACTGTATGAAGCGTTGCTAAGTCGTGAGGAAATGGCCTGTGCGCAGGACATGGGCGCCTATTTCCGTGTGCCACCGGACTTGCGCGACTTGAACTACAGCAAGTTCGTCGAGCAAGGCGAGGAAAAGATCTCCCACACCGAGGATTACAACTCGCATAACACCGAGCGGCTGGACGTCGAAGGTATGCAGAAGTTGCTGTTGAAGTTGGAGTTCATGCGGGCCATCCAGCGTGGCGAACATGCCACTCCAGAGGAGTGAGCCTTATGAAAGTTCTTATCACCGGCGCCAATGGCTTCGTTGGGAAGAACCTGGTCGCACACCTTCGGGAGCGCCAGGACATTCAGCTGGTCCGATTCGGTCGTGAGCACGCTGCTGGCGACTTGTTGTCGATGCTTGAGGGTGTGGACTTCGTGTTTCACCTGGCCGGTGTCAACCGACCGCAGCGTGTCGAAGAGTTCAGCGAAGGTAATAGCGGCCTGACCGCAACATTGTGCGCCGCCGTCAAGGCCACAGGCCGGTCAATTCCCGTGATCTACACCTCGTCCATACAGGCCGAGGTGGATAATCCTTACGGAACGAGTAAGCGCGACGCAGAGCGCGCATTGCTTGACCTGTCGGAGCAGCAAGGTTCACCGGTCTACCTCTATCGTTTGCCTAACGTTTTCGGCAAATGGGCGCGACCTGACTACAACTCGGCCGTGGCCACGTTCTGCCATAACATCGTTCGTGACTTGCCGATCACCGTCAACAACCCGGCTGCTGCATTGCAGTTGGTGTATATCGACGATGTGGTCAAAAGCTTCATTGATGTGATGGATGGCAATGGCGCGAAAGGTCCTTATCTGGATGTCTTGCCGGTCTACGACACGACGGTCGGGGCGCTGGCGGACCAACTGCAGGCATTCAAGCGCAGCCGGGAAACCATGGTGACCGAGCGGGTCGGAACCGGTTTGGTCCGCGCGCTGTATTCGACGTATCTAAGCTACTTTCCCCCCGAGGTCTTCACCTACGAATTGCCCAAGCACGGTGACGCGCGGGGCGTATTCGTCGAAATGCTCAAGACTCCGGATTCGGGGCAGTTCTCTTACTTCACTGCTCACCCGGGCATCACGCGGGGAGGGCATTACCATCACAGCAAGACCGAGAAGTTTCTGGTAATCAAGGGGCATGCCTGTTTCCGTTTCCGGCATATCGTCAGCGGTGAGTTCTATGAGCTCTACACGGACGGTGACACCCCGCAAGTGGTCGAGACCGTTCCGGGCTGGACCCATGACATCACCAACACCGGCGAAACTGAAATGATCGTCATGCTGTGGGCCAACGAGATCTTTGATCGTGAGCGGCCAGACACCTACACCATGGCTGTTGGTACCCAGGCCTGAAGGATTAGCAATGAACACCGCACTGAAAAAGCTGAAGATCGTCACCGTTGTAGGAACACGTCCGGAAATCATCCGCCTGTCCCGGGTCATGGCCGCGCTGGATAAGTACTGTGAGCACGTATTGGTGCACACCGGGCAGAACTACGACTATGAACTGAACGAGATTTTTTTCCAGGACCTGGGCATTCGCAAGCCCGATCACTTCCTGAACGCCGCCGGCAGTACCGGTGCCGAAACCATCGGTAATGTGATCATCGCAGTAGACCGGGTATTGGCGACCATTGAGCCGGAGGCGTTGCTGGTACTGGGCGACACCAATAGCTGCATGGCAGTCATTCCTGCCAAGCGTCGCAAGATCCCGACTTTCCATATGGAAGCCGGGAACCGCTGCTTCGACATGCGCGTTCCCGAGGAGATCAATCGGCGTATCGTCGATCATACGGCAGACATCAACCTGACCTACAGCACCATTGCCCGTGATTACTTGCTGGGCGAGGGCTTGCCTGCCGATCGAGTGATCAAGACAGGCAGCCCGATGTTCGAAGTGCTCAACCACTACCGTGACAGCATCGTAGCCTCGGACGTCCTGGAGCGGCTTGGCCTGGAAGCGGGCAAGTTCTTCGTGGTCAGTGCACACCGGGAAGAGAACATCGACTCGGACAAGAACTTCCTCAAGATGGTCGAGGTGCTCAACACCGTCGCCAGCACTTTTGGCCAGCCCGTGATTGTCTCTACCCATCCACGTACTCAGAAGCGCGTGGATGCCATGGGCATCGTATTCCATGAGAACGTCCGGTTGCTCAAGCCCCTGGGCTTTATGGACTACAACAAGCTGCAACTCGAGTCCCGTGCCGTCCTTTCAGACAGTGGCACCATCAACGAAGAGTCGTCCATCCTCAATTTCCCGGCCTTGAACCTGCGCGAAGCTCACGAGCGGCCTGAAGGAATGGAGGAAGCGGCGGTAATGATGGTAGGCCTGGAAGTCGAGCGGGTGCTGCAGGGGTTGAATATTCTCCAGACGCAACTATCGGGCACCGAACGCAGCTTGCGCCTGGTGGCGGACTACAGCATGCCTAACGTCTCCGAGAAAGTTGCCAGGATCGTGCACAGCTATACCGACTACGTGAACCGTGTCGTCTGGAAGCGGTATTGAGTCGAGTTGTGAATATGCCTGAGAGCAAGCTGAATATTTTGGTGGTCACGCAGTATTTCTGGCCAGAGAACATGCGGATCAACGATCTGGTGCGTGATTTCACTGAAAAAGGACATTCGGTCACCGTGCTCACCGGTGTGCCCAATTATCCGGAAGGCAAGGTTTTCGAAGCCTACACGGGCGCGCCGCAGCAGTTCGCCGACTACCATGGCGCAAGCGTTGTCAGGGTCCCGATGATTCCACGTGGAAAGCGCAGCCTGCAGTTGATCCTCAACTACCTGAGCTTTTTTACCAGCGCGTCGACCGTGGGTGCCTATGCGCTGCGGGGCCGTACCTTCGATGCGGTATTCGTCTACGCCGTGTCCCCTATCATGGCGGCGATCCCCGCGTTGGTGATCGGTCGCCTGAAAAAAGCCCCGGTCTTCATCTGGGTCCTGGACCTGTGGCCGGAAACGCTGCGGGCCGTCGGTGTATTGAAAAAGCCGGCGGCGTTGGCCCTGGTAGGGCGGATGGTGTCGTGGATCTACAACCGCGCGGACTACCTGCTGCTGCAGTCCAATGGTTTCCTTGAAAACGTCAAGGGCTACTGTACACGGCCGATGGATCCGCAGCGCCTAGTCTATTTTCCTAGCTGGGCCGAAGACGATTTCTCGACGTCAGTGGACCCTTCGACCTCGATACTTGCACGGGACGAGTCGGTATTTACCGTGGTGTTTGCCGGAAATCTGGGTGAAGCCCAGGATTTCCCCGCCGTGTTGGATGCGGCGGAGCAACTGCGTGGAAAAGTGGCCGTGCGTTGGGCCATCGTGGGTGATGGTCGGATGAGTGAGTGGCTGGGGCAACAGGTCAGTGCTCGCGGCCTGGACAACGTCTTGCTGTTGGGCAGGCACCCGTTGGAAGCCATGCCGGCGCTGTTCGCCAACGCCGATGCATTGCTGGTCTCATTGAAAACCAACGATGTATTTGAGAAGACCATTCCCGGCAAGGTCCAGGCTTACCTGGCTTCGGGCAGGCCCTTGTTGGGCATGATCAATGGTGAGGCCGCACGCGTCATCGATGAGTCGGGTGCGGGTTTCACCTGTGCCTCCGGTGATGCAGATGGGTTGGCGCGGATCACTCAGGCCTTGGCCGACACGGAGCGCCCTCAACTCAAGGTGATGGGGGAGCGTGGGCGCAATTATTATCTTCAGCACTACGCCAAACAGCGCTTGCTGGCACGTTTGGAAGACCTTTTCAGAAACGCCACGCTACGTAAGGTAGACCGCTGATGCAGCACAGTATTCTTATGACCGGAGCGAGTGGGTTTGTCGGCGGTGCATTGCTCCAACGCTTGCTGGCAGAGCCCGACAAGGCGGTGGTTGCGGTGGTACGTGGTGATAGGCATCTACCGGCATCGGCAAGCACGGTCCGGATCGAGGCATTTGCCCCCCAGACCCAATGGCAACCGCACCTGGCCAATGTGGACACGGTCATCCATTGCGCCGCGCGCGTGCATGTAATGAATGATACCGAAGCAGATCCGCTGGCTGCTTTTCGGCAGGTCAACGTGGAGGGTACGCTCAACTTTGCCCGGCAGGCGGCCGAAGCCGGTGTGCGTCGCTTCATTTTCATCAGCTCCATCAAGGTTAATGGGGAAGGTACTGTGCCCGGCCGTCCTTATCGTGCGGATGACGTGCCTGCGCCGGCCGACCCGTATGGCGTGTCCAAGCAGGAGGCCGAGGAAGGCCTGCGCCAGCTTGCGCAAACGACAGGGATGGACGTAGTCATCATCCGGCCAGTCCTGGTGTACGGCCCGGGGGTGAAGGCGAACTTCCTGAGCATGATGCGTTGGCTGGACAAAGGTGTGCCGTTGCCATTCGGCGCCATTGATAACCGGCGCAGCCTGGTGAGTATCGATAACCTGGTCGACTTGATTGTCACGTGTATCGACCATCCGGCAGCGGCGAACCAGACGTTCCTGGTCAGTGATGGGGAGGACCTGTCGACTACGGCGTTGCTCAGCCGCATGGCCCGGGCAATGGGCAAGTCGGCCCGCTTGATACCGGTTCCCAGCTGGATGCTCGAGCGGGGTGCCAGCCTGTTGGGTAAAAAAGCGCTGTCTCAGCGCCTGTGCGGTTCATTGCAAGTCGATATCGAGAAAACCCGCACACTTTTGAATTGGGTCCCGCCGGTGAGTGTTGATGACGCCTTGGCCAGGGCCGCACGGCATTTCAGGATGAATCAAGCGAAATGATGTACTTCTGGTTGTTTTTCTCTGTTGCGATGGCTTCGCTGCTCATGACGGCGGGCCTTCGTCGCTATGCTTTGGCACGCAGCATCATCGATATCCCGAACGCACGCAGCTCACACAGCATCCCGACACCAAGGGGAGGGGGCGTGGCGATCGTGGTTGCGTTCCTGGTGACGTTGCCGCTGTTGGGCCAATTGGGCCTGGTGTCGCTCGACTACCTGGTGGCCTTGGGGGGCGCGGGTGCGTTGGTCGCCATCGTGGGATTCATGGATGACCATGGCCACATTGCCGCGCGATGGCGGTTGCTCGGGCACTTCAGTGCGGCGGCCTGGGCCCTCGTATGGCTTGAAGGCCTTGCACCCCTGAACCTGTTTGGCGTGAGCTTCGACCTTTCCTGGGTCGGGCATGTCCTGGCCGCTATTTATCTCGTCTGGCTGCTCAACCTGTACAACTTCATGGATGGCATCGACGGTATTGCCAGCGTGGAGGCGGTGTTGGCCTGCGTCGGCGCAAGCGTGCTCTACGTGTTGTCGGGTTTCACCGACCTGATCTGGCCGCCGTTGATCCTGGCTGCTGCGGTGCTGGGATTTCTGTTCTGGAATTTTCCACCGGCGAAGATTTTCATGGGGGATGCGGGCAGTGGTTTCCTGGGTATCGCGCTTGGGATCATGTCGCTGCAAGCGGCCTGGGCGTCCCCAGCCTTGTTCTGGGCCTGGCTGATCCTGTTGGGGGTCTTTATCGTCGATGCCACGGTCACGCTGATTCGTCGATTCTTGCGCGGTGACAAGGTCTACGAGGCGCACCGCAGCCATGCTTATCAGTTTGCCTCGCGCCGCTATGGCCGCCATCGTCCGGTTACGTTGGCGGTGGCTGCCATCAATGTGCTGTGGCTGTTTCCCTTGGCGTGGTGCGTCGTGATGCTGAAGCTCGATGGGCTGACAGGCTTGTTGCTGGCCTACGTACCGCTGGTGGTATTGGCCTTCAAGTTCAAGGCCGGTCAATTGGAGAGCGCCTGAGTACTCGAAACAGAGCCGATGGGTGGTAATGAAAGGCTGTAGCCTTACAGCCTTCACGAGAATGGGTAGGAACGACAAGGTGTTGGAAACATTCATGGATAGACTTCGCGTCGCATTGCTAGGGCTGCCACGTCGGCAGAAACGCTTGCTTCAGGTCATGACCGATGTGCTGTTGGTTTGGCTGGCTCTGTGGTTGGCATTCGTGGTGCGCCTTGGCCTGGACGACATGGTCAACCCGTTCATCCATCATCCTTGGCTGCTGGTCAGTGCGTCATTGATTGCCATCCCCCTGTTCGTTCGATTCGGGATGTATCGGGCGGTGATGCGCTACCTGGGCAACGATGCCCTGATTGCGATCATCAAGGCCGTCAGCCTGAGTGCACTGGTCCTGGCGCTTGTGGTGTATTGGGGGGCCGCCTATATGGCACCCGTGCCACGCTCCGTCATTTTCAACTATTGGTGGCTCAGCCTGGTGATGATCGGCGGTCTGAGGCTGCTTATGCGCCAGTACTTCATGGGGGACTGGTTCATCCCGGCGCATCACGTGCCTTTTGTAAACCGTAATACCGGCCTGACCAAGGTAGCGATCTATGGTGCTGGCGCCGCCGGTAATCAGTTGGTGGCGGCCTTGCGCGTCGGTCGAGACATGCAACCGGTGGCGTTCATTGATGACGACGTCAGTATCGCCAATCGCATGATTTCCGGCTTGCAGGTGTTTAAGCCGAAACACATCCAGAAGATGATCGAGCTCACCGGGGCCCAGGAAGTGCTGCTGGCCGTTCCATCGGCAAGCCGTGCACGGCGACGTGAGATCCTGGGCTACCTTGAAGGTTATCCGCTGCACGTACGCAGCGTGCCGGGCTTCATGGACCTGGCCAGTGGTCGTGTAAAAGTCGATGACATCCAGGAAGTGGATATTGCCGACTTGCTTGGCCGCGACGCGGTGCCTGCACAACCTGCACTGTTATCGCGCTGCATTCAGGGCAAGGTGGTGCTGGTAACGGGCGCGGGCGGGTCGATCGGTTCCGAGCTCTGCCGCCAGATTCTCGCCCTGCAGCCTTCCACGCTCCTGCTGTTCGATCACAGTGAGTTCAATCTCTATAGCATCTTGAGCGAACTGGAGGAGACCATCTCTCGGCAGTCGATCCCGGTCAACCTGTTGTCGATCCTGGGATCCGTGCGTAACGCGGGCAAATTGTTCGACACCATGACCGCATGGAAGGTCGAGACGGTGTATCACGCCGCGGCCTACAAGCATGTGCCTCTGGTCGAGCACAACATCGCCGAAGGCATGCTCAACAATGTCATCGGTACATTGAACACCGCACAAGCGGCGCTGAAGGCCCAGGTTGAGAATTTCGTGCTGATTTCCACGGACAAGGCCGTACGCCCGACCAACGTCATGGGCAGTACCAAGCGCCTGGCGGAAATGGTCTTGCAAGCCTTGAGTCAAGAGGTCGCCCCGGTGTTGTTCGGGGACAGTGGGAATGTCGCGCGGGTCAACAAGACCCGTTTCGTCATGGTGCGCTTTGGAAACGTGCTGGGGTCGTCCGGCTCGGTCATCCCGCGCTTTCGGCAACAGATCAAGTCCGGCGGCCCCATCACAGTCACCCATCCCAACATCACCCGCTATTTCATGACCATTCCTGAGGCCGCTCAGTTGGTGATACAGGCAGGTTCGATGGGGCGAGGGGGAGACGTATTCGTCCTGGACATGGGCGAGCCGGTGAAGATTGCCGAGTTGGCGGAGAAAATGGTACTCCTGTCAGGCTTGAACGTACGCTCTGAAAAAAACCTGCACGGTGATATCTCGATCGAATTCACCGGGTTGCGGCCAGGCGAAAAACTCTATGAGGAGCTGTTGATCGGAGACAATGTGGTGGCGACTCCGCATCCGATGATCATGAGCGCCCACGAAGATCACCTGTCCTGGGAGCAACTCAAGGTCAAACTGGACGAACTGATGGTAGCCGTTGGCAAGGATGAATACTCACGAGTCCGCATGCTGTTGCGCGAAGTGGTCAGCGGTTATACCCCGGAGGGCGAAATTGTCGATTGGATATTCCAGCAGAGACGCTTGATCCCCAAACATCAGGACCGCTGAACAAACCGGAACGCAGGATCGGGTCTATCCTCAAGTACTGATATGGGTACATTTCTGATGATTGTTTTATCGATGATACGCGGCGCTTGTACGTTCGATAGGAACGGATCAGCGACGGGAGTGACCCAAGGTGCGTGAAGGGTTCATGGATAAACTAAGAATAGCCTTGCTTGGATTGCCAAGACGCCACAAGCGGGCGATTCAGGTGGCGACAGATATCGTCCTTGTCTGGTTCGCCCTGTGGCTTGCGTTCGTCGTTCGGCTCGGTTTCGAGGCATTGGTTCGCCCGATTGAAACGCACCTGTGGCTCTTCTGCTCCGCGCCCCTGGTTGCCATTCCGATTTTCATCCGCTTTGGCATGTATCGCGCTGTCATGCGTTATTTCGGCAATGATGCGCTGATCACGATCTGCAAGGCGGTCAGTCTGTCGGCGTTGCTGCTGGCCCTTGTTGTGTATTGGTACAGCAACCATAAGACCGTCGTGCCACGCTCCATCATCTTCAATTACTGGTGGCTCAGCCTGATCATGATTGGCGGCCTGCGCCTGGTGATGCGGCAATACTTCCTGGGGGACTGGTTCGCTGCGGCGCAGCACGTGCCCTTTACCAGTCGTGACGATGGTCTGCCCAAGGTCGCCATCTATGGCGCCGGGGCCGCCGGTAATCAACTGGTGGCCGCCTTGCGCATGGGGCGTGTCATGCGGCCGGTGGCATTCATCGACGATGACACCAGTATTGCCGACCGTGTCATCGCCGGGTTGCAAGTCTACGAGCCGAAGCATATCCAGAAAATGATCGATGCAACTGGCGCCCAGGAAATCTTGCTGGCGATCCCGTCATCATCTCGGGGCCGTCGTCGGGAAATACTGACGCTGCTCGAGGGGTTTCCGCTGCACGTGCGCAGCGTCCCTGGTTTCATGGATCTGGCCAGCGGACGGGTCAAGGTCGATGATATCCAAGAGGTGGATATTGCGGACCTACTAGGCCGTGACTCGGTGCCTGCGCAAGCTGATCTGCTTGAGCACTGTATCGCGGGTCAAGTGGTACTCGTGACGGGAGCGGGAGGCTCGATCGGTTCAGAGCTGTGTCGGCAGATCCTGGTGCTGAAACCCACGACTTTGCTGCTTTTCGAGCACAGCGAATTCAATCTCTACAGCATCCTGTCTGAGCTGGAACCTCGAGTTGCCCGGGAATCCTTGTCCGTTCGTCTGCTGCCTATCCTGGGGTCGGTAAGGGACCAGGACAAGCTGCTGGATGTGATGAAAACCTGGAGCGTCGATACGGTCTATCACGCCGCCGCCTATAAACATGTGCCGATGGTCGAGCACAACATCGCCGAAGGCGTTCTCAACAATGTGATAGGCACGCTTAACACGGCTCAGGCAGCGTTGCAGGCGGGAGTGGCGAACTTCGTGCTGATTTCCACGGACAAGGCCGTGCGACCTACCAATGTGATGGGCAGCACCAAGCGGCTTGCGGAGCTGACCCTACAGGCTCTGAGCCGCGAATTGGCGCCGGTGTTGTTCGGCGATCAGGCCAATGTTTCGCGTGTCAATAAAACCCGCTTCACCATGGTCAGGTTCGGCAACGTGCTGGGCTCGTCCGGATCGGTTATTCCCCTGTTCCATAGGCAGATCAAGTCGGGTGGTCCGTTGACCGTCACCCATCCCAAGATCACGCGCTATTTCATGACCATTCCCGAAGCGGCTCAGCTAGTGATTCAGGCCGGCTCCATGGGCTTGGGAGGTGATGTTTTCGTGCTGGACATGGGTGAGCCGGTGAAGATTGTCGAATTGGCGGAAAAGATGATCCACTTGTCTGGCTTGAGCGTGCGTTCGGAAAAGAACCCTCATGGCGATATTTCCATCGAGTTCACGGGCCTGCGTCCGGGCGAGAAGCTTTACGAAGAGTTGCTGATTGGTGACAACGTCGTTTCGACTCAGCACCCGATGATCATGAGTGCCAATGAGGATTTCCTACCCTGGGAGGTGCTCAAGGCCAGGCTTACCGGGTTGCTGGTGGCCATTGAGCGGGATGATTACGCGCGAGTCCGCCAATTGCTGCGCGATACAGTCAGTGGTTACGCACCGGACGGTGAGATCGTTGACTGGATTTATCAGCAACGCCGCCTCGAACCCTGATTGTTACACATACTGTAACTCCCCTGTTTTTGACAGTGCTTCATCATCGCCTAAGTTTGAAAGGCAGCTTCGGAAAAGCTGCTTTTCTCTAAACGATGTCATGGAGCTTCATTAATGCGTACAGGCTATTTTCATTCGCTGGTTTTTGCCTTGCTGACCAGCGCCTCCATCGCCACCAGCGCTGCACCTACGGTAAAAACCGAGACGACGGTCGCCTCTCAGGCAACGGAGCTTCCGGTTAGACGAGATGGCTACAAGGTGAATCTCAACGAGGCGGATGCCGCGACGTTTCAACGCGACCTATCAGGCATAGGCGAGGCGAAGGCCAAGGCGATTGTTGCCTATCGTGAAAGTAATGGGCCGTTCTCATCGGTTGAGGAGTTGCTGGAGGTCAAGGGGATAGGCAAGGCGATCCTGGATCGCAATCGCGACAAGCTGGAAGTCAACTGACGCGTAATCGAAAAAGGCCGGTCCTCACGACTGGCCTTTTTACATTCTGGTTCGGTAAAAGCAACGGCCGTCTCAAGCCAGCGATTAAGGGACAGGATATGCTCTTGCAGTGCCTCTTCCTGCTACTCGTCCCGATTGAGGAGCCTTGCCATGTACAAAGACTACCCAGCCGCCTACCAGGTCAGCAAAGGTTCCGCCCTGCAGGTGGACAAGCCTTTCTACGACCGAATCCGAACCCGACAGGACCAGCGCACGCTGATCGAGCAGTTCGAGGTCCCCATCCGCACCGGCCATGCCTGGCATGTACCCGCCGGGCACGTCTTTCGTGTCACCACGCCGCAGGGCCCGCAGGTCGGCGACTTCAACGTCTGGAACGCCCACGACCCGCGGGAGCGATTGTGGGCCGCGCGTACCCGGCAGCTGCAGGGCGCCCATGTCAGTACCCACGACCGGTTGTGGTCGAACCTGCCGTTCCTGCGGCCGCTGGTGACCATCACCGACGACAGCCTGGCCGGTTATGGCATCGATGAGCACGGAGGGCGGTTGCACGATCTGCTGGGCACGCGTTGCGACCCTTACGTCAATAAGATGCTGACCGGCGAGGATTTCCACCACCACTGCCATTCGAACCTGACTCGCGCGGTGTTGCCCCACGGCTTGACCGAGTTCGATGTACACGACGTGCTGAATATCTTCCAGTGCACCGGGCTGAACCATGACGACATGTACTTCATGAAGGCCTGTCCGGCGCAGAAGGGCGATTACCTGGAGTTCTTTGCCGAGATTGATCTGTTGTGCGCCCTGTCCACCTGCCCGGGCGGTGACTTGTCGCTGGCGATGTGGGGGCCGGATGCGCAGGATCCATTGAGCGTGTGTCGTCCGCTGGGGGTGGAGATCTATCGGTTGGAGGATTCATTGCTGGAGGGCTGGAGTCAGCCTGAGCGGGCGGCGTACAAGGGGTTGCATGGCTTGCACATTGCCAAGGCGGATTGGGAAAAGTGATGCAACAGGCGCTGGTTTTTTGTGGCGAGGGAGCTTGCTCCCGCTGGGCTGCGTAGCAGCCCCAACGGCCCAAACCCGATTAGCCTGGGACTCCGCGACAGCAGGTTTAGGGCCGCTTCGCGCCCCAGCGGGAGCAAGCTCCCTCGCCACTGGGTGGTGTGTGAGCCTCCCTTGCCACGGGTGCGGTGTGTGGGGCTGCCTCACCACAAAGTGGTGTATGAGGCAGCGGTTAACGATCCTTGGCCTCCTTCGCATCCATTTCCGCGTTGCGCTCGGCAACACGCTTGCGTTGTTCGTCCGTCAACTCGACCTTGTTGGCGGTGTCGCGCAGCATCATCAGACCACCAACGATCGAGCCGATTGCAACAATCAGAATCAACCAGGCATACCAGGGCATAGGGCTCTCCTTGAGGGCGCGGCCAGTGGGCGTCTGTTCGCCAATCTGCCGCGCCTACCACTTATGAGCGAAGCTCGTTCGCAGTGGTTCCATACTACGCCCGTTCAGTTGGCTTCACCTCAAGGCCCGGTCAGCATTGCATCGGCCGGAGCCGCCGCTCGCAGTTGTGCGGTCAGGGTGAAGTAGACGAAGCCCGCCGCCATGAACGCGACGAAGATGAGCCCGATCAATGCGTTGAACCAGGCCATCGCCATCAGGCAGACCACCGCCAGCACCAGGGCGATTCCCGGCACGAAAGGGTAGCCCGGCGCGCGGAAGGTGCGCTCCAGGTTGGGTTCGGTTTTGCGCAGTTTGAACAGGCTGAGCATGCTCATGATGTACATGACGATCGCACCGAACACCGCCATGGTGATCATCGCGGCGGTCAGGGTCATGCCGCCGAGGTTGATCAGGCCGTCGCTGTAGATCGCGGCAATGCCGATCAGGCCTCCGGCGATGATGGCGCGGTGTGGCGTCTGGAAGCGTGAGAGCTTGGCCAGGGAGGCGGGCAGGTAGCCGGCGCGTGCCAGGGCGAAGAACTGCCGCGAGTAACCCAGGATGATGCCGTGGAAACTCGCCACCAGGCCGAACAGGCCGATCCACACCAGCATGTGCAACCAGCCGGAGCTTTCGCCGACCACGGTTTTCATGGCCTGTGGCAGCGGGTCGTTGATGTTAGACAGGGTGCGCCAGTCACCGACGCCGCCGGCGAAGAACATCACCCCCATCGCCAGCACCACCAGGGTCAGGATGCCACTGATGTAGGCCTTGGGGATCGTGCGTTTCGGATCCCTGGCTTCTTCGGCCGCCATGGCCGCGCCTTCGATGGCCAGGAAGAACCAGATGGCAAACGGGATGGCGGCGAACATTCCGGCAATGGCAGGGGCCCCGAATACGTCGGAGCCGGCCCAGCCATTCAAGGCGAAGTGACTGAAGCTGAAGGCCGGGGCCACGACGCCCATGAACACCAGCAGCTCGGCCACCGCCAGGACGCAGACGATCAGTTCGAATGTCGCGGCCAGCTTGACCCCGAGGATGTTCAGGCCCATGAACACGATGTAGGCGCCGACCGCCGCGTGCTTGGGGTCCAGGGCCGGGAATTGCACGTTCAGGTAGGCCCCGATGGCCAAGGCAATGGCGGGCGGCGCGAAGACGAACTCGATCAGCGTCGCCAGCCCGGCGATCAAGCCGCCTTTCGCGCCGAAGGCCCGACGGCTGTAGGCAAACGGTCCGCCGGCATGGGGAATGGCCGTGGTCAGTTCGGTGAAGCTGAAGATGAAGCAGGTGTACATGGCCGCGACCATGAATGACGTCACCAGAAAGCCCAGTGTCCCGGCCACGCCCCAGCCGTAGCTCCAGCCGAAATACTCGCCGGATATCACCAACCCGACGGCGATCCCCCATAAATGCAGGGTGCCCAGCGTGGGTTTGAGTTGTGTGTTCATCGGTGGCTCCCTTCGATCCATAGCAAAAGCGCTGGGGAGGGCAGTGCAGTGGGCGTGCCAGTGTGTCGGGGGCGGTCGCAACGGGTGAAATCCTGTCGTATCGGGGATGTTCCTTGCTTGATGTGCCCCTGTTGTGCGCCAGTTGAGGGCGTTGGCGCTGATGGTGCCGCCTTCGCGGGCAAGCCCGCTCTCACACTGGACTTGCGCTGAGCAGTCTGCGGGCTGGCTCGCGAATAGGCCCGCCCAACCATCGATTCAGCCGTTTTTTTACAGATTCTTTATCCCCCAACCGATCTCTCGATCTCGTTCCTTTACGCCCTCCCTGTCGACAATCACTCCATACACGGCATGACGCCGTACGACGGAGAAATCCCATGAGTGTTCTGGACGGGGTGTCGCTGCTGTTGGCAGTGGCGCTGTTCATTTACCTGCTGGTTGCGCTGTTGCGCGCGGATCGGAACTAGGAGCGGCTATGCACGGTTATGATTTCGGGCTGATCCTCGCTTTTTTCGCCCTGGTGCTGATTCCGGCACCGTTTCTGGGGCGTTTTTACTACCGGGTGATGGAGGGCCAGCGTACCTGGCTTTCTCCGGTCTTCGGGCCCGTGGAGCGGGGTTGTTATCGGCTGGCTGGCGTTGATCCCGGCGCTGA
This sequence comes from Pseudomonas sp. P97.38, assembly GCF_001269745.1. Classification (NCBI taxonomy): domain Bacteria; kingdom Pseudomonadati; phylum Pseudomonadota; class Gammaproteobacteria; order Pseudomonadales; family Pseudomonadaceae; genus Pseudomonas; species Pseudomonas sp. P97.38. Next base: position 223,389 of record NZ_LHVJ01000015.1, read on the forward strand.
GCAGAGCTGGCAGAAATACACCCTGGCCTTGCTCGCGTTCAACCTGGCGGGCTTTGTGCTGTTGTTTGCGATTCTTCTGTTTCAAGGGCATCTGCCGCTCAACACCGAACAACTGCCGGACATGGAATGGACCCAGGCTTTCAACACGGCCGTGAGTTTCATGACCAACACCAACTGGCAGTCCTACAGTGGCGAGGCGTCGGTGAGTTACCTGAGCCAGATGGTCGGCCTGACGGTGCAGAACTTTGTCAGCGCCGCCACCGGCCTGGCGGTGCTGGTAGCGTTGTGTCGCGGGATCGGGCGCAAGTCCGCCGCGACGCTGGGCAACTTCTGGGTCGACATGACCCGCGCCACCCTTTATGGGCTGCTGCCGTTGTGCCTGATGTTGGCGCTGTTCCTGGTGTGGCAGGGCGTGCCGCAAACCTTCGCTCACTATGTGCATGGGATGACCCTGCAGGGCGCCGATCAGGTGATCCCGCTGGGGCCGGCGGCCAGCCAGATTGCGATCAAGCAACTGGGCACCAACGGTGGTGGGTTCTTCGGCGTCAACTCGGCGCACCCGTTCGAGAACCCGACAGCCTGGAGCAACCTGTTCGAGCTTGCGTCGATCATCCTGATTCCCGCCGCGTTGGTGTTCACCTTCGGCCATTACGTCAAGGACCTGCGCCAGAGCCGGGCAATCATCGCCTGCATGCTGGTGCTGTTTCTGATCGGTGGCGCCACATCGCTGTGGGCCGAGTACCAGCCCAACCCGACCTTGAACAACCCCGCCGTCGAGCAAACCGCGCCGCTGGAAGGCAAGGAAGCGCGCTTCGGGACCACCGCGACGGTGCTCTGGTCGGTGACCACCACGGCCGCCTCCAATGGCTCGGTCAACGGCATGCACGACAGCCTCAACCCACTGGGCGGCATGGTCGCGCTGGTGAACATGATGGTCGGCGAGGTGATTTTCGGCGGCGTCGGCGCAGGGCTCTACGGCATGTTGCTGAACGTGCTGATCGCGGTGTTCCTGTCCGGGTTGATGATCGGCCGCACGCCGGAATACCTGGGCAAGAAGCTCGGTGCCCGGGAAGTGCAGCTGCTGGTGGTCACCCTGCTGGTGATGCCGGTGAGTGTGCTGGTGCTGGGCGCCATCGCCGCAAGCCTGCCCGGGCCGGCAGCCGCGGTGAGCAACCCGGGTGCCCACGGTTTCAGCCAGTTGCTGTACGCCTACACCTCGGCGGGTGCGAACAACGGCTCGGCCTTTGGTGGGTTCAGTGCCAATACCCCTTTCCACAACCTGATGCTGGGCCTGGGCATGTTAATCGGCCGTTTCGGCTACATCCTGCCGGTGCTGGCGTTGGCCGGCAGCCTGGCGCTGAAGAAAACCGCGCCGATCGGGCAGAACAGCTTCCCCACCCACGGCCCGTTGTTCGTCACCCTCTTGACCGTGACGATCCTGCTGGTGGGCGGCCTGACCTTCCTGCCGACCCTGGCCCTGGGGCCGATCGCCGAACACCTGAGCATGGGCTTCTGAGGAATTGATGATGAATATGCCGATGAGCAAAGCCGTCGTCGCCAAGACGTCGGAACCCCTGAAAACCAGCTTCTCGTCCTTGTGGCAGCCGGCGCTGGTGCAAGCGTTCGTCAAGCTCGACCCGCGCCAGTTGCACCGGGCCCCGGTGATGCTGGTGGTGGAACTGACCGCCATCCTCACCACCGTGTTGTGCTTCGTTCCCGACACGGCGGTGCCGACGTTCGTCGCCGTGCAGATCGCCCTGTGGCTGTGGTTCACCGTACTGTTCGCCAACTTCGCCGAAGCCTTGGCCGAGGGGCGCGGCAAGGCGCGAGCCGACAGCCTCAAGGCCGGTAGCCAGGGCCTGAGCGCACGGCGCCAGACCGCCAATGGGTTTGAAGTGGTGCCCGCCACCCGTTTGCGCAAGGGCGACGTGGTGCGTGTGGCGGCCGGGGAGATGATTCCCGGGGACGGCGAAGTGATCGAAGGCATCGCTGCCGTCAACGAGGCGGCGATCACGGGTGAATCGGCGCCGGTGATCCGCGAGTCCGGCGGCGATCGCTCGGCGGTCACCGGCAACACCCGGCTGGTCTCCGACTGGTTGCTGGTGCGTATTACCAGCAACCCCGGCGAGTCCACCCTGGACCGCATGATCGCTCTGGTGGAGGGAGCCAAGCGCCAGAAAACCCCGAACGAAGTGGCGCTGGACATCCTGCTGATTGGCCTGACGCTGATCTTCCTGCTGGTGGTGGTGACGCTGCAACCCTTCGCCCATTTCGCCAACGGCAGCCTGCCGCTGGTGTTCCTGGTGGCGCTGTTGGTCACCCTGATTCCCACGACTATCGGTGGGCTGCTGTCGGCCATCGGCATCGCCGGGATGGATCGGCTGGTGCGCCTGAACGTGATCGCCAAGTCCGGTCGCGCGGTGGAGGCGGCGGGGGACGTGCATGTGCTGATGCTGGACAAGACCGGCACCATCACCTTTGGCAACCGACGCTGTGCTGCGGTGCATGCCGCCCCTGGGGTGAGCGCCCGGGAGTTGGCCGAAGGTACGCTGTTTGCGTCGCTGGCCGACGATACGGCCGAAGGCAAGTCTATCGTCGAATATCTGCGAGGCCTGCACCCGCTGCCCGAACCTGGCCTCGAGTCGCTGACCGCCGTGCCGTTCAGCGCCGAAACGCGCTTGTCCGGGGTCGATTACCAAGGGCGCATTTATCGAAAGGGCGCCGTGGATTCGCTGCTGGAGTTCATCGGTATGCCACGCAGCGAGTTGCCGGCGGCACTGGCCCGGGAAGTCGACAAAATCGCACAGAGCGGTGGCACGCCGTTGCTGGTGTGCATGGACGGCAAGCTGCTGGGTGTCATTCATCTCAAGGACGTGGTCAAGCCAGGCATTCGCGAACGCTTCGCCGAGTTGCGCAAGTTGGGCATCCGCACGGTGATGGTGACGGGTGACAACCCGCTGACCGCCGCCGCGATTGCCGCAGAGGCAGGCGTCGACGACGTGCTGGCCGAGGCCACGCCGGAGAAAAAACTGGCGCGCATCCGCCATGAGCAGAATGACGGTCGGCTGGTGGCGATGTGCGGCGACGGTGCCAACGACGCCCCGGCCCTGGCCCAGGCCGATGTCGGCATGGCAATGAACGACGGCACCCAGGCGGCGCGGGAAGCGGCCAACATGGTCGACCTCGACAGTGACCCGACCAAGTTGCTGGACGTGGTGCAGATCGGCAAGGAATTGCTGGTGACCCGTGGGGCGCTGACGACGTTCTCCATCGCCAACGACATCGCCAAGTATTTCGCGATCCTGCCGGCGCTGTTCGCCTCGATTTATCCACAGCTCGGCGTGTTGAACGTGATGCACCTGAGCAGCCCGCAAAGCGCGATTGTGTCGGCCATTGTCTTCAACGCCTTGATCATCGTGGTGCTGATCCCCCTGGCCTTGCGCGGCGTACGGGTGCAAGCGGCGAACGCGGCGGCCCTGTTGCGGCGCAACCTGCTGATCTATGGCCTGGGCGGGATCGTGGTGCCGTTCGTGGGGATCAAGCTGATCGACATGGCGTTGACCGCGTTGAGGCTGGTTTGAGGTGACTGCACTTCTGGCAGGCGCCCTCGCCACACCTGTGTGTTCTGATTCGAGGAGTTTGAAATGTCCACTCTGATACGCCCGGCCCTGAGCCTGATTCTGCTGATGACCCTGGTCACCGGTGTCGCTTACCCACTGGTGGTCACGGGCGTGGCGCAAGTCGCGTTTCCCGCCCAGGCCAACGGCAGCCTGGTGAGGGATGCCGAGGGCAAGGTCCGCGGCTCGTTGTTGATCGCCCAGGACTTCACGGGCGATGCCTGGTTTCATCCACGGCCATCGGCCGCGGCCTTCGCCACGGTCGCCAGTGGCGCGAGCAATCTGTCACCCAGTAATCCGGCCCTGGCGGCACGAGTGATCGCCGACGCCGAGAAGTTGCAGGTGCCCGGCGCAGGCCCGGTGCCGCTGGCGCTGCTGACCACCTCCGGCAGTGGCCTGGACCCGCACTTGCCACCGAGCGCAATTGCCTATCAACTGGCGCGTGTCGCTGCGGCGCGCAACCTGCCGGTCTCGACGCTGGAGCAACTGCTCGATGCCCATGTCGAGCAACCCCTGGTGGGGCCGCCGGTGGTGAATGTCCTGGCGCTGAACCTGGCGCTGCAAAAGCTGTAAACCCTGTGGGAGCGAGCTTGCTCGCGATGGCTTTGTATCAGTCGGCCTGAGTGGCGACTGTCCCACCGCCATCGCCAGCAAGCTCGCTCTCACAAGGGCTTGATTAATGCCTGAACGAGACCCCCAACATGAGCGATTCCGGCCGCGCCGACGCACTGTTAGCCCATCTACCGCGCAACGGCCGTGGCCGGCTCAAGGTCTTTCTTGGCGCGGCGCCCGGCGTCGGCAAGACCTACGCCATGCTGCAAGCGGCCCACACCCAACTGCGCCAGGGCGTGAAGGTGATTGCCGGTGTGGTCGAGACCCACGGACGTAGTGAAACCGAAGCGCTGTTGGGCGGCCTGCCGCAGCAGCCGCTGGTGCGTTCGGAGTATCGCGGCGTGATGCTTGAGGAGATGGACCTCGACGGTCTGCTCGCGGCCCGGCCGGCCCTGGCCCTGGTGGATGAGCTGGCCCACAGCAACGCCCCGGGCAGCCGCCACCTCAAGCGCTGGCAAGACATCCAGGACCTGCTCGCCGCCGGTATCGATGTCTACACCACCGTCAACGTCCAGCACCTGGAAAGCCTCAACGACCAGGTGCGCGGCATCACGGGCGTGCAGGTTCGCGAGACGCTGCCGGACTGGGTCCTGCAGGAGGCCGACGAGTTGCTGCTGATCGACCTGCCGCCGCGCGAGCTGCTGGAGCGCCTGCGCGATGGCAAGGTCTACGTACCGGAACAGGCTCGCGCGGCCATCGACGCCTTCTTCACCCAGACCAACCTGACCGCCTTGCGCGAGCTGGCCATGCAGACCGCCGCTGCCCAGGTCGATAACGATCTGGCCCAGGGCTATCGGCAACTGGGCCAGGCCGCTCCGGCTGTGCGTGGGCGATTGCTGGTGGGCGTGGACGGTGACCTCCAGGCGGAGCGTCTGGTACGCCACGCCAGTCGCGTCGCCCAGCGGCGGCATTTGCCATGGAGCCTGGTGCACGTGGACAACGGCAGCGCCCGCGACGAAGCCTCGCGCCAGCGCTTGCAGAATGCCCAGCAACTGGCCGAACGCCTGGGTGGCGAGGTGGTGCTGCTGCGGGCCGCGGAGGTGGCCCGGACACTGATCCAGCATGCCAGCGAACGTCGCGCCACACTGTTGCTGGTGGGCCAGTCCAGCCCCCGTCTGCGTCGACGTTGGCTGGGCGGTGGCCTGGCCTCACGGCTGCTGCGCGATGCCCGAGGCCTGGAAATCAACGTGCTGGACGGCGATGAACAACCGCGCCCGGCCCGTGTGCGTTCAAGCCGCGTGCAGACCGGCTTCGATTACGTGCTGGCATTGGTCGCGACAGTCATGGCCAGTGCCCTGGCTTGGGGGATCTCGGGGGTGTTGGCGTTGCCCAATATTTCCCTGGTGTTCCTGATGGCGGTGTTGCTGGTGGCCGTGCGCAGCAGCCTCGGCCCGGCGCTGGCTTGTGCGGCGCTGTCGTTCCTGGCCTACGACTTCCTGTTCATCCCGCCCAATTTTTCCCTCACCATCCAGCGCGAAGAAGACGTGCTGACCCTGGTGTTCTTTCTCTTGATGGCCGCGCTGACCGGCAACCTGGCAGCCCGCCAGCGTCGCCAGTTGCAGGCGCTACGCGACACCCAGCAGGAAACCAGTGAACTGCTCGATCTGTCGCGCAAGCTCACCGCCGCCACTGATCGCCAGGCCGTCATCAGCGCCGCCACGCAACACCTCGGTGGCGGGCACGACTTGCAACTGTGCCTGCTCAACCGCGACGGCCAAGGTCACTGGAAGGTCGAGAGCGGCGAACCGCTGACGTTCACCGAAGCCGAACGCGCGGCCGCCGATTGGTCCTGGCAGCACGATCAACCGGCCGGTGCCGGCACCGGGACGTTGCCGTCCGGACGCTGGTGGTGGTGGCCGCTGTCGACAGAGGGCGGTCCGCTGGCCTTGCTGGGTGTGTGTCCGATGGAAGGCGCGCAGCTCAGTGGCCAGCGCCGCCGTTTGCTGGCGGCCCTCAGCCAGCCACTGGCCCAGGCGCTGGCCCGGGCACAATTGGCCCAGGACCTGGAAGCGGCGCGCCTGCACGGGGAAACCGAACAGTTGCGCAGTGCCTTGCTGGCGTCGGTGTCCCATGACTTGCGTACGCCGCTGACCGCCATGCGTGGCAGCATCGACAGCCTGCTGGCGCTGGGCGAGGCGATCCCGCTGGAGGACCGCCGCGAATTGCTCGAAGGGACGCGCGATGAGGCCGAACGACTGGACCGCTATATCCAGAACCTGCTGGATATGACCCGCCTGGGGCACGGCGCGCTGAAACTGGCGCGCGATTGGGTGTCGCCGGCCGATATCGTCGGCAGTGCCCTGAACCGCCTGCGCGCGGTGTTGGCGCCCCTGGCGCTCGCGGTTGAAGCCTCGCCTGAACTGCCGTTGCTGTACGTCCATGCGGCGCTGATCGAGCAGGCGCTGGTGAACGTGCTGGAGAACGCTGCGCGTTTCTCGCCGGCCCATGGGCGGCTCCGGTTGAGTGCCGGGGCGACGGACAGCGAGGTGTTCTTTGCCGTCGCCGATGAAGGGCCGGGCATTCCCGAAGAGGAGCGGGAGAAAATCTTCGACATGTTCTACACCGCTGCCCGTGGCGACCGCGGCGGGCAGGGCACCGGGCTGGGGTTGGCGATCTGTCAGGGCATGGTCGGCGCCCATGGTGGGCGCATCAGCGTGGGTGATGGCCTGGACGGGCGCGGCACCTGCATCACTTTGCACCTGCCGTTGCAGACGCAACCGGGCCTGGACGATGAAGCCTGAGCGGGCCTGCGATATGCTTGCCGCTTGCTACCCACCCAGCGTTGAACGAGCCCCATGAACCAGACCGCGACCCTCTTGGTCATCGATGACGAACCGCAGATCCGCAAGTTCTTGCGTATCAGCCTGGCCTCCCAAGGCTACAAGGTGCTGGAGGCCGGCACCGGTGCGCAAGGGCTTGCCCAGGCGGCGCTGAACAAGCCCGATTTGCTGGTGCTCGACCTGGGGTTGCCGGACATGGACGGCCAGCAGGTGCTGCGCGAGTTGCGCCAATGGTCGACAGTGCCGGTAATGGTGCTCTCGGTGCGGGCCAGCGAAGCGCAGAAGGTCGAAGCGCTGGACAACGGCGCCAATGATTACGTGACCAAGCCGTTCGGGATCCAGGAATTCCTCGCCCGCATTCGCGCCCTGTTGCGCCAGGCCCCGGCTGGTGCGCCTGAGGAAGCGGCGCTGCGATTCGGCCCGCTGACGGTGGACCTGGCCTATCGGCGGGTGTTACTGGATGGCGCCGAGGTGGCCCTGACTCGCAAGGAATATGCGGTGCTGGCGCAGTTGGCGCGGCACCCGGGGCGGGTCATCACCCAGCAGCAACTGCTCAAGGACATCTGGGGGCCGACCCATGTCGAAGACAGCCATTACCTGCGGATCGTGGTCGGTCACCTGCGCCAGAAACTGGCCGACGACCCGACCCGGCCTCGTTTCATCGCGACCGAGGCGGGAGTGGGGTATCGGTTGTTGGGCGAGGGTGGGCCTTAACCCATCGGGCTTCAGTCAAACGCCGTTGTGGCGATGATCATGTCTATTTCTGCTCATTCTCATACCGATCCAGCGTGTCGCTGGCAATCTCCCGTCCCAGCGCGATCAGTTCCGGGGCCTTGTAGAACTCGAAGAAACGGCACACCCGCTTCGGCACGTTGATCAGTACATCCGGCGGATAACCGGCAATCTTGTACTGGGCCAATGACGTCTGCATCACCTCGAAACTCTGGTTGATCAAGTCCAGCAACGAGGCCGGGCCGACGTTGTCGATGATGAACGAACCCGTGGCGGATTTCGGCGCGCCTTCGGCCTCGGGTGCCGCGGCCGGTTGCTGGCCTTCGGGTTCAGCCGATTCCAGCCAGGGATTGATCTCGGCCGCCTCGGCCTTCAGCGCCTCCTGTTCCAGCAGCAACAGTTGCTCGGCCTGTTTGCGGCGAAACGGCAGGCGCGAACCCAGCGAGCTGACGAGGGTGTCGAAGCGTCGCCGGAACGCGGCGGGGCGCTGGATGACCGGGAGCTTGTACTGCTTCTGGTTGGTGGCGTTGAGGTTGACCGCGATGATCAGGTCGCAATGGCTCGACACCACCGGCACGATCGGCAGCGGGTTGAGCAGGCCGCCGTCCACCAGCATGCGGTTGCCTTGCATCACCGGGGTGAACAGGCTGGGGATGGCCGCCGAGGCGCGCATGGCCTGATGCAGGCAGCCTTCCTGGAACCAGATTTCCTGCTGGTTGGTCAGGTCGGTGGCAACGGCGGTGTAGGGAATGCGCAGGTTTTCGATGTTGAGTTCGCCGACGATCTTGCGGATCTGGCCGAAGACTTTCTCGCCGCGAATCGCCCCCAGGCGAAAGCTCACGTCCACCAGCCGCAAGACATCCAGGTAGTCGAGGCTTTCAATCCAGTGGCGGTAGTCCTTGAGCTTGCCGGCGGCATAGATCCCGCCGACCACCGCGCCCATCGAACAACCGGCGATACAGGCAATGTCGTAGCCACGTCGTTCGATTTCTTCGATCACCCCGATATGGGCATAGCCCCGGGCGCCGCCCGATCCCAGTACCAATGCGACACGTTTTGTCATGACCCGGCCTCTTGTCGAACAGGCTTCAACAATGCACTGATCAGCGGCTTGGCTCAATCGTTGTGGCGCAGGCGTCGTTTTTTGACACGCCGCCGTGGCATTTGCGTATGCTCGCCCACGCTGGAATATACGCGGCTGGCGTTGGCACTTTTTGCTGGCGAAACCGTCTTACCTGCACGACTGTTTACCTGACTCGAGGTGTAATGATGAAAGCCCGGATCTGCCTTCCCCTGGTAGCTTCCCTGATGGTTCTGGCCCTGACCGGTTGCGCGGCCAAGACCGCCTACCGTGACAGCTGCGGTACCCAGCTCGATGCCGCCTGGCATGAACTGGACCTGGCCAAGGCCGAAGGCTTTGCCGGCACCGTCAGCTACTCCAAGGCCCTGTCGCTGTTGACCGGCGCCAAGACCCAGCAGCAATTCGAAGCGTTCGAAGGTTGCTCCAAAAAAGCCGAGAAGGCGCGCTTCTACATTCGTGAGTCTCGCGCTGGCCGTTGAGCCCCGCGAATCCATTACAGGACGTTAAAAGCAGCGACAAGCCGTTGGTTGCAGGCTACAAGTGAAGGGCGCACCGTGTTCTTCACTTGTAGCCCGCAGCGCTAAGCTGCTTACGGAGTAGTGTCCATGATCGATCGGCTGGTGGCCCGGATACTGGGCCTGGAAGTCCGCCTGCTGGCCTGTCAGGCCCGCCTCAATGCCCATACCGACAGCGAAGCGCTGCATGACCTGCGGACCACCGTCCGCCGCCTGCGCAGCCTGCTTCGTCCACTGCGTGGCTTGCCTGGGGTCGAACAACTGGAAACCGCCGCTTCGGCGGTCGGCACCCTGACCACGCCGTTGCGCGACCGGGAAGTCCTGGCGGCCTACCTCGAACAACATGGCCAGGTCGAGGCGGCGCGACGCCGCCGGGCGCTGATGGCCGACGCCTACCCCAGCGTGGCTGGCAGCCCGGAGCTGGGCCAGTTGCTGATGATCCTCGATGCCTTTCCTCGCTTCATTCGCGCTGCCCAGCGCGAGGGGCTGCTCAAGGGCTTGCGCAAGCGCATCGAAAAGCGCCTGGACAAACAATGGAAAAAACTCGGTGAAGCCTTGCGCGACCCTGCCCATGACCGTCACCGGTTGCGCCTGCTGATCAAGCGCGTGCGCTACGCCCTCGAAGCCTACCCTGAACTCGACCGCCTGCCCGAGGCGGCCATGCCACGGCTCAAGTCCGCCCAGGGCGCGCTGGGTGACTGGCACGACTGCTGGCAATGGCTGGCCAGGGCCGAGGAAGAGGCCGACCTGCGAGCCTGCGTGCCCACCTGGCAACGCACGATGGAAAAGGCCGAGGCCAAGTCCGACAAGGTCCTCGATAAGCTCATTGCGAGCTGCTTCGAAAAATCCTGAGTTTCCTTCTGTGGGAGCGACGGCTTATCTGCCAGTCTCTTTGGCCGGAATGAGCGCTGTGCCGCTTGCCGGGGCTGGTTAAGATCCCTTCCTCTTCTTCCCATGCTTTCGAGGTCGTCATGCGCTTTTCCGATTTGATCGATGCGGTGCGCCGTCAACCAGAGGCCGTCACGATCGCGCCTGAATGGGGCCAGGGGCGCGCCACGTTTGGCGGGTTGGTGGCGGCGTTGCAGTATGAGGCGATGCGTGCCCGGGTGCCGGCGGATCGCCCGGTGCGTTCACTGGCGATCACGTTTGTCGGCCCGGTCGAGCCGGATGTGCCGGTCAGCTTTGAAGTCGATGTACTGCGCGAAGGCAAGGCGGTTAGCCAGGTGCTGGGGCGCGCCGTGCAGAACGGCCAGGTGGTGACGGTGGTGCAGGGCAGTTTTGGTGCCTCGCGTTCTTCCGTGGTGGCGGTTCAGGCCGACCCGGCGCCGGAGTTCAAGAGCGTGGAACAGTGCCAGGAACTGCCTTACGTCAAGGGCGCTACCCCTGAATTCATGCGTCACCTGGCCATGTGCTGGAGCGTCGGTGGCTTGCCGTTCACGGGCAACACATCCCGCAGCATGGGTGGTTGGGTGCGTCTGCGCGGTGACGTGAAAGAAGAACCGTTGAACGAGAGCCACATCCTGGCGCTGGTGGATGCCTGGCCACCGGCATTGCTGCCTCATCTCAAGCAGATGGCCCCGGGCAGCACGCTGACCTGGACCATCGAGTTTGTCCAGCCGTTGCTGGAGTTGACGACCCTGGACTGGTGCAAGTACCTGGCCGAGATCGACCATGCCCAGGATGGCTACGGCCATGTCGCCGCCAAATTCTGGAGCGCCGATGGCCGCTTGATCGCCCTGAGCCGGCAGACGGTGACGATTTTCGCTTGAGGCGATCGATCACGGATGGTGGCGCTGCAACCCCAGTGCGGCGACCACGCCGATGGTGCCGATGGCGATGTCCGCCGCGCTGGCACTGAAGACCCCGGACACGAGCAGTAGGAACGCGATGATGAACAGCGGCACCGCCATCAGCTGCAGCACCTGGTGGGTCGGTTGGCGGTCAGGGGCGGGCCAGGTGCGCCATTGCCAGGCGGGTAAGTGCGGGTGACGTTTGCCCATGATGCATGTCCTTGAGTTCACGAAATCGAGTAACCCAAGAATAGGCCCGGCCGGGTGAAGCGGCGAATCGCGCTTGGCTATCGATGTGATAGGCGCTATCGCTTGTGTGGGCAGCGCTCTGGTTTAAAGGCCAGAACGGTTCCTGTGGCGAGGGAGCTCGCTCCCGCGGGTCCGCGAAGCGGGCCCAACGTGAGGGCCGGATTGTCTGGCCGGCAGTGCAGGGGGCGCTGCGCACCCCAGCGGGAGCAAGCTCCCTCGCCACAGAAGCTCGAACGGGCTGTGGCCTAAAGCTTCAACTGCCCGATCGCCTTGTTCAACTCGCCCGCCAGGGTCGCCAGCTCATGGCTGGTGGTGGCCGAGTCGACGGTCTGGCGCACGGTGTTTTCGGTAACGTCACGAATGCTCACCACCGCCCGGTTCATGTCCTCGGCAACCTGGCTCTGTTGTTCGGCCGCGACGGCGATCTGGGTGTTGCTCTCGCGCATCTGGGCCACGGCGGCGGTGATCTGCGCCAACGCATCGCCCGCCTCGCGGGCCTGTTGCACGCAGTCGTCGGCCTTGTACGAGCTCTCCTGCATGAAGTCCACGGCGTCTCGTGTGCCGGCCTGCAGGGCCACGATCATGGTGGTGATTTCGTCCGTGGAAATCTGCACCCGCTTGGCCAGGTTACGGACCTCGTCGGCGACCACGGCAAAGCCCCGTCCCATTTCTCCGGCCCGTGCCGCCTCGATGGCAGCGTTCAACGCCAGCAGGTTGGTCTGTTCGGCAATGCTGTGGATCACACTGACCACGCCGCTGATCTTCTGGCTGTCTTCGGCCAGGCGCTGGATCATCTCGGCGGTCTGTTGCACCCCCGAGGACAGCCCGGTGATCGACTGCTGCACGCGGCTCACCACGTCATGACCGTTGCCGGCCAGGGTGTCGGCGGTCTTCGACAGGTCACGGGTGGCGCTGGCGTGCTGGGCGATGTGGTAGACCGTGGCAGACATCTCGTTGATCGCCGTGGCGGCCTGGTCGGTCTCGCTCTGCTGGCCGAGCATGCCGTGGCGCACGTCGGTCATGCTCGACGCCAGGCGTGCCGCGCCGGTGTCCAACTGCCGAGCCGTGCTGGCGACGGTGTCCACGACCCGTTGATAACCGGCCTGCATGGCATTGAACGCGGCCGCCATCTGGCCCACTTCATCCTTGCAGGCCAAGGGGACGCGGGCGGACAGGTCACCGGTTTTTTCCACGTGCAGCATGACGTCCTTCAGCGTGTTGAGCTGGCTGAGCAGGAAGCGGATCAACAGTTGCGAGGCCCCCAGCATTGCCAGCATCAGCACGAATACCGCCACGGCGTATTGGCTGAAGCGTTCGCCAAACACCTGGCCCAGGCTGACGCCATGGGCCAGGACGGCCAGTTGTTGGCCGTCGCCGCGCCGGATCACTTCGGCGCCCAGCAGCGGGTCATCGCCCAACAGCGGGCTGGCATCCAGTTCGACCCAGCCGTTGGCTTGCGTCAGCGCCGGCAGCGGCTGTTCATGGAACACCGGCACCTGGTCGCGCTGGAGCGCCAGGACGGTGTCGAGCTTGGGCAGCGCCTGTCCGGCCGGCCAGTCGCCCAACAGGTACGCCTGGGCCTGGGCATTGGCCTGGGCCGCATGATTGCGCGCCTGCTGTTCAAGGTGCACTGCGTAGAGCACCAGCAGCAGGGTGGTGACAAAGGCGACCGCGTTGACCGCCCAGAATTTGTACTTCAGTGAGATATTGCTAAGCCAGGCACCCATGGAAGGTCTTCTCTGATAGCGGAAACAGTTTTGGCAAGGTGCCATTATTGTGCCGCTCCCCCAGGGCTGGGAGGTTGATGTGGGTCAACAGACACCCCGAAACCCTCTGTGGGAGCGGGCTTGCTCGCGAAGACTGTGGGTCATTCACAGCAGGATGAACGGGTCTAGTGCATTCGCGAGCAAGCCCGCTCCCACACAGAGGTGTGTTTAAACCGATAGGACGGGCAATCCAAAAAACGCCCGTGCGCACGCAGTGGTATGGGCCGCCAGGTCTTCCGGGGTTTCGCCGCGATGCAACCCTACTTCGCGCAACACTTCGGTCAGATAGGCCGGTTCGTTCCGGCCGTTTTTCGGCTTGGGCCGCAGCGTGCGCGGCAACAGGTATGGCGCGTCGCTTTCGAGCATCAGGCGGCCGCGAGGGATGTCGCGCACCAACGGATGCAGGTGCGTGCCCCGGCGTTCATCACAGATCCAGCCGGTGATACCGATGTGCAGGTCTAGGTCGAGGTAGTTGAACAGGGCCTTTTTTTCACCGGTGAAGCAGTGCACGACGGCGGCCGGCAACCGGTCGCGAAAATCCCGCAGGATGTCCAGCAGCCGCTGGTTGGCGTCACGCTCGTGGAGAAACACCGGCAATTGCAGTTGGACCGCCAGGGCCAGGTGCTCTTGCAGCACCTTCTCCTGCTGCGGCCTGGGGGAAAAGTCGCGGTTGAAATCCAGCCCGCATTCACCCACCGCCCGCACGCGGTCGTGGCTCAATAGGTCCTTGAGGTGCCTGGCGCTGTCGGCGGTCCAGTCGCTGGCGCTGTGGGGGTGAATGCCGGCAGTGGCGAACAGGCGCTCGCCGGGCTCATCCAGGCGCCCGCACAGTGCCAGGGCCTGTTCGCTGCCCTCGATGCTGGTGCCGGTCAAAACCAGTTGACAGACCCCCGATTCATAGGCGCGGTCGAGCACTGCCTGATGTTTATCGGCAAAACTGGGGTTGGTCAGGTTGACGCCGATATCGATGAGTTGCATGGTGCTACCTCGGCCCAAAGGCCGGAAAGCATATCAGAGCTGTAGATTTATAAGAAAAGCCAAGAACTACAACGAGTTGTGGCTGTCTGTTGAGGCCGCGAGACAGGTCGGGTTGGTATAAACGCTATCACTGTGCCAGTCTTTCGCACTTTTCAGCGCCCCAAGCGCTCTGTTTCTGTCGTCCCCGGCCTCGTTTTCGAGGCGGCCGGCAGTGTTCCTTCCGGAGAGTGGATGACACGTCCCCAGGCGTTGCTACTGCTGTGTTGCTCGCTGCTCTTGCCGATCCCGGCGGACGCGCGGCTGCCTGGGCCGGTGCAGGTCGTGGCGCCGGGCACCGTGCGCGACCTGGCGCAAATCCGCAGCAGCCGGGTGCTGAAGGTGCTGGTCAACCAGAGTCGCAACAGCTCCGGCGAAGTCCAGGGCCAGCCCATCGGTGTCGAATACCACCGGTTACGCGCCTTTGAGCAGTACCTCAACGGTCACGCCCGGGACGGCCAGGAAATCACCCTCAAGATCATCCCCAAGGCCAAGGACCAGTTGCTCGGTGCGTTGCAGCGTGGCGAGGGCGATCTCGTGGCCCCCGGCGAACTGCTCGAGCCCTTGGCCAGCCACGCGGTCAGCGCCAGCGATCCGATCCGCAGCGACGTGCCGTTGCTGCTGGTGGGCATCAAGGGCGAGAAGCGCTACAACCGCGTGGAACAACTTTCCGGCAAGACCCTGGCCCTGCCCAACGGCAGTGCGGCGGGGGATGCGGTAAGCCAGATCAACCAGAAACTGGCCCTGCTCAAGTTGCCGCCGGTGAAGATCGAATGGGTCGACCCGACCCTGGCGGTGGAAGATGTGCTGGAGATGGTCCAGGGCGGGATTTTCCACCTGACCATCGTCGAGCAACCCATTGCCGAACGCTGGGGCAAGATTCTTCCCAAGTTGCGCTTCGACCGCCAGGTGCTGATCGGCGAGCCCGGCGATGAATACTGGTTCGTGCGTCGTGATGCCGCCATGCTCCGGGCTAGCATCGACCGGTTCCTGGCGACCTACAAAGTGCCGGACAACCAGGACGCAGCGTTCCTGCGCATCTACCGGCGGCTGTACCAGGTTCACTATCCGCTGGCCCGCGCCGATCGCCAGCGCCTGGAGAAGCTGCGTCCGGTGTTGCAAAAACATGCCGAGGCCCAGGGCATGGACTGGCTCAACCTGGCGGCCCTGGCCTTCAAGGAGTCAGCCCTGCAACCCAGCGCTCGCGGTAGCGGTGGCCCCACCGGGCTGATGCAGATCACCCCGTCGGCAGCCCAACGGGTGGGGGTGGACAACATCCAGAACCTCGACGCCAACGTGCAGGCGGGCGCCAAGTACCTGGCCATGATTCGCCGCAAGTTTTTCGCCAGCCCCAAGCTCAATGAGCGCGAGCGCATGGCATTCGTCCTGGCCGCCTACAACATGGGGCCAGAGCGCGTCCAGGGCATGCGCGCCGAAGCCCGGCGACGGGGGTTGAATCCCAATCAATGGTTCTTCCAGGTCGAGCGCATTGCCATGGAGCAGGTGGGAATGGGCGCCGTCAGCTACGTTAATAGCGTGAACAAATACTATTTGGCTTTTGATCGGGAGCGAGAGTCTCTAGAACCGACCGGGCAGAAGGTCGCTTCACGGAAATGATCAGTTAAATTGATTGGTGTGTCGCAATTTTTGCGCTTTTAGCACAAGTTTTTTTGATTAATATGGCGTCCAACCACCACACATCTAGGGATGAACCCCATGAGCTCGCTGATCAACAAAGTAATGTCCACCCGTGCCGGCTACGGTCTGACTGTCCTGCGCATTGCCGTCGGCATCATCTTCGCCGCGCACGGTTCGCAGAAGCTCTTCGGCCTGTTTGGCGGCTACGGCCTGGCGGGCACGGCGCAATGGATGGAAAGCATTGGCCTGACCCCCGGCTACCTGATGGCGACGTTGGCGGGCGGTACCGAATTTTTCGCCGGGCTGGCACTGATCATCGGCCTGTTGACTCGTCCGGCGGCACTGGGCCTGGCCTTCCTGTCGCTGGTAGCGATTTTCTCGGTGCACATTGGTAACGGTTTGTTCATGGCCAACAACGGCTATGAATTTGCCCTGGCGTTGTTGGCGGGCAGTGTTGCCATCCTGGTCGAGGGCGCCGGCAAACTGTCGGTGGATCGAGCCATCGCCGGCTGATGCTCAACTGAAAACAAAAGGCGCTTTCCTTGTTCGAGGAAAGCGCCTTTTTCTTTGCGGCTGACAGCCGCCATGGTCGTGCCGCTCCCACAGGGGGTGACCCTGTCGCCGTTCTTGACACCGCCCGGTCAGCTTCTCTAGGATGCCGCTCATGCGCCGATTTAAACAGCTACTTGCGGGGCGCCAGGTGACTCATCCAGTTGCCGACAGAAGCCGGGTTACGCGGCTTTGAAGTACCGCTAAAGCGCTGGTTCGGTGTTGCCTCTCACCTGCCATGCAGACTTTTGAGGCAGAGACACGACACATGAATGCACCCAGCCCCCTTGTACGTCTTGCGCCCATCACGGCGAACCTAGTGCAACGCAACCCGAAAATCCTCCTGGGTGGCACCCACCAGCCCACGTTGCTGCGCTACCTTGACGGCTGGCCGCGACGTAACCACGGGCCGGCCGCTTTCCTGATCCAGTTTGTCGAAGACGGTGAATCACTGGCGCGTTTCGCCAATGACAGTTTCGACCTGGCCGTTATCCAATCACCCAGCGCGGCGGACGCCCCCGAGATGATCCGGCAACTGACCCGCGTCGCGCGGCAGGGGCTGATCACCCGCCGTTGAGGTGTCCGGCCCTTACGGATAGGTGATGTCGACGATATAGACCATTTTTTCGCCGGTCGGTGTCTGGACCTTGACTTCAGCATCCAGGGCCTTGCCAATCAAGGCCCTGGCCAGTGGCGAATCGATGCTGATCAGGTTCTGTTTCAGATCCAGTTCGTCCGGGCCGACGATGCGATAGCGCGACGCCTTGCCGTCCTCGTCTTCGACGGTAACCCAGGCGCCGAAATACACCTTGTTGGGATCGCTGGGCCTTTCACTGACCACTTTCAGCGCTTCAAGGCGCTTGGTGAGAAAGCGCACGCGACTGTCGATTTCCCGCAGCATTTTCTTGCCGTAGGTGTACTCGGCATTTTCCGAGCGATCACCCTGGGCCGCCGCCTCGCTGACCGCCTGGGTCACCTGGGGGCGGCGCACATGCCACAGCTCATGGAACTCCGCACGCATCCGCGCTTCCCCCTCGGGGGTGATCAGCGCGGTGCCGGCGGTGCGGGGTGGGCGATAACGGCTCATGGCAACTTCTTGTAATGGCGAAGCCGGAAGTCTATCAACCCTCGCGCAGCACTGTCAGCGGGCTGGCATTGAGCGCTCGTCGGGTGCCGAACACCCCGGCGCCGCCGATCAACAAGGCACCCACCAACGGCAATAACAGCAGCCACGGATGCGGATGCCATGGCAGGTCGAACGCGTAGCGGTAGAGCACCAGGCTCACCAGCTCCGAGCCCAGGGCTGCGAGCAAGCCGCTGACCGCACCCAGCAGGCCGAATTCGATGCGTCGGGCCTTGACCAGCAATGGCCGTTCGGCCCCCAGGGCCCGCAACAGCGCACCCTGGCGAATCCGTTCATCGAGGGTCGCCTGCAGGCCGGAGAACAGCACGGCCATGCCTGCTGCCAGGACGAACAGCAGCACATATTCCACGGCCAGGGTGACCTGGGCCAGGATGCTGCGCAGTTGTTCGAGCAACGCCTCGACTTGCAGGATCGTCACCGCCGGGAAGGCCCGGGACAGGTCGACGATCTGCTGGTCGTGGCCCGCCGCCAGATAAAAGCTGGTGAGGTAGGTGGCCGGCAGGTCCTTCAGCGTACCGGGCTGGAAGATCATGAAGAAGTTGGGCTGGAAGTTGTCCCAGTTGATTTCCCGCAGGCTGGTGACCTTCGCTTCGCGGTTGACGCCGCCCACACTGAAGACCAGGCGATCACCGAGCTTGATCTTGAGGTTGTCGGCGACTTTGCCTTCCACCGAAACACCCGGGATATCGTCTGGCGGCTGTTGCGGCCACCAGGTGCCGGCCGTGACGACGTTGCCCGCCGGCAGGTCCGCGGCCCAGGTCAGGCTCAGGTCGCGCTGCAGGGCCCGGTCACCGGCGGAGTCCTTGGTGACGAACTCGCTGGCCGGCTCGCCATTGATGCTGATCAGGCGCCCCGGCACCACGGGGTAGAGTGGCGCCGATTGTGCCGACAGGGCCATCAGCTTGTCGGTGAAGGCCTGCTTGTCGTCGGGCAGGATGTTCAGGGCGAAATAATTGGGCGCGTTCTTCGGTAACTGGTTTTGCCAGGTGTCCAACAGCTCGCCGCGCAACAGCGCAATCAGCGCCATGGACAACAGAATCAAGCCGAATGCCAGGGCCTGGCCGGCCGCCGCCAGGGGATGGCGCAGCAGTTGGCCGAGGCCGAGCCGCCAGGGCAGGGCGGCGCGGGCCAGCAGGCGGCGCAGGCTCTGGAGCAGCAATAGCAACAGCCCACCGAGTACCAGCGCCGCGACGACACCGCCACCGAGCAGGGCGAACGTGAGGACCAGGTCCAGGCTCAGGCGCCACATGATCAGGCCCAGGGCGCCCAATGCGGCGCCATAGACCACCCAGGTGCTGGACGGGATCGGCAGCATGTCCCGGCGCAGCACGCGCAGCGGCGGCACCCGGCCCAGCGCGGCCAACGGTGGCAGGGCAAACCCCGCCAGGGCCACCAGGCCGGTGCCGATCCCGGCGATTGCCGGCAGCACGCCCCCTGGCGGAACCGCCGTGGGCAAGAGGTCATGCAGCAGCGCGAACAGGCCCAATTGGGCGATCCAGCCAAGTAGGGCGCCGCTGATGCTGGCCAAGAGGCCGAGCACGGCCAGTTGCAGGCTGAACAGCACCATGGTTTCCCGGCGTGACAAACCCAGGCAGCGAAGCAGGGCGCTGGCATCGAAACGGCGGGTGGCAAAACGGTTGGCCGACAGCGCGACCGCGACGCCGGATAACAGCACCGCCACCAGGCTGGCCATGTTCAGGTAGCGCTCGGCCTTGCCCAGGGCTCCACCGATCTGCCGGTTGCCGTCGCGGGCATCCTGCAGGCGCTGGTTGGGCTCAAGGCCTGGCTTGACCAGGTCGCGATAGGTTTGCAGCGCCGGCGCCGGGCCGCGCCACAGGTCGCGATAGCTGACGCGGCTGCCGGGCTGCACCACGCCGGTGGCGTCCAGGTCCTTGAGGTTGATCATGACCCGCGGCGTGAGGCTGTAGAAATTCCCGGCGCGATCGGGTTCATAGGTCAGGACCCGGCTCAGGCGCAGGGTCTTGTTGCCGATGTCGATGCTGTCGCCGATCTTCAGGTCCAGGGCCGTCAGCAGCCGGGACTCGACCCAGGCTTCGCCCGGGTTCGGACGCCCGCCGGTTTCTTCCGGCGCGAACGGTGCGGCGGCGCTTTTCAGCTCGCCGCGCAATGGGTAGAGGTCATCGGCAGCCTTGACGCTGGACAACTGGATGCCATTGTCGGTGGCGACGACGCTGGAAAACTCCACCACCCGGGCGTGTTCCAGGCCCAGTTCGGTGCCGCTGCGGATCTGTTCCGCGCGGGCCGGCGAGCTGCCTTCGAGCAGCAGGTCGGCGCCGAGGAATTCGGTGGCACGCAACATCATCGCGCCGTTGAGGCGGGCACCGAAGTAGCCGATGGCGGTACTCGCCGCCACCGCCACCAGCAGGGCGAAGAACAACACCCGCAACTCGCCGGCGCGGGCGTCGCGCAGCAATTGACGAACAGCAAGACTGAACAGGCGCAACAGCGGCAAGCGTGCCATCAAGGCTCCAGGGGCGCGACCATCTGGCCGGCTTCAAGTCGGATCAGGCGCCGGCAGCGATGGGCCAGGCGTTCATCGTGGGTGACCAGCACCAGGGTCGTGCCGCGTTCCTTGTTCAGTTCGAACAGCAGGTCGCTGATGCGCTCGCCGGTGTGGCTGTCGAGGTTGCCGGTGGGTTCGTCGGCAAACAGCACATCGGGCTCGGCGGCA
Source organism: Pseudomonas sp. P97.38 (assembly GCF_001269745.1). Lineage (NCBI taxonomy): Bacteria > Pseudomonadati > Pseudomonadota > Gammaproteobacteria > Pseudomonadales > Pseudomonadaceae > Pseudomonas > Pseudomonas sp. P97.38. The sequence continues at coordinate 243,568 of NZ_LHVJ01000015.1, forward strand.
AAGGCGCGGGCAATCGCCACACGTTGCTGCTCGCCGCCGGAGAGCTGGCGGGGCGAGTGGGTCAGGCGCTGGCCCAGGCCGACCCTTTGCAGCAGTTCGGCTGCGCGTTCGCGGGCGTCCTTGCGCCCGTCCAGCTCCAGCGGCAGCATGACGTTTTCGAGGGCGTTGAGGCTGTCGAGCAACTGGAACGACTGGAAGACGAAGCCCACGTGCTCGGCGCGGATCCGCGCCCTCTGGTCTTCATCAAGGGCACTCAGGGCCTGGCCGGCGAGCGTGACCTCGCCGCTGCTGGGCAGGTCGAGGCCGGCCAGCAGGCCCAGCAGGGTGGATTTGCCGGAGCCGGACGCGCCGACGATCGCCAGGCTGTCGCCTTTGTTCAGTTCCAGGCTGAGTTCGTGCAGGATGGTCAGTTCACCTTCCGCGCTGGAGACCACTTTGCTAAGGTCCGTCGCGGTGAGAATGCTTGAGCCCATGGAGAATCCGATGCGTGTGTGGTTTTTGAGTGCCGGCCTGGCCTTGATGTGCATGGTCCAGAACGCAGCGGCGGGTACAGTCCTGATCGTTGGCGATAGTATCAGCGCGGCTTTCGGCCTGGATACCCGGCAGGGCTGGGTGTCGTTGCTCGAACAACGGCTCAAGGCCGAGGGTTTTGACGACAAAGTGGTCAATGCGTCGATCAGTGGCGACACCAGCGCGGGAGGCCAGGCGCGGCTGCCGGCGCTGCTTGCAGCCCATAAACCGGACCTGGTGGTCCTGGAGCTGGGGGGCAACGATGGCTTGCGCGGACAACCGCCAACACAATTGCAACAAAACCTTGCGGCGATGATCGACAGCGCCCGTGCCAGCGGTGCCAAGGTCCTGCTGCTGGGCATGCAACTGCCGCCCAACTATGGGCGGCGGTACACCGATGCGTTTGCCCAGGTCTACAGCACCCTGGCCGAGGAGAAGAAAGTGCCCCTCGTGCCGTTTTTCCTCAAGGACGTCGGCGGTGTTCCGGGGATGATGCAGGGCGACGGATTGCACCCGTCCGTCGCCGCCCAGGGCAAGTTGCTGGAAAATGTCTGGCCGACGCTGAAACCGCTGCTTTGACGCTTTTCTAGAGGCGGGCTTTCGGCTAATGTGGCGCCCCCGATTTGGAGCCCCCGATGCCGCGTCCCGCCTGGTCCTTGTTTGCCTACCAACTGATCGAGCCTGACGAGCAGCTGGACCTGTTCGCCTGCCAGGAAGTGCGGGTGCATCTGGTGACTCGGCAGTTGGAACTTGGCGGCTCCGCCGACCGTACGCTCTGCGGCAGTCTGTTGCCGGCCCAGCCGCGCTGGTCGAGTGTCGATCGGCGGATCTTCCAGGACCATCGCCTGTGTTCCTTGTGCCGGGCGATCCTCGAATCCCAGAAGCGCGGCACCTCGCCGATCTGGCCGGAGCTGCGGTTCGAGCTGTAATGCCTGTGGGAGTCTGTGCAGCCCTCGATCTGCTGCACATCGGACGCCTTGATGCCGCCCTCCCCGAAGTAACAGGCTGCGGTGTACAATCGGCGCTTTCATACCCTCTGTTCGATCTGCGAAGGATTTCCCGGATGTTGCCGCGCTTGCCTGCCGTCGCCCGCTGCCTGTCTCTAGCCGCCCTGTGTATGGCCGGCCCCGTTGCAGCACTGGAGCTGCCTTTGCCACCGCCGGGTGAAGACATCATCGGCCAGGTGCAAGTCATCAAGGCCAAGTACGAAGACACCTTCGCCGACCTGGGCACCACCTATGACCTGGGCTACACCGAGATGGTCGCGGCCAACCCGGGCGTCGACCCCTGGTTGCCGGGCGCGGGCACCGAGATCGTGCTGCCGACCCGCTTCATCCTGCCGCCGGGGCCGCGCGAGGGGATCGTGATCAACCTGGCCGAGTACCGCCTCTACTACTTCCCCAAGGGCCGGAACGTGGTCTACACCTTCCCGCTGGGGATCGGCCGTGAAGGCTGGGGCTCGCCGATCGCCCACACCAGCATCATTGCCAAGACGCCTAACCCGACATGGACCCCGCCAGCCTCGATCAAGGCCGAGCACGCCGCCGATGGCGACCCGCTGCCGAATGTGGTGCCGGCCGGCCCGGATAACCCGCTGGGGCCTTTCAAGTTCACCCTGGGCACCCCGGGCTACCTGATCCATGGTTCGAACAAGAAATTCGGCATCGGCATGCGTACCAGCCACGGTTGCTTCCGGATGTTCAACAACAACGTCCTGGAAATGGCCGGCATGGTGCCGGTGGGCACGTCGGTGCGGATCATCAACGACCCCTACAAACTGGGCTTGAGCGGCGGCAAGGTCTACCTCGAAGCCCACACGCCGCTGGATGACAACGGCAACCCGTCGGTGGTGGACAAGCACACGGCGGTGATCAACGCGATGCTCAAGCGCGAAGACATCACCAGCAACCTGCGCATGAACTGGGATGTGGTGCGGGACGTGGTGGCGGCCGAAGATGGCCTGCCGGTGGAGATCGCCGTGCCGAGCACGTCGGCCCCGATGGTCTCGAGTGCACCGATCGACCTGCAGCAGTAATAACGCTCCAAGGCAACCCGCCGACGTCTCGCGAGGTCGGCGGGTTTTTTATTGCCCGGAAAAAACACCGGGCAATAAAAAAGCCGACCCATGAATGGGTCGGCTCGATAACAATCCCGAAGGACTATTACTTGCGGCTAGCTTTGTCCAGCATGCGCAGAGCACGCTCGTTAGCTTCGTCAGCAGTCTGTTGTGCTTTTTGAGCAGCAGCCAGAGCTTCATCAGCTTTACGGTAAGCTTCGTCTGCACGAGCTTGGGCGCGAGCGGCTGCGTCTTCGGTAGCAGTCAGACGTGCTTCGGTTTCTTTCGATGCGCTGCTGCAACCGGTAGCCAGAACTGCGGCCAGGGCCAAAGCAGAGAATTTCAGAACGTTGTTCATCGTGTTCCCCTTCAAGGACTTTCTATTAGTGACTGTCTCCCCAGACTGAGGAGTTAGCCGGCGTACATACTACCCATTACTTGTAGTAAGTAAACTGACGTAACGCAAGAAGCAAAAAAATTGTAGGCGGTGATTCTTTTTCGAGCAACTTTTCTATGCGCTGTTGAACAAGCACCAGCGCCAAGCCCCAGACTGGAGTGCCTAGATGAAGAAAAGTTCCGCGCCGGGATCAACTCCCCAAAGGCCCGCTAACGTCGTTGTTGATTGATTCGCCTAGACTTTTGTACATTTTTTGCGCAATGTCCCAGGCATCTTTATTGGGTCTTGGCGGTGACTTTAACTACCGGCGCTCGTCTCAAGACTCAACAACTGGCGATGTTCAGCTATTGCACCGCGACACCGACTTCAGCACGGCGATGGCGCCCGGTCGATAAAACCGACGAGGTTACCCCTTCGATGACAGGTGTGTCTTGAGCATTTGCGTCATTGGTGCCTACTATTCACGACGTGCTCGGGTTTGAGCGGATCGGTTTTGGCGCTCGGTGACCAGGAAGGCACGGGGTGGCGTAGATGTTCCTTCGCCGGAAAAACATCGGTAAGGTAGGGGTCAGCATTCAGACCCGCGAGGAGTAGTGATGAGCGAGGCGTTGTCCATCCACCATGACCAGGCTGGTCATCAATTCGAGACCACCGTGGACGGTCATCGTGCCTATCTGACCTATATGGACCTGGGCAAGCAGACCCTGGACATCTATCGCACCTTCGTGCCCAACGCCCTGCGCGGCCGGGGCATTGCGGCGGCGTTGACCGAAAAGGCGCTGCAGTACGCCGAAGAGATGGGCTACACGGTGATCCCGTCCTGCTCCTACGTGGAGCGCTACATGGAGCGTCACCAGCGGCACGCGGCGAAGCTTTGACCGAAGACGGATTCCCCAATGAAAAATGCCGGGCTGAAAAGCCCGGCATTTTTTTTGCCTCGATCTTCCTGGCAGGGAAGACGCTCGATCAGCCGCGCTGACGCTTGGGCAGCACGTCCTTGAGTTTGGCGTGCATGCTGCGCAGGGTGTTCTCGGTCGCGCTCCAGTCGATGCAGGCATCGGTGATGGAGACGCCGTACTGCAAGTCGGCGAGGTCTTTCGGGATCGCCTGGCAACCCCAGTTCAGATGGCTTTCGACCATCAGGCCGATGATCGACTGGTTGCCTTCCAGGATCTGGTTGGCCACGTTCTCCATCACCAGCGGTTGCAAGGCCGGGTCTTTGTTGGAGTTGGCGTGGCTGCAGTCGACCATGATGTTCGGCTTGATCTTCGCCTTGTTCAGCGCCTGTTCACACAGCGCGACACTGACCGAGTCGTAGTTCGGCTTGCCGTTGCCACCGCGCAGCACGACGTGACCGTAGGCGTTGCCCTTGGTGGTGACGATCGATACGCCGCCTTCCTGGTTGATGCCCAGGAAGCGGTGAGGGCTGGAAACCGATTGCAAGGCGTTGATGGCCACGGTCAGGCCACCGTCGGTGCCGTTCTTGAAGCCCACCGCCGAGGACAGGCCGGAGGCCATCTCGCGGTGAGTCTGGGATTCGGTGGTGCGCGCACCGATGGCCGACCAGCTGATCAGGTCCTGCAGGTATTGCGGCGAGATCGGGTCCAGCGCTTCGGTGGCGGTGGGCAGGCCCATTTCAGCCAGGTCCAGCAACAATTGACGACCGATGTGCAGGCCGTCCTGGATCTTGAACGAGTCGTCCAGGTACGGGTCGTTGATCAGGCCTTTCCAGCCGACGGTGGTACGCGGCTTCTCGAAATACACCCGCATCACCAGGTACAGGGTATCGGACACTTCCGCCGCCAGGACCTTCAGGCGCTCGGCGTATTCGTGGGCGGCCTTGATGTCATGGATCGAGCAGGGCCCGATGACCACGAACAGGCGATGGTCGCTGCCGTCGAGGATATTACGGATGACTTCCCGGCCCTTGGTCACGGTGCGCAGGGCAGCGTCGCTCAGGGGGATATCGCGCTTGAGCTGGTCAGGCGTGATGAGGGTTTCGTTGGAGGCGACGTTAAGGTCATTGATCGGTAAATCAGCCATCGTGTTACTCGTCAGGTCACGGGTGCCGGCCGCCAGCGATCCCCGCGCGGCGGTGCACAGCGGATTTAAGCGCGTCGGGGAGCCGAACCTTATCGCGTTACGAGGGGGCTCGACAATGGGCAGGGGCCGGTTTGAAGGGGATTTATCCCCGGTGGGATAAGTCCCCGAGTCCCGGGGGGCTGTGCAATGATGTGCAGGGCCGTTTACCAGAGGAGTCGCAAAGATGCAGGCAGGGGTTAAACCGCGGATCGGCATGATCGGCACCGGGGCGATTGGCGGGTTCTATGGCGTGATGCTGGCGCGTGCCGGTTTCGACGTGCACTTCTTGCTGCGCAGTGAGTTCAATGCGGTGGCCGAAGGTGGGTTGCGGGTCGACAGTGCGGTTCATGGCGCATTGGCCCTCAACCCGGTCCAGGCCTACCGCTCGGCGGCCGAGATGCCGCCCTGCGACTGGCTGCTGGTGGGTGCCAAGACCACCAGCAACGCCGAGTTGGCCCCGGTCATCCGCCAGGCGGCTGCGCCCGGGGCAAAGGTCCTGCTATTGCAGAACGGCCTGGATGTCGAGGAGGCGCTGCGCCCCTTGCTGCCCGACTCGCTGCACCTGTTGGGCGGGCTCTGCCTGATCTGTGTTCATCGGGCCGGTCCCGGTGTCATCACTCACCAGGCGCTGGGCGCGGTCAACATCGGTTACCACAGCGGCCCGTGCGGCGATCAGGCTGAACGCATGCTGATTGTCGAAGAGGCCGCGACGCTGTTTCGCCATGCCGGCATCGATGCCCAGGCCATGGCCGACCTGCAACAGGCCCGTTGGCAGAAATTGGTGTGGAACGTGCCCTACAACGGTCTTTCGGTGTTGCTGGGGGCCAGCACCACGCCGTTGATGGCCGATGCCGCCAGTCGCGAGCTGATCCAGGCATTGATGCGCGAAGTGGTGCAGGGGGCCCAGGCCTGCGGCCATCACATCGCACCGGGCTACGCCGACTACCTGTTCACGATGACCGAGAAGATGCCCGACTACTGGCCGAGCATGCACCACGATCATCTGCACAAACGCGCGCTGGAATTGGAGGCGATCTACGCCCGGCCGTTGGCGGCGGCGAAAGCGGCGGGGTGTGCGCTGCCGAAAATCGAAGCCTTGTACCAGGCGTTGGCGTTCATGGATCGGCATAACCGCTGATCGCGGATGGGGGGCGACATGGCAAACAACATTGACGACAAGCTGGTGCTGGCGATTTCATCGCGGGCGTTGTTCGACCTCAGCGAAAGCCACAAAGTGTACCTGTCCAGTGGCGTCGAGGCCTACCGGCAATACCAGATCGAGCACGAAGACGAAGTCCTGGCGCGGGGAGACGCGTTCGCCCTGGTGGAGAAACTGCTGAGCCTCAATGCGCACCTGGGGCGTGCCCGGGTCGAAGTGGTGCTGGTCTCGCGCAACAGTGCCGACACCGGCCTTCGGGTGTTCAACTCGATTGGTCATTATGGCCTGGCGATCTCGCGTGCTGCGTTCGTTGGTGGCCGCAGTCCTTATCCCTACCTGAAGGCGTTCGGTTGCGATCTGTTCTTGTCCACCCATGCCGAAGACGTGCGCAGTGCCCTTGACGCCGGGTTCGCCGCGGCGACCATTCTCTCCGGCGGTGCCAGCCGCGCCGCCAGCGAGGAATTGCGCATCGCGTTCGACGGCGACGCGGTGCTGTTCTCCGATGAGTCGGAGCGCGTCTATCAGACCGGTGGCCTCGAAGCGTTCCAGGCCAGCGAACGGCAGGCGGCCCGCGAGCCATTGCGAGGCGGACCGTTCAAGGGCTTCCTGGCCGCGCTCAATGCCCTGCAACGCGAGTTTCCCGAGGACGCTTGCCCGATTCGCACGGCGCTGGTGACGGCCCGTTCGGCACCGGCTCACGAGCGGGTCATCCGTACCTTGCGTGAGTGGGATATTCGCCTGGACGAGTCGCTGTTCCTTGGCGGCCTGACCAAGTCGGCATTCCTCGAAGCCTTCGCCGCCGACGTGTTTTTCGACGACCAGACAGGCCACTGCGAACTCGCCCGCGAGGTGGTCGCCACGGGGCACGTTCCCCATGGCATCAGTAACGAGGTGAAGCCCTGACGACCGGTTGCCCAGGACGCCAAGCCGCACGTCGTGCTGGCGAAGGCGCTGCTAAGCTCAATCCATCTCCGCCATTCTGGCACGCGAGGAGGTCACATGATCCGTTCGATGCTGTACGCCACAGACCTGGGGCTCTACGCCCCTTATGTGATGCAGCATGCCTTGGCGTTGGCACGGACGTTTAAAGCCGAGTTGTATGTGGTGCATGCGGTAGAGCCGATGGGGTTGTTCGCCGAATCGGTGTTGCAAAGCTATCTCGACGAGCAGGCGCTGAACGAATTTCATCGCCAAGGTCTGAATACGGTGATGGCCAACATTGAGCAACGGGTGCTCGACAGTTTTCGCGAGGAGTTGGGCGAAGGGCAGCAGGACTTGCAACTGATCAAGTCGGTCAGGGTTTTCCAGGGTGATCCTTCCCAGGTCATCCTCGAGCAGGCTGCGAAGCTCTCGGTCGATTTGCTGATCGTCGGCAGTCATTGCCAGGGGGCCAATGGAGAAAGCCCCCTGGGCAGGACTGCCGCCCGGGTATTGCAGTTGTCCCGGGTGCCGGTCTACCTCGTGCCGCTGGTGCAGCGTCGACGCCAGGGAGAGGCTTGAGGCTAAATGATGGCTTTTTATAAAAAGTTCTAGATTTATTGCCAAAACCTTTCATATAGTTATATACCGTCGCTGATGCCCGTGGCGTCCAACTGCTTTGAGGGATACATATGAAGCTTCAACAACTGCGCTACATCTGGGAAGTGGCGCACCACGACCTCAACGTTTCCGCTACTGCCCAGAGCCTGTACACGTCACAACCCGGCATCAGCAAGCAGATCCGCCTGTTGGAAGACGAACTGGGCGTCGAAGTCTTCGCCCGCAGCGGCAAGCACCTGACCCGCGTAACCCCGGCGGGTGAGCGCATCATCACCACGGCCGGCGAGATCCTGCGCAAGGTCGAAAGCATCAAGCAGATCGCCCAGGAGTTCTCCAACGAGAAAAAGGGCACCCTGTCGATCGCCACCACCCACACCCAGGCCCGTTATGCACTGCCGCCGGTGATCAGCAATTTCATCAAGCAATACCCGGACGTGGCGCTGCACATGCACCAGGGCTCGCCGATGCAGATCGCCGAAATGGCCGCCGACGGCACCGTGGATTTCGCCATCGCCACCGAGGCCCTGGAGCTGTTCGGCGACCTGGTGATGATGCCGTGCTACCGCTGGAACCGCTGTGTGGTCGTGCCCCAGGGCCATCCCCTGACCAAGTTGCCGAAGCTGACCCTCGAAGCCCTGGCCGAGTACCCGATCGTGACCTACGTCTTCGGTTTCACCGGTCGTTCGAAGCTCGACGAAGCCTTCAGCCATCGCGGCCTGACCCCCAAGGTGGTGTTCACCGCCGCCGACGCCGACGTGATCAAGACCTACGTGCGCCTCGGCCTGGGCGTGGGCATCGTGGCCAAGATGGCGGTCGACACCAAGCTCGACAATGACCTGGTGGTGCTGGATGCCAGCGAGTTGTTCGAGTCCAGCGTGACCAAGATCGGTTTCCGTCGCGGTACTTTCCTGCGTGGCTTCATGTGCGATTTCATCGAGAAGTTCGCACCGCACCTGACCCGTGAAGTCATGGCCAAGGCCATCCAGTGCCACAACAAGCAGGAACTCGAAGAGCTGTTCGACGGTGTCGAACTGCCCGTGCATTAAGCCAGGTTTCTAGATCGCCTCGGTGACAGCGAACTGTTGCCGGGCGCCCGCCACGACAATCTCCACTTCATCCCCTTCGAACTTGCCCAGTAGGCCCCGGCCCAGCGGCGAGCGAGGGGTGATGACCGTGATCGGCTGGCCCACCAGCGAGACTTTCAACCCTGCCGCATCCGGCCCCAGGAACAGCCACTGCTGGCGGCCGTCTTCATCCTCCAGCCCGATCAACGTACCGACCTCGATCCCGCGCTGCTCGCTGTAGGGCCTGGGCGAAAGGTTCTGGCAAAGGGTGAGGGCCTGGCGGATTTCCTCCACGCGCCTGGCCTGGCCGGCGGCGAGGTAGGCGGCCTCAAGGCCGAGGGTGTCGTATTTGTTCTCGGCGATGTTTTCTTCGTGGGTCGCGGTTTCATACGCGGTCAGGGCCGCGCGTTCGGCGATGTCGAGATCGATCCTGAGCTTGTCCAGGATCAGTTGGTGGACGGTCTGTTTGTTCATGCTCACTCGCAGAATTGCAGCACGTTGGCGCGGCTTTTTTCGCTGGGCGCGTTCTGGTCCTGTTGCAACCAGAACTGGCACTTGGGGTTGGACAGGTTGCGGGGGTTGTTGCGGACCTGGTCCAGCGCTTGCCGCTGCTCGTTGCGTTGCAGGTTCTGCTGGTATTGCTCGAACATTGGCGTGGGCGGTGGCGGGGCCGGTTGCGCCGCCGGTGGTTGCGCCAGTTGATGCACGGCAGCGGCGACCGGCGCCAGGGTTTCACCCAGGAACAATCGCGACATGAGCCAGCCCGTCAGGACAATGGCAAGGAACCCCAGCCACAGGCCAAGGGCAATACTGACGGTCAGTTTCAAGGCTGAAAGACGTGGGGCGGGCGGGTAATCAGACATGGCTGCTTCCTGGCAGGGGCATGGGCAGGCAATGATTGTCGCATGAAGATTAATCGCCGTCGGCTCTTCTGCATGCCTGGTTTATTCGGGACAATCAGGCCTTTGCCACAGAGAGTCGGGAATGACCGTGCGCTGGGATATTTTTTGCACCGTCGTCGATAACTTTGGCGACATTGGCGTCACGTGGCGCCTGGCTCGGCAACTGGTGGCCGAGCATCGATGCGTGGTGCGGCTGTGGGTCGACGACCTGCGGGCGTTCGAGCGGCTGTGCCCGGAGGTCGACACCACATTGTCCGAGCAATGGCAGCAGGGTGTGGAGGTGCGCCACTGGCCGCAGCAATGGCCGACCACCGAAGCCGCCGACGTGGTGATTGCCGCGTTCGCCTGCCAACTGCCAAGTGCCTACATGGACGCGATGGCCGAGCGCCCGACACCGCCGTTGTGGATGAACCTCGACTACCTGAGTGCCGAAGACTGGGTAATCGGTTGCCACGGCTTGCCGTCAGTCAAGTACCACCACGTGCAGAAGTATTTCTTTTTCCCGGGCTTTGCACAGGGCACCGGAGGCTTGTTGCGCGAAGCGGGCCTGCTGGAGCGCCGTCGGCAATTTCAGCAGGATGCCCAGGCGCAGACGCTTTTCCTACAGGGGCTGGGCGTCGAGCGGTCGCCCGATGCGTGCCTGATCTCGCTGTTCGCCTATGAAAACACCGGGCTCGCCAGTTGGTTCGACGCCATGGCCGCCGGTACCCAGGCGTTTCACGTGCTGGTGCCCGAAGGGCGGGTGCTGGGGGATGTCCAGCGCTGGCTCGGGGTCGATGGCCTGGCCGTGGGTGCGGTGCATCGACGCGGCGCCCTGACGGTGCAGGTGCTGCCGTTCATCCGCCAGGACGAATACGATCAACTGTTGTGGTGCTGCGATTTCAATGCCGTGCGTGGCGAAGACTCCTTCGTCCGTGCCCAATGGGCTGGCCGGCCACTGCTCTGGCATATCTACCAGCAGGAAGAAGACGTCCACCTGGAAAAGCTCGAGGCGTTCCTCAGGCTGTACACCCAGGGTCTTTCGGAGGCGGCGCAAAAAGCGATCAGCGGTCTTTGGCGGGCCTGGAATGCCGGCCAGGACATGGCCGAACACTGGCGATCGACCCGCCAACAGCAGCAGGAACTGGCCGAACATGCCCAGGCGTGGTGTCTGGAACAGGCCTCGCGACCCGATCTTGCCGCGGCGCTGGTGAAGTTTTATGGAAATTGGATATGATACGCGGCCTAGATTTTTGTAAATCCCATCCAAATTCGGATATTCGCAATGAAAACTGGTAAAGAACTCAAACCCGGTACCGTGATTCGTATCGACAACGATCCTTGGCTGGTTCAGAAAGCTGAATTCACCAAGTCGGGTCGTAACAGCGCGATCATGAAGACCAAGCTGAAGAACCTGCTGACCGGTTACAAGACCGAAACCGTTTACGGTGCGGACGACAAACTGGACGACGTGATCCTCGACCGCAAGGAAGCGACCCTGTCCTTCATCAGCGGCGACACCTACACGTTCATGGACACCACTGACTACACCATGTACGAGCTGAACGCCGAAGACATCGAAAGCGTTCTGCCATTCGTGGAAGAAGGCATGACCGACGTCTGCGAAGCCGTGTTCTTCGAAGAGCGCCTGGTGTCTGTAGAGCTGCCGACCACCATCGTGCGTCAGGTTGACTACACCGAAGGTTCCGCTCGCGGCGACACTTCCGGCAAGGTCATGAAGCCTGCCAAACTGAAGAACGGTACCGAACTGTCGGTGGCCGACTTCATCGAAATCGGTGACATGATCGAGATCGATACCCGCGAAGGCGGTTCCTACAAAGGCCGCGCCAAATAAGCGAAGCCTTTGCATGAAAAAAGCCCGACCATCGAGTCGGGCTTTTTTATTTCAGGACTACGCAGCAAATCGCCCGTGGCGAGGGAGCAAGCTCCCTCGCCACAAGAGTTTCGGCGTGCAGTCACTTCAAATGCTGTTTCAACTCTTGCGACACTTGCAACATCGCCGAGCGCACCGCTGGCACTTGGCTGACCACGTTGAGCAAACCGTAGTCGTGGATCATGCCGTTGTAGCGCACGGCCGTGACCGGCACTCCGGCGGCGTCCAGTTTGCGCGCATAGGCTTCACCTTCATCACGCAAGACATCGGCCTCGGCGGTCTGGACCAGCGCTGGCGGCAGGCCCTTGAGCTGCGCGGTACTGGCCCGCAACGGCGAGGCATAGATCTCGCTGCGTTGCCCAGCGTCGGTGGTGTAGTTATCCCAGAACCATTTCATCATGTTCTTGCTGAGGAAATGCCCTTCGGCGAACTGGTTGTAGGACGCGGTCTCGAAGCTGGCATCGGTCACTGGCCACAGCAGCGCCTGGAAGCGGATCGCCGGGGTGCCCTTGTCCTTGGCCATCAGGGCCACGACGGCCGCCATGTTGCCACCCACGCTGTTGCCGACCACCGCCAGGCGCTTGCCGTCGACATTGATCTGCTTGCCGTGTTCGGCCACCCATTTCGTCGCGGCGTAGGCCTGGTTGATCGCCACCGGGTAATGCGCCTCGGGTGAAGGCGTGTAGTTGACGAACACCGCGACAGCACCCGAACCCGCCACCAGGTCTCGAACCAGCCGCTCGTGGGTCGGGAAATCGCCCAGTACCCAGCCGCCGCCGTGGAAGAACATGAACACGGGCAACTCACCCTTGACCCCGGCCGGACGAACGATGGTCAGGCTGATCGACTGGCCATCGGCCTGGATGGTTTTCTCACTGACATCAGCCTTGGGCAAGGTCAGCTTGACCCCGGCCTGGGCGCCTACCAGCACGGCGCGAGCGTCCTTGGGCGACAGTTGTTCCAGTGGCTTGCCGGTGCCGGCGTTCAGCGCATCGAGAAATGCCTGGGTGTTGTGTTCCACGATGCCGTTGGCGAAAGCGCTGCTGACGCTGAGGGCGAGGAGGGTACCGGTCAAGGCTTTGCTGAGCGTGTTCATGTGAGAGTCCTTAGGTTCGAATTCGGGAGTGGTGGGTTAAACCGTGACGTGCAGGCGCACATCGACATTGCCGCGGGTGGCGTTGGAGTACGGGCAGACCTGGTGGGCCGCGTCGACCAGCGCATGGGCATCGGCTTGATCAAGGCCCGGCAGGCTGATGTGCAGGTCGATGTCGAGGCCGAAACCGCCGGGGATCTGGCCGATGCCGACATGGGCGGTGATCGAGGCGTCGTCCGGGATCTTGCGCTTGCCCTGGCTGGCGACGAATTTCAGCGCGCCGATGAAGCAGGCCGAGTAGCCGGCGGCGAACAGTTGCTCAGGGTTGGTTGCCGCACCGCCGGCACCGCCGAGTTCCTTGGGGGTGGCGAGCTTGACGTCGAGGATGTTGTCGCTGGAGATCGCGCGGCCGTCACGGCCGCCGGTGGAGGTTGCGATGGCGGTATAGAGCGTTTGCATGGTGAAATCCTCATTTTCTGGTTGATGACTTGCGCTAAATGTTTGTGCGCTAAGTAGGTGTGAAGAGAATGTATAGCGCTAATGTTTTGTGCGCAAGATAAATTTTCGAAAAAGTTTTGGTGAACGGCCTTTCATCAGGCTGAAACTATTGAGTTAGAGCTGTTGAAGGGGGTGAAATTTTTTTGGTGGGGGAGGGTTTTGGTGGCGGGGCTGGCGCTTTCGCGAGCAGGGGGCGGCTGGACGTACGCCTATCCAAGATCCAGGGTGGGAGCGAGCCTGCTCGCGAAACGGTGCGTCAACTATTGAAGTGCTGAATTGGCTCGCTCCACCGGGACGTTCTGATGGCTATAGGGTGTCTTGCAGGTGGCTGCGCAATGCCTGGAGCTCGAGTTGCAGTTTTTTCAACTGCTCCATGGTCTGGCCGCTGGCGGCGAGGATGCATTGGGGGATGCCGAGGGCTTTTTCGCGCAGGGCACGGCCTTGCTCGGTGAGTTCGACGATCACCACCCGCTCATCTTCGCGGCTGCGGGTGCGGCTCAACAGGCCTTCGGCTTCCAGGCGCTTGAGCAGTGGGGTAAGGGAGCCGGGATCGGTGAGCAGGCGGGTGCTGATTTCACCGACAGTCAGGCCATCTTTTTCCCACAGCACCATCATTGCCAGGTATTGCGGATACGTCAGGCCCAGTGCCTGGAGCAGCGGTTTGTAGACCTTGGTCATCATCAAGGAGGTGGAATGCAGGGCGAAGCAGACCTGGTTGTCGAGCAACAGGGCTTCGCAAGCTTCGGGGGTGTCGCGCTGGGTGGTCATGGCAGAACCTTCAAACAGAGATGAGCTGAATCTAGCGGGCGAATCTTTAATGCGCCAGATAATTCTGACGATCTGATCAGATGTTGCGTTCCCTCGCTGGCGGCGACTGCGTAGGATAAGCGCCTTGGTGAAAGGGGAGTCGTCTGTGATCGAGTTTGTGGTGTTTCTGTTGTTCGGTGCCGCGCTGGGCACTTTGGGGGGATTGTTTGGCATCGGTGGCGGGCTGATTGCAATTCCGGTGCTGGGCGTATGGTTCGGGCTTGACCAGCAACTGGCCCAAGGCACGGCGTTGGTCATGGTGGTACCCAATGTCATGCTCGCGCTGTGGCGTTATCACCAGCGCAATCGTATCGAACTGCGCCATGTCCTGCCGTTGGCGTCCATGGGCTTCTGTTTTGCCTGGCTCGGATCGATCTGGGCCGTCGGTATCGATGCCCAGAGCATGCGGATCGGTTTCGTGGCGTTCCTGGTGGCGCTGACGCTCTACAACCTTGCCCGCATGTTCACCGCGACGGCACCGCCTTCGGCCCAGATGCGTCATGGCTGGCCATGGCTCGGTGTATTGGGGGCGGCGTCCGGTGCCATGGGCGGGTTGTTCGGTGTGGGCGGGGCGGTCGTTGCAACGCCGATCCTGACCAGCCTGTTCGGCACCACCCAGGTCGTTGCCCAAGGATTGTCCCTGGCACTGGCCTTGCCCAGCACCGGCGTGACCCTCGCCACGTATGCCTTCCATCACGAGGTGGACTGGAGCATAGGCCTGCCGCTGGCCGTCGGTGGCCTGTTGAGCATCAGTTGGGGCGTGAAGGTGGCCCATGCCTTGCCGGAGCGGCTGCTGCGCGGGCTGTTCTGCGGTTTCCTGGTGCTATGCGCGGTGCTGCTCGCCCTTAAAGTTTGAAGCCTTCGACAATGTGTTCGGCCAGGCACTCGGTGATCGGCGACGGATTGTGCAGGTTGCGGATCAGCATGATGCTGGCCTCGGGCAATTCCGGCAGGTCTTCGGCCTCGCCCAGCACGCGCATGTCCGGGGTCAGCAGGCTTTCCAACTGGGCGGTGATGGCCAGGCCCGCGCCCACCACTGCCATGAGCGCCGACAGGCTCGAACTGTTGTACGCCACGCGATACTCGCGGCCCATGGCATCCAGTGCGTTGCAGGCCCATTGCCGGCAGAAGCAATCGCTGTTGAACATCGCCAGTGGCAACGGCGTTTGTTCGTGAACGTTGAAGCATGCGGCTTCGGCCCAGACAAAACGTTCCTTGCGCAGCAGCTGGCCGATTTCGTCCCCCGGTTTGCGGGTGACGATGGACAGGTCCAGGTCCTGGCGAAGCAACAATTGCTTGGACGACTCGCAGTGCACCTCGATCTCTATCAGGGGATAGAACTGGGCAAAGCGCTGCAGGATCCCCGGTAGGAACCGCATCACGTAGTCGTCCGGCGTGCCAATGCGCACCGTGCCGACCATGTGCGGTTCACGCAGGGTATTGAACACCTCGCTATGCAGCTTGAGGATCCGCCGGGCGTAGCCGAGCAGCACCTGGCCTTCGGCGGTGAGCTTGACCTGGCGCCCGTCACGCTCGAACAGCCGCCGCTGCAGCACATCCTCTTCCAATCGCTTCATCTGCATGCTGACGGCCGATTGGGTGCGATTGACCAATTCGCCGGCGCGGGTGAAACCGCCCTGGTCGGCGATGGCGACGAAGGTGCGCAGCACTTCCGTATCGATGCTCGGGTAACTCGACAATTGATCAATCTCCGAGATGTATTGCATAAAAAACATTCGTTGGATTGATCTTAGCGTTGGCGCGAGACTTGAGCCATCCCCAACGGAGGACATCACGATGAAAGGTCAAAAAGGATATCTACTGGTAGACAAACTCTCCCATGGCTTCTCGCTCAGCGCGCTGATGCACAAGTTTAGCCGCTGGTACGAATTGCACCACGAACGTGAACTGCTGGCCGGCATGAGCGACGAGGCACTCAAGGACATTGGCGTCAGCCGTGCCGACGTGGAACGGGAAGTGGTCCGGCCATTCTGGGATGACCCGATGCACAAATGAGCCATCCTTCCCTACACAAACCCCTTATTGGTGAGGTAGGTTGCGAGCAGACAAGGAGATCTCCATGCCCGCGACGCTGTCCTTTACCCTCAAACAGGCCCGGCGTCTGGCGTTGGCCGCCCAAGGATTCGATGGGCGGTCGCCGCCAGCTTCGGTGCAACCCTCGCGCCTCAATCGCCTGATCGAACGCCTCGGCGTCCTGCAGATCGACTCGGTCAATGCGCTGGTGCGCTCGCACTACCTCCCGCTGTTTTCCCGTCTCGGTACCTACAACCCCGATTTACTCGACCAGGCGGCCTGGAGCCAGGGCCGACGCCGGACGCTGTTCGAGTATTGGGGGCATGAAGCGTCGTTGTTGCCGATGGCGTTGTATCCGCTGATGCGTTGGCGCATGCAGCGTGCCGCCCGTGGCGAGGGGATCTACCAGCAGTTGGCGCGTTTCGGGCAGGAGCGCCAGGATGTGATCCGTCGGGTGCTGGCGTCGGTTCAGGCGCAGGGCGCCGTGGGCGCGGGCAGCTTGTCCACGCGCCAGGAAAAGGCCGGGCCCTGGTGGGACTGGAGCGAGGAGAAGCATGCCCTGGAATGGTTGTTCGCCGCAGGCGAAGTGACGGTGGCGGGGCGGCGAGGCTTCGAGCGGCTCTACGATTTGCCGGAACGGGTGTTGCCCGCCGAAATTCTGCAACAGGCGCCGCCGGACGAGGCCCAGGCCCAACGGGTGCTGCTGATGCACGCCGCCGAAGCCTTGGGCGTGGGCACCGAGAAGGACCTGCGTGACTATTTTCGCCTCGATCCGGCTGACAGTCGCGCACGTCTGGTTGAGCTGGAGGAGGCCGGTGAATTGCTGCGCTGCGAGGTCCAGGGCTGGAAGCAACCGGCCTGGTGCCGTCCCGCAGTGAAAATCCCACGCAAAGTGGCAGCCAGCGCCTTGCTGTCGCCGTTCGATTCGCTGGTCTGGGAACGCAGCCGCACCGAGCGGCTGTTCGACTTCCGCTATCGCCTGGAGATTTACACGCCAGTCCACAAACGAGTGTATGGCTACTACGTCCTGCCATTCCTGCACAACGAGCGCATCGCCGCTCGGGTCGATTTGCGGGCGGAACGGGCCCAGGGGCGGCTGGCGGTGCATGCCGTGTATGAACAGGAGCAGGGGCTGGACGAAGAGGGTGTACACGCGCTGGCGCTGAATCTGCGGCGCATGGCTGATTGGTTGGGCTTGGAGCGGGTGCAGCTTAATTGCCGGCGCGAGGGTGGGGTTCGGCTGGCAGGGACGTTGGCTGGTATCGGCAGTGACTCAACGGGCCTCTTCGCGAGCAAGCCCGCTCCCACAGTTGATCTTCAGTGACACACAACTTGTGATCGACTCGATCCCTGTGGGAGCGGGCTTGCTCGCGAAGGCATTTATTCAGGCGCTACAAAAGCACCTGACTCACCGCTTGACCTGCTTCAACGTCTCGGCAATCAGGAACGCCAGCTCCAACGACTGATCGGCATTCATCCGTGGGTCGCAATGGGTGTGGTAGCGGTCCGACAGCCCATCTTCGGTGATCGGTCGTGCGCCGCCGATGCATTCGGTGACGTTCTGCCCGGTCATCTCGATGTGGATGCCGCCGGCATAGGTGCCTTCGGCCTCGTGGGCCTGGAAGAACTGTTTCACTTCGCCAAGGATCTGCGCGAAGTCCCGGGTCTTGTAGCCGCTGCTGGCCTTGATGGTGTTGCCGTGCATGGGGTCGGAGCTCCACAGCACTTGCCTGCCTTCGCGCTGCACGGCACGCAACAGCGGCGGCAGGTGATCGCCGACCTTGTTGGCGCCCATCCGGGCGATCAGGTTCAGGCGGCCCGGGTCGTTGTCCGGGTTGAGCACGTCGATCAGGCGGATCAGGTCGTCAGGGTCCATGCTCGGCCCCACCTTGACCCCGATCGGGTTGTTCACCCCGCGCAGGAATTCGACGTGGGCGCCGTCCAACTGGCGGGTCCGGTCGCCGATCCAGAGCATGTGCGCCGAGCAGTCGTAGTAGTCGTTGGTCAGGCTGTCGCGCCGCACGAAGGCTTCTTCGTAATTGAGCAGCAGTGCCTCGTGGGCGGTAAAGAAGCTGGTTTCGCGCAGTTGCGGCGAGCTGTCCATGCCGCAGGCGCGCATGAAGGCCAGGGTCTCGTCGATGCGGTCGGCCAGGTGGCTGTACTTTTCCGCCAGGGCCGAATTGGCGATGAAATCCAGGTTCCACTTGTGCACCTGGTGCAGGTCGGCGAAACCGCCCTGGGCGAAGGCGCGGAGCAGGTTCAGGGTGGCCGTGGACTGGTGGTAGGACTGCAGCAGTCGCTCCGGGTCCGGTACGCGGCTTTTTTCGTCGAAGCCGATGCCGTTGACGATGTCGCCCCGGTACGCTGGCAGCGTGACACCGTCGATGGTTTCATCGTTGGCCGAACGCGGCTTGGCGAACTGTCCGGCCATGCGTCCGACCTTGACCACCGGGCAGCCGGCGGCAAAGGTCATGACGATCGCCATTTGCAGCAGGACCTTGAAGGTGTCGCGGATCTTTGCCGCCGAGAACTCGGCAAAGCTCTCGGCGCAATCGCCACCTTGCAGCAAAAACGCCCGGCCCTGGGTCACCTCGGCGAACTGACGGCGCAACTCCCGCGCTTCACCGGCAAACACCAGCGGCGGATAACTGGCCAGGGTCTGCTCCACCCGCGACAGGTGCGCGGCGTCGGGGTAACGGGGTTGTTGCTGGATCGGCAGGGCGCGCCAGCTGTCAGGGCTCCAGGGTTGGCTCATCATGATCTCTAAGGTGGTTTACGCTCGGACGGCCATGTTAGCAGCAAATTAGTGCGTGACCTGTTTGCGTGGCTTCGCGGACAATCACAGCTTTGCCATCGCCCGTGCGGCAGCCATCAGGAGATGAAATGACAGAGGAACGCGTCGAGCATCTGCTCGCCGAGGTGCACGACGAGTTCGGCATGATCCGGGTCTTCGAAGTGGCCGATTACCGGTTTCTGGAGTTCGGCGATGCCATCGAGCAAAGCTGCGTGTTCACGGCCGACCCCAGTTGGCTCGAATACGATTACACCCGCGCCATGCTGATCGGGGCGTTGTGCCATGAGCAACCGGACAGTGCCTTGTTCCTCGGGCTGGGGGCCGGGACGCTGACCCAGGCCTGCCTCAAGTTCCTGCCGCTGGAGGACGTCGAGGCCATCGAGCTGCGTCCCGACGTGCCCCGCCTGGCGATTGAATACCTGGGCCTGGATGACGATCCGCGCCTGTACATCCGCATCGGCGACGCCTTGGAGTTGTTGGAGACCGCCGAGCCGGCGGACCTGATTTTCGTCGACCTTTATACCGACGTCGGCCCTGGCGTCGGGCACCTGGCCTGGGGCTTCCTGGAAAACTGCCAGAAACGCCTCAACCCGGGCGGCTGGCTGGTGATCAACCAATGGGCCACCGACGATGGCAAGCCCTTGGGCGCGGCGTTGTTGCGCGGCTTGTACCACCGGCACTACTGGGAACTGCCGGTGAAGGAGGGCAACGTGATCCTGATCGTCCCGGCGGACCTGGACCAGGCACTGGACATGCAAGGCCTGGTGGCCCGCGCCGAAGGGCTGGCGCCGCGCCTGGGCTATTCGTTGCTGCCGCTTATCAAGGCGATTCGGCCGGCGACTTGAAACGCGGCGGCTCCTGTGGCGAGGGGATGAATCTCCTTGCCACATTACTGAGATGAAGCGTTTCAGCTGGATTAAAAAAAGCTCCCTTTTCGGGCGAATTCCGGTATAGTGCGCGCCGGCCTTTAGCCGGGCCGCGTCAAGGTAGCGCAATTTCGAAGGCAACTTCGGTTGCATGTCCGCACAACGGACATACCCACGACGTTCTTTTTCATTCATTCGTTTTCGCAAATCCCCGCCGACAAAGCTGCCAGGGCGACTCTTGAGTCTCAACACGGCATGCGCAGCTTTGGAGCATGGGTCTTTGCGGATGCACTTAGAGGCAGACCCATGACCCAGGAAATCGGCGGCTTCGCCGCTCTTGAACTTCATCCCAATATTGTCGCTGCAGTAGTCGCTACCGGCTATGAAGAGCCTTCGGCCATTCAGCAGCAGTCGATCCCGATCATCCTCGCCGGTCACGATATGATTGGCCAGGCGCAAACCGGCACGGGTAAGACCGCCGCGTTCGCCCTGCCGATCCTGCACCGCATTGATCCGTCCAAGCGCGAGCCGCAAGCTCTGATCCTGGCCCCAACCCGTGAGTTGGCGCTGCAAGTTGCAACCGCTTTCGAAACCTACGCCAAGCAAATGCCAGGCGTGACTGTTGTGGCTGTCTACGGCGGCGCGCCGATGGGCCCACAACTGAAAGCAATCCGTAATGGCGCACAAATCGTTGTTGCCACCCCTGGCCGTCTGTGCGACCACCTGCGTCGTGACGAGAAAGTCCTCGCCACCGTGAACCACCTGGTTCTCGACGAAGCGGACGAAATGCTCAAGCTGGGCTTCATGGACGACCTGGAAGTCATCTTCAAGGCCATGCCGGAAACCCGTCAGACCGTCCTGTTCTCGGCCACCTTGCCGCAGTCGATCCGTGCGATCGCCGAGCGTCACTTGAAAGACCCGAAGCACGTCAAGATCCAGAGCAAGACCCAGACCGTCACCGCGATCGAGCAGGCTCACCTGCTGGTTCACGCTGACCAGAAGACCTCTGCCGTGCTGAGCCTGCTGGAAGTCGAGGATTTCGACGCCCTGATCATGTTCGTGCGCACCAAGC
This sequence comes from Pseudomonas sp. P97.38, assembly GCF_001269745.1. NCBI lineage: Bacteria > Pseudomonadati > Pseudomonadota > Gammaproteobacteria > Pseudomonadales > Pseudomonadaceae > Pseudomonas > Pseudomonas sp. P97.38. The sequence goes on from NZ_LHVJ01000015.1 coordinate 264,314, forward strand.
AAGCGACCCTGGACCTGGCCAGCGCCCTGGAAGCCAAAGGCTACAAGGCTGCCGCGTTGAACGGTGACATTGCCCAGAACCAGCGTGAGCGCGTCATCGACTCCCTCAAGGATGGCCGCCTGGACATCGTCGTGGCGACCGACGTGGCTGCCCGTGGCCTGGACGTTCCGCGCATCACCCACGTGTTCAACGTGGACATGCCGTACGATCCGGAATCCTACGTCCACCGTATCGGCCGTACCGGCCGTGCCGGTCGCGAAGGTCGTGCACTGCTGCTGGTCACCCCGCGTGAGCGCCGCATGCTGCAAGTGATCGAGCGTGTGACCGGCCAGAAAGTGGCCGAGGTTCGCCTGCCGGACGCCCAGGCTGTGCTCGATGCGCGCATCAAGAAGCTGACCAACAGTCTGTCGCCGCTGGTGGCCGAAGCCGAATCGACCCACGGTGATCTGCTCGATCGCCTGACTGCCGACATCGGTTGCACCCCACGTGCCCTGGCTGCTGCCCTGCTGCGCAAGGCCACCAATGGTCAGGCGCTGAACCTGGCGGCCATCGAGAAGGAACGTCCACTGGTGCCGAACAGCGCACCGCGTGGCGACCGTCCTGAGCGCAGTGGCGATCGTCCGGATCGTGGTGACCGTGAGCGTCGTGCACCGATCCCGCTGGCCGAAGGCCGCGCTCGTTGCCGTACCGCCCTGGGCGCCCGTGACGGCATCGCGGCCAAGAACCTGCTGGGTGCCATCCTCAACGAAGGTGGCCTGGCGCGTGAGGCCATCGGTCGCATCCAGGTGCGTGACAGCTTCAGCCTGGTTGAACTGCCGGAAGATGGCCTGGAAAAACTGCTGACCAAGCTCAAGGACACCCGCGTGGCCGGCAAGCAACTCAAGCTGCGTCGCTATCGCGAAGATTGATCGGCCCCAGGGCTGATTGAGCGAAAAAAATCCCCGACTGGTTCGGGGATTTTTTTTGCCTGTTGCCGGGGTAGCGGCGTTCAAGGGCGTTGAGGCCTTCGCGAGCCGGCTCGCCTCCACCGCTGACACATACCCCTGTGGGAGCGAGCTTGCTCGCGAAGGGGGCGACTTGGTCTACCGGTCAGTCAAACCTGTAGATATCCATCCCCAGCGTCCCCATCTCGAACCCTTGGTGGGCAACGCTGAACACGCCTCCCGCCCCTCGGGCGAAATACAGCGGCAACAGGTGTTCATCGCTGGGGTGACTGCGCACGGCATGAGGTGCCTGGCGACGGTAGTCATGCAGCGCGGGCTCGTCGTCGGCTGCCAGTTTCTCGACCATCCAGTCGCGAAAGGCCTGGGCCCAGGGTTCGACGCTTTCAGGGCCAGCGTTCCAGTCCAGGTCGCGCAGGTTATGGGTGATGCTGCCGGAACCGATCAGCAGCACGCCTTGCTGGCGCAGGCTTGCCAACGCCTGGCCGACCCGGGTCTGCAACGCGGGGCCCTGGCGGCTGGGCAGAGACACTTGTACCACCGGGATGTCGGCCTCGGGGTACATCAAGGACAGCGGCACCCAGACGCCATGGTCGGAGGGCCGCTGGGTGTCGAGGCGTGCCGGCAGGTGCGCGGCGTTGAGCAGCTCTGCGACCTGGGCCGCCAACGCCGGGTCGCCTGCTGCCGGGTATTGCACCTGGTACAACGCTGGAGGAAAGCCGCCGAAGTCATGCCAGGTGCGAGGCTGCGGGTTCGCATTGACCAACAGTTCCTCGCTCTCCCAATGGGCGGACACCAGGACGATGGCCTTGGGCCTGGGCAATTGCGCGGCCAGGCGAGCCAATGCCGGGCCGCTGTCGCCGGGCTCCAGCGCGAGCATCGGTGAGCCATGGGAGATAAACAGGCTGGGCAGCATGAGCGAACTCCTGAGCGTTAAGATGCCGTCATCTTCCGTCAGGACTATGATCGGAATCTAAGTTTTAGCCCGTTTTGATCGAATTTCTGGAGGGAAACATGGAGCCCGAGTTTTGGCACAAGCGTTGGTCATCGAACCAGATCGGCTTTCACTCGCCGCAGGTGAACCCCTATCTGCAACGTTTCTGGCCGCAACTGGGGGTGGCTCAGGGCAGTCGGGTGCTGGTGCCGTTGTGCGGTAAGACCCTGGATCTGATCTGGCTCGCCCAGCAAGGGTATTCGGTGCTGGGGGTGGAGTTGTCGGAAAAGGCCGCGACTGATTTTTTCCTTGAGCATCAGCTTGAGCCGAGCGTGAGCGAGGAGGGCGCATTCAAGGTCTTTCGTGCCGCCGATATCGAGATTCGCTGCGGTGATTTCTTCGCCCTGGAGCCAGGCGATGTGGCTGACTGTTCGGCGTTGTACGATCGCGCGGCGTTGATCGCCTTGCCTGTGCCGATGCGAGAACAGTATGCGGCTCACCTGCAGAGCATGTTGCCCCGCAGCGTTGGCCTGTTGATTACCCTCGATTACAACCAGGATGAAATGCCTGGCCCACCGTTCTCAGTGGACGATGACGAGGTGCAGCGGTTGCTGGGAGGCGCCTGGCAGTTGGAGGTCTTGCAGGTGGAGGATGTGCTGGGGGAGAGTTGGAAGTTTTTGCAGGCGGGTGTAACGAGGCTGGACGAGCGGGTGTATCGGATTTCCAGTCGTTGAAGCGCGGGTGAGCGCCCCAAAAGGACGCTCCGCATTCAGCCTTGGGACACATAGAGTCCCAGGCTGCGTTCCCACGCAGCGCGTGGGAACGATCATGCTCAGCCGCGACGGCGCAGGGCTTCGATCCGCTCTTCCAGAGGCGGGTGGCTCATGAACATGCGCGCCAGGCCCTGCTTGATGCCACCGTTGATGCCAAAGGCGTTCAGGGTGTCGGGCATGTGTACCGGCAAGCCTTGTTCGGCTCGCAGGCGTTGCAGGGCGCCGATCATGGCACCGGTGCCGGCCAGGCGTGCACCGGCGTCGTCGGCGCGGAACTCGCGCTTGCGCGAGAACCACATGACAATGGCGCTGGCGAGGATACCCAGGACCAGCTCGGCAAAGATGGTCGCGATGTAGTAGGCCATGCCCTGGCCTTCTTCGTTCTTGAAGATCACCTTGTCGACGAAATTACCGATGATCCGGGCAAAGAACATCACGAAGGTGTTCACCACGCCCTGGATCAACGCCAGGGTCACCATGTCGCCGTTGGCGACGTGGCCGATCTCGTGGGCCAGCACGGCCCTGACTTCGTCGGGTGTAAACCGCTCGAGCAAACCCTGGCTGACGGCGACCAGGGCGTCGTTCTTGTTCCAGCCAGTGGCGAAGGCGTTGGCCTCGTAGGCGGGGAAGATCCCGACCTCGGGCATCTTGATACCGGCTTCGCGGGACAGCTGCTCGACGGTCTGCAGCAGCCATTGTTCATGGCGAGTGCGCGGCTGAGTGATGATCTGGGTGCCCGTGCTCATCTTCGCCATCCACTTGGAGATGAACAGCGAGAACAGGGAACCGGCGAAACCGAACACCGCACAGAAGATCAGCAGCTGATTGAGGTTGAGGTCAACCCCATTGGCCGCCATGAACCCGTTGAAGCCGAAAAGGCTCAGGGTGATGCTGGCAATCAGCACGACCGCCAGGTTAGTGGCCAAGAACAGCAGGATGCGCATCATGGTGGTGGAATTCTCCTCATGCTTAAGATGTAGCGTCATGCGGGGTATATAAGGTGCTGCCGCAGGCGATTCAACTGAGCGACTATTTCAAACTGTGTCCTACAGGCGTCCTAAATGATTGAAAGACTTTTCTGAAAGTGACGAGGGAAAAAAAATGGGGCGCCAGCCCCCGTGAACGTTGAACGGGAGTGCGCGCCGGCCATCCAGCCTTGAGTGTAGAAGGCCAGCCGGCGTCATCGGAACGGATATGTTGCTGAATCAGACAGCGTGCGAGGCAAGGAGGCCTCGCACGCTGTCTGGCTTATTGACGGTAGGACTTGAGGAAGTTGCCGATCCGGCCGATGGCCTGGTCGAGGTCATCGACCCGCGGCAGGGTCACGACACGGAAGTGATCCGGCCACGGCCAGTTGAAGGCCGTGCCCTGGACCACCAGCAGCTTTTCCGACAGCAGCAGGTCGAGGACGAACTTTTCGTCGTTGTGGATCGGGCAGACTTTCGGGTCGATCCGTGGGAAGGCATACAGCGCGCCCATCGGCTTGACGCAACTGACGCCGGGAATGTCGTTGAGCAGCTCCCAGGTACGATTGCGCTGTTCCAGCAAGCGGCCCGGGGGCAATACCAGGTCGTTGATGCTCTGGTAGCCCCCCAGTGCCGTCTGGATTGCGTGCTGGCTCGGCACGTTGGCGCACAGGCGCATGTTGGCCAGCATGTCGATGCCTTCGATGTAGCTCTGGGCGTGATGCTTGGGCCCGGAGATGGCGATCCAGCCGGAACGGAAGCCGGCGACCCGGTACGACTTGGACAGGCCGTTGAAGGTCAGGCACAGCAGGTCCGGTGCCAGGGACGCGGTGCAAACGTGCACGGCATCGTCGTAGAGGATCTTGTCGTAGATTTCATCGGAGAACACCACCAGGTTGTGCTGGCGGGCCAGCTCCAGCATGCCCAGCAGCACTTCCCTGGAATACACGGCGCCGGTCGGGTTGTTCGGGTTGATGATCACCAGGGCCTTGGTGTTCGGTGTGATCTTGGCCTTGATGTCCGAAAGGTCGGGGAACCAGTTGGCCTGCTCGTCGCAGAGGTAATGCACCGGGTTGCCTCCGGAGAGGCTCACGGCGGCGGTCCACAGCGGGTAGTCCGGCGCCGGCACCAGCACTTCGTCGCCGTTGTTGAGCAGCGCCTGCATCGACATGACGATCAGCTCGGAGACGCCGTTGCCCAGGTAGATGTCTTCGATGCCGACACCTTCGACCTGCTTCTGCTGGTAGTACTGCATCACGGCCTTGCGGGCGCTGAACAGGCCTTTGGAATCGCTGTAGCCCTGGGCGGTCGGCAGGTTGCGGATGACGTCCTGAAGGATTTCATCGGGCGCTTCGAAACCAAAGGGCGCCGGGTTGCCGATGTTCAGCTTGAGGATGCGATGGCCTTCCTCTTCCAGGCGCTTGGCGTGCTTGAGCACCGGGCCGCGAATGTCGTAGCAGACGTTGGCGAGCTTGTTCGATTTGCTGACCTGCATGGCGATGTGTTCCTGAAAATGAACGATCCAGGCGGTGAGTGAACTACCGTACTGGGGATCCTGCGCCTGTGCCCAGGCCTGACGCGGTATGGGCGTCACAATCCGTTTGAATGCGCATGGCGTGACTGCCAGACTGGCGTCTGACGAGGCGCAATCATACGTGCCGCCCGATCCGCGGAAAAGCGTCGGATCGGGCTTTTTCAATTGCCGAGGTAGGACGATGGAAAAGTTGGAGAAAACCCTTGAAGAATGGCGTGCCATGCTCGACCCGGAGCAGTACAACGTCTGCCGCCTGAAAGGCACCGAGCGGCCGTTCTCCGGTCGATACAACACCACCAAGACCGACGGCGTGTACCACTGCATCTGCTGCAACGAACCGTTGTTCGATTCGCAGACCAAGTTCGATTCCGGCTGTGGCTGGCCGAGCTTCTATGCGCCGATAGAGGGGAGCGCGGTGGTGGAAGTGCGGGATATCAGCCACGGCATGATCCGCACCGAGGTCGTCTGTGCCAAATGCGACGCACACCTGGGCCATGTCTTTCCCGACGGGCCGCCGCCCACGGGCCTGCGCTATTGCATCAACTCGGTGTGCCTGGATCTCGTTCCCCGTTAGGCGACGCCTCGGATAGGCCCTGGCGCGGCTGTCACCCGTGGTGAGGGAGCTTGCTCCCGCTGGGTGGCGCAGCCACCCCAATTGCCGACGCTCGGTTCAGCAGGATTCGTACCCGCCGGGCTGTTGCGACGGCTGCGCCGCCGAGCGGGAGCAAGCTCCCTCGCCACAGAGATTATGTTTTAAATTGCACACAATTGAATTGCTCGCTATCTTGCACGCCAGTCCCATTCCTTTGGAGCCTTGCCATGAGCGACAACCTGCTGAGCATCCCGTGCACCACCCTCCAGGGTGAGCAAAAGACCCTGGCCGACTTCGCCGGCAAGGCCGTGCTGGTCGTCAACACCGCCAGCCAGTGCGGATTCACCCCACAGTACAAAGGGCTCGAGGCCCTGTGGCAGACCTACAAGGACCAGGGTCTGGTGGTGCTGGGCTTTCCCTGCAACCAGTTCGGCAAGCAGGAACCGGGTAACGAGGCGGCGATCAGCGAGTTTTGCGAGCTGAACTTCGGGGTGAGTTTCCCGCTGTTCAAGAAAATCGAGGTCAACGGGGCCAACGCCCATCCGTTGTTTGTCCAGCTCAAGCAACGGGCCCCCGGCGTACTGGGGTCCAAGGGCATCAAGTGGAATTTCACCAAGTTCCTGATCGGCAAGGATGGCCAGGTGGTGAAGCGCTTCGCCCCGACCACCAAGCCACAGGACCTGACTGGCGAGATCGAAGCACTGCTCAAATGAACCCGTTGCCAGCCGATGCGCTGAAGCTCGACAGCCAGTTGTGCTTCAAGCTGTACGCCGCTTCGCGGGCGGTGATCCGTGGCTATAAGCCGATGCTCGATCAGCTCGGCCTGACGTACCCGCAATACCTGGTGATGCTGGTGCTGTGGGAATGGCAGGAAACGGCGCCGGAACAACCCACCGTCAAGGCCCTGGGCGAGCGCTTGTCGCTGGATTCCGGTACGTTGACGCCGCTGCTCAAGCGCCTGGAGCAACTGGCGCTGGTCCAGCGCCAGCGTTCGCCCCGGGACGAGCGTGAGGTGCACCTGAGCCTGACGCAGTCGGGGCGGGCCTTGCGTGAGCAGGTCGGGCCGCTCAAGGCCCGCCTGTTATGCGACAGCGGGATTGACCTGGACCGCCTCGGGGAACTGCGCGACGGTCTCGATCATTTATTGGGGCAGATCAGAGCGCTGACGTAGTGGGCACCCAATGGTCCAGGATCGCCGCCAGTTCTTCGCGGCGGAACGGCTTGGACAGGTAGTCGTTCATGCCCGCCGCGCGGCAGCGCTCGCGTTCCTCGGGCATGGCGTTGGCCGTCAGCGCGACAATCGGCAACTGTGACCAGCGACCGCTGCGCCGGATCTGCCGGCTGGCCTCGTAGCCATCCATCACCGGCATGTTGCAGTCCATCAGCACCAGGTCGAACACATGCTGTTCGAGCTGGTCCAGGGCTTCGACACCGTGGGCGGCAATGGTGACTTCGCAGCCCAGTTTGCCCAGCATGCCCTTGGCCACCAACTGGTTGACCGGATTGTCCTCCACCAGCAACACCCGGCCACGCCTGGAGGGCGCCGCGGTTTCGATCTGGGCATCGTTGATAGTGGTTTCTTCGCTTTGCAGGGCCCGGCGCAGAATCTGGTACAGCGCATGACGCGCCAACGGCCGGGCCTGTTGCAACAGCGGGGCGAGGGCCGCGGCCTGTTCGCTGGGCATGAAGCTGCCGTAGGCGGTCACCAGCAGGATCGGGGCGTCGAAGGTCGGCCGCAGGTTGAACAGGCATTCCGGGCAGTCGGTGATCAGCACGTCGGGCTCGAGCCCCAGCAGCCCGTCATCCACGGAGCGCCGTAGATAGTCCAGGCCCCAGCCGGGCAACAGCATGCCCAGCAACTCGGCCAGCCCGCTGTTGCTGTCGGTGATGGCAACGACCTTGCCGCGCAGCGGTTCGGCCGACGGCGCCGGGGTGTGGCAGGGCAGGGGCAGGTCGGCGCAGAACTGGCTGCCGAAGCCGGCCTCGGAGCTGATTGTCAACCGGCCCTGCATGGCTTCGCAGAGGTTGTAGGTCAGTGCCAGGCCCAGCCCGGTGCCACCGAACTGGCGGGTGGTCCCGGCGCCGGCCTGGGTGAACGGCTGCAGGATCCTGGCTTGAGCTTCCTGGGGGATGCCGATGCCGGTGTCGCAGACTTCGATCCGCACGCCACCTTCGTGTTGGCTCAAGCGCACATCGACCCGGCCGAAGCGGGTAAATTTCAGCGCGTTGGACAGCAGGTTGCTGACGATCTGGCGTACCCGCGTCGGGTCGCCCAGGACCAGGGCTGGAAACTGCGGGTCGATCAGGCAGGCCAGCTCGACGCTGGGGGCGGCATTCTGCGACAGCAGGTTGGCGGTGTCTTCGACCAGCGAGCCAAGGTCGAACGGGATGCGCTCGAGTTCCAACTGACCGGCGTCGAATTTCGACAGGTCGAGGATGTCGTTGAGCAGTTCCACCAGGACCTTGCCCGAGTCGTGGGCAATCGACAGCTGTTGCTGTTGTTCGGCCGTCAGCGGGCCGTCGAGAGACAGGGCGATCATCCCCAGCAGGCCGTTGAGCGGCGTGCGAATCTCGTGGCTCATGTTGGCGAGGAAGGCAGAGCGGGCCTCGGCCATGTCCAGCGCGGTACGCCGGGCCACTTCCAGCTCTTCGTTGGACTGGCTGAGGCGGGCGTTGATGGCCTTGAGTTCGGCAGTGCGCGCCGAGACGATGTTTTCCAGTTGCGCCAGGTATTCGGTGAGACGGTTTTCGGCGGTACGCCGCTGCTGGATTTCGGTGGAGATGTTTTCGAACTGTTGGTTGGCCACCGACACCAGCACGCCGATTTCGTCGTATTGGTGGCCGGCGGGGCATTCCAGGCGGCTCTGTTCGCTGCTGCCCGGGTCGCGACTGCTCAGCTCGCGGATGACCCGTACCAGGGGCTTGGTCAGCATCACGTAGAACAGCGCCAGCAGCAGGCCGGTCAGGATCAGGCTGCGGGCAAACCCGTTGAGCAGGGTGACTTCGGCCCGGCGCAGGAAGCGGCTGCCGAATGAGTAGGTGTCGACATCCAGGCGCAGCACGCCGAGGGACTCGCCAGGCAGATGGTCCAGGTAGAGGCGGTCCTCGAACTGGCGCTGGGCGCCAAACAGGAAGTCGCTGATGAAGCGATAGCTGCTTTGCAGTTCGGGCCGCTTGACGCTGGCCAGCACCGTCTTGTTGTTGTCCACCAGTTCGGCGCCGATGATGGCCGGTGAACGCAACAGGCCCTGGGACAGCTCCTGGGCCAGCTCCGCGTCGATGTTGTAGGCGATGCGCGAGGCCGGGTTGTGGCTGATTTCCAAAAGCGACAGGATTTCACGGTTGATCGAGGCGTCTTCGCTGGCATAATCGATGCCGATCTGCATCAGGCTCAACAAGGTGCCCAGCACGAAGCCCACCAGGACGGTCAGGCGGGCCTGTTTGTAGGACAGCCGCTGGGTGAATCTGATGTCCATTGAGTGATGAACCACTTACGTTTCCCTTCGCCGCTCAAGCATAGCTGATCATCGCTGAATTCCGGCGTGGCCGGCTTGTGTTATTTGGGGTAGACCCGCCATTGGGTAAGGCGTTTCGTCGCTGCAGCGCCATCATTACCGTGAACCAGTCCGAGGAAAAGACGTGGACTCTCGATTGAATGCTTTTCTTGAACGCGCCGATGCGGTGCTGGCCCGGATCGAGCCGTTGTTGCCTGCGCCGCGCCCTGCCATCGATTGGACCCAGACCCTGGCCGCCCGCTGGCAACGGGATGGGCGCAGCGGTTTCCTGCTGCCGCTTCAGGTCAGCCTCGACATGCGCCTGTCGGACTTGATCGGCGTGGATCGCCAGGTCGAGCAACTGGGGCGCAACACCCGCCAGTTCATCGACGGCATGCCCGCCAACCACGCGCTGCTCTGGGGCTCGCGGGGCACCGGCAAATCGTCGCTGGTGCGTGCGCTGTTGGCCGAACATGCCCAGCACGGCTTGCGGTTGATCGAGATCGAGCGTGACCACCTGGCCGACCTGCCACGGGTGGTCGAGCAGGTGGCGAAACTGCCGCAGCGTTTCGTGCTGTTCTGCGATGACCTGTCGTTCGAGTCCGGCGAAGGCGATTACCGCGTGCTCAAAAGCGTCCTGGACGGCTCCCTCGAACAGGCACCGGATAACGTGCTGTTGTACGCCACCTCCAACCGCCGTCACCTGGTGCCGGAAAAGGAGAGCGACAACGAGAACTGGAAGCGAGTCGATGGCGAGTTGCACCCCAGCGAAGCCGTCGAGGACAAGATCGCGTTGTCCGACCGCTTCGGCCTGTGGTTGTCGTTCTATCCGTTTACCCAGGAGCACTTTCTCGACGTGGTGGAACACTGGATCGGTGAGCTGGCGGCCAAGGCCGGGTTGACCTGGCAGCGCGACGAGGCGCTGGACGTGCAGGCGGTGCGCTGGGCCACCGGCCGCGGCAACCGCAACGGACGTTGCGCCTACCAGTTCGCCCGTTATTGGGTAGGCCTCAAACTCTTGGAGCACAAGGCATGATTGATTTGAAAAGCACCGGCCAGGGCCTCGACGGCTATGGGCTGTTATCGGCACAGCTGCAATCCCTGTTGGCCGATGAGCGTGATTTCATCGCCAACGCGGCGCAGTTTTCGGCGTTCCTGTTCAGCCAGCTGGAGGACCTGAACTGGGCCGGTTTCTACCTCAATCGCAACGACGAGTTGATCCTGGGACCGTTCCAGGGCCAGATCGCCTGCGTGCGGATTCCCTTCGGTCGGGGCGTGTGCGGTGCGGCGGCGGCGACCCGACAGACCCAGCGGGTTGAAGATGTCCACCAGTTCCCCGGGCACATCGCCTGCGACAGCGCGTCGAACAGCGAGCTGGTGGTGCCGCTGGTCAAGGACGGCCGCCTGATTGGCGTGCTCGACCTGGACAGCCCGAAACTGGCGCGTTTTACCGAGCACGATCAGGCCGGCATCGAAGCGTTGGCGGCGATTTTCCTGCGCCTGACCGAGTGCTGAACGAGGCCAGCCGGCTGGAGCAAGGCTGGCCCGCCATCGCGCGGGCGCTGTCGGGTGCATGACCTTGCGGTGGGCCGGCAGGTTTGCTCCGCACGGGGTGCGGTGCGATTCAACATGGTCGCAATCCCGCTCGGGCCAGCAGGGCGTCGCGGTCGATCTCATCGATCTGCTGCGGGTCGAGAAACTGCTCGGCGTAGCGGGCGTAGATCTGTTCTTCGATGAACAAGCCGAACAACTGCGGATCGATATGGGCGTCGCGGCACATGGTGGCCATGATGCCCAGGGCTTCGCTCAGTTTCTTGGCCTTCTTGTAGGGCCGGTCGGCTGCCGTCAGCGCTTCGAAAATATCGGCGATTGCCATCATGCGGGCCGGCAGGCTCATTTCCTCGCGCTTGAGTCCCTTGGGGTAACCGCTGCCGTCCATCTTCTCGTGATGGCCGCCGGCGATTTCCGCCACGTTGTCCAGGTGGCTGGGGAAGGGCAGTTGGCTGAGCATCAGGATCGTCTGCACCATGTGGTGGTTGATGACGTAGCGTTCCTCACGGGTCAGCGTGCCGCGGGTGATGCTCAGGTTGTAGAGTTCGCCGCGGTTGTACTTCCAGCGCGGCACGTCGAGCTTGAAACCCCACGGGTTGTCCGCCGGGATCAGTTCGGCTTCGTGACGCTCGAACAGGTGCTCGGGCTTGTCCGCCAACAACGCTTCGGTGACGGGCAACGTCGGCCGGGGCGTGCGCGCCTGGCGGCGGTTTTCTTCCCAGGACACCCCCAGGCGGTCATCGAGCGTGCGCTGCCATGGGCGTTGGGCGATGTCTTGCAGGCGCTGCAGGTCGGCGTCGGCCATGGCTTCGGAGCCCAGGTTGCAGCGGGCGACGAAGGCAAAGTCGTCATCGAGGCTGGCCAGTGTCGCATCGCGCTGCTGCGCCAGTGAGGCCGGGTCGCCACCCGCCGCCATCGCCTGCCAGTAGTCGACCCAGGCGTCTCGCTTGAGCACTTCGAAGCGCGTGCGAATCTCGTGGATCCGGTCGTTCAGGGTTTCCAGCTTGGTGGCCTTGTCGACGACGTACTCGGGGGTGGTGACCTTGCCGCAATCGTGCAGCCAGGCGGCGATGTGCAGCGCTTCCCATTCATCTTCCGTCGGCTGGTACGCCTCGAACGCCGACGCCTGGCTCGCCGCCGCGGCCTCGGCGATCATCAGGGTCAGCACCGGCACCCGCTGGCAATGGCCACCCGTGTAGGGGCTCTTGGCGTCGATCGCGCCGGCCAGCAACTGGATGAACGAATCCAGCAATTGCTTCTGCCGGGCTTGCAGGCGCTGGCCTTCGATGCTGACGGTGGCGGCCCCGGACACTGCCTGGAGAAACGCGATGCGATCCGGCTGCAGCTTTTCCAGGTCGCCTTCGGTGCCGCTGTCGTTGATCAGCAACACCAGGACGCCGACGGTTTCCTGGTGGCGATTGCGCAAGCGGATGCCGATCAGGTGGGCCCGGGGAGCGTCCATCGCCCGTAGCACGCCTTGCAGATCGGCTGCCTGTTCGAAGCCCAGGGAGGTCACCAGATTGTCCGAGACGGCCAGTTGCTGGAGCCATTGCGGGCTGCGCTCGGCCTGCAACTCGTAACTGTTTAGCTTGAACGCTGCCAGGTCCCGGGGGACACCTTCGATCACCAGCCCATACGGCTTGACCCGATTGTCATCGTTTTCGCGCAGGTAGATCAGCCCGGCCTGGGCCTGGCCGATGGCCACGGTCTCGAACAACACCCGCTCCAGCAGCGGCGCGAAGCGGGTCTCGGCGCGCAGGCTGGCGGTGATCTTGAAGAAGCTGGCCAGGGTCTCCTTCATGCGCGCCATCGACACGCTCAACTGGTCGACTTCCAGCACCGGCGAGCGCCGCGAGACCGGGTAGTTGAAGTCGAAGCTGCGAATGGCATCGGCCTCTTGCACCAACGCACGCAGCGGCTTGACCAGGATCCTCGACGTCAGCCAGCCCAGCGGCAGGCACAACAGCAGGGTGGCCAGGGTGATCAGCGCGCCTTGCCAACGTATGCGATAGGCCTCGTCGAGCAGTTCGTCCTCGGGCACCAGCAGCGCCAGTTCCAGGCCTTGCGGTCCGCCTTCCTGCATGTGGCTGTGCGATACGATCCAGCGCCGTCCGGCGGCCTCCAGGCGCGATGTGCCCGTGCTGTCGTCGAGGGTGGCGGCGATGGCCGGGTTGAGGTCGCGGGCCTTGATCAGGCGCGCGGATTGAGCGTCCGCCACCAGTCGGCTGCTGTCGGGATAGGCCACCGCGTTACCCTTGGGGTCGAGCAGGACGATCTCGGTGCCGGCGGTGACCTTGTGCTTGGCCAGGGTCTGGGACAGGGCCGCGAGCGTCAGGTCGGCGCCGATCACTGCCTGCTCGCCACTGCGCCGGGCCAGGGTGGTGCCGATGGTGTGGGTGGAGAAAAACAGATAGGGCTCGGTGGTGATCTGCTCGGCGGTGCCTACGGCGCTGCGAAACCAGCTTCGATTGCGCGGATCGAACGTCTCTTCAGCGATGTCCCGGTGATCGATGAGCGTCAGGTGTTCGTCGTAGAACAGCGACTGGGCGCGAACCGAACCGTCGGACGTCGCTCGCTCCACGGTCCAGACCTGGTAGGCCGCGTTGGCCGGGGCGCCCACCGCGGTTTTCAGGGCCGCGCTGCGCAACGGCCGGACCATCAGGAAATCACCCAGGGCATCACCCAGGTACAACGACGCCAGGTTCGGGTTGTCCCGCAGCGCCTGGCTGAAGGGCCCGAGCAAGGCCAGGCGTTGCTCCATCCGGGGTGAGCGCGTGGCCGGGTAATCGGCCAGCAGGCCCAGCAGGTGGCGGATCGGTTCGTAGGTGTCGTACAGATCCAGGCGCACGTCCTGCTCGATCCGGTTGAACAGTTTTTCACTGCTGGAGAGGATGATTTGCGTGGTCTGCCGATAGTTGAAAATGCCCAGCACCACGCCGGTCAGCAGCAGAAGCAGGGTGAACATCACGCTGATATGGACGTGCAGGGGGAACCGGCGTTTTTCCGTACGCGGTGCGTTGGGCATTGCAGTCACTCCAAGTGTAAGGGGCGTTCTCAAAGGGTGTTTCCGCGTGGAGGGGACGCTGATCGAGAACACCCCTGGTACGCACTGCTCAGGCAACAGCATAGTAAATGCTGGGTTATCGTGCCTTGGCGAGTGCTGTTTGGAGGGCTACCCCGACGTCGATCATGGCCTGGTCGAGGGCTTCGACGCATTCGCGAATCCGCTGCGGTGCCGAGGCGGGCTGACAGGCCTGTTCCAGTGCCTCGCAACGCTGGATCAACGACGTCGCCTGCATGATCCGGGCGACCCCCTTGATCTTGTGTGCCGTCTCGCTCAAGGCCTGGCGCTCGCCGCCCCGGGCCACGTCGAGCAGTTCCTGGCGATCCAGGCGATTGCTGTTGAGCATCTCGCTCAGCAGGCGGTGAGTGGACGAGGGATCGCCGCCGGTCAGCGCTTGCAGGCCTTGCAGGCTGAAAACCCGGGCCTGCCGGCTGGGTTTGACGGCCTTGATCCACTGGCTCAGGGCGCTCAGGCTGATGGGCTTGAACAGACAGTCGTCCATTCCCGCGTCCTGGCACCGTTGTTTTTCCTCCGGCTGTGCGTTGGCGGTGAACCCCAGGATGGTGCAGGGAGGGCGTTGCTGCTCGGACTCCTCGCGGCGAATCGAACGCGCCAGTTCATAGCCGCTCATGATGGGCATGTTGCAGTCGGCGATGACCAGGTCGAAATGCCCTTGCTGCCAGACCTCGAACCCATGGGCGCCATCATGGGCAACCTGATAGGGGTAGCCGAGGTACTCCAGTTGCTGTGACATCAGCAGGCGGTTGGCCGGGTGATCGTCCACCACCAGGACGTTCAGCACACCTGCCGCCGTTTCGATGACCGGCTCGGCGGCCACACCGGCTGGCGCCGCTGGCAAGACGTTCAGCCGCAGCCGGACCTGGACCTGAGTGCCAAGGCCGGGCTGGCTGTTCATGTGCAGGTTGCCACCCATCATCTGGCACAGGTTGCGACTGATCACCAGCCCCAGTCCGGCGCCCTTGCGCGCCATCCGGCCACTGTTGTCGACCTGGGCAAAGGGTTCGAAGAGGCGCTTGAGGTCCGCCGGGCCGATGCCGATGCCGCTGTCGTTGACCTCCAGGTGCAAGTGCAGGACGTCGTCCCGGTCGGTGGGTGACAACCGGACCTTGACCAGCACCCGACCCTGTTCAGTGAACTTGAGGGCGTTGCTGATCAGGTTCGAGAGCACCTGTTTGAAGCGCAACGGGTCGATCGACACGTCCGGGTTGCCTTCGGCGGCGTCGAACTGCAGCGACAACGCCAGGTTTTTCTGCCTCGCCACGCCTTCGAATACCCGGATCACCGATTGCAGCATGGCCCGCAGGTTGACGCGCTCGGGCGCCAGGCTCAGGTGGCCCGATTCGATCCGGGCGATGTCCAGGATGTCGCCGATCAGCTCCAGCATGCCGGCGGCCGATTCGTACGCCACGGCGATGGTCGAACGGTCCACATGGCCCTTGTCGGTCTGTTTCAGGGCCAGTTCGAGCATGCCGATCACCGCGTTCATGGGCGTGCGGATCTCATGGCTCATGGTCGCCAGGAAGGTGCTCTTGGCGCGGTTCGCGTCTTCGGCCTGCTTCTTGGACGCGCGCAGCTCTTCGAAAAGCTGGCGTCGCTCACTGATGTCGATCCACCCGCCGATGATGCCCTGCACCTGCGCGGCCGAGTTCCGGTAGGGGAGGATCCAGTGATAGATGGTCAGTTCCCTGTCTCCGATGTGCAGGGGACGATCGACGATCAGCGGGGTGCCTTCGGCCATCACCCGTTGATAGTCGGCCTGGTACTCCTGCGCCTCGAAGGCGTTGCTCATGGCCCCCGGCATCACGTTCTTGCCGATGACGTCTTCGCGCCTGGCGTCGAACGTTTGCAGGTAACTGTCGTTGCAGCTTTGCAGGCAGCCGTTGCGGTCCCTCACGTAGATCGGGTGCGGCGTGCCGTTGAGCAGTGCGTGCATGAATTCCAACTGGTCGTTGAGGGCGAGCTCGGCCCGTTGGCGCTGCCGGATCTGGCGCTGCATGTAGGCGTTCCAGGCCAGTGACAGCAGCAACAGCAGGCCGACGCCTGCGACGATCTGGAAGAACAGGCGGTTATAGGTGCGCCAGGTATGTTGCGACGCCGAGACGTAGCCGCGCCAACGGTTGTTGATCACCCCCAGTTGATCGGGGTCGATGCTGGTCAGGGCCTTGTCGAGGATGGAATTGAGTTCGGTGGCATTTTTGGCGCTGGCGAGGGCGAACAGGGCCGGCTGGGTGCCGACGGTGCTGTTGATCTGCAATGTGTCGCGCCAGGAGTGGGACGAGATGAAGTAGTTAGCCATGACCAACGAGCTGACCCCGCCGTCGACCTGGCCCTGGGCGAGCATCTCCATGGCCCCCAGGGTGCCGTCTGCCTCGACGATCCTGATGTCCGCAAAGTGCTGGCGCAGCCATTCGATCAGTGGGTTGCCCTTGGCGATGGCCAGGCTCCGACTGCCGAACTGATCGAGCGTGGCCGGGGTGCCGGACTGTTTACGGGTCAGAAGGACGAACGAACTGTCGAGGTAGGGCCGGCTGAATTTCAATTTCTGCTGCCGTTCGCGGCTGGGCAGGAATGCGGCGATCAGGTCGGCCTGGTCTTCCTGGATCGCGGCGATCATCTCGCTGTCGCTCTGGCGACGCTGGATATCCAGGCGCAGGCCGGTGCGCAGGCGGATCAACTCCAGCAGGTCGGCGCTGATCCCACGCAAGGCGCCGTCCGAATCGAAGAAGGTGAAGGGCGCGGAATGTTCATTCACCACCACCCGCACCACCGGATGCGCCGCCAGCCAGCGTTGTTCGCGGTCGGTCAGTTGGATCCGGTGATCGGCGAGGTACATGTCGCTGCCGGCACTCCAGCGCTTGGCGATGCTGGTGTGTTCGGCGAGGGGAATCTGGTTCAGCGTGGCATTGATGATCTCCAACAGGCGAGTGTCGCTGCGGCGCACCGCGAACCCGAAGCCAAAGGCTTCATGCTTGCCGAAGCTGGCCATGCGGATGTTGCTCAGGTAGCCCTTGCTGATCATGTAATGGGTGGACAGGGTGTCGCCGAGGAAGACGTCGGCCTGGCCAAAGGCAACGGCGTTGATCGCGTTCTGATAGGAGGGGTAGGTGGTCAGTTGGGCCTTGGGGTACAGGTGCTCGATTTCCTCCAGGGGCAGGTAGTGATAGACCATGCTCAGGCGCAGGCCTTCGAGACCTTCGGCCAGGGAACGGCTTTCATTGGCGCGAGTGACGAGCACCGGCTGATCCACGGCATAAGGCGTCGACAGCAGGATGTCGGGCTGGCGGGCTTCAAAGCCATTGGCGGTGCCCAGCAGGTCGATCTGCCCCGCCTTGAGTGCTGCCAGGGCGGCGTCACGGGATTCGAAACGCAGGACCTTCATGGGCAGGCCGGTTGCCTGGGCGAGGAGGCCGGCATAGTCGGCGGTCATGCCTTCGTAGTCGTGCCCGCTGGTGGAAAGGTCGAAAGGGGGATAGTCGGGTGCGGACGTGCCCAGGACCCATTCACGCCGACCCTGGAGCCAGGCCTTCTGGGCGTCGTCGAGCTGGATCGACGCAGCCGCCGTCGAGCGGCCCAGCAGCGTCAGGTGCTCGGGCATGGCCGGCGCCGCCGCGAGGACGCTTGCATATAACCCTGCGCTCACTAGCAGCAGGCATTCCTTTATGCGTCTGAGCATCCTGTTCTTCTCACACAAGTGCGTTGCGTTTCGCCATTTCGATCAGTTCTACGAGGGACTTGACCTTGAGTTTCTGCATCAGTCTTTTTTTGTAGGTGCTGACGGTTTTATTGCTCAGAAACATGCCCTTGGCGATTTCCTTGTTAGTGCGGCCCTGGGCAAAAAGTTGCAGGACCATCAACTCCCTGTCGTTGACGCTCTTGAAAAGATCCAGCTCTATACTGCGCGGATCATCCGGGCGTATCGGGTTCAATGCCTGGCTCGGAAAGTAGTTGTAGCCAGACAGCACGGCCTTGATGGCACTGACCAGTTCGCTGAGGTCTTCCTGCTTGCACACATAGCCGGAAGCGCCCGATTGCATGCAGCGGATGCCGAACAGGGTCGGCGACTGGGCCGTGAGCACCAGTGTCTTGAGGGGCGTGGTCATGGCGTTGAAGCGCGAGAGGATTTCCAGCCCGTCGAGTTTGGGAATGCTGATGTCCAGGATCACCAGGTCCGGCATGCATTCGCGCACCATTTGCATCGCATCGACGCCGTTGTCAGTTTCCCCCACGACCTTATAGCCCTCATGCTCCAGGAGCATGCGAACGGCGAGGCGGATGACCGGATGATCGTCGACAATGAAAACGGAGTTCATGAATAAAATACCCTGCGAGCTTAATAAAGCGCGCACCTTAGCCCAGTTACAGCCAGGGTCGTACGAAGAGACGGGCACCCAACTTCAATTTCAGAAGTTTCCTACAAAAAAAGAGGCAAGATATTACGATGTAATCGGTTTTTTAGTAGGCGGATGAAACAGGGCGAAGAATTAAAGGATTTTTTGTGAAGAGGTGCTTCTTTTCGCGGGATGTTTAACAAGTGGCGTGCAGGGTTTATTGAATGGTGCTGAGGGGTTTTCCGTGTTTTCTCCTGTGAAACTTGCATGAATCCGTTGTGAGGGCGGGCTTGCTCGCGAAGGCGCAGGTCATTCGATACCGTCGCAATTCGACCTACCGCTTTCGCGAGCAAGCCCGCTCCCACAGGGTTGTGCCAGGCCCATCAAACCGTTGTTCCCACACCTTTTATTGACGCGTGCGGCCTGTCATCTCCTGGGCCATGTCGCTGGCGTAGCTGTCCGTCATCCCGGCGATGAAGTCGATCATGCGCAGGAATGCCGCGTGCAGTGGGCCATTCGGGTCGGGGGCGTTGTTGCCCAGCAGGTCGAGGATGCGGCGGTTCTTGAAGGAAGGCGTGCGGCCGCCATGCTGTTCGAGTGCGGCGCCGCAGAACCCGTTGAGCAGGATCTCCAACGTGGTGTACGCGCCGATCTCATGCAGGGTCTTGCGCTTGTCCTGGAAAATTTTCTTGCGGGCCATGTCCTTGGCATTCAGCACGCAGCGCTTGGCCGGGCCGTGCATGTGCTCCACCAGGTCCCCCGGCAACGTGCCGGCCAGCAACGCCTCCTGCTGTTCGACGAATGCCCGCGCGGCGGCGTTGGTCAGATGCTCGATGGCCTTGCCCCGCAGGATCGCCAGTTTGCGCCGCCGGGAATCCTGCGGGCCCAACTGGCGGTAGGTGTCCGGAAGGTCGTCCCCCACCAGGTCCAGGAGCAGCGATTCCACCTGTGGGTATTCCAGCAGATCCATTTCCACGCCGTCTTCCAGGTCGATCAACGCGTAGCAGATGTCATCGGCGGCCTCCATCAGGTACACCAGCGGATGCCGGGCCCAGCGCTGGTCCTCGATCTGCGGCAGGCCGAGCTTGTTGGCGATCTGCTCCAGCAGCGGCAGTTCACTCTGGTAACAGCCGAACTTGTGCTTCTTGTAGCCCAGGGAGTCGGCGTGGCGAGCGGTCCAGGGGTACTTCAGATAGGTGCCGAGGGTGGCGTAGGTCAACCGCGTACCACCGTCGAACTGATGGTATTCAAGCTGGGTGAGCACGCGAAAGCCCTGGGCATTGCCTTCGAAGTTCAGGAAGTCGCCGCGCTCGGCTTCGCTCATGGCATCCAGCCAACCTCGCCCGGCGGCCTGCTGGAACCAATAGCGGATGGCATCTTCGCCCGAGTGGCCGAACGGTGGGTTACCGATGTCGTGGGCCAGGCAGGCCGATTGTACGACCATGCCCAGGTCGCTCGGCTCACACCAGTCGGGCAGGGCGCTGCGGATGGTTTCGCCCACGCGCATGCCCAGGGAACGTCCCACGCAACTGACTTCCAGCGAGTGGGTCAGGCGCGTGTGGATGTGGTCGTTGCTGGACACCGGATGCACCTGGGTCTTGCGTCCCAGGCGGCGGAAGGCGCCGGAAAAGATGATCCGGTCGTGGTCCTTGTGGAAGGGGCTGCGGCCCAGCTCTTGCGGGCTGTGAAGGGGTTTTCCGAGGCGTTCGCGTGTCAGCAGGGTGTGCCAATCCAAGGCCGGTTGCTCCGTTTGATGGGGGGGCGATGCCCTAGCTTCCCGGTTCACGAGGCTCGGTGCAAGGGCAAGTCATTCCACCCACCCTTGCCACCGTTGCCTCACGGCTTGCGCGCGCTCTTGGCCAATTTGATCAACGGCAGCAGCGTCGTGGCCAGCCGGACCAAACCGGTGAGGCCGCCGGTACGCCCGGCGCGGGTGCGCCTGCCGGTGAAAAAGCCGAGCAGCGATACCGCCGCCACGCCCCACAATGGCGCGTGCTTGATGCCGAAGCCTTCGTGCCAGCTCTGCGACAGGCCGCGTACCCGTCGCAGGGGGAGCAGCAGCTGGCGTGTTTCCTGGCGGATCTCCTGGCGATGCATCTCCATGCGCAGGCGCACCAGCGCCTTGCGCATTTCCTGGCGGGTCTGGGCTTGAGGGATATCAGGCAGGCTCATGGCAGCAGGCGCTCCCGATCGTTGGCCAATTCTTCGAGGGTGGCATGGAAGGGCGACGATTCGTCATAGATCGCTGCTCGCAACCGAAGGCCACAGAACAGCGCCGCCAACAGGTAGAACAGGCACAGGCCGATGATGCCCGCCAGGCGATAGGTGTCCCACACCAGGATCAGCACCAGGGCCGAGAGCCCTACCAGCAGGAGCAAGGCGAACACCAGGGCAAGGCCTGCGAACAACAGCAGGCTGACGGTGCGCGCTTTCTGTTCCTGCAATTCGATGCCGAACAATTCGACATGGCTGTGCAGCAAACCCAGGAAGGCTGCGCCCAGGCGACGTGCCGTGGGGGCGGTGCCCGCTTCGGGCGAGCCGGATTCGTCGAGGCCGATCATCAGCGTCTGGTCGCCAGCAAGCCGATCAGAAAGCCCACGCCTGCCGCGATGCCGACGGATTGCCAAGGGTTGGCTTGGACATATTCCTCGGTGGCGTCCACGGCCGCCTGGCCACGTTCGCGCATGGAATCTTCGGTCAGCTTGAGCGTTTCACGGGCGCGCAAAAGCGTTTCCTGGATCTGGCTGCGCAGCACGTCCGCCTGGTCACCCGCCAGCGTTGCGGTGTGGTCCAGCAAGCGTTCCGTGTCGTTGACCAGCGTCTGAAAATCTTCCTTCAGGATTTCTTGAGCAGTCTGTGCCTGGGTTCTGGCCATGGGGTGAATCTCCGTAAGTGACGTCTGAAGCGTTCGAGTATGAGCCTTGCCGGAAGGTTCAGTGAAAGTGACTGGTACAACTTTTGCTCAGGCTTTTGCCATGTACTGGTGCGTCTGCCCGCGCTGGTGCGCTGAAGCTGGGCGCGAGCCCGAAAACCTTAACCCAAATAATCAAAACCCGCGAAGCGCCTTGAAGCGGGACTGCGTTTCAGTCGTTTCGATGCACCAAAGCGGTTCGCCTGGCTGGCCAAAGCCGGCGACGCGTTTCAACTTGGTGCGTTGTCGGCGCGAGCGAACCGGTTTGGTGCTTTTCTCCACTTTTTCAGGTCTGCCATCACCATGGAAAATATGCAAAGTGCCGTGGACAGTCTGGTCCACAGCTCCAACACACTGTTCATCCTGCTGGGTGCGGTCATGGTCCTGGCCATGCATGCCGGTTTTGCGTTCCTGGAAGTGGGGACGGTCCGGCAAAAGAACCAGGTCAATGCGCTGTCGAAGATCCTCAGCGACTTCGCTGTCTCGACCCTGGCCTATTTCTTCATCGGCTATTGGATTTCCTACGGCGTGACTTTCATGCAACCGGCGGCGGTGCTCAGCAACGACCATGGCTACAGCCTGGTGAAGTTCTTTTTCCTGCTGACGTTCGCCGCCGCCATTCCTGCGATCATTTCCGGCGGTATTGCCGAACGTGCCCGGTTCGCTCCGCAGTTGTGCGCCACGGTGCTGATCGTGGCGTTCGTCTACCCGTTCTTCGAAGGCCTGGTCTGGAACGGCAACTTTGGTGTGCAGGCCTGGCTGCAAGCTCGCTTCGGTGCCGGTTTCCACGACTTTGCCGGTTCCGTGGTGGTGCATGCCATGGGCGGCTGGCTGGCACTGGCCGCGGTACTCCTGCTCGGGCCGCGCAATGGCCGCTACCGGGACGGTCGACTGGTGGCGTTCGCGCCGTCGAGCATTCCCTTCCTGGCCCTGGGGTCGTGGATCCTGATTGTCGGCTGGTTCGGCTTCAACGTGATGAGTGCCCAGACCCTGCCGGGGGTGAGCGGGTTGGTGGCGGTCAACTCGTTGATGGCGATGGTCGGCGGTACCGTGGCGGCATTGCTCGTGGGGCGCAATGACCCCGGCTTCCTGCATAACGGCCCGCTCGCCGGCCTGGTGGCGGTCTGCGCCGGTTCCGACCTGATGCACCCGGTAGGCGCGCTGGTCACCGGCGCCATCGCCGGTGCGTTGTTTGTCTGGTGCTTCACCGCCGCCCAAGGCAAATGGAAGATCGATGACGTGCTCGGGGTCTGGCCACTGCATGGGCTGTGTGGTGTCTGGGGCGGCATCGCTTGCGGCATCTTTGGCCAAGGCGCGTTCGGCGGCCTGGGCGGCGTCAGCCTGGCCAGCCAACTGATCGGCACGGCGCTGGGCGTCGGCATTGCCCTGGCCGGTGGGTTTGCGGTGTATGGCGTCATCAAGGGGCTGCTGGGCCTGCGCCTGACCCAGGAAGAAGAGTATTACGGCGCCGATCTGTCGATTCACAAGATCGGCGCCATCAGCCAGGACTGACCGATGCACTAGGGCGCCTTGTCCTGGTCGCCCGGGTAGAAACCGTGCAGCAGGCGATAGCGGTCGTGCCGAACCTGGTCCACGTGATGGCGGACCTGCTGCTCGGGCAGGCCGAGCATGATCAGGGCATGGGAGGCCAGCATCAGGCTCGACTCGAGCAGCTCCGGGACCACTTCGCTGGCCCCGGCCGCTTGCAGCTCAGCCAACTGGCTGTCGTCGCGGGTGCGGACCAGGATCGGCACCTGCGGGTTGACCCGCCGTGCCTCCTTGAGCACGGTGATGGCGATGTCGGTCTTGTCCACGGCAATCACCAGCAACCTCGCACGATTCAAACCGACCGCTCCCAGCAGGTCGCCTCGGCGCGAATCGCCGTAATGCACGCAGTGTTCGCCGACGCTGGCTTCCTGAATGATCACCGGGTCGTCATCCAGGGCGACGAACGCCAGGCCTTCGCGCCGCAGGAACCGGCCGATGGACTGGCCGACGCGGCCGTAACCACAAATGACCACATGCCCTGACAGCCCGGCGTTGAGCGCGCTGATCTGCTCCAGTTGTGCCTCTTCGTTGGGTTTGCGGTGCAGGCGGGCGGCGATGTGGGGGGCGGCACGCAGCAACAGCGGGGTCAGCAGCATCGAGCAGAACGTCGCGGCCAGCAGCAGGCCACTGATGTCGGCGGGCATCAGGCGGTTCTGCTGCATGAGCGCCATCAGGGCAAAACAGAATTCGCCACCCTGGGCCAGGGCCAGGCCACTGCGCCAGGCGGTTTCACCGTCGCTGCCGCGCCACTTCACCAGGGCAGCGACCACGCAGCCCTTGATGAGCATCAGGCCGAGCGTCAGCCCGAGGATCAACAGCCCGTCGTCGACGAACAATTGCAGGTCGATCAGCATGCCAATGCTGACAAAGAACAGCCCCAGCAGGATGTCGCGGAAGGGACGGATGTCGGCCTCGATCTGATGCCGGTAGTGGCTTTCACCCAGCAACATGCCCGCCAGGAATGCCCCCAGGGCGGGGGACAGGCCAAGCAGGTGGGTCAGCCATGCCGTCAGCAGCACGATCACCAGGGCCAGCAGCACGAACAGTTCCGCGGACCGCGAGGCAGCCACTTCATGGAACAATCGGGGCAGCAGCAGGCGGCTGGCCAGCAACAAGCCAGCGAACAGCACCAGGGTCTTGCCGAGGGTCAGTGGCAGCGCCCAATACCACGGGTGCTCGCTGCTGCCGGCGAATACCGGCACCAGGGTCAACAGCAGCACGGCGATGACGTCCTGGAACAACAACACCCCGATGGCGTTCTGGCCATGGCTGCTGAAGATTTCCCCCAGGCTGGTCAGTTCCTTGCTGACAATGGCGGTGGACGACAAGGCCAGCCCCGCCCCGAGCAACAGGGCCGCGGCCAGGGGCGCGCCAGAGAAGGCCAGCAGCCCGGCGAGGGCCGCCCCCGCGGCGAGTACTTGCAGGCTGCCGAGGCCGAACACCACCCGACGCAGCTCGAGCATTTTCGACAGGGAAAACTCCAACCCCAACGAGAACAGCAGGAACACCACCCCGAGTTCGGCCAGGTCGGGCAGTTCTTCGCTGTCGTTCACCCAGTCCAGCGCGGTCGGCCCCACGGCCAGCCCGACGCAGAGATAGCCCAGCACGGGCGGCAGTCGCAGGCGCCGGAACAAGGCGATGACCACCAGGGATGAGGCAAGAATGATCAGCAGATTGGCAAACAAGGGGCACTCCGTTTCAAGACGACAACTGACAGCGTAGCGGGGGAAAGGCACCCAGCCTCGCCGCAAAAGCCTCAATCTTCAGTGATTTGCATCAGCGTTTTACCGAAACACCCTGAGGCGAGGCAGCGGCTCGACGGTTTCCCGGTGCGGGCCTAGAATGACCGTCTATCTTTTTTGGGTCTACCTGCCATGTCTCCTGAATGCCAGCTGCTCGGCACCCTGGGTTGTCACTTGTGTGAAGTTGCCGAGGGTGTGTTGATGCCTTTCGTCGAGCATGGATTGCTGGTGGAACTGGTGGACATCGCCGAGAGCGAGGCGCTGACCGAGACCTATGGACTGCGGATCCCGGTCCTGCGGCGAACCGATACCGGCGCGGAGCTGGACTGGCCTTTCGACGATCCCGACCGGGTGGCCGCGTTCCTGCTTGAACCGTTCGCACCTTCCATTCACTCGCGGTCATTGGCGTAAGCTGCAGTCTTCGGTTACTGTATGTCCATACAGCTATCTGGAGTGCGTCCCTTGGTCAATGTCGAACAACTGAAAAGCAGCGTAAACAGGATGTCCGCGGACGTTGTGCGCGAGGCGGTCCTGGAACTGCGCCTGGATGGCTTGGTCACCGAAGGCAAGACACCTTTCAATAAATTGCATTTCAACACCTGTTTCGCAGAGATCGAGGCGTTGTTCCAGCGTGCCGGCTATCACAAGCAACTGGATGTAGTGGGTTACCAGGGCTTGCTGTACGCATTGTACGACCCTGGTCGCTGGGAGGCGGTGGAGGTGTTGCGCTGGTTGAAGGAGTTCACCGAGGCGGCAGCCAAACCGGCGTCGGTCCCGGCCTGAAGCAATCATTGCTGGGCGGGCTTGCGCGACTGGCGGATAATACCGCCCTGCGAAAAGGCTCAAGAGTTTTCCATGGTTTCCTCATTTTCCGCTGCACACCATCAGGCCAGCACGTTGTACCTGCCCCCGGGCTCCTGGCCGACGGTGCTGGAGTGCCTGTGCGAACATTTCAAGGCCATCAGCCGCGAGCAATGGCTGGACCGGATCGCTCGCGGGCGGGTGCTGGATGGGGAGGGCAACGCGATCCGTGCCGACCTGCCGTACCGTGAGGGCCTGCGCATCCACTATTTCCGTGAAGTGCCCGACGAGAAGCCGATCCCGGTGGTGGAGTCGATCCTGTACGCCGACGAACACCTGGTGGTGGCGGACAAACCACATTTCCTGCCGGTCACGCCGGCGGGCGAATATGTCGAGCAAACCTTGTTGCGGCGGCTGATCCGACGCCTGGACAATCCCCACCTGGTGCCGTTGCACCGAATCGATCGACACACTGCCGGCCTGGTGCTGTTTTCCGCCAACCCCGACAGTCGTTCGGCGTATCAAGCGTTGTTCCCCACCCGGCAGATCGAAAAGCACTACCAGGCCATTGCCCCGGCGCTGCCTGGGTTGAGCTTTCCCCGCGTGCATAAAAGCCGAATGATCGATGGCGAGCCGTTCTTTCGGATGTGTGAGGGGCCGGGCGAGCCGAATACTGAAACGGCCATCGAAGTCCTGGAGCGAAACGGCGAGCTGTGGCGCTATGGCCTGTCTCCGGTCACGGGCAAGAAGCACCAGTTGCGGGTGCACATGAATGCCCTTGGGGCGGGTATCTGCAACGATCCCTTCTACCCCGACGTGCTGCGGGATGTGGAGGACGATTACGCCAACCCGCTCAAGCTGCTGGCGCAGGGACTGCGTTTTAACGACCCGGTGAGTGGTCAGGAGCGGGTGTTCGAGAGCCGTATTACGTTGCAGTGGTGAGCTGAGGCGGGGCTCTGGTCACTGGTTAAGTGGCCCTGATCGAAACTTTTCCATTCACCACAGCTGCTTTCTCTAGAACGGACCCATAAAAAAAACGGCGCTTGCCTTTGAAAAAGGGCAGGCGCCGGTTTTTTTTGGTCAACAGCAATGCGCCGCTATTTCACAGCAGACGCCAGCGTCGAAGATTACAGATCCTTGACGGTACGAACCTGATCCTTGTTCACGCGGGTTTGCTTGCCATCCAGTTGCTCGAATTCATAGAAGCCGCTTTCTTCGTCGTACTTGGGTGTGTCGACGGCCTGGATTTCGCGACCGTCATTCAAGGTGATCACTGTTGGCGAGGCGCAACCGGCGAGGGTGGCGAGGCCCAGAGCAAGCATGAAAGTGGCGAGGGTCCGTTGAGTCATGGTGTTTCTCCGAAATGGATTCTTCAAGTTACTAACCCTCAGACGTATACAACGCGCGCAAGTTCCTGGCTAGTGTCAATCTGACACGCCTTTGTAACGGGTCAGTAATTCCGGCGTGTTCAGGTTGGCCAGCCGCGGGTCGTCGGCGGGGCATTGCAAGGCAACGGCGTGCAGCGTGCGCATGATCCGGCCGGGGCTGCGTTCGCCGTCGTGCCAGGCCTTCTCGAATGTGTCGGCCAATGTCAGTGGGATGACGCACAGCAGCGGTTCCCAATGCTCGCCGTGCCGCACCATCAGCGGTTTGTCTGGGTGCTGGCTGGCCGCCCGGCGCATGCTGTCGAGCAGGCTGGCATCGATTTGCGGCACATCACACGGCAGCACCAGCAACTGTGCGTGTCGGGCCACCTTGAGGCCGGCGCGGATGCCTGCCAGCGGGCCGGGAAAGTCACCCTCGTCGTCATGCACCAGTTGGTCGGCGTACACCGCGTAGCGTGCCGGATTTCGGTTGCATGAAATGATCAGGTCGTCGCTTATCGCGCGGGTCTGGCGATGGAGATGGGCAATCAATGGCTCGCCTCGCCACTCCAGCAGGCCCTTGTCCTGGCCGCCCATGCGTTGGCCGCGTCCGCCTGCCAGCAGTAGGATCGAGCAGGGGGGCAGGGGCGTCTTGGTCATGTTGTGTCTCCGCACGGGCGAATAAATGAAGCGCTGTGATATAACACCGGCCTGTTTCCCCTACAACTGGACGAGCCTATGAAAGCCAAGGCTGATGTACCTTTCGTGCCGCTCAATATCGCGGTGCTGACAGTCAGTGATACCCGTACCCTGGAAACCGATACCTCCGGGCAGGTATTCGTCGATCGGCTCATGGCGGCCGGCCACAACCTGGCGGCGCGGGTCCTGCTCAAAGATGATTTGTACAAGATCCGCGCGCAAGTCGCGACCTGGATCGCCGAGGACGTGGTGCAGGTGGTGCTGATCACCGGCGGCACCGGGTTCACGGGGCGCGACAGCACTCCTGAAGCGGTCACGTGCCTGCTGGACAAGCAGGTCGATGGTTTTGGCGAGTTGTTCCGGCAGATCTCGGTGGCGGACATCGGCACCTCCACCGTCCAGTCGCGGGCCCTGGCCGGCCTGGCCAATGGCACGCTGGTGTGCTGCCTGCCGGGTTCCACCAACGCGGTGCGTACCGGTTGGGATGGGATCCTGGCCGAACAATTGGATGCACGGCACCGACCCTGTAATTTCGTGCCTCATCTGAAACAGGCGGCGCCGTGTGAATCCCGTGGGTAAACCGGGCAAGGCCGGGGCCTTGATGGCTGTCGAAGTGGCGTTGCAGCGCTTGCTCGACATGGCGGCAGCCGCGCCGATCGTCGAGCGCGAAACATTGCCGTTGGCTGCGGCACAGGGAAGGGTGCTCGCGCAGGACCTGGTGTCGACCCTTGATTTGCCGCCCTGGCCCAACAGCGCCATGGACGGCTATGCCTTGCGGCTGGCGGACTGCAACGGCGAGCCGTTGGTGGTCAGCCAGCGGGTTTTTGCCGGGCAGGCCCCGGCGCCGCTGGCGGCTGGAACCTGTGCACGAATCTTCACCGGCGCGCCTGTTCCTGCTGGCGCGGATTGCGTCGAGATGCAGGAAAATGCCGTGGTCGAGGCTGACGAGCGAGTTCGCTTCACCGAGCCCATGGTCATTGGCCAGAACATCCGCCCTCAGGGGCAGGAAACCACCGTCGGTGAGCAGGTTCTTGCGGCGGGTACGCGCCTGGGGCCGGTGGAGCTGGGGTTGGCGGCATCCCAGGGGTGCGCATCGCTGGAGGTGGTGCGCAAGGTCCGTGTGGCTGTCCTGTCAACCGGCGACGAATTGGTCGAGCCGGGCCAGGCATTGGGGCCGGGGCAGATCTACAACAGTAACCGCGTGCTGCTGTGTGGCTGGTTGCGAGGCCTGGGTTGTGAGGTGGTCGACGCGGGTATCCTGCCCGACGACTTGCCGACCACCCGTGAATGCCTGGCGCAGTTGTCGGATGTCGACCTGATCCTGTCCACCGGTGGCGTCTCGGTGGGAGAGGCGGACTTCCTGGGTATCGCCTTGCGCGAGGACGGTGAGCTGGCGCTTTGGAAGCTTGCCATCAAGCCTGGGAAACCGCTCACGTTCGGGCATTACCGTGGCGTGCCGGTGATTGGCCTGCCCGGGAACCCGGCTTCGACCCTGGTGACGTTCGCACTGTTGGCGCGGCCCTACCTGCTCAGGCGCCAGGGTGTCGAGTCGGTGATGCCGCTCAAGTTCAAGGTGCCGGCCGGTTTCACCTGGCCGAAGGCGGGCAGCCGACGGGAATACTTGCGAGGCCGAATGGAGAATGGTCGCGCGATCATCTATCGCAACCAGAGCTCCGGTGTCCTGCGCAGCGCGGCTTGGGCCGAAGGGCTGGTCGAGGTGCTGGAAGGACAGACCCTTGTCGAAGGCGACGAAGTGGGTTTCATCCCTCTAAGCGAAGTCCTGGGCTAGCGCCATGCAGCGTCGTGGGGGCCGGGGCGGATACCCGGGCCCTCGCTTGCATGGCCATTATCCCGTGAGCAGTGCCACCAGTTGGTCGAAGCGACTGTTGGCCAGCCAACCCAACAGGCCGAGGACCACCGCCGCCGCGCCAGCCGAGTAGGCCAGCCGGTGGCGGATCACCCTGACGTCGGTGCGAATCTCATCCATGTCTTTGCGGATGTACTTGAGGTGGGTTTCCAGTTCAACGACGCGCGGTTCCAAATCAACTCCTCCAGCGGGATGACTGCAATGCTTGCAATCGTTTTGAGGGTCGGCCCGTCCGCTCCCAAAAGACGCGAGCTGTGGGGGCGACAGCTTGTATTCACGGCTATGCATGGGACGGTTCATCCCCTTGGCAATTACGTTCAGAACCCTTGATCCGGCCTCGGCGGGCCGTGACGTATCTATTCATGGTCTGGCACTTCCTTGTGTGGTGATGAGCGTTTTGCCGGTCTGGCAAAACAGAATGCCAAGTTGTCTCAATAGCGCTGGAGGGTCAATTGAGCTGATTCGCCAGGTCTTGTAAGAAAACTCTTCGAATGCACAAGTATCGGTCGGCCCCTCCCTGCGCACCGGGTTCGCTTGGGCAGGTATTTGCGATTTTTTCAATAAATTGAACCAGGCCGGGCTTTTTCGGCGCGATGAGTGGTCCCATTTGCTGAACCTTCCAATGACGGAGACGACGATGAGCAAGGGCAAGGCGCTGTTGATTTTGCATGGCAAGCAAGCGCTCAACGAAGAGGTTCGCGCGGCCGTGATGCTCAAGCGCGAGCAAGGGTGGGACCTGGCGGTGAGGTTGACCTGGGAGGCCGGGGACGCCCGACGATGCGTCGAGGAAGCCCTGGCGGCGGGCTACACGCAGTTGATTGCCGGCGGCGGTGATGGAACCTTGCGCGATATCGCCGAGGCGATGGCCCTCAACCCCGGCGATGCCAGCCTGGTGCTGATGCCACTGGGCACTGCCAATGACTTTGCCCGCGCCGCCGGTGTGCCGCTGGAACCGGAACAGGCCCTGGACTTACTGGACGCGGCTGCCCAGCCCGTTGACCTGGGCGAGGTGGGCGGACGGATGTTCCTGAACATGGCCACGGGCGGCTTCGGCAGCCAGGTTACCGCCAACACGTCCGAAGACCTCAAGAAGGTTCTCGGAGGCGCCGCCTACCTGTTCACCGGCCTGTCGCGATTCAGTGAGCTGAGCGCCGCCTATGGCGAGCTGCAGGGGCCTGATTTCCATTGGGCGGGGGATCTGTTGGCGCTGGGCATCGGCAACGGCCGGCAAGCGGGGGGAGGGCATGTGCTGTGCCCCGAGGCGTTGGCGGACGACGGGCTGCTGGACATCAGCATCTTGCCGGCGCCCCAGGAGGTGGTCGGCACGTTGAAGGACTTGCTGGCGGGCGGGCTGGGCATCGACAACATGTTCGTGCGCGCCCGCTTGCCCTGGGTGGAAATCAAGGTCGCCCAAGGCCTGGACATGAACCTGGACGGTGAACCATTGCAGGTCGACACGCTGCGTTTCACGGTGCGCCCGAAGGCGCTGCGCGTGCACCTGCCGAGCGATTCGCCGCTGCTGGGAGGCTCGACGGCGCTCAATCGTCCAGACTGATGATCTGCTCGCGTACCGCGAACAACACCAGGCCGGCGACGTCATGGATCTGCAGGCGCTTCATGATCTGCGCCCGGTGGGTTTCCACGGTCTTGATGCTCAGGCTCAGGCCGTTGGCGATTTCCCGGGTGGACTTGCCGCGCACGATCAGGCGCAGTATTTCCAGCTGGCGCGCGGTCAGGTTATGGGTCTGGGCAGGTTCGGGCTGACGTTTCTGGACGCGGGTCAGCGCCTGGTTGATCACGGTATGGGCGATGGCCGGGCTCAGGTAGCGCTCGTTCTTGCGCAGTGCCTCCAAGGCATGTTTCAGCTCATTGACGGTGGTGTCCTTGAGTAGGTAGCCGTGGGCGCCGCATTCCAGCGCCTGCATGATCAGCGCCGGATCCGTGTGCATGGACAGGATCAGTACCCTGCTGTGGGGGCGCACCCGCTTGAGTTGCTGCAGGGCTTGCAGGCCGCCGGTGTCCTTCATGGAGATGTCCAGCAACACGATGTCGGGCTCGAGCCGTTCCACCAGCTCTACCAACTGCTTGCCGTCGCTGGCTTCGCCGATGACCGCGTAGCCTGGGATATCCATGACCAGGGCTCGTACGCCGGCCCTGATCAGGGAGTGGTCATCGACCAGAAGCAAATTACAGATCAATGGAGAACCTTATTCTTGCTGGCCCGTTCCAGGGCGCGGGGCGCCCAGGGGAAGCGTGCTTCGATGTGAGTGCCTTTGCCGGCCTCGCTGGTGACCTCGAGCGTGCCGCCCAGTTGCTCGACCCGCTCCGACATGCCGGCCATGCCGCGCTGGCCTTCGCGGCCAGGGTTGGTGGCCGGGGCGAACCCCTGGCCATCGTCGCTGATCAGCAGGGTGAGGCCATCCGGTAGGCGTTGCAGGCGCACCAGCAGGTTGGTCGCGCGGGAGTGGCGCAGGATGTTGGTGACCGCTTCCTGGGTGATCCGGAACACGGCGACCGACATTTCTTCGGGAATGCCGGTCATGCGCTGTTGGCAATCGAGGCTCCATTTCACTGGCGCATTGGCCAGCGTCTTGAGCAGATGCGCCCGCAGGCTGGCTTCCAGTCCCAGGCTGGCCAACTGCCTGGGGTTGAGGATCGCTGACACGTCGCGGACCTTGTCGAGGGTCTCGCTGAGGGTGTCGCAGAGGATGGCGCACTGGCCCTGCAACTCTTCCGGCATCCGCTGCTTGAGCCATTCGCTTTGCAGTTTCGCGGCGGTCAGCAGTTGGCCGATGTCGTCGTGCAATTCGCGGCTGAGTCGATGGCGTTCGTTTTCCTGGACTTCAAGCAAGCGGTCGGCCAGTTCCTGGGGCTGCAGCTTGATGGATTTGCGCGACAGTCGATGGCCGATCCAGACACAGGCCACGGCCACCAGGTTCAGCACCACCACGCTCAGCGGCAATGTATGGGCGAACAGGTAGGTCAGCAGGCAGCCCACGGCCGAGCAGACGCACAACAACAATGTGAAGCGGCGGGCATTTTCTCGGGAGGGAGGCCAGGTGATGAATGACTTGAGGCTGGCGTACATAGCGGATGGAGCCAATGATGTTCGCTGCGGGCTGGCCGGTCAGCGCATCTGACAGGCCGGGTTGGGTAAACGTTTCAGGTCGAGGGCCGCTTCGGTTGGCGGCCATGACGGCGCGGTCGTGAAGCGACTGACGCGAGAGATACTACCACTTCGCGCAACGTTGGTCGCGCTCGGCATCGCGCCGTCGGCATCGAAGTCAGGCTTGTTTCTGGGCGTAATGCACCAAGGCCAGTGGGCGCGAGGCAGCCAGCGCCTCGCAGGGGCTCTGGCCAACCTGGAAGGCAAAGGCTTCGATCAGCGAGGTCTGTTCGCTGCGATCCAGGCCCAGCGTGCCGGTGGTGTGATCGACCAGTTCCAGTTGCCAGGCCATCAGGGTGAAGCAGTCCTTCAAGGCGCACAGGGCCTGGTCATGCAGTTCCATGTGATTCTGCGCATGGCTGAGCAGGCCATGGATGTGCAGCGAGAATTCCGAAAGGGCTTCCAGGGCGAGGGCATTGGCCTTGCCTGCCAGTTTCAGCAAGGTACTGAGCATGCAGTCGATCGCATCCCTGTCATTGCTGATCAATTGCAAATGGCTCAGGCACTCTTCCGACTTGGCCAACAGCGTCTCGGCCTCGACCAGGAGTTCGGGCAGGCGCTCATTCCAGTTCCTGCGATCATTCGGCATGCTTATCTCCACAACATCATGTCAGGCGAAAGAAAACCGTGTACAGCGAACGGCTGGATCTCAAGGTCGACGACGGACACGCGCGCGGCATGAGGTCCGGGCCGATCAACGGCGACGAACCCGCAAACGATTGCACGGGTGGGCTCGGCTACAAGGCCGGAATCCGATGTCCTGGGGTCGCGCACAGAAGCCTGACTCCGTTCAGCAATGAGAATGGCGTCACATTAATGGCTATTGGATAGCGGGAATATCAGGTTGGACCTGATTGTGCCTAGGGGAATCCCTTAGGCAGCGGAACCTAATGCGCAAACCGAGGTCGCGCAGCGGGGAAAATAGCGGATGAAAATGCTGCGCCAGTAAAGCATGATGTTAATGTGACATCAATGCCCCGCGCTTGTATTTTATCAGGGGTCAAGATCCGGCGGACCCAGCCGATATCCCTTTCATTGGATTCATCCGAACAAGCCCAGGAGTCATCGATGGCCGGCATTCTCGACACAGTAGATCAACGAACCCAACTGGTGGGTGAGAATCGCCTGGAAATTCTCATGTTTCGCCTGGCGGGCCGGCAACTGTTCGCCATTAACGTGTTCAAGGTCCAGGAAGTGTTGCAACTGCCGAAGCTGACGCTGATGCCCCAGCGCCATCCCTTCGTCTGTGGCGTGGTCAATCTGCGGGGCCAGACGCTGCCGGTGATCGACCTGTCCCAGGCCATCGGTATGCGGCCGCTGGTGCCGGGTGCCAACAGCACCATCATCGTTACCGAGTACAACCGTTCGGTCCAGGCGTTCCTGGTGGGCGGCGTCGACCGCATCGTCAACATGAACTGGGAAGCGATCCTGCCACCTCCGGGCAGCGCGGGACGCGAGCACTACCTGACGGCCATCAGCAAGGTGGACGATCAGTTGGTGGAAATCATCGACGTGGAAAAGGTCCTGGCCGAAATCGTGCCGTACAACGCCAAGGTCTCCCGGGACAAACTCGAAGACCCGGTGCTGGAGCGTGCCCGTGGCCGCGAAGTGCTGCTGGTGGACGACTCCAATGTAGCGCTGTCGCAGTTGCGCGACACCCTGGGCCAGTTGGGGGTGAAGATGCACATCGCCAGCGATGGCTTGAAAGCCCTGAACATGCTCAAGGCCTGGGCCGATACTGGCGAGGTGATGACCGACAAGTTGCTGATGATCTTCACCGACGCCGAAATGCCGGAAATGGACGGCTACCGCCTGACCACCGAGATCCGCAACGACCCGCGGCTGCGCGGGCTCTACGTGGTGCTGCACACTTCGCTGTCCGGCAGCTTCAACGACTCGATGGTCAAGAAGGTGGGTTGCGACAATTTCCTCTCCAAATTCCAGCCGGACAAACTGGTGGATGTGGTGCGCCAACGCCTGTCGCTCGACTGAGGTCGCTGGGTGGTTTGCTTCAACGGTCGGCTCGTATAAGGTGGCACCTTTTCGCCCCCAGGGAAGTTGACCATGTTGCGGCTGAGCGCGCTGTACCGTTATCCGTTGAAGTCCGGCAAGGGCCAGCCCCTGCAAGGGATTGGCCTGGACAAGCTCGGGCTGGACGGTGACCGGCGCTGGATGCTGGTGGATGAAGGCACGGGACGTTTCCTGACCCAGCGGGCCGTGGCGAAGATGAGCCAGCTCTCGGCCTTGTGGAATGAGGCGGGCGGGCTGACGCTCAGCGCACCGGGCCATGGCACCCTCGACGTGGCGCTGCCGTCCACGGTCGAGGCGTCACTGCGCGGGGTGATCATCTGGCGTGACACCTTGCGGGTTCCGGACGCCGGTGACGAGGCAGCGGCCTGGGTCAGCGCGTTCATCGGCAACCCTACCCGGTTGGTGCATGTGCCAGTGGAACTGGCGCGCACCACTGCCGCCGGTTACGGCAAGGATGACGACAAGGTCGCCTTTGCCGACGGTTTTCCGCTGCTGCTCATCGGCCAGGCCTCATTGCAGGACCTGTCGAATCGGGTCGGGCGTCCATTGGAAATGCTGCGCTTTCGTCCCAACCTGGTGGTCGAGGGCAGCGAGGCGTTTGCCGAGGATGGCTGGAAGCGCATTCGTATCGGCGACGTGGAGTTCCGGCTGGTCAAGCCATGTTCGCGTTGCATCATGACCACGGTCGATCCGCAAACCGGTGATCGCGACCCCAACCGCGAACCTTTCACGACCTTGCAGAAGTACCGTTCGACCCCTGACGGCGCGATGTTTGGCCAGAACCTGGTCAATGACGGCAATGGCCGGCTGGAAGTCGGCATGCCGGTTGAGGTGCTTGAGTAAGTATTGCGCTTGAAAAAATGCCCGTGTCATTGGACACGGGCATTTTTGTTTCTCATACCGACACGCTGTGGCTGCTTGACGGTCAGCCGCGGTATTCACACAGGTAAGCGGTGTCGACGGCCACTTTGAGCTGGAACTTGCTGTCGGCCGGTACGTTGAACTGGCTGCCCGCCGCGAAGGTTTCCCAGTCACTGCTGCCTGGCAGTTTTACGGTCAGGGCGCCGGAAACGACGTGCATGATTTCCCGCTGGGCCGTGCCGAATTCGTATTCGCCCGGTGCCATGACGCCGATGGTCGCAGGGCCTTCGGCAGTGCCAAAAGCGATCGACTTGACGGTGCCGTCGAAGTACTCGTTGACTTTAAACATGGGCGATTCCTCGAAAAAGGGGCTGAAAAAGGCCGGCCAGTATGCACAAGGCGTCGGTGTTCGTCATCTGCCGAGCGGGTTCGGGCCCGCCCCTCAACCCGGCAGCACCAACGGTAACAGCCGCGCGGTGTTACGGGCATCTTCCAGCGCCCGGTGCTGTTGACCGCAGAATTGCAGGCCCGCCAGTTGCAACGCGGCGTTGAGGCCCAGGGGGCGTTCCAGGCGACGGGCCTTGGCGAAGCGCTGCTTGAGGTTCATGTGCGGCAACTGGCCCAGCATGCTGTGCAGGTGTTGGTGCTGCCACTCCTGGAGCAATTGCTTGCGGTCGTAGTCGCCCCAGCTGACCCAGCCTTCGAGGTTCGAATGATACGGCGCCAACCAGCGTTCGAACGCCGGCCAGACCTCGGTCAGCGGCGCGGCGCCGTCGATGTTGGCCTGGGTGATGTGGGTCAGTTCGCGACAGAAGGACGTGAGCAGCGGACGTCTCAAGGGGCGCACGAAGCGCTGGAAATGATCGACCTCGCGCCCGTCACGATTCACCAGCGTGGCGCCGATTTCGATAATTTCCATTTCGGTTACCGGCCAGCCACCTTCATCGGTGGTGGCCTCCAGATCAATCACCAGCCAGTGAGGCATCGCAAGGTTCCCGGTATCGGCGTGCTGATGGCTTTGAGCGTAGTCAAACCCGGCGCATCCGCCTAGTGCGCTGTCTCGACTCGCAACAAAACCTGCTGCTGCCTGACCTGTTCGCCGGGCGCGACCTGCAATTGCCTGACCACTCCGTCGAAGCCCGCCTTGAGGGGGTGCTCCATTTTCATCGCTTCCAGCACCAACAACAGTTGGCCCTGGCGAACCCGCGTGCCTTCGCTGACCAGCACCTCGATAATCGCGCCGTCCATGGGCGCCTTGAGCAGGCCGTCGCCAGGGACGCTGGCGGTGGGCGTGACGGGGGCGCGGGTCCGGTCTTGCAGCGGCAGGCCACCGGGGCGGGTGAACAGCCACAGATCGTTGCCATCGAGGCGCCAGCGATGGCGTTGGCGAAGGCCATCGAGCATCAGCACGGCGCCAGACTGGTCGACCTCCAGCCATTTCAGTTCGACCGAGCGTTCGGCGCCGTGGATGCTCAGCGTCCCGTCGGGCCTGGCCAGCAGGTCCAGGGTCCAGTCGCGCTCGCCCATGCCGATCCGATAACGCAGCGCCGAGCCGGCGTTGTTGCGCCAGCCGCCCAGGTCGGCGGCATGCCGGGCGCGGGCGCACTGATAGAACAGGGCCGTGGCGATGGCGAGTTGTTCGGCGGATGGCGTCGACGTCTGGAAGGCGACATGCCGGGTAAAGTGCTGTTCGATGAAACCGGTGCCGATGTCGCCGTCGATGAAGCGCGGATGCGCCAGCAACGCCGCCAGCAACCGCTGGTTGCTCTGCACGCCCAGCAGTACGCAATCTTCCACTGCCCGCAGCAATCGGCGCCGGGCTTGCTCGCGGGTGGTGCCGTGGGCAATCAGTTTGCCCAGCATCGAGTCGTAGAACGGCGTGATGGCCTGGCCTTCCAGCAAGCCATGGTCGATTCGCACGCCCTCGCCCGTGGAAGGCTCCCAGCCGATCAAGCGGCCGGTCTGTGGCAGGAAATCCGCCGCGGGGTCTTCGGCGTACAGGCGCACCTCCATGGCATGCCCGTCCAGGCGTACCTGGTCCTGGCGCAGCGGCAGGGGCAGGCCGGCGGCGATGTCCAGTTGCCAGGCCACCAGATCCTGGCCGGTGATCAGTTCGGTGACCGGGTGTTCGACTTGCAGGCGTGTGTTCATCTCCAGAAAGTAGAACCGACCGTCCGCGGCCAAGAGGAATTCCACGGTCCCGGCGCCGACGTAGTCCACCGCACGGCCCGCCATGAGCGCCGCATTGCCCATGGCCTGGCGCAGTTCGGCGGTCATGACCGGGCAGGGCGCCTCTTCGATGATTTTCTGGTGGCGCCGCTGGATCGAGCAGTCCCGCTCGCCGAGGTGGATCAGTTGACCGTGGTGGTCGCCGAAAATCTGGATTTCCACATGGCGCGGGTCGAGCAGTGCCTGTTCGAGGATCAGTTCAGCGTCGCCGAACCCGTGCAGCGCCTCGGCGCGAGCGATGCGCAGTTGTTC
Organism: Pseudomonas sp. P97.38; assembly: GCF_001269745.1. Taxonomy (NCBI): domain Bacteria; kingdom Pseudomonadati; phylum Pseudomonadota; class Gammaproteobacteria; order Pseudomonadales; family Pseudomonadaceae; genus Pseudomonas; species Pseudomonas sp. P97.38. The sequence continues at coordinate 301,982 of NZ_LHVJ01000015.1, forward strand.
AGGCAGGTCCTCGGCCCGCTGCACCAGGCGCATGCCCCGGCCACCGCCACCGGCGCTGGCCTTGATCATCAGCGGGTAGCCGATGCGCGCGGCTTCCCGGCACAGGCTGTCGTCGTCCTGGGCTTCACCTTCATAGCCCGCTATGCAAGGCACGCCGGCGGCGAGCATGGCGATTTTCGAGCGGCGCTTGCTGCCCATCCGTTCGATGGCCTCGGGACTGGGACCGATGAACACGATACCGGCTGCAGCGCAGGCCCTGGCGAACCCGGCGTTTTCGGCGAGGAAGCCGTAGCCGGGGTGGATCGCATCGGCGCCGGTGCGCCGGGCCGCCTCGAGGATCGCCGTCGGATCCAGGTACGACTGCTGGACCGAGGCCGGGCCGATCAGCACGGCCTCATCGGCCATGCGCACATGTCGCGCATCGGCGTCGGCTTCGCTGAACACCGCGACCGTGCGATAACCCTGGGCCTGGGCGGTGCGCTGGATCCGGCAGGCGATTTCGCCGCGGTTGGCGATGAGCAGTTTGCTGAAGACGGGCATGGGTTCTGTCCTGGGTTCTGCGGTGTCTGGTGGGCCGCTTTCAGTGCTGCTTGCCCGGCAACGTCCCCATGAGCTTGCAGAGGATGCCCAGCATGATCTCGTCGGCTCCGGCGCCGATGGACACCAGCCGTACGTCGCGATAAGCCCGGGCGACCGGGTTGTCCCACATGAAGCCCATGCCGCCCCAGTATTGCAGGCAGCTGTCGGTGACTTCCCGGGCCAGGCGTCCGGCCTTGAGCTTGGCCATGGACGCCAGCCGGGTCACGTCCTGGCTGTTGATGTATTGCTCGGTGGCCTGGTAGACCAGCGCCCGCAGGCATTCGACCTCGCAGGCCAGTTCCGCCAGGCGAAAGTGGATCACCTGGTTGTCGATCAGGGCGCTGCCGAAGGTCTTGCGCTCCCGGCAGTACTCGATCGTGCTGTCGATGCAACGCTCCAGGCCCTTGAGCATGTTTGCCGCGCCGAACAGCCGTTCTTCCTGGAACTGCAGCATCTGCATCATGAACCCGGCGCCTTCCTGGCCGATCCGATTGCGTTGCGGCACGCGTACGTCATCGAAGAACACCTGGGCGGTTTGCGAGCTGCGCATGCCGAGTTTGTCCAGGGGCGCGCCGAGGCTGATACCGGGGCTGCGCATGGGCACCATGATCAGGGATTTGTTGTGGTGGGGCTTGTCGTCGGAGGTATTGGCGAGCAGGCACATGAAGTCGGCGCTCGGGGCGTTGGTGATCCACATCTTGCTGCCGTTGATGAGGTAGTCGTCGCCGTCCTTGCGGGCCGTGGTCTTGAGCCCGGCCACATCGGAACCGGCGCCGATCTCGGAAACGCCGATGCAGCCCACCTGCTCGCCACGGATGGCCGGGCGCAGGAACTCTTCACGCAGCGCATCGGAGCCAAAACGCGCCAGCGCTGGCGTGCACATGTCGGTCTGTACGCCAATGGACATCGGGACGCCGCCGCAATGAATCGTCCCGAACGCTTCGGCCGCGACGATCGAATAGCTGTAGTCCAGGCCCATGCCGCCGAACTGTTCGGGCTTGGAGATGCCCAGCAAACCCAGGTCGCCGGCCTTGCGCAAGACTTCGTGGATGGGGAACTGCCCGGCTTGCTCCCATTCGTCGACGTAGGGGTTGATGTCGCGCTCGACGAACTGGCAAACGCTACGCCGCAGTGCTTCGTGTTCCTGGCTGAAGATCATTTTTTTGTTCTCCGTGGTCGCAAGTCCATCACCGGGTCAGAAACGGGCCACGCCAAAACTGTTGGCGTGCAGCGTTCGCCGTTCGGCTTCGTGGCAGATGTCCAGCAGGTAGCCCAGCAGCGTGCGGGTGTCGCGCGGGTCGATGAGCCCGTCGTCCCACAGGTGGGCGCTGCCGTAGAGGGCGCTGGACTGGCTGTCGAGTTTTTGCGCGGTGGTCTGTTCGAGCAGGTCCAGCATCTTCGGGTCGGGGCTCACGCCCTGCCTGATCTGCGTGGCCTCGGTGACGATTCGCAGCACCTTGCCGGCCTGGGCGCCGCCCATCACGGCCGTGCGGCTGTTGGGCCAGGCGAAGATGAAGCGCGGATCCAGCCCGCGACCGCACATGGCGTAGTTGCCGGCGCCGTAGGAACCGCCCACCACGACCGTCAGCTTGGCCACCCGGGCATTGGCCACGGCCTGGATCATCTTGGCGCCATGCTTGATCACACCTTGTCGTTCCGATTCGGTGCCGACCATGAAGCCGGTGGTGTTGTGCAGGAACAGCAACGGCGTGCGGCTCTGGTCGCACAACTGGATGAACTGCGCGGCCTTGCTGGCGCCCTTGGCGGTGATCGGACCGTTGTTGCCGATCACGCCGCAGGCATGGCCGCGGATGTGCAGATGACCGCAAACGGTTTGCGGGTCGAATGCTTGCTTGAACGCCAGGAACGCCGAGCCGTCGGCGATGCGGGCGATGATTTCCGCCACGTCGTAGGGCTTCTTCGGGTCGTCGGGCACCAGCCCCAGCAGGTCGCCGGCGGGGTACAACGGCTCGGCCCAGGTCCGTTCGGGCGAGGGTGCCAGTTGCGCGTTCCAGGGCAGCAAGCTGAGGATCTCCCGGGCCAGGCGTATGCCGTCGGCATCGTCCTGCGCCAGGTATTCGGCGGTGCCCGCCACTTGCGCATGCATCTGCGCACCGCCGAGTTCCTCTTCGCTGGCGACTTCGCCCGTGGCGGCCTTGAGCAGCGGCGGCCCGGCCAGGAACAACCGCGCCTTGTCGCGCACCACCACCACGTAGTCCGACAGCCCTGGCTGATAGGCCCCGCCAGCGGTGGCCGAACCATGGACCACGGTGATCTGCGGCAGGCCCATGGCCGACATCCGTGCCTGATTGGCAAAGCAGCGCGCGCCTTCGACGAAGATCTGCGCGGCATAGTTGAGGTTGGCGCCGCCGCTTTCGGCCAGGGTGACGACCGGCAGTTTGTTTTCCATGGCGATCTGTTGCAGGCGCAGGGTTTTCTGCAAGCCGCTGGGGGAAATGGTCCCGCCCTTGATCGCGCTGTTGTTGACCACCACCAGCACCCGCACGCCGGACACATGGCCGATCCCGGCGATCAAGCCACCGCCGGCCTGGCTGCCATCCTTGTCATCATGGCGCTTGTAGCCGGCCAGGCTCGCCAGTTCGAGAAACGGCGCGCCGGGGTCCAGCAGCAGGTTCAGGCGCTGGCGCGGCAACAATTGGCCGCGCTGGTCGAAGGTGTCCTGGGCCTGGGCGGCTTTTTCCAGCACGGCCTGTTCGATCGCGCGCAGTTGCTCGACGCCCGCCAGCATGGCCGCGTGGTGGCGGGCGAAGTCGGTGCTGTGAGGGTCAAGCAGCGTTTCGATGACCGGCATGGACCGTTCTCCTTTTCGATGCGAACGCGCTAGTCGAGTTGATCGGCGATGCTTTGCGGCACCGGTATCTGGATATCGAGCAACTGCTGGGCCAGCGCCTTGCCCTGGGGGTCGCCGCGCAGGCTGGCGGCGCCACCGCCGCCCAGGGCGTTTTCCAGCAGGAAATTCAGGCTATGGGTGCCCGGCAGGTACCAGCGTTCGACGCGGCCCAGCAACGGGTCAAGGACGTGACTCATCCAGTCGACCACCACTTCCGGCGTCAGGGCCTCGGCGATCCACGGCAGGTATTCGGGCGCACGCGCGATCACGCCGATATTGACGTGGTTACCCTTGTCGCCGGAGCGCGCCACCGCCAGCTTGACCAGCGGCACGCTGGCATCGGCCCGGCCCTGGGGTTTGGGCACGTCTGCGGCGAGCGGCAGGTCGCCGGTTTGCAGGGTGTCGAGAGGGGGCAGGGGGCACGGGTGGCGCTGCCCCTGGCATTCAATCGCGAGCGTGCAGTGGGCTTTGTCGATCAGGAACGAAAACAGGCGGATCAACGGCGACACCGTCGGCCTGCCACCCACCATGCCGGTCAGTCCGGGCGCCATGCCGGTGGCGGCCTGGGCGATTTCCCGGGAAAACAGCACCAGCGCTTGCCTGTCCGGGTGCCGAACCGCCAGTTTGAGCACCACTTCACGGGTGTCCTGGCGCCGACGATGCTGACCGTAGGTGGCTTCGCTGCCCAACAACTCGACGCTCACCTCGCGGTAGGGCGCCCAGCCGCGCTGGCTGAACATCTGCGAGGTCCTGGCGATAATTGCCTGGCCAACCCGTTCAGCCTTTGCCACCGCATCGATGCCGGCGATCAGGCAGGTGGCGGTGCAGCGGTAGCCGTCCAGCCCGGTGGCGCAGACCTTGTACTGATCGCTGGGCGGCAGGCCCCGGGCGCCGTGGACGCGCACGGCATGCTTGCCTTGCTGGATCAACCGGACCTGGCTGAAGTCGCAGATCACGTCGGGCAGCAGGTAGCCTTGCGGGTCGCCGATCTCGTACAGCAATTGTTCGCCGACCGTCAGTGGCGTGACCAGCCCGCCGGTGCCGGGCGCCTTGGTGACGATGAACTGGCCGTCGGCGCTGACGTCGACGATGGGAAAACCGATGTGCTCGTAGTCCGGCACCTCCCGCCAGTCGGTGAAGTTGCCGCCGGTGCATTGCGCCCCGCATTCGATGAGGTGGCCCGCCAGCGCAGCCTGGGCCAGTTTGTCGTAGTCGTCCCAGGCCCAGCCGAACTCATGCACGAGGGGGGCACTGACCACCGCGCTGTCCACCACTCGCCCGGTGATCACGATGTCGGCGCCCAGGCGCAAGGCTTCGACGATACCCGGCGCGCCGAGGTAGGCGTTGCTGGACACGCACGCGGCTGGCGGGGGCTCGCCGCTGAACATCTCGCGCAGGCCCTGGCCGGCGAGCCGATCCCATTGCCCTTGCAAGTCATCGCCCAGCAGCACGGCGATCTTCAACGGCACGCCCGCCTGGTCACACGCCGCTTGCAGCGCCGCGGCGCAGGCCTGGGGATTGACCCCGCCGGCGTTGCTGATCACGCGGATCCGTTCGTCGTGCAAGCGCGGGAGCAGTGGCGTGAGCACCTCGATGAAGTCCGTGGCATAGCCGCCCTGGGGATCCTTCAGGCGCGCCCCGGCCAGGATCGACATCGTGACTTCCGCCAGGTAGTCGAACACCAAGTAGTCCAGCGCGCCTCCTTCGACCAGTTGCGCGGCGGCGCTGCAGGTATCGCCCCAGAAGGCGCTGGCGCAACCGATGCGGATCGTTCCTGGCATGAGATTCCCTCCGGCGAGCGTGGTCCGAGACTACCAAGCAAGCGCTTGGTCTGCAAACGGCTGCGGGTTTTCCACCCGAGCGCTTGCTTGGTGGCCTGGGTCGGCTTAAATTGCCCGCGCAGCCCTGTTGATTGGGACACGGCCGCGCATGGATCGATCGACTGTAGGAGAGAATGGGTGGACGAGCAAAAAGCCCTGCACGTGATGCACGAGTTGGTCGACAACGGGCAGCTGACCGACCCGCAGAGCGCGCGTGGCAAACTGCTCCAGAGCGCTGCCCATCTGTTTCGCAACAAGGGCTTCGAACGCACCACCGTGCGCGACCTGGCGAGCGCCGTGGGCATTCAGTCGGGCAGTATCTTTCACCACTTCAAGAGCAAGGACGAGATCCTGCGGGCGGTGATGGAAGAAACCGTGCGCTACAACACGGCGTTGATGCGGGCCGCGCTGGCCGAGGCGAGTGGCGTGCGCGAACGGGTACTGGCGCTGATCCGCTGCGAATTGCAGTCGATCATGGGCGGCACCGGCGAGGCGATGGCCGTGTTGGTCTACGAATGGCGCTCGCTGTCCCAGGACGGGCAACGGCAGGTGCTGGCCCTGCGCGACATTTATGAAGACTTGTGGCTCGAGGTTCTGGGCCAGGCCAAGGCGGCGGGGTATATTCGCGGAGACGTGTTCATTACCCGACGTTTCCTCACCGGCGCATTGTCCTGGACCACCACCTGGTTTCGCGCCGAAGGCAACTTGAGTCTCGATGAGCTGGCCGAGCAAGCCCTGATCCTGGTGCTTGAAGAAAAACAATAATCAAGCGGTGCTTTAAATCGCCATAGGGCTGGCTAAGCGGCTGAAACCGCCTAGCTTGAGTGTATTGACGAGTACTTTTGGGGAGTGGGGATCTTGACGTTTTCGCCGATGGGGATGACTTCCCGTGTGCTGCTGGCTGCCCTGGCCGCTTTCCTGGCGTTGCCGGCCTCGGCGGCGCAATTGGTCCGGATCGGTGCGGCGCATTTTCCTCCTTACACCGTTCGCCCCGAGAACGGTGCCGACACGGGCCTGCTGCCGCAGATGGTGGAGGCCTTGAATCAATCGCAGGCAACCTATCAGTTCGTCCTGGTGCCGACCTCCATACCTCGCCGTTTCAACGACTTCAAGCAGGGCCGGGTCGACATGGCGATTTTCGAGAACCCCGATTGGGGTTGGCAGGACGTGCCGCATACGGCGGTCGACATGGGCCTGGAAGACGCCGAAGTCTTCGTCGCCCAGCACCAGCCGGACCGCCAGCAGAATTATTTCGCCGACCTGAGGGGCAAGCGCCTGGCACTGTTCAGCGGTTACCACTACGCCTTTGCCGAATTCAACGCCGACCCCAAGTTCCTCGCCGGCCAGTACAACGCCACCCTGACGTACTCCCACGACAGCAACCTGCTGATGGTCTTGCGCGGGCGCGCCGACATCGCCTTGGTGACTCGCTCGTACCTCAACGATTATGTGTTGCGCAATCCTGAGGTCGGCCCGCAGTTGCTGGTGTCCGAACGTATCGACCAGGTCTACCACCATTACGCCCTGATCCGGCCCCAGGCGCCCATTAGCAGCGAGGCGTTCGCGCAACTGTTGCAGACGCTGCGGGACAACGGCCAGCTATTGAAGATCTTCAAGCCGTACCAGATCGAGCTGGTGCCCACGCACGCCCACTGACCGGGCCCTAAATTTCCCGGCGCGGCTCACGTCCCTCGTTGACTACCGACGACTACGCGAGCCCCTTTCCATGTCCAACCTCAACCAGCCCATGGCGCTGCCCCTGCCGGGCGGACGCCGTCTCGGCGCCGATGAAACCGAACGCCACCTGAGCCTGATGCTTGAAGGCGCGCCGCTGATCCGGTTGCGCCTGGAGCGCGGGCCCGAGTTGCATGTCCATTTGCAGGAGATCCACGACCGCCCCGTGGGCCCGGCGCTCTGGGCGGCCTGCTACTGGTTGTTTGCCCGTGACCCGGACTGTCGGCGCCTGGTCTGGCACCTTCAGGAGCACCCCGGCGAAGCCTTGCTCAGTGGCCTGCTGACCAGCGCCGGGCGCCCTGGCGAATACGTCTGCGAGCGCACGATGTTCTGGCAGTTGCCGCAACCCTGGCTGGGGGAGTCGTTCAATGGCAGTTACCCGCAGCAGATGATCATCACCGATGGCCGGCGTCATCCGCGCCGGCCGGTCAAGCCGCGTGGCGAGGTGTACCGGCGCTTCGACGCGCGGCTGGGCGCCTGGGTGTCATTGCGCACCCTGGAGATCGAGCAAGACCTGGAGCGTTTCAACCGCTGGCAGAACAGCCCGCGGGTGGCGAGCTTCTGGCAGGAGGAGGGCACCCTGGCGCAGCATCGCGAGTACCTGGACACGCTGGCGGACGATCCCCGGGTGCTGACCCTGATCGGCTGTTTCGATGACCAGCCGTTTGCCTACTTCGAGGCCTACTGGGCCAAGGAAGACCGTATTGCGCCGTTCTATGAGGCCGGGCATTACGATCGCGGCATCCACATGCTGGTGGGCGAGGAACAGCACCGCGGGCCGCACAAGGTGGCGAGCTGGTTGTCGGCGCTGGTGCATTACCTGTTCCTCGACGACCCGCGCACCCAGCGCGTGGTGGCCGAACCCCGGGCTGACAACGCGCGGATGATCGGGCACCTGCACAACCAGTGTTTCCACTGTGAAAAGGAATTCGACTTCCCCCACAAGCGCGCGGCGCTGATGATCCTGGGGCGGGAGCGGTTTTTTGATCGATGCTCGCTGATGTAAGGCATGGCGTGCGGCGGACACCTGTGCAAGCGAGTCCGCCCGCGAAGGGGCCATTCGACGGGCCCGGCGCTTATCGCCGGGCGAAGGTGTCCCCGCGCACCCCGGACACCTTGCGGCAGTGCACCAGGGCGTCGCGGATCATGAAGTTCACCAGGGTCGGCGAGACGCCCAGTTCCTTGGCGATGTCTTTCTGTGGCACGCCGTGCAGGCGGTACATCTCGAAGGCATAGCGGGTTCGGCTGGGCAGTTCGGTGAGCGCATCGGCGATGTGCTCCAGGGTGGAAAAGTTGATGTGGGAGGTTTCCGGCGACGCACCTTGGATCACCACGTTCAAGCCTTCCTCTTCCGGCCCCGCGTATTTCTGCTCCAGCGCCTGCTTGCGGTAGTGGTCGATCGCCAGGTTGCGCACGATCTGGAACAGGTAGCTGAGCTGGGCCTTGAACGACGAGGTGATCTGCGGCGCCGATTGCAGTCGGAAAAACGCATCCTGCACCACATCTTCGGCGCGGGACCGGCACCCGGTGATACGCGCGGCAATCTTGACCAGGATCAAGCGGTTATCGACGAACGCCTGAAGTAACGGTGACTCACACCTGCTTGTGGATACTTGTTCCGTCATGGAATTCACCTTGCTGCAAAAAGTTAGCAGGACGAACGATCTTTCCGACCCGTCCTACGCATCGAGCGCCAAATTAGGCTTAATGATAATTATTGTCAATTGAGAAAAAGAATTATTGCAGCGTGTAAGTCCAGCACCTGAAGCGCGACCCATTGCCGCAGCCGGGCCTCGCCCCTGGCAGGTCTGGCGCACGCGACCGACCGACTAATTCTTTGCCCGTGGCATCCGTTCCCTTGGTTGGATGGAAGAACACCCGATACCACTTGCAAGCCGAATTTCAGGCAGGAAACCTCATGACCGACGCGTTCGAACTCCCCAGCACCCTGGCCCATGCCCTTCAGCGCCGCGCCGCGTTGACGCCGGACCGGGTGGCCTTGCGCTTCCTTGCCGATACCCCGGAGCAGGGTGTGGTGTTGAGTTACCGCGACCTGGACGTGCGTGCCCGCACCATCGCCGCCGCGCTGCAGGCCGAAGCAGCGTTCGGCGAACGTGCGGTGCTGTTGTTCCCCAGCGGCCCGGATTACGTCGCGGCGTTCTTTGGTTGCCTGTACGCCGGCGTGATCGCGGTGCCGGCCTATCCACCGGAGTCCGCGCGCCGTCATCACCAGGAACGCCTGCTGTCGATCATCGCCGACGCCGAGCCGCGCCTGTTGCTCACCAGCAGCGATTTGCGCGAGCCCTTGCAAGCCCTCGAATCGGCGCCGCCGGTGCTGTGCGTCGATACATTGCAGCCCGGGCTCGCCGAGCAATGGCTGCCACCCACGTTGCAGGACGATGACATCGCCTTCCTGCAATACACCTCCGGCTCCACCGCCTTGCCCAAGGGCGTGCAGGTCAGCCACGGCAACCTGGTGGCCAACGAACTGTTGATCCGCCAGGGCTTCGGCATCGACCTGAACCCCGATGACGTCATCGTCAGTTGGCTGCCGCTGTACCACGACATGGGCCTGATTGGTGGGCTGTTGCAGCCGATTTTCAGCGGTGTGCCGTGCGTACTGATGTCGCCTGGCTACTTCCTCGCCCGGCCCCTGCGCTGGCTCGAAGCGATCAGCGAGTACGGCGGCACCATCAGCGGCGGCCCGGACTTCGCCTACCGGCTGTGCAGCGAGCGGGTCAGTGAGGCGGCCCTGGAGCGTCTCGACCTGAGCGGTTGGCGCGTGGCCTATTCGGGGTCCGAGCCGATTCGCCTCGACACACTGCAACGCTTCGCTGAAAAGTTCGCCCCGTGCGGTTTCACCGAGGCCAGTTTCCTGGCCTCCTATGGTTTGGCGGAAGCCACCCTGTTCGTGGCCGGCACGCCGCGTCGCCAAGGCATTCCTTCATTGCGGGTGGATGACGCGGCACTGGCGCACAACCGTGTCGAGCCGGGGCAGGGCAGTGCGGTGATGAGTTGCGGTGTCAGCCAGCCGGGCCATGCCGTGCTGATCGTCGAACCCAGCACGTTACAGGTGCGCGAAGACAACCAGGTCGGCGAAGTCTGGGCCGCCGGACCCAGCATCGCCCACGGCTACTGGCGCAATCGCGAAGCCAGCGCCAAGACGTTCGTCCAGCACGCCGGTCGCACCTGGCTGCGCACCGGCGACCTGGGGTTCCTGCGCGGCGGCGAGCTGTTCATCACCGGCCGCCTGAAGGACTTGCTGATCGTGCGTGGGCACAACCTGTATCCCCAGGACATCGAGCAAGCCGTCGAGCGCGAGGTCGAGGCGGTGCGCAAGGGCCGGGTGGCAGCGTTCGCGGTCGATGACAACGGTGAGGAAGGCATTGGCATTGCCGTGGAAATCAGCCGCAGCGTGCAGAAACTCCTGGCGCCCGACACCTTGATCAAGACCATTCGCCAAGCCGTGGCAGAGGCCTGCCAGCAAGCCCCGAGCGTGGTGGCGCTGCTCAACCCCGGCGCCTTGCCCAAGACGTCCAGCGGCAAGTTGCAGCGCTCGGCCTGCCGTGCCCAATTGGCGGACGGCAGCCTCGACAGCTATGCGCGGTTTCCGTCGCAGGCCACGGAGGCGGTCGCCGAGGCCGGGCCGGCAACGCCCCTGCAAACACTGATTGGCCAGCTCTGGTGCGAGCAGTTGCAGGTCGAACAGGTCCAGGCCGACGATCATTTCTTCCTGCTGGGCGGCAACTCCATCGCCGCGACCCAGGTGATTGCACGGTTGGGTGAAACCCTGGGGCTGGTGCTGAACCTGCGGTTGCTGTTCGAGGCCCCGACCCTGGCCGCCTTCACCGCCGCGGTGGCCAGCCTGCCCTCGGCCAATGGTCGGGCCCAGGACCCCATCGGCACCTTGGCGCGGCACCAGGCGCTGCCGCAGTCCCTGGCCCAGAACCGTTTGTGGATCACCTGGCAGCTCGATCCCGCGAGCGGCGCCTACAACATTCCTGGCGCCCTGCACCTGCGCGGTGAGCTGGATGAAGGGGCCGTGCGCGGCAGCTTCCAGCACCTGATCGAGCGCCACGAATCGTTGCGCACGCGGTTCCTGGAGCGTGACGGCGTTGCCCTGCAACAGATTGATCCGGCGGTTGAGTTCAACGTGCCGTTATTCGACCTGCGCGACCTGCCGAGGGAAGCGCGCGACGCCCGCGCACGCCAGATCCGAGAGGAGCAAGCCAGTGCCCCGTTCGACTTGGAAAAGGGCCCGTTGCTGCGGGTCCGCCTGGTGCGTCTGGATGACGAGGACCACCACCTGCTGGTGACGCTGCACCACATCATCGCCGACGGCTGGTCGATGAACATCCTGGTCGATGAGTTCTCGCGGCTATACGCCGCGGCCTGCCAGGGGCAGGACGCCGCGTTGGCGCCGCTGCCGTTGCAGTACGCCGACTACGGCAACTGGCAGCGCCAGTGGCTCGCCGAGGGCGAGGCCGAACGCCAATTGACCTACTGGCGGCAGCAACTGGGCGATGAACACCCGACTCTTGCGTTGAGCACGGATCATCCCCGCCGCGCCCACTCTCGGCGCAGTGCCGCGCGGCATGGCTTGCGCCTGGAAAAGGGCTTGAGCGATGCAGTGCGGCAAACGGCCCTGGCCCACGACGCGACGCCATTCATGTTGTTGCTGGCGGTTTTCCAGGTCCTGCTGCAGCGTTACACCGGCCAGGCCGATATCCGCATCGGCGTGCCCAATGCCAACCGGCCACGCCTGGAAACCCAGGGCCTGATCGGCTTCTTCATCAACACCCAGGTGCTGCGCGCACAGGTGGATTCGCGGCAGCCGTTCGCCGCGTTGCTGGGCCAGGCGCGGGAGGCCACCCTGGGCGCCCAGGCCCACCAGGACCTGCCGTTCGAGCAATTGCTGGAAGCGTTTCCCCAGGCTCGGGAGCAGGGCCTGTTCCAGGTGATGTTCAACCATCAGCAACGCGACCTGGGCGCCTTGCGTCGCCTGCCGGGGCTGCTGGCCGATGAGTTGCCGTGGCACAGTCGCGAAGCCAAGTTCGACCTGCAATTGCACAGCGAAGAGGATCGCCACGGCCGGCTGACCCTGTCGTTCGACTACGCCGACGAACTGTTCGAGGCCTCGACCATCGCTCGCCTGGCCGAGCATTACGGCAACCTGTTGCGCGCGGTCTGTGCCGATGCGCAACAAGCCATCGGCGAGCTGCCGTTGCTCGGCGCCGATGAATACGCCCAGCAACGGCAGTGGGGGGCGGCGCCGTGCGCGCCGGCCAGCCAGTGGTTGCCGGAGCTGTTGAACGAACAGGCCCGGCGCACGCCGCGGCACACGGTGCTACTGTGGGACGGCGGTCGCCTGGACTACGCCGAGCTGCACACCCAGGCCAATCGACTGGCGCACTACCTGCGCGACAAAGGCGTTGGCCCGGATGTCTGCGTGGCGATTGCCGCCGAGCGCTCGCCGCAGTTGCTCATCGGCGTGCTGGCGATCATCAAGGCCGGCGGTGCCTACGTGCCGTTGGATGCCGATTACCCGGCCGAGCGCCTGGCTTACATGCTGGCGGACAGCGGTGTCGAACTGCTGCTGACCCAGAGCGCCTTGCTCGATCGTTTGCCCGCCTGCGCGGGCGTCAGCGTCATCGCCCTGGACGCCCTGCACCTGGAGCAATGGCCGAGCAACCCACCGGGCCTGCACCTGCATGGCGATCACCTGGCCTACGTGATCTACACCTCCGGCTCCACCGGCCAGCCCAAGGGCGTGGGCAACACTCATGCCGCCCTGGCGGAGCGCCTGCAATGGATGCAGGCCACCTATGGGCTGGATGAAACCGATGTGCTGATGCAAAAAGCGCCGATCAGCTTCGACGTGTCGGTGTGGGAATGCTTCTGGCCGCTGGTCACTGGCAGCCAATTGGTGCTTGCCGGCCCGGGGGAACACCGCGACCCGCACCGCATCGCCCAGCTGGTGCAACAGTTTGGCGTGACCACGCTGCACTTCGTGCCGCCGCTGCTCAGCCTGTTCATCGACGAACCGTTGAGCGCCCGCTGCACCAGCCTGCGTCGCGTCTTTTGCGGTGGCGAAGCCTTGTCGGCCGAGCTGCGCAACCGGGCGCTGGCGTACCTGCCGGCTGCGCAATTGCACAACCGCTACGGCCCGACCGAAACAGCCATCAACGTCACCCACTGGCACTGCACCGAGGCCGATGGCGAGCGCTCGCCGATCGGCCGGCCGCTGGGCAACGTGCTGTGCCGCATCCTCGATGACGAACTCAATCCCGTGCCGGCCGGTGTGCCGGGCGAATTGTGCATCGGTGGCCTGGGACTGGCCCGGGGTTACCTTGCCCGCCCCGGCCTGAGCGCCGAGCGCTTTGTCGCCGACCCGCAGGGCGCGGCGGGCACACGGTTGTACCGCACCGGCGACCGGGCGCGCTGGAACGCCGAGGGCGTGATCGAGTACCTGGGCCGCCTCGACCAACAGGTCAAGCTACGGGGCTTTCGCGTCGAGCCCCAGGAAGTCGAAGCGCGGCTGTTGGCCCAGGCCGGTGTCGCCCAGGCTGCGGTGCTGGTGCGGGACACCTCGGCGGGCCCGCAACTGATCGGCTACTACACCGCCCCCGATGTCGCCGAAGACCAGGATGCCATCCACGCCCGGCTCAAGGCCGCGCTGGCCGCCGAGTTGCCGGACTACATGGTGCCGGCCCAACTGCTGCGCCTGGACGCCATGCCCCTGGGCCCGAGCGGCAAGCTCGACCGGCGCGCCTTGCCCGAGCCGCACTGGCAGGTGCGCGAACACGTCGAGCCGACCAGCGCCCTCGAACAGCAGATCGCCGGGATCTGGCGTGACGTCCTGGGGCTTGCACGGATTGGCCTGCGGGATGATTTCTTTGCCTTGGGCGGCCATTCGCTGCTGGCGACCCAGATCATCTCCCGCACCCGCCAGGCCTGCGACGTCGAGCTGCCGTTGCGGGCCCTGTTCGAGGCCAGCGAGTTGGGCGCCTTCGCCGAGCAGGTGCGCTTGATCCAGGCCAGCGGCCAGACCAACCGCCAGCCACCCATCGAGCAGGTCGACCGCAGCCAACCGGTGCCGCTGTCCTATTCCCAGCAACGCATGTGGTTCCTCTGGCAGATGGAACCGGACAGCCCGGCCTACAACGTCGGCGGCATGGCGCGCCTGCGCGGGGTGCTCGACGTCGGGCGCTTCGAGGCGGCGTTGCAGGCGTTGATCCTGCGCCACGAAACCTTGCGCACCACCTTCCCGAGCATCGACGGGGTTGCCCGGCAACAGGTGCACGCCGAGACAGGCCTGCGCATGGACTGGAAGGACTTCTCGACCCTGGCCGCCGACGTCCGTGAGCAACGCGTGCAGCAGCTGGCGGACAGCGAGGCCCACCGGCCCTTCGACCTGGAAACCGGGCCGCTGCTGCGCGCCTGCCTGGTCAAGACCGGCGAGCGTGAACATTACCTGGTGCTGACCCTGCACCACATCGTCACCGAAGGCTGGGCGATGGACATTTTCGCCCGCGAATTGAGCGCGTTGTACGAAGCGTTTGTCGATGACCGCGAGTCTCCCCTGGAGCCCTTGCCGGTGCAGTACCTGGACTACAGCGTCTGGCAGCGCCAATGGCTGGAGTCCGGCGAGCGGCAACGCCAACTGGACTATTGGACCGCGCAACTGGGCGACGAGCACCCGCTGCTGGAGTTGCCCGGCGATCGTCCGCGCCCGCCGGTGCAGAGCCATCGCGGCGAGCTGTTCCGTTTCGACCTCAGCGACGACCTGGCGGCGCGGGTGCGTGCCTTCAACGCCGAGCAGGGCCTGACCCTGTTCATGACCATGACCGCCGCCCTCGCGGTGCTGCTCTACCGCTACAGCGGCCAGACCGACTTGCGCATCGGCGCGCCGGTGGCCAACCGCATCCGCCCGGAAAGCGAAGGGCTGATCGGCGCATTCCTCAACACCCAGGTGCTGCGCTGCCGACTCGACGGGCAGATGACCGTGGGCGAGTTGTTCGAGCAGGTGCGGCACACGGTGATCGAAGGCCAGTCTCACCAGGACTTGCCGTTCGATCACTTGGTCGAAGCCCTGCAACCGCCACGCAGCGCCGCCTACAACCCGCTGTTCCAGGTGATGTGCAACGTGCAGCGCTGGGAGTTCCAGCAGCGCCGCACGTTGGCCGGGATGAGCGTCGAATACCTGGCCAACGACGCCCGGGCCACCAAGTTCGACCTCAACCTGGAGGTCACCGACCTCGATCATCGCCTGGGTTGCTGCCTGACCTACAGCACCGACCTGTTCGACGAGCCGCGCATCGCCCGCATGGCCGGGCACTGGCGCAATCTGCTGGAGGCGCTGCTGGCCGACCCGGCCCGGTGCCTGGGTGAACTGCCGCTGCTGGCCGCCGAGGAACAGCAACAGTTGCTCGACAGCCTCGGGGCCGAACCCGGTGAGCATCGTCTGGACCAGTGCCTCCACGGGTTGTTCGACAAACAGGTCCAGGCCCGTCCCGATGCGCCGGCCCTGACCTTCGCCGGGCAGACCCTGAGCTACGGCGAGCTGGATCGCCGCGCCAATCGCCTGGCCTGGGTGCTACGCGAGCGCGGCGTCGGGCCGCAGGTGCGGGTGGGCCTGGCGCTGGAGCGTTCGCTGGAGATGGTCATCGGCCTGTTGGCGATCCTCAAGGCGGGCGGCGCCTACGTGCCGCTGGATCCGGAGTATCCGCTGGACCGCTTGCACTACATGATCGAGGACAGCGGCGTCGGCTTGCTGCTCAGTGACCGGGCCCTGTTCCAGGCCCTCGGTCCGTTGCCCGAAGGCGTGGCGTGCTGGTGCCTGGAAGACGACAGCCCGGCGCTGGCGCAATACCCGGACCAGGCGCCGCCGTCGAACACCTTGCCGCAGCACCCGGCCTACCTGATCTACACCTCCGGTTCCACCGGCCAGCCCAAGGGCGTGGTGGTGTCCCACGGGGAAATCGCCATGCACTGCCAGGCCGTGATCCAACGCTTCGGCATGCGCCCGGACGATTGCGAGCTGCATTTCTATTCGATCAACTTCGACGCCGCCACCGAGCGCCTGCTGGTGCCGCTGCTCAGCGGTGCCCAAGTGGTGTTGCGGGCCCAGGGGCAGTGGGACGCCGAGGGCATCTGCGGGTTGATTCGCGCGTATCGGGTCAACGTCCTGGGCTTCACCCCCAGCTATGGCAGCCAGTTGGCGCAATGGCTGGCGAGCCACGGGCAAACCTTGCCGGTGCGCATGTGCATCACCGGTGGCGAAGCGCTGACGGGGGAGCACCTGCAACGGATCCGGGCGGCGTTCAGCCCGAGTCTGTTCTTCAACGCCTACGGCCCGACCGAAACCGTGGTGATGCCGTTGGCGAGCCTGGCGCCGGAGCGATTGGAGGAGGGCGTTGCGAGCGTGCCGATCGGCAGCGTGGTCGGCGCGCGGGTGGCCTACATCCTCGACGCGCACCTGGCGCTGGTGCCCCAGGGTGCCACCGGCGAGTTGTATGTGGGCGGTGCGGGGCTGGCCCAGGGGTATCACCAGCGTCCGGGCTTGACCGCCGAGCGCTTCGTCGCCGACCCGTTCGCCACCGATGGCGGGCGCCTGTACCGCACCGGCGACCTGGTGCGCCAGTGCGCCGATGGCCAGGTGGAATACCTCGGGCGGATCGACCACCAGGTGAAAGTCCGGGGGTTCCGCATCGAACTGGGGGAAATCGAAACCCGCCTGCTGGAACACCCGGCGATTCGCGAAGCGGTGGTGCTCGCCCTTGACCTGCCAGGAGGCAAGCAACTGGCGGCGTACCTGGTGAGCGATGTCGCCGGACAGGACGCCGGGCAACAGGCGGCATTGCGCGAAGCCTTGCGCGGCCAGCTCAAGGCACAATTGCCGGACTACATGGTGCCCACACACTTGATCCTGCTGGCGAGCATGCCGCTGACCGCCAACGGCAAGCTCGACCGCCGCGCTTTGCCGGCGCCGGACCCGGAGCTCAACCGCCAGCACTATGTGGCGCCGGCCAGTGCCCTGGAGCAGACCCTGGCGACGATCTGGGGCGAGGTGCTGAACGTCGCGCAGGTCGGCCTCAACGACAACTTCTTCGAACTGGGCGGCGATTCGATCCTGTCCATCCAGGTCGTCAGTCGTGCCCGGCAGCAGGGCATTCATTTCACGCCCCGGGACTTGTTCCAGCATCAGACCGTGCAGACCCTGGCGGCCGTGGCCAGCCATGTCGAGCAGGTGCGCGCCGAGCAGGGCCTGGTGAGCGGTGAGTCGGCGCTGACGCCGATCCAGCATTGGTTCTTCGAAACGCCGATGCCGAACCGTCATCACTGGAACCAGGCGCTGTTGCTGGAACCGACCAGCGCCCTCGATCCGCAGTGCCTGGAGCAGGCGCTGCGCAGCGTAGTGGAACAGCACGATGCCTTGCGCCTGGGCTTCGACGCCACCGCCGGACGCTGGCGCGCCGCACACCAGCCGCTGGCCGAGGCGCGGTGGCTGGAGTCTGTCGAGGTCACGTCCCTGGAAGCCTGCGAGAGCTTGTTCGCCGAAACGCAACGCAGCCTGGAACTGCCCACCGGGCCGTTGCTGCGCGCGCTGTTGGCGCAGTCGCCGGAGGGCCGGCAACGGCTGTTGATCGTCATCCATCACCTGGTGGTGGACGGTGTGTCGTGGCGGGTGCTGATGGACGATCTGCAAACCGCCTACCGTCAGGTGGCCGCCGGCCAGGCGCCGCAACTGCCGGCCAAAACCAGCCCGTTTCGTGACTGGGCGGCGCGCCTGCAGGCCTACGCCGGCAGCGAATCCCTGCGCGAAGAATTGGACGGCTGGCGAGACCGCTTGAGTGGCCCGGCGCAGGCGCTGCCGTGCGCGCACCCTGACGGCGGTCGCCAGGAGCGTCACGCGCAAACCGTCAGCGTGCACCTGGACCGCGAGCTGACCCGGCAACTGCTGCAACAGGCGCCGAGTGCCTACCGCACCCAGGTCAATGACCTGTTGCTCACGGCGTTGAGCCGGGTGCTGTGCCGCTGGAGCGGCCATGAGTCGGTGCTGGTCCAGCTCGAAGGGCACGGCCGCGAAGCGCTGTTCGATGACCTCGACCTGACCCGCACGGTGGGCTGGTTCACCAACGTCTACCCGCTGCGCCTGCGCCCCGAGGTCAACGACCTGGGGGCCTCGATCAAGGCCATCAAGGAACAGCTGCGCGCCGTGCCCCACAAAGGTCTCGGCCATGGCGTGCTGCGCTACCTGGCAGACGAGGCCTCGCGCGAGGCCATGGCCGTCTTGCCGCAAGCGTCGATCACCTTCAACTACCTGGGCCAGCTCGACCAGACCCTGGGCCACGACGCACTGTTCCGGGCGCTGGACGCACCCCTGGGGGCGATCCACGACGCCGACGCGCCGCTGCCCAACGAACTGAGCGTCGACAGCCAG
Source organism: Pseudomonas sp. P97.38 (assembly GCF_001269745.1). Classification (NCBI taxonomy): domain Bacteria; kingdom Pseudomonadati; phylum Pseudomonadota; class Gammaproteobacteria; order Pseudomonadales; family Pseudomonadaceae; genus Pseudomonas; species Pseudomonas sp. P97.38. The sequence continues at coordinate 320,409 of NZ_LHVJ01000015.1, forward strand.
GTCAGCGGTGGCGAGTTGGTGGTGCGCTGGACCTACAGCCGAGAACGCCACGACGAACACGCGATCGCGCACCTGGCCGAGGCTTACCTCAATGAGCTGCGGCAACTGATCGCCCATTGCCTCTCGGATGAAGCGGGCGGCCTGACGCCCTCGGATTTCCCCCTGGCGAAACTGACCCAGGGCCAGCTCGACAGCCTGCCGGTTCCCGCCGCGCAGATCGAGGACGTCTACCCACTGACGCCGATGCAGGAAGGCATGTTGCTGCACACCTTGTTGGAACCGGGCACCGGCCTGTACTACATGCAGGACCGTTACCGCATCAACAGCGAACTCGACCCGCAGCGTTTTGCCCAGGCCTGGCAAGCGGTCATCGCCCGGCACGAAGCCCTGCGCGCCTCGTTCTGCTGGAACGTGGGCGAAGACATGCTGCAAATCATCCACAAGCCCGGTCGCACGCCGGTGGATTACCTCGACTGGAGCGAGGTGCCGCCAGACCAGCAGGAAGCCAGGCTGCAAACCCTGCTCAAGGACGAGCGCGAGGCCGGTTTCGATCTGTTGAACCAGGCACCGTTCCACTTGCGCCTGATCCGGGTCGGCGCGGCGCGCTATTGGTTCATGATGAGCAACCACCACATCCTCATCGATGCCTGGTGCCGTTCGCTGCTGATGGACGATTTCTTCGAGCTCTACACGGCCCTCGGTGAGGGCCGCGAACCCCGGCTGGCCGTGCCGCCGCGCTACCGCGACTACATCGGTTGGTTGCAGCACCAGAGCCTGGCCGAGGCCCGGCAGTGGTGGCAGCGCAACCTGCAAGGCTTCGAGCGGACCACGCCGATCCCCGCCGACCGGCCGTTCCTGCGCGAACACGCCGGTGACAGCGGCGGCATGATCGTCGGCGACTGCTACACCCGCCTCGATGCCCGGGACGGTGCGCGCCTGCGCGAACTGGCCCAGGCCCATCAACTGACGGTCAACACCTTTGCCCAGGCCGCGTGGGCCCTGGTGCTGCGGCGTGTGAGCGGCGACCGCGACGTGCTGTTCGGCGTCACCGTGGCCGGGCGTCCGGTGGAACTGCCGCAGATGCAGCGCACCGTGGGCCTGTTCATCAACAGCGTCGCCTTGCGGGTGCAGATGCCCGAGGACCATCAGCGGCGCAGTGTGCGCCAGTGGCTCGACGGCCTGCTGGACAGCAACATGCAGTTGCGCGAATACGAATACCTGCCGTTGGTGAGCATCCAGGAGGCCAGCGAGCTGCCCAAGGGCCAGCCGCTGTTCGACAGTCTGTTCGTGTTCGAGAACGCGCCGGTGGAGGTCTCGGTACTGGACCGCGCCCGGAGCCTCAATGCCACTTCGGACTCGGGCCGCACCCACACCAACTTCCCGCTGACGGCGGTCTGCTATCCGGGGGATGACCTGGGGCTGCACCTTTCCTACGACCAGCGCTACTTCAACGAACCCACCGTCCAGGGCTTGCTGGCGGAGTTCAAGCGCCTGTTGCTGGCCTTGATGGACGGGTTCCATGGGGACATGGCCGAGCTGCCGTTGATCGGCGCCCAGGAACGGGACTTGCTGGTGCATGGCTGCAACCGGAGCGAGCGGGTCTACCCGCTGGAGCACAGCTACGTCGAACTGTTCGAAGCCCAGGTCGCGAGCCATCCGCAGCGCATCGCCGTCAGTTGCCTGGACGTGACGCACACCTATGCGCAACTGAACGCCCGCAGCAATCGCCTCGGCCATGCGCTGGTGGCCGCCGGCGTCGGTTTCGACCAGCCGGTGGCGTTGCTGGCCGAGCGGGACGCGGACCTGTTGGGCATGATCATCGGCAGCTTCAAGGCCGGCGCCGGCTACCTGCCCCTGGACCCGGGCCTGCCGAGCCAGCGCCTGGAGCGGATCATCGAGCTGAGCCGCACGCCGTTGCTGGTGTGCAGCCAGGCCTGCCGCGCCCAGGCGTTGGCCCTGCTGGACGCGTTCGCCTGTTCCGGGCGGCCGAAGCTATTGGTGTGGGAAGAGGTGCAGGCCAGCGCTGCGTCGGTGCAAAACCCTGGCATCTACAGCGGGCCGCAACACCTGGCCTACGTCATCTACACCTCCGGCTCCACCGGATTGCCCAAGGGCGTGATGGTGGAACAACGGGGCATGCTCAACAACCAGCTCAGCAAGGTGCCGTACCTGGCGTTGAGCGAAGCCGACGTGATCGCCCAGACGGCGTCCCAGAGCTTCGACATTTCGGTGTGGCAGTTCCTCGCCGGGCCGCTGTTCGGCGCGCGGGTGGACATCGTGCCCAACGCCATCGCCCATGACCCGCAAGGCTTGCTGCAACACGTGCAGCACCAGGGCATCACAGTGCTGGAAAGCGTGCCGTCGCTGATCCAGGGCATGCTCGCCCAGGACCGCATCGGCCTGGATGGCCTGCGCTGGATGCTGCCCACCGGCGAGGCGATGCCGCCGGAGCTGGCCCACCAATGGCTGTCGCGCTACCCGGCCATCGGGTTGGTGAACGCCTACGGTCCGGCGGAGTGCTCCGATGACGTGGCGTTCTTCCGCGTGGACCTGGCCTCGACCCGTGGCACCTACCTGCCGATCGGCACGCCCACCGACAACAACCGCTTGTACCTGCTCGACGGCGCGCTGGACCTGGTGCCGTTGGGCGCCGTCGGCGAGTTGTGCGTGGCCGGCACCGGGGTGGGGCGCGGGTATGTCAGCGATCCTTTGCGCACCGCGCCGGTGTTCGTGCCGAATCCGTTCGGGGCGCCGGGAGAGCGGCTGTACCGCACCGGCGACCTGGCCCGGCGGCGCCCTGACGGGGTGTTGGAGTACGTCGGGCGCATCGACCATCAGGTGAAAGTGCGCGGCTACCGCATCGAACTGGGGGAAATCGAGGCGCGCCTGCACGAACAACCCGAGCTGCGCGATGCGGCGGTGGGTGTGCAGGAAGGCGTCCATGGCAAGCATTTGGTGGGTTACCTGGTGGCCGCCGATACGGCGCTGAGCCCCAGTGAACGCCTGGAGCGTATCCAGCAGCGGCTGCGGGCCGAACTGCCGGAGTACATGGTGCCGCTGCACTGGCTCTGGCTCGAGCGCTTGCCACTCAACGCCAACGGCAAGCTCGACCGCAAGGCCTTGCCGGCCCTGGAGATCGGCCAGTTGCAAAGCCAGGACTACCAGGCGCCCGGCAATGAACTGGAGCAGACTCTGGCGGATATCTGGGCCGAGGTGCTGAAGGTCGAGAGGGTGGGGGTACGCGACAACTTCTTCGAGTTGGGCGGGCATTCGCTGCTGGCGACGCAAATCGCTTCACGGGTGCAAAAGGCCCTGCAACGCGAGGTGCCGCTGCGGGCGATGTTCGAATGCAGCACGGTGCAAGCGCTGGCCCGTTACATCGAGGGGCTGGCGGCCAGTGAAATCACCGGGGAGAAGGTGGATCGGCTGAATGACTTGATGGCCGAGCTGGAGGGGCTGTAGGGCGGCGGTGGCGGTGAGGGCCTCTTCGCGAGCAAGCCCGCTCCCCCTCCAGGCTCGTGAACACTGGGCCCCTGTGGGAGCAGGCTTGCTCGCGAAGGCGGTCGTGCGTGATGCGCCGCAACCCGAGGTTGACGCCTCGCTTTGCACGGCCCAGTCTCTCCAGGCCTTTTTCATTCACACAAGGAGGTCACCGATGCCTTTTGCGACCGTTGACGGACAACCGCTTCATTACCTGGATCAGGGCCATGGCCCGGTGGTGCTGCTGGGCAGCAGCTATTTGTGGGACCACACCATGTGGGCGCCGCAGATCGAGGCGTTGTCCCGGCATTACCGGGTCATCGCCCTGGACCTGTGGGGCCACGGCCAATCCGGGCAATTGCCCGAAGGCATGACCTCGCTGGACGACCTGGCTCGCCAGGCATTGGCCTTGATGGATCACTTGCAGGTCGACGGCTTCGACCTGGTGGGGCTGTCGGTGGGCGGGATGTGGGGCGCGCGGCTGGCGCTGGCGGCGCCGACGCGGGTCAAGTCCCTGGTACTGATGGACACCTACGTGGGCGTCGAGCCGGAGCCGACCCGCCAGTACTACTTCTCGCTGTTCGACAAGATCGAAGCCAGCGGCAGCATTCCCGAACCGCTGTTGGACATCGTCGTGCCGATCTTCTTCCGCCCTGGCATCGATCCGCAGTCCTCCTTGTACCAGCAGTTTCGTGCGACCCTGGCGGCGCTGCCGACCGAGCGCCTGCGCGACAGCATCGTGCCGCTGGGCCGGATCATTTTTGGCCGGGACGACATCCTCCCGCGCCTGACTGAACTGGACGCCGGGCGCACGTTGGTGATGTGCGGCGACCAGGACAAGCCGCGCCCGCCGTCCGAAGCGCTGGAGATGGCCGAGCGGATCGGCTGCCCCCACGTGCTGATCCCGGAAGCGGGGCATATCTCCAACCTGGAAAACCCGGAGTTCGTGACGCAGGTATTGTTGGAGTTCCTGCGCCGCTGACCTTGGCTTTCGCGAGCAAGCTCGCTCCCACCATTAATGGGGGATGTTCACACAATCTGCGCCTGGCGAAGATCCCCTGTGGGAGCGGGCTTGCCCGCGAAGGGGCCCGCCCGGCCAGCATCACCGGCACAGACAGACCGCTATCGCGAGCAAGCTCGCTCCCACCATTAATGGGGGGTGTTCACACAATCTGCGCCTGGCGAAGATCCCCTGTGGGAGCGGGCTTGCCCGCGAAGGGGCCCGCCCGGCCAGCATCACCGGCACAGACAGACCGCTATCGCGAGCAAGCCCGCTCCCACCATTAATGGGGGGTGTTCACACAATCTGCGCCTGGCGAAGATCCCCTGTGGGAGCGGGCTTGCCCGCGAAGGGGCCCGCCCGGCCAGCATCACCGGCACAGACAGACCGCTATAGCGAGCCGCCGGCCGACATCACTTCGGCCCGAGGATCTTCACCAGTTTGTCTGGCGAAGGCGCGCCTTGCTGTTGTTGCAGTTCGCCTTTGTCGTCGAGGTAGAAAATCGCCGGGGTCGCGGTCAGTTCCAGTTCGTCCATCAACTGCTGGTTGGCGTCCATTTTCGCCTGGATGGCCGGCGGGATCTCCTTGAGGGGCTTGAGGGCGCTGCCCTTGCCGGCCTTCTCGTGGGTCTCCAGGGCTTTCTCAGGGTCCTTGGCCGCCAGCAATGCCGCGGCTTTGCCAGGGCTGTCCTCACGGATGATCCCCACCATGATGTGGCGCAGTTGCACCTTGCCGGCCTTGACCCAGGGCCGCGCCTGTTCCCAGAACATGTTGCAGTACGGGCAGTTCGGGTCGCTGAACAGGTACACCGTGCGCGGCGCGTCCGGGTTACCGTCGGCGATCCAATGGCTAGCGGCCATCTTCGCCCACATGGCCTTGGCCATCGGCGCATACACCAGCTTTTGCAGCGGTTCCACGCTCAGGTCCTTGCCGTCGGCGTCATACAGGTTGCCCAGCAGCACGTGCTGGCCGTCCGGCGTCAGGTACAGCGCCATGCCTCGGTTCTGGTATTGCGCCGCGTAACCGCGCAAGCCGTCCGGAGCGTCGAAGGTGCCGATGATCTTCGCGCCCTTGGCTTCGATCTTCTTGATCGCCGCGGGCAGCTCTTCGGCCTGCAGCAGCGGCGCTTGCAGCAACGCGGCCGAAAAGCCCAGGGTCAGCAGGTGGCGGAGGCGGGGCATGGCGATTTCCTTGTGACAGGGTGGGGCGGCACGGGCGAACCCGGCGCTTCAAAGTTTTCCAGGGCGCGGGCCAGGCTCGCTTCCGACAGCTCGCCCAGGTGGCTGCCCAGCAGGCGACCGTCGGCGCTGTAGAACAGCGTCGTCGGCAGGGCCATGGAGCCCACGGCCTGGCCGAGGCGACCGCTGCCGTCGAACAGCACGTTGTCCAGGCTCAAGCCCTGGGTGGCGAGGTAGGTGCTCACGCTCTGCATGCTTTCGGCCTGGTTGACGAACAGGAACGTCAGGTCCGGACGCCGCTGCTGGGCTTCTTCCAGCACCGGCATTTCACGCCGGCAGGGCGGGCACCAGGTGGCCCAGAGGTTGATCACCAGGGGGCCGCCCTGATAATCGCCGAGCTTGACGGTCTGCCCGTCGGCGTTGCGCAGGTCGATGTCCGGCAGCCGCGTGCCCTGTTCGTAGATCGTCAGCGACAGGGACGCCACCAGCCAGAACAGCAAGCCACTGCCAACGCCGAAACCCAACGGCCGGCGCAGGGCCGGGCGCCGCCGGGCCCACAGTAATGCGCCGATCAACACCGTGACGACCCCCGGCCCGGCCAGGAAACCGCCGTCGCGCAGGTCGACGATTTGCCAGGCATCGTCCTGGTAATGGTTCCAGTAGGCGACGACAAAGCCGACCCGCGCGGCCAGCAGGCCGAGCAAAAACAGCACGAACAGCACCGACTCGGGGTTCTCGCCACCGCGCTTGGCGACCCGCCAGCCCACGAAGGTCGCCAGCGCCAAGGCGCTGATCAGCAGCAGGTGGTTAAGGGCGATGGCAAAAGTGCCGAGGGTGAGCGTGAGCATCAGCGGGCATCCCGGGTGACGTTCCAGCGTTCCAGGAAGGCCTTGGCATCGACTTCCCCGGTGATCCGCTGGCTGCGGCGTTCCTCACCGTCGGCGCCGATCCACAACAGGCTCGGCGGCCCTGGCACCTGGTAGCGGCCCAGCAACGCGCGGCTGGCGGCGTCGTCAGTGGTGACGTCCAGGCGCAGCAGGCGCACGCCGTTCAAGGCGTCCTGCACGTCGGCGCGGCCGAACACCTGTTTTTCCATGATCTTGCAGGACACGCACCAGTCGGCGTAGTAGTCCAGCAGCACCCATTGGCCCTGGGCCTTGGCCTCGTCCAACTGCCGTTGCAGGGCGGCTGGCTCACTGACCGTGACGAAGGCGTCATGGGCCTTGGCGACCGAGCCGCCCGGCGCGGTGGCGGTGTAGACCTTGAGCGGCTGGAAGAACTCATCGCTGCCGCCCGCCGCACCGACCACCAGGACGCTGCCCCACAGGCCGAACAGCAGCGAGGCGCTGCCGCAGGCATACGCGGCGCGGCCAAAACCTTCGGTCTGGCGCCAGGCACTGTACGCGGCGATCAACAACAGCGCGCCCCACAGCCCGATCCACAGCGAGCCATCGATCACCGGGCGAATCATCAACAGGGCCGTGCCCAGGAACAGGAAGCCGAACAAGCCCTTGAGCAGGTTCATCCAGGCACCGGGCTTGGGCAGGAAGCGATTGCCCACGGTCACCAGCAGCAACAGCGGCAGGCCAATGCCCAGGCCCATGGCAAACAGGATCAGCCCACCGTGCAGCGCATTGCCGCCCTGGGCGATGTACAACAGCGCGCCGGCCAGCGGGGCGGTCATGCACGGCCCCACCAACAGGCCGGACAGTGCGCCGAGGATGCCGGCGCCCACCAGGCTGCCACCGCGGCGCTGGCGCCCGGCGTTCTCCAGGCGGTCGCGCAGGGCGGCCGGCAACTGCAACTCGAAGAAACCGAACATCGGCAGCGCCAGCAGCACGAAGATCGCCGCGAACGTGCCCAGCAGCCACGGTTGCTGCAGCAACGCCTGGAGGTTGGCGCCCAGCAACGCGGCCAATACGCCCATGGCGGCGTACACCAGGGCCATGCTGATCACGTAGCTGCCGGCCAGCGCGAGGCCGCGCCGTGGACCGGCGCCGCTGCCCACCACCAGGCCCGCCAGAATCGGCAGCATCGGCAGGGAGCACGGGGTGAACGCCAGCAACAGTCCCAGGCCGAAGAACACCAGCAGGCTCCAGCCCAGTGCCCGTTGTTGCAGGCCGCTGGCCAGGGCCTGGTCCGGCGCCTGGTTGCCGGCGGCTGCCGGTGCGGCACCGCCCAGATCGACGATTTGCGTCTGGGGTGGGTAGCACAGGCCCGCGTCGGCGCAGCCCTGGAAGCCGACCTTGACCTTGCCGGTGGCACCGGCCGGGATCTTCAGTTCCAAGGCCTGGCGATAGACCTGCTGGTCGCCGAAGAACTCGTCGCTGTGGGCTTCACCCTCCGGCAGCCTGGGTTTCTGCGCCTCGGCCAGGCCGTCGAACTTGAGCCGTTGCTGGTACAGGTAGTAGCCATCGGCGATCTGCCAGAACAGCTGCGTTTCACCGGAATCCAGGCGTTCGGAGGTGAACACGAAGGCCTTTTCCACCGGCAGGAAATCGGGTTTGGTCTCGAAGGGATTGGCGGCCTGGGCCAGGCCCGAAATCAGCAACAGCCACAACAAAAACAATCGACGCATGGATAAAGCCTTAGAACGAAGCAAGTGGAATGCACAATGGCGGTCGGCGATTAACCGTCGATTAACCCGGCGGCAACCGGGTCTCGGCCGCAATGATCGCCCAAATCAGGCGGACTCGTCGCATAATGTCGGCTTAATCGGCCGGCGGCCTAATGTACCTTTTTCCACGGGGCTTACCATGCACGTACTGGTCTGCGAAGACGATGAGTTGATCGCCAGCGGCATCGTCGCCGGCCTTACGGCCCAGGGCCTGACCGTCGAGCATGTCGCCACGGCGTCGGCGGCGCGGGCGATGGTCGGCGTGGCCGAGTTCGACGTCATGGTGCTGGACCTGGGGCTGCCCGACGAGGACGGCTTGAAACTGCTCAAGCAACTGCGCCAGCAGGGCCTGGAGATCCCGGTGTTGATCCTCACCGCGCGGGACTCGGTGACCGACCGGGTCGACGGCTTGCAGGCCGGCGCCGATGACTACCTGCTCAAGCCTTTCGACCTGCGCGAACTCGCGGCGCGCCTGCACACGCTGTTGCGGCGCGTGGCGGGGCGCAGCGTCAACCTGATCGAACACGGCCGGCTGACGTACGACCCCAGCAGCCGGGAAACCTTGCTGGACGGCCAGCCGGTGGACTTGTCCCGGCGCGAGCAGTCGTTGTTGCAGGCCCTGCTGCACAGTCGCGGCCGGGTGCTGTCCACCGAGCAACTCAAGGACAGCGTCTACGGTTTCAACGACGAACTGGAAAGCAACGCCCTCAACGTCCATATCCATCACCTGCGGCGCAAACTGGGCAACGGGATCGTCGAGACCGTGCGCGGGTTGGGTTATCGCCTGGGGCCTGCCGACGGCGGAGAGTCTTCCAAGTGATGAGCCTGCGATTGCGCCTGAGCCTGACCCTCGGCGCGGCCTTCGCCCTGATCTGGGCCCTGGCGGCGGCGTGGATGCTCAGCGACCTGCGCAACCAGATGATGTTTTCCCTCGACCAGCGCCTGGTGGCGTCGGCGCGGATGGTCGCCGGCCTGCTGGAGCAGTTGCCACCGTTGCCCAGCAAGGGCGACGGCACGCACTTCAGCGCCGAGCAGTTGAGCATCCCCGGGGGCATGGCCTGCCAGGTCAGTTCCTTGCGTGGGGAAATCCTGGCGCGCAGCCATGGCACCCCGGAGCAGGCCCTGGAAGCGCAGAAGATGGGTTTCCATGACCAGATGATCGACGGCGCGCCCTGGCGCAGCTTCACCCTGGCCCGAGGTGACGTGCGTATCACCACCGCCGACCGCCAGATCGAGCGCGAGGCCCTGAACATGTCGATCCTCCTGGCGGCCTCGGTGCCGGTGGGCGTGGCGCTGCTCGGCTGCCTGTGCCTGTTGTGGCTGGGCATCGGCCAGGGCCTGGCGCCGCTCAATCGCATGCGCGACGCGCTGATGCGGCGCAACGCCGATTCCCTGGAGCCGCTGCAGATCCATCCGCTGCCCAGCGAACTGCGGCCGCTGCTGGAGACCCAGAATCAGTTGTTCCAGCGCATCGGCAAGACCCTCGAGCGCGAGCGGCGGCTGACTGGCGATGCCGCCCACGAACTGCGCAGCCCGCTGACGGCCATCAAGACCCACCTGCAAGTCGCGCGCATGACCGATGGCGTTGCTCGCGACCAGTCGCTGGCCCGGGCCGAGGAGGGCGCCGACCGCTTGCATCGCACCCTGGAGCAGTTGCTGCTGTTGGCGCGGGTGGAAGGCAGCCTGTCGTTCGACGATGGCGTGCAGTGCAATGCCGAGCAGGTCGCGCGGCTGGCGATCCAGGACGCAGCCAGCCATGATTCCCGGCGGATCAAGCTGCAACTGGCCCCTGGGTTGTCCGAAGCGCCGGTGCAGATGCCGGCGGTGCTCTCCATCGCCGCCGTGCGCAACCTGCTGGATAACGCCTTGCGCCATACCCCCGGCGATACCGAGGTGCAGTTGAACCTGGAAATGGTCGGCCAGCGGGTTCGCTTCCAGGTGCGCGACCATGGGCCGGGCATCGCCGCCGACGACATCCAGCACCTGACCCAACGCTTCTGGCGCAACGGCCAGAGCACGGGCTGCGGGTTGGGCCTGGCGATTGTCCAGGCCATCGTCCAGCGTTGCGGCTGCGGCCTGCATTTCGACAGCCGGACGGACGGGTTGCGAGTCGAGTTGACGGTGCCGGTGCAGTCGTTGCCGGGCTGATCCCGTTATCAGGGACGAGCTTTTTCTCCACGGGCTAAATCCCGGCCTCGCTGGTGCGTTTCCACATCAGGAAACCTGCACATGTGTGTACAGCGAGGTCGAGAGATGCCAGTCGCCAACAGCCTTATCGAAGCACCACCGGCCCGGCTCAACCCGGAGCCGGCCGAGACGCTCTATCAATTCAATGAGTCGCCGCTGCTGGCCCGCCAGAACCGCCAGGAGTCCAATGCCCGCAGTTATCCCCGGCGCCTGCCCCTGGCCCTCAAGCGTGCCCGCGGCTTGCATGTCGAAGACGTCGAGGGGCGTACGTTCATCGATTGCCTGGCCGGCGCCGGCACGCTGGCGCTGGGGCACAACCACCCGGTGGTGATCGAGGCGATCCAGCAGGTGCTGGCGGATGAATTGCCCCTGCACACCCTGGACCTGACCACGCCGGTCAAGGACCGCTTCGTCCAGGACCTGTTCGGCCTGCTGCCGGCGGCGCTGGCGGCCGAGGCGAAGATCCAGTTCTGCGGCCCCACCGGCACTGACGCGGTGGAGGCCGCCCTCAAACTGGTGCGCACCGCCACCGGACGCAGCACCGTGCTGTCGTTCCAGGGCGGTTACCACGGCATGAGCCAGGGCGCGTTGAGCCTGATGGGCAGCCTGGGGCCGAAGCGCCCCCTGGGTGCCTTGCTCAGCAATGGCGTGCAGTTCATGCCGTTTCCCTACGATTACCGTTGCCCGTTCGGGCTGGGCGGTGCGCAAGGCGTAAAGGCCAACCTGCATTACTTGCACAACCTGCTGAACGACCCCGAGGCCGGGGTGCAATTGCCGGCGGCGGTGATCGTCGAAGTGGTGCAAGGCGAGGGCGGGGTCATACCGGCCGACCTCGACTGGCTGCGCGGCTTGCGGCGGATCACCGAGCAGGCCGGCGTGGCGCTGATCGTCGATGAAATCCAGAGCGGCTTCGGTCGGACCGGCAAGATGTTCGCGTTCGAGCATGCCGGGATCATCCCGGACGTGGTGGTGCTGTCCAAGGCCATCGGCGGCAGCCTGCCGCTGGCGGTGGTGGTCTACCGCGACTGGCTCGACACCTGGTTGCCGGGCGCCCACGCCGGGACGTTCCGGGGTAACCAAATGGCGATGGCCGCCGGCTCGGCGGTCATGCGTTATCTGGTGGAGCATGACCTGCCGTCCCACGCGGCCGCCATGGGCGAGCGCCTGAGCGAGCACTTGCGCATTCTGCAGCGCGACTTTGCGCAATTGGGTGATATCCGCGGTCGTGGCTTGATGCTCGGCGTCGAGCTGGTGGACCCCCACGGCACGCCGGACGCCCAGGGCCATCCGCCGGTGGATGGCCGCCTGGCGCCACGGGTGCAGCGCGAGTGCCTCAAGCGCGGGCTGATCCTGGAGCTGGGCGGACGCCAGGGCGGCGTGGTGCGATTCCTGCCACCGCTGATCGTCACCGCGGCCGACATCGACCGGATCGCCGACATTTTCGGGCGCGCCTTGAGCGCGGCCGTCAGCGACGCCTAATTTTCATCCGGCCCCAAACGTTCCTTTCATACCCTGGCTGCGCATGCGCCGCAGTGAACCTCGAGCAAAGATGGAGAGACACCCATGACTTCAGTATTCGACCGCGAGGACATCGTCTTTCAGGTCGTGGTCAACCACGAAGAGCAGTATTCGATCTGGCCGGACTACAAGGCCGTTCCCGAAGGCTGGCGTACCGTCGGCAAGAGCGGCTTCAAGAAGGAATGCCTGGCCTACATCGAAGAAGTCTGGACCGACATGCGCCCGTTGAGCCTGCGCAAGAAAATGGAAGAACAGGCGGCTGTGGTTCATTGAGGTAGAACCTGTGGGAGCTGCTTTCCACAGGAGGAAAGCAGGGGAATACAAATCCTGCAGTCATACCAGAACCCATGTGGGAGCGAGCTTGCTCGCGATAGCGGAGTGTCAGGCAACATTCATGCGGCTGACACACCGCTATCGCGAGCAAGCTCGCTCCCACAGGTTTTGGTTCCAGGCCTCTACATCACTTGAACCGCCGCTCCACCCCTTTCTCCACCAGGATCTTCGCCGATATCTCTTCCACGGAAAAATGCGTGGAATTGATATGCGGAATATTTTCCCGCCGGAACAGATTTTCCACTTCGCGCACCTCGAACTCGCACTGGGCATAGCTCGAATAGCGGCTGTTGGGCTTGCGCTCGTTGCGGATCGCGGTGAGGCGGTCCGGGTCGATGGTCAGGCCGAACAGCTTGTGCTGGTGGGCGCGCAGGGCGCTGGGCAGTTGCAGGCGCTCCATGTCCTCTTCGGTCAGCGGGTAGTTGGCCGCGCGGATGCCGAACTGCATCGCCATGTACAGGCACGTCGGCGTCTTACCACAACGCGACACGCCCACTAGGATCAGGTCGGCCTTGTCGTAATAATGCGTGCGGGCGCCGTCATCGTTGTCCAGCGCGAAGTTGACCGCCTCGATCCGCTCCATGTAGTTGGAGTTGTGCCCGATGGAATGGGACTTGCCGACCGAGTAGGAGGAGTGTTCGCTCAGTTCCTGCTCCAGGGGCGCCAGGAAGGTCGAAAAGATGTCGATCATGAAACCATTGGACGTTGCGAGAATCTCACGGATGTCCTGATTGACGATGGTGTCGAAGATGATCGGGCGGAAACCGTCGGTTTCGGCGGCTTTATTGATTTGCTGTACCATGGCCCGCGCTTTGTCGACGCTGTCGATGTACGGACGTGTCAGCTTGGTGAAGGTAATGTTTTCGAATTGCGCCAACAGGCTTTGACCTAAGGTTTCGGCCGTGATGCCGGTGCCGTCGGAGATAAAGAAAGCAGATCGTTTCATTTGCGCCTTGGGCCCTAGTGAGCTAGTGACGATTCTTGGATATGATAGGCGCGATTTGTCGGCCGCCAGTGGCCCGCATTCTCACTTATTTTCCAGGTCCAGGCCATATCGCCGGCAATCGCTCCCCTGGAGCCGCCGGTGCCTTGAGCTTTTCCAACACAGTTAGTGGAGAGATCACCTTGGTAGAGTACGTAGTTTCCCTCGATAAGCTCGGCGTCCATGATGTGGAGCATGTGGGGGGCAAGAACGCATCCCTGGGCGAGATGATCAGTAACCTCGCCGGTGCCGGCGTATCGGTGCCAGGTGGCTTCGCCACGACCGCTCAGGCTTATCGTGATTTCCTGGAACTGAGCGGCCTGAACAAGCAGATCCACGATGCGCTCGATGCCCTGGACGTCGATGACGTCAATGCCCTGGCCAAGACCGGCGCCCAGATCCGCCAGTGGATCATGGAAGCCGAGTTCCCCGAGCAACTGAACAGCGAGATCCGCACCGCTTTCGCCAAGCTGTCCGAAGGCAATCCCGACATCGCGGTCGCCGTACGTTCCTCGGCCACCGCCGAAGACCTGCCGGACGCGTCCTTTGCCGGCCAGCAGGAAACCTTCCTGAACATCCGTGGCGTGGAAAACGTCATCCGCGCCGCCAAGGAAGTCTTCGCTTCCCTCTTCAACGACCGTGCCATTTCCTACCGCGTGCACCAGGGCTTCGACCACAAGCTGGTCGCCCTGTCCGCGGGTGTGCAGCGCATGGTCCGTTCCGAAACCGGCACCGCCGGCGTGATGTTCACCCTCGACACCGAGTCGGGCTTCCGTGACGTGGTGTTCATCACCGGCGCCTACGGCCTGGGTGAAACCGTCGTACAAGGCGCGGTCAACCCGGACGAGTTCTACGTCCACAAAGGCACGCTGACTGCCGGCCGCCCGGCCATCCTGCGCCGCAACCTGGGCAGCAAGGCCATCAAGATGATCTACGGTGACGAGGCCAAGGCCGGTCGTTCGGTCAAGACCGTCGACGTGGACAAGGCCGAGCGCGCGCGTTTCTGCCTGACCGACGCCGAAGTCAGCGAGCTGGCCAAGCAGGCGATGATCATCGAGAAGCACTACAAGTGCCCGATGGACATCGAATGGGCCAAGGACGGTGACGACGGCAAGCTGTACATCGTGCAGGCCCGGCCGGAAACCGTGAAGAGCCGCACCCAGGCCAACGTCATGGAGCGCTACCTGCTCAAGGAAACCGGCACCGTGCTGGTGGAAGGCCGTGCCATCGGCCAGCGCATCGGCGCCGGCAAGGTGCGGATCATCAATGACGTCTCGGAAATGGACAAGGTCCAGGCCGGCGACGTGCTGGTGTCCGACATGACCGACCCGGACTGGGAACCGGTGATGAAGCGCGCCAGCGCCATCGTCACCAACCGCGGCGGGCGCACCTGCCACGCGGCGATCATCGCCCGTGAGCTGGGGATCCCGGCCGTGGTCGGTTGCGGTAACGCGACCCAACTGCTCAAGGACGGCCAGGGCGTCACCGTCTCCTGCGCCGAGGGCGATACCGGCTACATCTTCGAAGGTGAGCTGGGCTTCGACATCAAGAAGAACTCCGTGGACGCCATGCCGGAGCTGCCGTTCAAGATCATGATGAACGTCGGCAACCCGGACCGCGCCTTCGACTTCGCGCAGTTGCCGAACGCCGGCGTGGGCCTGGCCCGCCTGGAGTTCATCATCAACCGCATGATCGGCGTGCACCCCAAGGCGCTGCTGAACTACGACGGCCTGCCCCCTGAAATCAAGGACAGCGTCGACAAGCGCATCGCCGGCTACGACGATCCGGTCGGTTTCTACGTCGAGAAACTGGTAGAAGGCATCAGCACCCTGGCAGCGGCGTTCTACCCGAAAAAGGTCATCGTGCGCCTGTCGGACTTCAAGTCCAACGAATACGCGAACCTGATCGGCGGCAAGCTCTACGAGCCGGAAGAAGAAAACCCGATGCTGGGCTTCCGCGGCGCTTCGCGCTACATCAGCGAATCGTTCCGTGATTGCTTCGAGCTCGAGTGCCGCGCCCTCAAGCGTGTGCGCAACGAGATGGGCCTGACCAACGTCGAGATCATGGTGCCGTTCGTGCGTACCCTCGGTGAAGCGAGCCAGGTGGTCGACCTGCTGGCCGAGAACGGCCTGGCCCGTGGCGACAACGGCCTGCGCGTGATCATGATGTGCGAACTGCCGTCCAACGCCATCCTGGCGGAAGAATTCCTCGAGTTCTTCGACGGTTTCTCCATCGGCTCCAACGACCTGACCCAGTTGACCCTGGGCCTGGACCGCGACTCGGGGATCATTGCGCACCTGTTCGACGAGCGGAACCCGGCGGTCAAGAAGCTGCTGGCCAATGCCATCGCCGCCTGCAACAAGGCCGGCAAGTACATCGGCATCTGCGGCCAGGGCCCTTCGGACCACCCGGACCTGGCCAAGTGGCTGATGGAACAGGGCATCGAAAGCGTTTCGTTGAACCCCGACTCCGTGCTGGAAACCTGGTTCTTCCTGGCCGAGGGGCAGGGCGCGGTCTGATTGAGTGAAGGGGCCTCACCGGTGATTTAAGCCGGGTAACCTTTGTGGGAGCGAGCTTGCTCGCGATAGCGGAGTGTCAGCCAAGATTATTTTGCTGATCCACCGCCATCGCGAGCAAGCTCGCTCCCACAGTTGTCTTTTTTTGTGCAAGAGCATTATGCAAAGCAGCAGCAACCTTTTTCCTGTCGCCCTGATCAGCGCCGAGCGACGCGGTGATCTGAGCGAAGACGTCTATCGCCTCAAGCCCGGTAACAGCCCGGACTACAGCGTCGAACTGGCCGTCACCCGCCTGGGCATGGCCGACGCCGGCCAGACCCGCGGCGTTCCCGTGATCCTGTTGCACGGCAGCTTCTCCAACCGCCGCTTCTGGTATTCCCCCAAGGGTCTCGGCTTGGGGGCGTACCTGACGCGCCTGGGTTTCGATGTCTGGATTCCGGAGATGCGCGGCCATGGGCTGTCCCAGCGCAACCAGGACTACCGCAACAACCGTGTAGCCGATTACGCCCGCTACGACCTGCCCGCCATCGGTGCTTTCGTGCGCGAGCAAAGTGGGCAAGTGCCGCACTGGATCGGCCACTCCCTGGGCGGCATCACCCTGGCGGCGGCGCTAGGCGGCCATTACCTGGGCGAGCCGGCCGTGGCGTCGGCGGCGTTTTTCGGCACCCAGGTCAGCCGCACCTACTGGCCGCTGAAGATCCCGCCGGTGGAATGGAGCGGGCGTTTCATTCTCAAGCGCTTTGCTCAACTGTCCGGCTCACGGCTCAAGCGTGGTCCGGAGGACGAGCCCATCGGCCTGGCCCTGGAAAGCATGCGCTGGTATGGCCTGTTCGGGCGCTTCGGCGATGCCGAGAAGAACTGGTGGGCCGGTTTGGCCGATGTCCAGGTGCCGGTGCTGGCAGTGAGTGCCGCGGGCGATCACCAGGACCCGACCTGGGCCTGCCGCAAGCTCTTCGAACAGATCGGCTCCGAGCACAAGCAATTTGTCTGCCTGGGCCGGGCACAGGGGTTCAGTGAAGATTTCGGGCATGTCGAGATGCTGGTCAGCAAGGCCGCGCACACGGATGTCTGGCCGTTGGTGGCGCGCTGGCTGGAAAACCCCTGTGCGCCGTTGATGGCAGAACAACCCAGTCTGGCCGAGGCGGTTTGAGGCGAAGGCCCTGACAAGAGCATTTCGCTCTGGTCGGCTTGCGGCTAAGATATGACGCTTGAAGCGGTTTCGGTCACAAACGGTTGCTCATTCAGTCTGACGTTCCAGCCTTACAGGAGTTGTTCGATGAACCATTACCTCACGCCCGACCTGTGCGATGCCTACCCGGACCTGGTTCAGGTGCTGGAGCCGATGTTCAGCAATTTCGGCGGCCGCGATTCCTTCGGCGGCGAAATCGTGACCATCAAGTGCTTCGAAGACAACTCGCTGGTCAAGGAGCAAGTCGAGCAACCGGGCGCCGGCAAGGTGCTGGTGGTGGACGGTGGCGGCTCTCTGCGTCGGGCCTTGCTGGGTGACATGCTGGCGGAAAAAGCCGCGAAGAGTGGCTGGGAAGGGCTGGTGATCTACGGGTGCATCCGCGACGTCGACGTCATCGCCCAGACCGACCTCGGCGTCCAGGCCCTGGCCAGTCATCCGATGAAAACCGACAAGCGCGGCATCGGCGACCTCAACGTAGCGGTGACCTTTGCCGGCGTGACGTTCCGTCCGGGCGAGTATGTGTACGCGGACAACAACGGCGTGATCGTCTCGCCAAGCCCGTTGAAAATGCCTGAATGAAGCGCTACAGCCATAAGGGATGAGGATGTTCGAGGAAGAAAACGCGCAATGGGGGCTGGTGCATGCCCTGGTGTTGGACGGTAAGGGCGGCGCGCGTTCCATTGCCCGGACCGACCTCGACGAATTGCAGTTGCAGGCCCACGAAAGCCTGTGGCTGCACTGGGATCGCAGTCATCCGCAAACCCACACCTGGTTGCGCAAATCCAGCGGCCTGAGCGAATTCAACTGCGACCTGCTGCTGGAAGAGAACACCCGTCCGCGCCTGCTGCCTCTGCCTAACGCCGAGCTGCTGCTGTTCCTGCGGGGGATCAACCTGAACCCGGGGGCCGAGCCGGAAGACATGGTCTCGGTGCGGATCTTCGCCGCTGCCCAGCGGGTGATCTCCCTGCGTTTGCGACCGCTGCGGGCCACCGATGAGCTGTTGGCGCAACTGGCCGAGGGCAAGGGACCGAAGACCGCCTCGGAACTCATCCTTTATATGGCCCAGTACCTCACCAACAAGGTGCAGGACCTGGTCACCTGTCTCTCGGAAATCGTCGATGGCGAGGAAGAAAAACTCGATACCGACGAACGGTACACCCCCGAGCACGACGCCATTTTGCACATCCGTCGAAGGGCGGCCGGGTTGAAGCGATTCCTGGCGCCGCAGCGGGACATTTTCGCCCAGATGACCCGGCTGAAGCTGCCGTGGTTCGTCGAAGACGATGGCGATTACTGGAACGAATTGAACAACAGCCTGACCCGTTACCTCGAGGAGCTGGAATTGACTCGCGAGCGCGTGGGGCTTGTGCTGGAGGCCGAAGACCGGCGCCTGTCGGTGCGCATGAACCGCACCATGTACCGCTTCGGCATCATCACCGGGATTTTCCTGCCGATGAGTTTCCTGACCGGCCTGTTGGGCATCAACGTGGGCGGTATCCCGTTCTCGGCGAGCCCCTACGGTTTCCTGGTCGCGTGCTTGCTGATGGTCTGTGTGGCGCTGGGGCAGTGGTGGCTGTTCCGGCGTCTGCGCTGGGTGTGATGAGGCTTCATGTGACCCGACGAAATCTGATCGCGTCTTCCACAGACATCACGAGAGGTGCGTATGCACGATCCGTTTGAACAGTCTTTGCGCGACATGCTCAAGGCTTCGCCGTCCAGCCGGGACGACGACGCATGCCTGGGACGTGTACTGAAAACCGCCAACCGCCAGGTCGGCGCCAGTGATCTGTTCAGCCTGCTGGGCCGTTGGCTGCCCGCGCTGATGATCGCCTTGAACAACGGGTCGGCCCATGTCGCGCCGGTTTCCCGCCGTAAACCTGTTACTCGCACCGCTGATAAGGCTGATTGAATATGGAACTTGATCTCTGGACCCAGAGCCTCGTCACGGCAATGACCGCGTTGTGGACCAAGGTGGCCAACTTCATCCCGAACCTCTTCGGCGCCCTGGTGGTGCTGTTGCTCGGTTTCGTCGTGGCCAAATTGCTGGACACGCTGCTCTCCAAACTGCTCGCCAAACTGGGCCTCGATCGCCTGATGGGCGGCACCGGCCTGACCAAGTTGCTGTCGCGAGGCGGCATCCAGGTGCCCATTTCGACCCTGGTCGGCAAGATCGTCTATTGGTTCGTATTGCTCATTTTCCTGGTTTCGGCGGCTGAATCCCTTGGACTTGAGCGAGTTTCAGCTACGCTGGACATGCTTGCGCTGTATTTGCCGAAAGTATTCGGCGCCGCGCTGGTGCTGCTGGTGGGTGTCCTGTTGGCCCAACTGGCCAACGGGCTGGTGCGTGGCGCCGCCGAAGGCGTGGGGCTGGACTACGCCGCCGGCGTTGGGCGAATCGCCCAGGGCCTGGTGATCATCATCAGTATTTCGGTTGCGATCAGCCAGTTGGAGGTCAAGACAGACCTGCTCAACCACGTGATCGTGATCGTTTTGATTACCGTTGGTCTGGCCGTTGCGCTGGCCATGGGGTTGGGAAGCCGGGAAATCGCCGGTCAGATTCTCGCGGGAATCTATGTGCGTGAATTGTATGAGGTTGGGCAACAGGTGCGTGTTGGCGAGGTCGAAGGTCAGATCGAAGAGATCGGCACGGTGAAAACCACATTGCTGACCGACGAGGGCGAACTGGTGTCGCTCTCCAATCGGATCCTGCTGGAACAGCATGTGAGTAGCCGCTAACCCGGCAAACCCTGCTAATGTATGCCGCCGCAAAATGCCTGCTATTCCAGGCTGCGGCGCACATTGACCTAGACTGTCGGCCCGACCTGTTTTGAACAAACCCCAATCGCTGTCCACGCGCTACGACCCCCGTGATCTCTCCGATGAAGAGTTGGTTGCCCGCGCGCATACGGAGCTGTTCCACGTAACGCGCGCCTATGAAGAGTTGATGCGCCGCTACCAGAGGACATTATTTAACGTTTGTGCACGGTACCTGGGGAACGATCGCGATGCTGACGATGTCTGTCAGGAGGTGATGTTGAAGGTGCTGTATGGGTTGAAGAACTTCGAGGGGAAATCGAAGTTCAAGACCTGGCTCTACAGCATCACCTACAACGAATGCATCACGCAGTACCGTAAGGAACGGCGAAAGCGTCGCTTGATGGACGCTCTGAGCCTGGACCCTCTTGAAGAAGCGTCCGAGGAAAAGGCGCCCAAACCCGAGGAGAAGGGTGGACTCGATCGCTGGTTGGTCCATGTAAACCCGATTGATCGGGAAATTCTGGTGCTACGATTTGTCGCAGAGCTGGAGTTCCAGGAGATCGCAGACATAATGCACATGGGTTTGAGCGCGACAAAAATGCGTTACAAGCGCGCTCTTGACAAATTGCGTGAGAAATTTGCAGGCATTGCTGAAACTTAGTTCGGCGCAAATATCTCTTACGTGTAGGCAAGTTCTGATAGACTTGCCGCCGAGTTGTCCCCCGGTTTGCGGGACTGCTTCACAATCACCAGATGGGGATTTAACGGATGAAACTGAAAAACACCTTGGGCTTTGCCATTGGTTCTTTGATTGCTGCCACTTCGTTCGGCGCTCTGGCACAAGGCCAAGGCGCAGTTGAAATCGAAGGCTTCGCCAAGAAAGAACAATTCGACAGCGCTCGTAACTTCAAGAACAACGGCAACCTGTTCGGCGGTTCGATCGGTTACTTCCTGACCGACGACGTTGAACTGCGTCTGGCCTACGACGAAGTGCACAACGCACGTACCGACGACGGCACCAACGTCAAGGGCGCCAACACCGCTCTGGACGCCCTGTACCACTTCAACAACCCAGGCGACATGCTGCGTCCTTACGTCTCGGCCGGTTTCTCCGACCAGAGCATCGACCAGAATGGCAGCAACGGTCGTAACCGTTCTACCTTCGCCAACGTTGGTGGCGGCGCCAAGCTGTACTTCACCGAGAACTTCTACGCCCGTGCTGGCGTTGAAGCTCAATACAACATCGACCAAGGCGACACCGAGTGGGCGCCAAGCGTTGGTATCGGTGTGAACTTCGGTGGCGGCTCCAAGCCTGCTGCTGCTCCAGTTCCAGCTCCGGCTGAAGTCTGCTCCGACAGCGACAACGACGGCGTGTGCGACAACGTCGACAAGTGCCCAGACACCCCTGCCAACGTCACTGTTGACGCTGACGGCTGCCCAGCCGTTGCCGAAGTGGTACGCGTTGAGCTGGACGTCAAGTTCGACTTCGACAAGTCGGTCGTCAAGCCTAACAGCTACGGCGACATCAAGAACCTGGCTGACTTCATGAAGCAGTACCCATCCACCACCACCACTGTTGAAGGTCACACTGACTCCGTCGGTCCTGACGCTTACAACCAGAAACTGTCTGAGCGTCGTGCAAACGCCGTCAAGCAAGTTCTGACCAACCAGTACGGTGTTGAATCGTCCCGCGTTCAGTCCGTTGGCTACGGCGAATCCCGCCCAGTTGCTGACAACGCCACTGAAGCTGGTCGCGCTGTTAACCGTCGCGTAGAAGCGCAGGTTGAAGCCCAAGCTAAGTAATTAGCCCACAGCTTTGGAAGAGCCCGGCTTAGGCCGGGCTTTTCTTTGCCTGCGATTTGAGCTGGCACAAAACCTGTGGGAGCGGGCTTGCTCGCGAAAGCGGTGTATCAGCCAGCATCGATGTCGGACGGGCTGGCGCCTTCGCGGGCAAGCCCGCTCCCACAGAGGCAGGGCGGTGTGCGGTGGATTTGTGGCTGGCACAAAACCTGTGGGAGCGAGCTTGCTCGCGATAGCGGTGTATCAGCCAGCATCGATGTTGGATGGGCTGGCGCCTTCGCGGGCAAGCCCGCTCCCACAGGGGCAGGGCGGTGTGCGGTGGATTTGTGGCTGGCACAAAACCTGTGGGAGCGGGCTTGCTCGCGAAAGCGGTGTATCAGCCAGCATCGATGTCGGACGGGCTGGCGCCTTCGCGGGCAAGCCCGCTCCCACAGGAGTGGCGATTACAGGGCTGAGGCCTGGCGCCATTCGGGTTGGGCGTGTTGCTGTTCGGCAGCACCGGCCACCGCACCGATCACCAGGATCGCCGGGCTCTTGAGCTGGAACGCGTTGGCATCGGCTTCCATCGACGCCAGGTCGCTGCGGCAGTCGCGCTGATGGGGCAGGGATGCGTTTTCGATCATGGCCACGGGTGTGTGCGCCGCCAAGCCACCCGCCAGCAGTTGTTCGCGGATCTCGCTCAGCTTCGCCACGCCCATGTACACCACCAGGGTCGTGCCGCTTTGCGCCAGCGCCTGCCAGTTCAGGCTGCTGCCGTCCTGGGTGTGGGCGGTCACCAGGGTCACGCCCCGGGCGACACCGCGCAGGGTCAGCGGGATGTCACAGCGGGTGGCCCCGGCCAGGCCCGCCGTGATGCCATTGACCAACTCCACCTCGACACCTTGCGCCTGCAGCCACTGTGCTTCTTCACCGCCGCGGCCAAAGATGCACGGATCGCCGCCCTTGAGGCGCACCACGCATTTGCCCTGGCGGGCATAGCGCAGCATCAGTCGATGGATGAACGCCTGGGGGGTGGAGCGGCAGCCACCGCGCTTGCCCACGGCGATGACGCGAGCGCCGGGACAATGTTCCAGCACCGCCTCGTTGACCAGGTCGTCGATCAACACCACGTCGGCCTCGCGCAGCGCGCGCACGGCCTTGAGGGTCAGCAACTCAGGGTCGCCAGGACCTGCACCCACCAGCCAGACTTTTGCGTTCATAGTGTTTTCCTCACGAGAGAGCGGCCATCGGTTGCGCCGAGGCAACCAGCAGGCGCTTGATTTCCGGTACGCAGGAACCGCATTGCGTGCCACAGCCCAATTCCTTTTTCAGCCCCTGCAAGTCAAGGCCGCGTTCGATGCCGGCGCAGATCGCGCGCTGGCTGACGTTCAAGCAGTTGCACAGTGTCTTGCCGCCGCTACCGCCACCCACCGCCGCGCCGACATTGCCTGGCGGAGCGCTCAATGGCGCCAGCAGCCAGCGGCGCAGTTGTTCATCGGCGCGACCTTCCTGCCACAGATTCTGCAACCAGTGCCGGGCGAGGGTTTCGCCGGCCAGGCGGATGGCGGTGATGCGACCGTTCTCGATCCGCACCCGTTTGCCGATGGCACGACGCGGATCGTCGTAGGCCAGCACCGGGCCGTCGATCAGCCCCAGTTGCTCGTCGATGGCCTGCAGCAGTTCGGGATCGGGCGCTGCGGCGCTGGCTGCGCGAATCACCAGTGCCGGGCGTTCACGGCCGGTTAGGCTGAGGCTGACGTAGGCAAACGCCTCACAGAGCGGTCGAAGCGTCTCCAGATGCCGTTGAACATCGCCCTCGATCAATGTGAACAACTGCCAAGGCAGGTTCACTGGTTCCAGGCGTACGCCGCTGTGCTTGAGTTCCGGCTGTTTCGACAACGGGTCGAAGGCCGGTTGGGTCAGGCGGTTGACCCCACCCTTGAGGAACCGGTCACCCCAGTGCATGGGCAGGAACGCCTGGCCGGGACGCACGCTTTCGTCGCTGTCCACGGCCACGACCACCGCGCCGCGCCGGCTTTTCAGGCTGACCAGGTCGCCGGCCTGCAAGCGATGGCGCTGCAGTTCGTCAGGGTGCAGGCTGAGGACGGCTTCGTTCACATGACCGAACAATTGTGCGGCGGTGCCGGTGCGGCTCATGCCGTGCCACTGGTCGCGCAACCGCCCGGTGTTCAGGGTCAAGGGGTAGCGTGCGTCGCGCAGCTCCCTGGCGGCACGATACGGTTCGGCGACAAATCGCGCGCGCCCGCTGTCGGTGGGAAAGATCCCGTCTTCATACAGGCGCGCGGTGCCGCTCGTGGCGCCTTCCGGGAAGGGCCATTGCTGGGGGCCGAGTTCATCGATCAGTGCATGGCTGATGCCGGACAGATCGAGGTCGCGCCCGCAGGTCAGGTGTTTGTATTCGTCGAACACCTGGGCCGGGCTGGCAAAGTCGAACAGGCTGGGCTGGCCCGGCCGCAGGCGTTGTTCCAGGCGCTGGGCGAAGTCCACGGTAATCGCCCAGTCCGGCCGTGCTTCACCGGGCGCGTTGACCGCCCGGCGAACGTGGGAAATACGCCGTTCGGAGTTGGTCACCGAACCCTCTTTCTCGCCCCAGCTGGCCGCGGGCAGCAGCAGGTCGGCGAAGGCGGCGGTCTCGGTGGTGCGGAACGCTTCCTGCAACACCACGAACGGACAGGCTTGCAGCGCGTCCCGTACCGCCGTCTGGTCCGGCATCGATTGGGCCGGGTTGGTGCAGGCGATCCACAAGGCCTTGATCTTGCCGCTGCGCACCTCGTCGAACAGCTCGATGGCGCTCAAGCCCGGGTTGGCCGGCAACTGCTCGACGCCCCAGTAGCGGGCGACCTCATCGCGGTGTTCCGGGTTGTTGGCTTCCCGATGACCGGGCAACAGGTTCGACAGGCTGCCGGTTTCCCGTCCGCCCATGGCGTTGGGCTGGCCGGTCAGCGAGAACGGCCCCGCGCCCGGACGGCCGATCTGCCCGGTGGCCAGGTGGAGGTTGATCAACGCGCTGTTCTTCGCGCTGCCGGCGGTGGACTGGTTCAAGCCCATGCACCACAGCGACAGGAAACTCGGCGTGGTGCCGACCCATTCGGCGCACTGGTGCAGTTGTTCGACACTGATGCCACACACCTGGGCGACCATGGCCGGGGTGTAGTCGCGCACCAGGTTCTTCAATTCAGCCAGGCCTTCGGTGTGGGCCTTGATGAAATCGCGGTCGACCCAGTCTTCCCACAGCAACAGGTGCAAAATTCCGTGGAACAAGGCGACGTCGGTTCCCGGCAGGATCGCCAGGTGCAGGTCCGCCAGGTCGCAGGTGTCGGTGCGCCGAGGGTCGATGACGATGATTTTCATCTGCGGACGGCGGGACTTGGCTTCTTCGAGGCGACGAAACAGGATCGGATGCGCGTAGGCCATGTTGCTGCCGACGATCATCACGCAATCGCTCAGTGCCAGGTCTTCATAGTTGCAGGGCGGGGCATCGGCGCCCAAGCTGCGCTTATAGCCGACCACGGCCGAAGACATGCACAGGCGCGAATTGCTGTCGATGTTGTTGGTGCCGACCAAGGCCCGGGCGAGTTTGTTGAACGCGTAGTAGTCCTCGGTCAGCAACTGGCCGGAAATGTAGAACGCCACGCTGTCGGGACCGTGCTCGGCAATAGTGGTCGCGAAGACGCTGGCGGCATGCTCCAGGGCGCTTTCCCAGTCGGTACGGGCGCGGGCCAGGCCCTTGCCCAGGCGCAGTTCGGGGTACAGGGCGCGGGCGGCGAGGTCGCCGGTCAGGTGCAGGGTCGAGCCCTTGCTGCACAGTTTTCCGAAATTGGCCGGGTGGGTGGGGTCGCCACTGACGCCGAGGATGCGCTCGTCGTCATGGTCGATCAGCACGCCGCAACCGACCCCGCAGTAACAGCAGGTCGAGGCAGTGGTTTGGTGGCTCATCAGCTTGCGTCCCGTAGCGCCAGCAGGACCCGGCCGTTTTCGACACGGGCCGAATGATGATGGGCGCAGCCCACATCCGGCGTCTGGGCCTCACCGCTTTGCAGGTCGATCTGCCAGTTGTGCAACGGGCAGGCCACGCGTTTGCCGTAGATCAGGCCCTGGGACAACGGCCCCCCTTTGTGCGGGCAACGGTCGTCGAGTGCGAAGACTTCATCGTCGCTGGTACGAAAAATCGCGATATCGCCTTTCGGGCCCTGGATGATGCGTGAGCCCAGGGCGTTGATCTCTTCCAATGCGCAGATATCCAGCCAGTTCATGCCGGCACCTCCAGGTTCTTCACGGGGATGACTTCGAACTCTTTTTTCAGCTGGGGTTGTTCCAGGCGCTGTTTCCATGGGTCCTGTTCCAGGGCCAGGGAAAATTTCAGGCGTTCATGCAGCGCTTTGCGGCGGGCCGGGTCTTCCAGCACAGCTTTCTTGATGTGCTCCATGCCGACCCGCTGCATGTAGTGCACGGTGCGCTCGAGGTAGAAGGCTTCTTCGCGGTACAGCTGCAGGAAGGCGCCGTTGTATTCGCGGACTTCTTCGGCGGTCTTGAGCTTGACGAAGAACTCGGCGACTTCGGTCTTGATCCCGCCGTTGCCACCGATGTACATCTCCCAGCCGGAGTCGACGCCGATGATGCCGACGTCCTTGATGCCCGCCTCCGAACAATTGCGTGGACAGCCCGAGACCGCCAGCTTCACCTTGTGTGGCGACCACATGTTGAACAGGTCGTGCTCCAGTTCAATGCCCAGCTGGGTGGAGTTCTGCGTGCCAAAGCGGCAGAACTCGCTGCCCACGCAGGTCTTCACGGTGCGGATGGACTTGCCGTAGGCGTGGCCGGACGGCATGTCGAGGTCTTTCCAGACGCCCGGCAGGTCGTGCTTCTTGATGCCCAGCAAGTCGATGCGTTGCCCGCCGGTGACCTTGACCATGGGCACGCTGTATTTATCGGCGACGTCGGCGATGCGGCGCAACTCCGCCGGCGTGGTCACGCCGCCCCACATCCGCGGCACGACCGAGTAGGTGCCGTCCTTCTGGATGTTGGCGTGGGCGCGTTCGTTGATCAGGCGCGACTGTGGGTCGTCCTGGGCTTCGCCGGGCCAGGTGGAGATCAGGTAGTAGTTCAGGGCCGGGCGGCAGGTGGCGCAGCCGTTGGGGGTGCGCCAGTTCAGGTAGCTCATGGTGCCGGCGATGGTCAGCAGGTGCTCGTCGCGGATCGCCTGGCGGATCTGGCCGTGGTTGAGGTCGCTGCAGCCGCAGATGGCTTTCTCGCTTTTCGGCTTGACGTCCGCCGCACCGCCCACGGTGTTGATCAGGATCTGCTCCACCAGGCCGGCGCAGGAGCCGCAGGAACTGGCGGCCTTGGTGTGTTTTTTCACGTCATCGACGCTGAACAGTCCGTGTTCCTGGATCGCCTTGACGATGGTGCCCTTGCACACGCCGTTACAGCCGCAGACTTCGGCGCTGTCGGCCATGCTCATGGCTTTGTCCTGGCCCTGGTGGCCGACATCGCCCAAGGCGTTTTCACCGAACATGAGGTGATCGCGGATTTCGCTGATCCCGGCGTTTTCACGGATCTGGCGGAAATACCAGCCGCCGTCCGCCGTATCACCGTACAGGCAAGCGCCGACCAGCACGTCGTCCTTGATCACCAGCTTCTTGTAGACGCCGCCAATCGGGTCGGAGAGGGTGATGGTCTCGGTGCCTTCGCCGCCCATGAAGTCCCCGGCGGAAAACAGGTCGATGCCGGTGACCTTGAGTTTGGTCGAGGTCACCGAACCCTTGTAGGTGGCGAAGCCCAGTTGCGCAAGGTGGTTGGCGCAGACCTTGGCCTGTTCGAACAACGGGGCCACCAGGCCATAGGCCGTGCCGCGATGGTTGGCGCATTCGCCGATGGCATAGATGCGCGGGTCGTAGGTCTGCATCGTGTCGTTGACCAGGATCCCGCGGCTGCACGGAATGCCGGACTTTTCCGCCAGCTCGGTGTTGGGGCGGATGCCGGCGGCCATCACCACCAGGTCGGCGGGGATGATGTCGCCGTTCTTGAACTGGACCGAGCCGACCCGGCCGTTGCCGGCGTCGTGCAGCGCTTGGGTCTGCTCGTTGAGGCGAAAGTTCAGGCCCCGCTCTTGCAGCGCGCTTTGCAGCAATTGGCCGCTGGTCTTGTCCAGTTGCCGCTCCAGCAGCCAGTCACCGAGGTGCACCACGGTCACGTCCATGCCCCGCAGCTTCAAGCCGTTGGCGGCTTCGAGGCCCAGCAGGCCGCCGCCGATCACCACGGCGTGCTTGTGGGTCTTGGCCGTGTCGATCATGGCCTGGGTGTCGGCGATGTCGCGGTAGCCGATGACGCCTTCGAGCGTGTGGCCAGGGATCGGCAGGATGAACGGCGTGGAACCGGTGGCAATCAGCAGGCGATCGTACTCGGCCTCGGTGCCGTCCTGGGCGATGACCCGGCGCTTGACCCGATCGATCTGCACCACCTTGCGGTTGAGCAGCAGGTTGATGTGATTGTCCTGGTACCAGCTCAGGTCGTTGAGCACGATCTCTTCGAACGTCTGCTCGCCGGCCAGCACCGGCGACAGCAGGATACGGTTGTAGTTGGTGTGGGGCTCGGCGCCGAACACCGTGATGTCGTACAGCTCGTTGCTCAGCTTGAGCAGTTCTTCAAGGGTCCGAACCCCGGCCATACCGTTGCCGATCATCACCAGTTTGAGTTTTTTCATCAGGGTTCTCCGCGAGCTCATGCCCGTTTCTTCACGGCGATCGGGCTGGCTCGGCCATTTTTTCGAAAACAAAAAAGGCGTCCCGCTAGCAAGCTAGCGAGGACGCCTTTGTCCTGGTCCCGTTCTCTCGGGAAGCACCGCCTTCATCGTTGGAGGCGTTGCCTTATGTCTGTTGCCAGGGGTTATGCAGTGGTTGTGCCAAGTGGGCCGAGGGTGTGGATTTATTGGGCGGGCCGCTGGTCGGGCGCGCAATGGCGGGATTTATTGCACCGAATCAAAGCGTATTGCCCGGTAATGGAGCGTTGGGGCTGGCGCATCGCGGCGCAAGCTTTGCTCCTGCATCGGATCCATTGTGGGAGCGGGCTTGCCCGCGAAAGCGGTGCGTCAGTCAACATCCATGCTGAAGGTGCTGACGCCTTCGCGGGCAAGCCCGCTCCCACAGGATCTCAGCTGTGAAATACCAGGAACAGCAGCACGATGTTCACCACCAGAGACAGCAGCGCCAACGTGCGCCAGACCTTCAGCGGCTCGCGTTCCAACAGTGGCCGGGGCCTTACGCTCAAGCTGCGACGTTCGCCCTGTTCCAGCAACAGCAACCATTCCTCGGCGGTTTCGAAACGCTCGTCCGGGTCTGCCGCTACGGCCCGTTCCAGGCTTTGCCCGAGCCATTCCGCCAGGTCCGGTCGATAACGGTGGGCACTGACCGGCACGCCAAAGCGCGGCCGCTGGAACGCCTCGATCTCGCCATAGGGGTAGTGGCCGGTCAGCAGGAAGTACAGGGTCACGCCCACGGCGTACAGGTCTTGCCGAGCGGTCGGCGCGTGGCCGGCGAAGGCTTCCGGGGCGATGTAGCTGGGCGTTCCGGGCAAGACGTTGGCCTGGTCTTCGGACAGCCCCGGGCAGTAGGCCAGCCCGAAATCCAGCAGGCGCAATTCGCCATCGTCCCCCAGGTGCAGGTTTTCCGGCTTGATGTCGCGGTGGTAGATCTGTCGTCGATGCAGCAGCCCCACCGCGCGCACCAGCCGTTGCGCCAGGTCCAGCCATTGTGCCAATGGCAACGGGCCGCCCTGGTCGAACAGCTCGGCCAGGGTCAGGCCGGGGTATTCGCGCATCACGTAATACAGGTGCTGGCGCTTGGGCACGCCATGGACTTCCGGAAACTGTCGACCGGCGACCCGCCTGAGAAACCATTCTTCGGAGAGCAGCGCTTGCCCGGCTCGACTGTCGTCCCGGAGCTGGCCGGGCAGGGTTTTCAACAGCCATGGCTGGCCCTGGCCGTCGTGCACCCGGTAGAGCAGTGATTGCTGGCTTTGACCGAGCAAAGCTTCGACCTGCCACCCCTCGAAGGCCTGGCCTGCTTTCAGCGCCGGGGGCAGGGGCCATTGCTGCAACTGGATCAGCGCGTCGCCGATGCTCGCTTCGCCCAAGGCGTCGACGCGCACCAGCAAGGCGCTGGCGTTGTCCTGGCTGCCGGCCAGGTGCGCGGCGTTGACTAGGGTCTGCGCTGCGCGATCGAGGTCCGGTTGGTCGCGCAGGACGCCGGCGATGGCCGTGTCCCCCAGGGCGGCCCAGACGCCGTCGCTGAGCAGGACGAAGGTTTCGTCGGGGCGCAGTTCGCCGTCGAGGAAATCCAGCACCAGGTGTTGATCCAGCCCCAACGCCCGCTTGAGCACATGTTGCATGCCCTGTTGGTCCCAGACGTGGTCTTCGCTGATGCGATGCAGCTGATCGGCGTGCCAGCGGTAGACCCGGCAATCGCCGACATGGGCGAGGGTGAAGCGACGGCCCCGCAGGACCAGCGCGCTGACGGTGGTGAGCAGCGGTTGCCCGCCACCGTTGGCTTGCAGCCAGCGATTCTGCGCCAGCAGCAGGCGATCCAGTGCCTGGGCCACGCCCCAGGTTTGTGGCGTGGCGTAGTAGTCCAGGGCCAGCGCCTGCAAGGTCGACCGGGCCGCCAGGCCGCCGTCGGCGCATTGGCTCACGCCGTCGGCGATGGCGAACAGGTAGCCCTTGCTGGCGGCCAGGGCCGGGGCCGGGGTGACCAGGCGCAGGGCGTCCTGGTTTTCGTCCCGTGGGCCGATGGCGCTGGCTTCGGCAAAACTCAGTTGCAGGCTCATGGGGTTGGCTTACACCCGGGCAGCGGTGACGGCGGCCGAACCCCAGGTGGTTCTCCAGCGACGCTTGACGCCGTACAGGCCGAACCAGGCCAGGACGCCGAGGCTGGCGAACAACCACAGCGCCATCTGGTAGCTGCCGGAGCTTTGCTTGATCGCACCCATGCCCGCCGCCAGGGCGAAACCGCCGATGCCGCCGGCCATGCCGATCAGCCCGGTCATCACGCCGATCTCACGACGGAAGCGTTGCGGCACCAGTTGGAACACCGCGCCGTTGCCCGCACCCAGGCCGAGCATGGTGCAGACGAACAGGGCCAGGGCGGCGTAGGAGTTCGGCAGGTTGAAGCCCACCGCGGCAATGCAGATGGCCGCGACGGTGTACATGCCCAGCAAGGTGCGGATGCCGCCGAAACGGTCGGCCAGGGCGCCGCCCAGCGGCCGCATCAGGCTGCCGCCAAAGACGCAGGCGGCGGTGTAGTAGCCGGCCGTTACCGGGCTCAGGCCATACTGGTCGTTGAAGTAGCCGGGCAGGGCGCTGGCCAGGCCGATGAAGCCGCCGAAGGTCACGCTGTAGAAGAACATGAACCACCAGCTGTCACGGTCGCCCAGGGCCTTAAGGTAATCGGCCATGGATTTGGCTTTGGGGCGCTCGGGAGCGTTCTTGGCCAGCCAGGCGAAGAGGACCAGGGTCAGCACCAGGGGGATGAGGGCGAAACCGAACACGTTGGTCCAACCGAACGTCACGGCCATGATCGGCGCGATCAACGCGGCGAGCACGGTGCCCGAGTTACCGGCACCGGCGATGCCCATCGCCTTGCCTTGGTGCTGGGGCGGATACCACTGCGAGGCCAACGGCAGGGCCACGGCGAACGAAGCCCCGGCCACCCCCAGGAACAGGCCCAGCAGCAGGGCTTGTTCATAGCTGTGGATGCCCAGCTTCCAGGCGCAGAACAATGCGCTGATCACGATCACCTGACCCACCATGCCGGCAGTCTTTGGCGAAATCCGATCGGCCAGAAGGCCCATGAACAGGCGCAGCACCGCGCCGGCCAGGATCGGCGTGGCGACCATCAGGCCGCGTTGCTGAGTGGTCAGGTGCAGGTCGGTCGAGATCTGCACCGCCAATGGGCCGAGCAGGTACCAGACCATGAAACTCAGGTCGAAATACAGGAAGGCCGCGAACAGGGTCGGGGTGTGGCCGGATTTCCAGAAGCTTGAATTCATCGCGCACCTCAGCGGTTAAAGTCTCGAAAATGAGTCAGTGCTTCGAGGTGGTGCGCCACAACGGCGACCCCCACCGACCCCGGACGTTGGGGCCAAAGCAAAAAAACGCCGCAACCCGAGTCGCCAAGCCAGGCGAAAAGGGTGTGCGACGTCTTTGTCGTAGGTGGGGCAACCGCCGTTGGTTACCTGTGAGGTTGCTTAAGCGAGATCTGTGCCAACCCGTAAGCGTCTTCGCGAGCAAGCCCGCTCCCACAGGTGACGTGGGTGTTCACAGAGGCTGCATTCACTCTAAAACCCATGTGGGAGCGAGCTTGCTCGCGAAGGCGTCGGGTCAGTCGATATCAATGCCGGATATTGGAGCGCTTTCGCGAGCAAGCCCGCTCCCACAGGTGATGTGGGGTGTTCACAAAGGCTGTGTTCACCCTAAAACCCATGTGGGAGCGGGCTTGCCCGCGAAGGCGTCGGGCCAGGCGCCGTGGGGCGTTCAGCCGAGCAGTTCGTTCATGGCAATGATCTGCTCGGCCACCTGGATCAGCTTCTGCTGGCGGCTCATGGCCTGGCGGCGCATCAGGGTGTAGGCCTGTTCTTCGTTGCAATCCTTCATCTTCATCAGCATGCCCTTGGCCAGTTCGATGCGCTTGCGTTCGGCCAGTTGCTGGTCGCGGGCCAGCAGTTGGGCGCGCAGGGCCTGGTCGCTTTCGAAGCGGGCCATGGCCACGTCGAGGATCGGTTGCAGGCGCGCGGCGTGGATGCCTTCGACGATGTAGGCGCTGACTCCTGACTTGATGGCCTGGCGCATCACATCCGGGTCGTGCTCGTCGGTGAACATGACGATCGGTCGTGGCTGGTCGCGACTGACCAGCACCACTTGCTCCATCACATCGCGTCCGGGTGACTCGGTATCGATCAGAATCACGTCCGGACGCACCGTTTCGACGCGTGCGGGCAGGTCGATGGTCAGGCCGGATTCGTCGATAACCTCGAACCCGGCTTCAATCAGCGCCGCCTTCAGGCGCCCGACTTTTTTCGCGGTGTCATTGATCAGCAGGATACGCAGCATGTGGAAGGCTCCTGTCAGCGACTGGCGAAAAGGGCGGTGGCATCGCTCAAGGCGTGCAGCTTGAAGCTTTTGGCATACCCGGCCGGGTCCGTGCCGTCCCAGGTGGTGCCGTCGATCAACAGGCTGCTGCGCATGTCCGGCAGCGGGGCGGGGATGTCCAGCGCCGCGCAGGCTTCACGGTACAGCGTGAGTTGCTGGACTTGCCGTGCCACGTCCAGGTAGTCCGGGTCCTCGCGCAGCAAGCCCCAGCGGCGGAACTGGGTCATGAACCACATGCCGTCGGACAGGTACGGCAGGTTCACCGCGCCGCCCGCATGGAAGCGCATGGCGTGAGGGTCCTGCCAACTGTTGCCCAGGCCGTCGGCATAGATCCCCAGCAAGCGCGGTTCGATGCAGTCCAGCGGGGCGTCGAGGTATTGCGGCGCACTCAACAGTTGTGCGGTGCTGCGGCGGTTCTCGCTGCTCTGCTCGATGAAGCGGCTGGCCTCGAGGATCGCCATCACCAGGGCCCGGGCGGTGTTGGGGTACTGCTCGACGAACGCGCGGGTGCAGCCCAGGACTTTTTCCGGGTGGTCGGGCCAGATGGTCTGGGTGGTTGCCAGGGTGAACCCCAGGTTCTGCTTCACCGCGCTGGCGCACCAGGGCTCGCCGACGCAGAAGCCGTCGATCCGCCCGGCCTGCAAGTGGGCGATCATCTGGGGCGGCGGCACCACCACGCTGTCGACGTCGGTCAAGGGGTGGATGCCCTGGGCCGCCAGCCAGTAATAGAGCCACATGGCATGGGTGCCGGTGGGAAACGTCTGGGCGAAGGTCAGTTTCGGGCGAGATTGGTGCACATGCCGTTCCAGTGCCTCAGGACTGGTCACGCCCTGGGCCTGCAAGCCGTGGGACAGGTTGATGCTCTGGCCGTTCTGGTTCAGCCCCATCAGCACGGCCATGTCGGTGGGCGCCACGCCGCCGATGCCCAGGTGCACCGCGTAGACCAGGCCGTACAAGCTGTGGGCGGCGTCGATTTCACCACTGACCAGCTTGTCCCGCAGGTTGGCCCAGGATGCCTGGCGCTTGAGGTTCAGGGTCAGGCCGTAGGGCTGGGCGAACCCCTGGGTGGCGGCCACCACCAGGGGGGCGCAGTCGCTCAGGGCCATGAAGCCAAGATTGACCGCGCTCTTTTCCGGGGCATCGCTGCCATTGACCCAGGCCAGGGGGTTGGCTGGAACTTCATTCATCGCGCATCACCTTCCACATGAAAGCGCCGCCATCCGGCTGGATGACGGCGCCCTTGTCCTCAAAACCGTGTGGCACTCATCCCGGCAACGGCATGGGCACCGATGAACGAAAAGGGTGCAAGGCATATGCCAGCCCGGTGCTCATCATCTTTGCATCAAGATTTCAGGCGCCGCGCCTTTCATCCTGTCGCTCCTTCCATTCGCCA
Organism: Pseudomonas sp. P97.38; assembly: GCF_001269745.1. Taxonomy (NCBI): domain Bacteria; kingdom Pseudomonadati; phylum Pseudomonadota; class Gammaproteobacteria; order Pseudomonadales; family Pseudomonadaceae; genus Pseudomonas; species Pseudomonas sp. P97.38. The sequence continues at coordinate 354,499 of NZ_LHVJ01000015.1, forward strand.
CGTTGCAGAGGAGACACCGGTGCAGGACACATCATCTCGCTCCACGGTATTGACTGACCCGCGCGAGCGGGTGGTGCACCTGCGGGTCGTCCAGGGTGCGGTGGCGCTGGGCAGCGCAGGGGGCGGGCAGCGCCAGGCCCTGCCGAGCGGTTGGCAAGGGCTGGTGGTGCTGCGCGACCCGTTGCGGTTTTCCGGTGGCCAATTGCATGTGCTGCCGGTCTGCCCGGCGCCGCTGGTGAAGTTGCAGGCGTTCTTCGACATGAGCGATGCCTTCGCCGCGAAAAGAACCGAGGTCGCGCCATGGGCCTTGTTGCCGGTGGCGGATGATGTCGTGCGGACCCCGGCGCGGTTCGAGCGCTGGTTCATTGAACAGGCGCTGGGTGGCACCCCGGGTTATCACGCCGTTGCACCGTTGTTGCGCCAGCATGAAAGCTACGGCCTGGTGCGTTTTTTGTTGGAGCAAGGCACCCGCAGCGAAAAGCTCAACACCCTCGCGCAGCGCTACGGCGTGTCGGTCTCGCATTTTCGTCGGCTCTGCCGGCAGGCCCTGGGCAGCGCGACCAAACCGGCCTTGCGCGGGTGGCGCACGGCCCAGGCGTTGTTGGACATGAGCCTGGGCAACGGTTCGCTGACCGACGTCGCGCTGGCGTTCGGCTTTGCCTCTTCCTCGCATTTCTCCAAGGAAGTGCGCGAGCTGGTGGGGTTCGCCCCCAGCAGCCTGGCCGACATCACCTACCTGCCGGGCAAGTGAACCGATGAACCGTCACGCGTTGTCCCTGTCCTTGCTCCTGCTGCTCGCGCCCCTCGCGGCGCGGGCCGACGTCTACAGCTTCGAGGCTCGCGAGCAGAGTGCGCGAACGTTTTTCAGCGAGCTGGCAGGCGTGCTCGGCAAGCCTGTCATCGTCAGCAAGGTGGCGGCGGCCAAGCGGGTGGGCGGCACCTTCGACTTGCGCACGCCGCAGCAGACGTTCGAGCGCATCAGCGCGCAAATGGGTTTGATCTGGTACAGCGACGGTCAGGCGATCTACCTGTACGACGGCTCGGAAAACAAAAGCTCGATGGCCTCGTTGCAGACGCTGACGGTGGCCAAGCTGCTGGCGTTTCTCAAGCAATCGGGGCTGCACGACCCACGCTATCCGTTGCGCAACGACGGCCTGCGCACCTTTCACGTGTCCGGGCCGCCGATCTACGTCGACCTGGTGCTACAGGCCGCGCAGTTGATGGACAACCAGCGCTCGGAGCTGTTGTTGGGCAAGCAGCAGATCGGCGTGATCCAGGTGCGCAATACCTTCGTCAGCGATCGCCAGTACGAATTGCGCGATGACAAGGTGACGCTGCCGGGGTTGGCCAGTGTGATCGAGGCGTTGTTGCGCGGTGAGCAGCAGTCGGTCGAGCCCACGGTGGCCCAGGCGCCCGGGCCGCGGTCGCGGGCGATGATGCCGGTGTTTCCCCTCGAAGGCCTGGCGAACACGGCCTCGGAACACGACCCTACCGCGCCACGCATCCTCGCGCGGGAGGTGGCCGCCGGCAACATTCGCGTGGTGGCCTACCCGGACACCAACAGCCTGCTGGTCAAGGGGCTGCCGGAACAGGTGCGTTTTATCGAGAACCTGGTGAGTGCGCTGGACACACCCAAGCGCCACGTCGAACTGTCGTTGTGGATCATCGACCTGCACAAGGATGAACTCAATCAACTGGGTATCAACTGGCAAGGCGCGGTGAAATCCGGCGGTACGTTCAGCGCCTCGCTCAACGCCGGTTCGGCGACCACCCTCGACGGTGCGTCGTTCGTCACCCGCGTGCTGGCCCTGGAGCGCACCCAGCGGGCCAACGTCGTGTCGCGCCCGGTCATCCTGACCCAGGAAAACGTCCCGGCGATCTTCGACAACAACCGTACCTTCTATGCGCCGTTGGTGGGAGAGCGCAGCGTCGACCTGCAACACGTGACCTACGGCACCCTGGTCAGCGTACTGCCGCGCTTCGCCCAGGCCGACGAGATCGAGATGTCGCTCAACATCGAGGACGGCAACGAGGTCGAACGTCCGGCCCAGGACGAGCGCCAGGGCGCGTTGCCGACGGTGGGCCGTACTCGCATCAACACAGTGGCGCGGGTGCCCCAGGGCAAGAGCCTGCTGGTGGGCGGCTTTACCCGTGACGACCACGGCGAGCAGATCGGCCGGGTCCCGGTGTTGGGCTCGATCCCGTGGCTCGGCAGGTTGTTCAGCTATCGCCAGAGCCGCTCGGCCAACACCGTGCGCGTGTTCCTGATCCAACCCCAGGAAATTCGCCAGGCCCTTGAACCTGACACGATCGAGCCGGGCGGGCCGTTGCTCACCCCGGAGCAGCACGAGCGCTTGCGGCGTTCTTACTTCAGGCTGTCGCAACCATGAGCCTGCCGCCGGTTTCCATGGGCGGACGCGCCGCCCAGGCCCGCCTGAACAGCGAGAAGGCCGCCGAGCATCCGCAGCCGTCGGTCGACGCCTGGGCGGACGTGGACGACAGCGCCACGACGGCGGTGGCGCAGCGCATGGTGCAGATCAGCGACGAGCTGTCGGCGGCGCTCACCCAGTTCCGTGGCCGCCGCCTGTTCGAGCTCAAGTCCGAAACGCCGACCGACACCTTCGAACGCGTGCTGGAGGACGACACCGTGCCCAAGGCGCGGCAGGTGCTGAGCCTGGCGCGGCTGGCGGACAAACCGGTGGCCTGGCTGCTGGACATGGCGCGGCAACTGTTCCCCGACGACAGCGACCTGGCCCTGGTGCTGCGGGCGTTGTTGCGCCGGCGCAACCTGCAAAGCCCGACCCGCCAGCGCCTCGAAACGCTGTTGCAGACGGTGGTTGCCCAAGGCTCGCCCAAGCGCATGAACGCCGGGATCAACGCGGCGCTCAAGGCGCGGATGTTCGGCGCGAGTATGGCGGTGCGGGCCGGCCTGCTGCGGGAAACCTACCGCGACTTTCTCGAATCCGACGACGGCCCGCTCAATGCCTACCAGGATTGGATCGCCCTGTACGGACCGTCGCAGCGCATGAACGTGCTGGCCTTCATCGAGGCCGCGTTGCTCACCGACATCAGCGCCCAGGACCCCAGTTGCTCGCACGCCGAGTTCGGGCAACTGCTGGGACGACTGACCGACCTCAAGCACCTGCGCTCGGCCGACGGGCTGTTCATCAACGCGTTGCTGGGCGATGCACTCGTCTGCCGGCACAACGCCGATGAGACCGACTGGCTGGTGTTCCTGTTCGGCGTGCTGGCCTACCCCGATGACCTCGACCAATGGCTGCTCGGTGCGGTGGGCGAGCCGGTGCTGCTCAGTTCCCACCGTGACCGTTCGGCGCTGTTGCAGACCGTGCGCCGGCTCAGCCTGCGCTTGCCGCCGTCGTTGTTCGTCGATGAAGACGCGCCGGTGCGCCTGGCCCAACAGTTCACCCGCCTGGCCGATGTCGCCTATGCCCATGAATGCCTCGAACAGCGCCGCGCCGGCGGTTGCCCGTGATGCCGTCCCGGAGCCTGGCCTGAATGCTTAATGTTTTTTTGCGCAACGTCAGCGCGCGCCCGGAACTGCTGATCCTGAGCCTGATGGTGATGATCATCGCCATGCTGATCATCCCGTTGCCCACGGTGCTGGTGGACGCGCTGATCGGCCTGAACATCGTCATTTCGCTGCTGGTGTTCATGGGCTCGTTCTACATCGAGCGCATCCTCAGCTACTCGACGTTCCCGGCATTGCTGTTGCTGACGACGTTGTTCCGCCTGGCGTTGTCGATCAGCACCAGCCGGCTGATCCTGAGCCAGGCCGACGCCGGCGAGATCATCGCCTCGTTCGGTGACTTCGTGATCGGTGAAAGCCTGGTGGTGGGCTTCGTGATTTTTTCCATCGTCACCATTGTCCAGTTCATTGTCATCACCAAGGGCTCGGAGCGGGTGGCCGAGGTGGCCGCACGCTTCTCCCTGGACGGCATGCCGGGCAAGCAGATGAGCATCGACGGTGACCTCAAGGCCGGCGCCATCGATGCCGCCCAGGCCCGGGAAAAACGCAGCGTGCTGGAGCGTGAAAGCCAGTTGTACGGCTCTTTCGACGGCGCAATGAAGTTCATCAAGGGTGACGCCATCGCCGGCATCATCATTATCTTCGTCAACTTCATCGGCGGCATGGCCATCGGTGTCGGGCAATTGGGCATGGACATGTCCGTGGCCCTGTCGACCTACACCCTGTTGACCATCGGCGATGGCCTGGTGGCGCAGATTCCCGCGCTGCTGATCGCCATCGGCGCCGGGTTCATCGTCACCCGGGTCAACGGTGACGACAGCAACCTGGGTCGCAACATGCTCAGCCAGATGCTCGGCAACCCGTTCGTGCTCGGTGTCACCGCGTTGCTGGCGGTTGGCGTCGGCCTGCTGCCGGGTTTTCCCTTGCTGACCTTCCTGGCCATCGCCAGCGCGCTCGGGCTGGTGGTGTTCGTGCGCCAGCGCAAGGCCTGGCGCCAGGGCTCGGCCGAACAGCGCGCCGAACCCGCCGGCCAGGACGCGCCGCAGGCCGATTCTGGCTTGCTCGAAGACGTCGACCACATCGCCACGGAGACCGTCGCACTGATGCTGCTGGTGCCCGCCGCACGCTTGCCAGCGCTGGAAAAGCAGCGGTGGGCTGCGCGCTTTCGCAGCCAGTTCTTCGTCGACTACGGCTTGCGCATTCCCGAACCCCGGCTGCGGGCCAGCGAAGCGCTGCCGGCGCATCAAGTGGCGGTGCTGATCAATGAAGTGCGCGCCGAACAATTCGACATTCACTTCGACCACTGGCGCCTGCTGGACTATTCGCCCGAGCTTGAGCCCCTGGGGTTCGCCCTGGTGCGCGGCAACGACAGCAATCGCCAGGGCGGGGTCTGGGTTGGCGCGGCCGACCGCGAGCGGGTGCAGCAACTGGGCTATCACCTGCGCCCGGCGGACGAGGAATGCTATCGCTGCCTGGTCACATTGCTGGCGCGCAACATCCGCGAGTTTTTCGGCGTGCAAGAAACCAAGCAACTGCTCGACGAAATGGAAAGCCGTTATCCCGACCTGCTCAAGGAAGTGTATCGCCACGTCACGGTGCAGAAGATCGCCGAGGTGCTGCAGCGCCTGATCGGCGAGCGTATTTCGGTGCGCAACATGAAGCTCGTACTTGAATCGCTCGCGCACTGGGCCTCCCGGGAAAAGGATGTGCTGGCGCTGGTGGAGCACGTGCGCGGGGCCATGGCCCGCTACATCAGCAACAAGTTTGCCCAGGGCAACGACTTGCGCGTGCTGCTGTTGTCGCCGGAGTTCGAAGAGGGAGTGCGCCGAGGCATCCGGCAAACCTCCGGCGGCAGCTTCCTCAACCTCGAGCCGGCCGAATCGGAAGAGCTGATGGACCGCCTCAGTGTTGGCCTGGACAGCCTGCACATCGCCCACAAGGACCTGGTGCTGCTGTGCTCGGTGGATGTGCGGCGCTACATCAAGAAACTGATCGAGGGCCGCTTTCGGGAGCTGGACGTCATGTCGTTCGGCGAAATCTCCGAGACCGTTTCGGTCAATGTCATCAAGACGCTGTAGGGAGATCGTTCGTCAATGAACCTGCGCCTGGAACGACACGCCGCCCACCCTTTGCGCCTGAGCGGCCCGCTGATCGAGGCGGCGCTGGGCGAGGTGGTGGTGGGGGAGGTCTGTGAAGTGCGTCGGCACTGGCGCTCGCCCGAGGTGGCGGCCCGGGCGCAGGTCATCGGCTTCAAGCCCGGCGCCGTGCTGCTCAGCTTGCTGGGCGAGGCGAAAGGATTGTCAAGGGAGTCGATGATCGTGCCCACCGGCGCCACCTTGCAATTGACCTGCAGCGATGCCTTGCTCGGCAGCGTGGTCGATCCCCTGGGCCGCATCGTCGAGCGCCTGGCTCCGTCGACGGCCCTGGCGCAACGGGATTGCCCGGTGGACGCCGACCCGCCGTCGTACCAGCAGCGGCGCCCGGTAGCGCAGCCGTTGTCCACCGGCATTCGCGCCATCGACGGCCTGCTGACCTGCGGTGTCGGCCAGCGCCTCGGCATCTTCGCCGCCGCCGGGTCCGGCAAGACCACCTTGATCAACATGCTCATCGCACACACCGATGCCGAGGTCTTCGTGATCGGCCTGATCGGCGAGCGTGGGCGGGAGGTGACCGAGTTCATCGCGCACCTGCGCCAGTCGCCCCAGCGTTCGCGCTGCGTGGTGGTGTACGCCACTTCGGATTTTTCCTCGGTGGATCGTTGCAACTCGGCGCTGCAGGCCACCACCATCGCCGAGTACTTTCGTGACCAGGGCCGGCGCGTGGTGTTGTTGCTCGATTCGCTGACCCGCTACGCCCGCGCGCGCCGCGACCTGGCCCTGGCGGCCGGTGAAGCGCCGGCGCGGCGCGGTTTTCCGGCTTCGGTGTTCGATGCCTTGCCACGCCTGATGGAGCGCCCCGGCATGACCGCTGGCGGCAGCATCACCGCGTGGTACACGGTGCTGCTGGAAAGCGATGACGAGCCGGACCCGATCGCCGAGGAGATTCGCTCGATCCTCGACGGCCACGTCTACCTCAGCCGTGCGCTGGCGGCCAAGGGGCATTACCCGGCCATCGACGTCTTGCGCAGCGTCAGTCGCGTGGCGACACAAGTCACCACGCCGCAGGCTCGGCAATTGGCTGCGTCTGCCCGGGACACGCTGGCCCGTCTCGAACAGTTGCAGGTGTTTGTCGACATGGGCGAGTACAGCCCGGGGGCGGATGCGGCCAACGACCGGGCGATGCAATGCCGCGACGCCCTCGAGCAGTGGCTGCGCCAGCCCACGGATGAGCGCTGCGAGCCCGATGAAACCCTGCGCCGCCTGCATGACATCCTCGCTTGATGGGCGCCGCCTGTTGGCCCTCAGTCAGTGGCGCCAACAGCGCGGTGAGCACGCGCTGCTGCGCGTCCAACGGCAATTGCAGCCGCTGTTGCAGGAACGGCGCGGCTTCGAGGCGCAAGAGGCGGCGCTGCTTGAACTGTTGGCCAGCCACCGCGCGAATGACTGTGTGCTGGATCACGGGCAACTGTTGGCGCTGCTGCGTACCCAGGCCGTCATCCGGCGACGGATCGATCTGCTGCGGGTCGAGCGTGACCGCGTCGACCAGCAATGCCGAGCGGTTGAACAGCAGTTGCAGACCCAGCGCGAGTGCCTGCGCTCGTTGCAACGCAAGCACCTTCAGCTTCAGCGTGCGGTCGAGCAGCAGCGTCGCCGGCAACGGCTGGCGCAGATACGCCAGGAAGAACGGGAGCAGGAAGACATGACGGGGATGAGGCGATGAATCAGGTTGTCGGGGTGCCCGCTCTGCCGGTGCAGGTGTTGGAGCTCGTGGGCGAAGGGCGACTGGACGAGCGAACGGACATTCTCGTCCCGGTGCAAGAGGAGGACCTGCCCCAGGGCGTGCTGGACCTTCTGGCGGCGTTGCCGGTTTTTCCCCCACTCCAGCTGGACAGCGGTCGCGGGCTGGCTCGGCATGCGGTGCCGGTCGTTCAGGAGGGCGACGCTGTCCAGCACCGCGACGCGTCGCCGAGCGGGACGGTCGCGAGGGACGTCAGGCGCGAGCAAAGTCTTACCGCGAAGCCCTTGCCACAGGCGCACCCGTCGTCCGATGCGATCTCAGTGGCGGCGTCGTTACGGCTGGAAATGGCCGTTGAGTACACGAACCCACCCGTGCAGGTGGCACCGATGGAGCCGGTGCCGGCTGAACCGTTAGCGGCTGTCGAGCAAGCGTTGCGCACGTCTGCACCGAGCCCGCAGGTTGTGCGTCTTGTGCCCGGCGCCATCCCGGCGCCGCTTGCTCCGGTGGTCATGCCACCAGCGCCCGATGCAGGGGGGCATGCCTCGCCGGGGTTGCTGCAGGTGCCGTTCAACAACGGTGCGGCCAGCGGCCAGGTGACGATCCATCGGCTGCCGGATGAGCCCGCTCGCCTGATGCTCAGCCCCAGCAATGCCCTGGTCCTGGAGCAACTCAAGGAGCCTTTCGCCCAAGCGCGGGAGCCGACCTGGCGATTGACCGACAGCGGCGGTGAACAACCGCGCCAGGGGTCGCAGCAGACGCCGGATGACGATCAGGACGAAGCGCCGGAACATCCCGCGTGAGGGCCTTGAAACTGCGGCGGGTCGATTCCCGGCTGCACGCCTGTACGCAAGCGATTGAGCGTTGGCGCCGGGCCGGTCGGCCGGCCGGATTGGGCCGGGTGCCTGATCGCTCGGGCTTTATCCAGTTTCGCGCGCTGGGCGACGGCGGGGACTGGCACGGGCTGATCCTGGCCCATGACTGGCTGCATCGAGCACTGCCGACCTCGCCGTCGTGGGTGGGGCGCCAGAGCCCGTTGTCGAGCATCGTCGCTTTGTTCCGTGCGGTGCCTCGGCCCTTGCCGTTGGCGGTGGACGAACTGCGCTACAGCCGGCTGGCGGACATCGAAGGCGTTGAAGGAACGCGATGCCCGACGCACGACCTGCCCTGGCTCGACACGCCTCGCGGGCGCGTGTGGGTCACACGCTTACCGCCGCGGGGCCGCGTGGCCGAGCCAGGGTCACACGCCTGGCTCCAGGCATTGCCGATGCGCCTGGTGTTGCAGTTGGGCGTCAGTGAACTGCGCGCTGCACGGCTTCGGCGACTGCACGAAGGCGATGTCCTGCGCATCACCGAGCGGACTCAGCACGGTTTGCTGGCAAACCGTTGCCTGGGCGTTTTCACATTCACCGAAGAGGGTTTACACATGCAACCGAGCGTGGCCGATGCCGATCCACCGATCCCCCCGTCACCTGGTCCGGCCGTCGATCCGAGCGCGCTGATGGTGCGCCTGGAGTTCGTCCTCGCGAGCTGCGACATCGACTTGGCGCGGCTGTCGCAATTCATCGACGGGCAACTGATCCCACTGGCCGCCGATGCCGCGCAGCACATCGAGATTCGCGCCAATGGCCGGCCCGTGGCCGTGGGGGAGTTGGTGCAAATGGAGGCGCAGTTGGGCGTTGAGCTGCTTAAGGTCTATCGGAACGGCAGCGATGAATGACGTTTCGCTGATCGCGCTGCTGGCGTTCGCTTCGCTGTTGCCGTTCCTGGTGGCGGCGGGCACGTGCTACCTGAAGTTCTCCATCGTCTTCGTCATCGTGCGCAACGTCCTGGGGTTGCAGCAGGTGCCTTCGAACATGGCGCTGAATGCGATCGCGCTGATGCTGGCGATCTTCGTCATGACGCCGGTGATGAAACAGGGCCATGACTATTACAAGCACGAGGCGGTGGTCTTTACCGACCTCGAGTCGGTGGTGAATTTCGCCGAGAACGGCCTGGGCAGCTACAAGGATTACCTGCGTCGGTACACCGACCCGGAGCTGGCGCTGTTCTTCGAGCGCGCCCAGGCGGGCCAGGTCGATGCCGACGCCGACCGGTATGCCGAGGATGACCTGGCGCCGTCGTTGTTTTCGCTGCTGCCGGCCTATGCGCTGAGTGAAATCAAAAGCGCCTTCAAGATCGGCTTCTACCTGTACCTGCCGTTCGTGATCGTCGACCTGGTGATCTCCAGCATCCTGCTGGCGCTGGGCATGATGATGATGAGCCCGGTGATCATCTCGGTGCCGATCAAACTGGTGCTGTTTGTCGCCCTCGACGGTTGGGCGTTGCTGTCCACCGGGTTGGTCAAGCAATACCTGACGTTGTTGGCATAGGGGCGGACGATGAACGACCTGGTCTATGCCGGTAACAAGACCCTGTACCTGATCCTGCTGATGGTGGCCTGGCCGATCATCGTCGCCACGGTGGTCGGCCTGGTGGTGGGGTTGATCCAGACCGTGACCCAGTTGCAGGAGCAGACCCTGCCGTTCGGGTTCAAGTTGTTGGCCGTCGCCGCGTGCCTGTTCCTGCTTTCGGGCTGGTACGGCGAAACCCTGCTGGATTTCAGCCGCGAAGTCATCCGCCTGGCGTTGGACTAGGCCGATGTCGATGACCTTGTTCTTCGAGCTGTACGGCGGGTTTGCCGCCGCGCTCCTGGGCCTGGCACGCCTGGCGCCGATGTTCTTCATGCTGCCGTTCCTCAACAGCGGTGTGCTCACCGGCGTGCCGCGCCAGGCGGTGATCGTGCTGGTGGCACTGGGGTTCTGGGCCTATGTGGGCGTGCCCGTGCCCGCCCTCGACAGCCTGGCGCTTCTTGGCTTGATGCTGCGTGAGGCGAGCATTGGCGTGCTGCTGGGCGGGCTGTTGTGCTGGCCGTTCTGGGTGTTGCATGCCATGGGCAACCTGATCGACAACCAGCGCGGCGCGATGCTCAGCAGCACGGTGGACCCGGCCAACGGCGTCGACACCTCGGAGCTGGCGAACTTTCTCCAGTTGTTCGCCGCGGTGGTGTACCTCGAAGGTGGCGGCCTGCTGTTGATGCTTGAAACCGTTGCCCAGAGCTATCGCCTGTGCGCGCCGGTGAGTGGTTGCGCGATGAACCTGCCGGCCATCCATGCCCTGCTGGACATGCTGGTGGGCAAGACCCTGGTGATCAGTGGACCGGTGGTGGCCGCGTTGCTGGTCAGTGAAGCCCTGCTCGGCTTGCTCTCGCGCTATGCGCCGCAGATGAACGCGTTCTCGGTGTCGCTGACGGTCAAGAGCCTGGTGGCGCTGGTGGTGCTGATGCTGTACTTCGGCGTGCACCTGCCGGATGAAGTGCTGCGCATGGGCGGCATGTCCGCAGGCCTGGCCGACTACCTGGATGTTGAAGAGGGCGGGCATGTCGTCCAGCGCCTCGAAGACTGAAAAACCCACGGCCAAGCGGCTCCGGGATGCGGCCCGCAAAGGCCAGACGTTCAAGGCCAAGGACCTGGTCATCAGTTGCCTGACCCTGTGCGGTATCAGCTACCTGGTCTTCAACAGCTCGCTGGTCGAGGTCATGGAGGTCTACCGGCGGATCATCGACAGCGGCTTTGACGCCGACCTGCAAGCGTACTCGATGATGTGGGTGCTGCTGGGGCTGGAAGCGTTGCTGCCGCTGTTACTGGTGTGCGTGCTGACCAGCGCCGTGCCGGCCTTGCTGCAAAGCGGTTTTGCCTTGGCCAGCGAAGCGTTGAAACTCAATTTTGGCGCGTTGAACCCGGTCAATGGCTTCAAGAAGCTGTTCAGCCTGCGCACCGTCAAGGACACCGTGAAGGCGCTTTTGTACCTGGGCAGTTTCGCCCTGGCGCTATGGGTCGTCTGGGTCACGCAACGGCCGCTGCTATTTGCCCAACTGTTCGCCCAGGCCCCCGATCTGTTCGCGATCTGGGGGCGTTTGCTGCTGGTGCTGGTGCTGGCGTTCCTGGCCTGCGTCGTGTTGATCGTCGTGCTCGATGCGGTGTGCGAGTACGGGTTGTTCATGAAGGACCAGATGATGGACAAGGATTCGGTCAAGCGCGAACACAAGGAGCAGGACGGCAACCCGCAGATCAAGGGCCGCCGCCGTGACCTGCACATGGAGCTGCTGTCGGAGCAGGTCAAGTCCGACGTGCGCAGCTCGCGCATGATCATCGCCAACCCGACCCACATCGCCATCGGCGTGTACTTCCGCCCGGAAATCACCTTGCTGCCGTTCATTTCCCTGATGGAAACCAACCAGCGCGCCCTGGCCGTGCGGGCGTACGCCAAGGAGGTGGGGGTGCCGGTGGTCAACGACGTGGCCCTGGCCCGGCGCATCTTCAAGACCCACCAGCGCTACAGCTTTCTCCAGGTGCAGGAAGTGGAGCAAGTGCTGCGGTTGCTGATCTGGCTGGAGCAGGTGGAGCAGGCGTGAGGCCTCACCAATCCCGGCACCCAACCCGTGGCGAGGGAGCTACTCCCGCTAGGTCGCAAAGCGGCCCCAAAAAACCGACAACGCGATGCATCAGGCTGCCGGATGAGGTCTTGCGGGGTCTGCTGCGCAGCCCAGCGGGAGCAAGCTCCCTCGCCACAAAAGATTTCTGCCGACCAGGGGAAGGCACTCACCGCAATGAGCGCAATTTGGCAGCGCCCCCACCCGCGGTTTGGCTCAATGCACCCGTCAGCGACGCTGGCATTTTTTCAGGAGTGGGGCCGATGAGTCGCAACAACAAACAAGACGAGCAGGTGGCCCTGGAGGTCGTCGATGCGGTGCTCGCGGGCGCGGCGTTGAAAGACGTGCAAGGCATCAGTGACGAACACATGGCCAGCCTCTATGCCTTCGCCTTCGAGTTCTACGAGCAGGGGCGCCTGGACGATGCGCAGAAGTTCTTCCACTTCCTGTGCATCTACGACTTCTACAACAGCCATTACTGGATGGGACTGGCGGCCGTGCACCAGCTCAAGCAAGACCACCAGAAAGCGATCGACCTGTATGCGATTGCCTTCGCCCAAGGCAAGGACGACTACCGGCCAATGCTCTACACCGGCCAGTGTCACTTGGCCCTGGGCAAGGTTGGCAAGGCCCGGTTGTGTTTCGAGTATGTGCTTGAGCAAGCCACGCAAGACGATCTGCGCGAGCAGGCCAAGGTGTATCTCGACACCTTGGCCCACATGGAACAGCAATGTTCGGAGGACTGAACATGAGTGAGATTACCCGCCCCGCGTACCCGGGCGTCACGATGAACCGCGCCGAGGCCTTTGAGCGCTACGGCGCCGCCGCCAGCCAGGCCGCCAGGACCACGCAGTACCGCGAGGCGGGCCAGAAGGCGCTGGAGGACCTGATGTCGGTGCGCTACGAAGGCCAGGGTGGCCCGTCCACCGCCAGCCTGGGCCGGCCCGTGCTGCATCCGCCGCTGCGAGCCGACGGCAACAGGCAGGAGACCAATGGCGACCTGTTCACCTTGTTGATGGCGATGATCAGCGAGCTGATCGGTGAAGTCGACGTCAACAAACTGAAGAACCGCCTGGCGATGCTGCAGAGCATGGCGAGCGCCCGGCAACAGGGGCTGGAAAACCTCTCGGCCGATTACGCCGCGGCACTCCAGGCCTGGGCGGCGGCCGAAGGGCAGGTCGGCAGCAGCCAGGAGCATCTCGAGCAATTGCATGAGCGGCTCGTGCATGCGCAGGGCTTGCTGGCCGAAAGCGAAGCCCGGTTGGCGCAGTTGGACCCAGGGTCCGCCGAGTACGCTGAAGAGCTGAGCCGTCGTGACCAGCTCAAGGGCGAGTTGGCGAGCCACACCCAAGCCTTTAACGCGGCGACCGAGGCCCACCTGAAACTGATCGGGATCGCCAATGCCTTTGCCAACACCTTGAGCGGTTTGGTCGCCAGGGTAGTGGTGTCCGGCATGAGCGGCCCCGCCACGCAAGAGACGGATGAAAAAGCCCTCAGCAGCAGCGCGCTGGCGTTGCTCAATCGCCTCAAGATCATCGAGTTGCTGGGCGAGGCGGCGCAGAACAAGGAGGAACTCAGCCAGGAGCTGTTCCAGGAATTGCAGGTCAAGCTTCAGGAGCACATGAAGCGTGAGTCGGATAAATACCTGGAGGAAGTCCGCAAGGCCGAGGCACTGCAGAAAACCATGGGCTGCATCGGCAAGATCGTCGGGGCGATCTTGAGCGCTGCCACCATTGTCGCTGGCGTGTTGACGGCCAACCCAGTACTGATCGCGGTGGGCGTGGTTGGCGCAGCGGTGATGATCGGCGATGCGGTGGTGGAAGCAAAAACCGGCAAGTCATTCATGGCCGAGGCCATGAAGCCGCTGACCGTCGTCATGCAGGAAGCCATCAAGCGCTTCACCGAGCTCTACACCCAGCTCTTGATCGATTTCGGCGTCGATCCCGAAAAGGCCCGGGACATCGCCCAGATCGCCGGCATGATCCAGGGCGTGATCTCGACCCTGGCGGCGGTGGCCCTGGTCGCCATGGTCGGGGTGCAGGTGATCGGGCCAATGGTGAGTGCCGTCGCTTCGAAACTCGCTTCCGTGGCCGCCCAGGCAGCACCCGCCGCCATGCAAGCCATGAAGCAGATGGCGTCGTCGGTCGGTAACGCCCTGACGCAGGCGCTGACCCAACTGCGTGGGTTCATCACTCACGGCGCCGATCCGGTGACGCTGGCCCGTTACGCCGCGAACCTGGAGATCGCCCAGGCCCTGACCGAATTCGGCAGCGTGGCGGTGCAGGGCGGGTTGCAGATCCAGAGCGGCAAGCACCAGGCCCAGGCCGCCGTGCACCTGGCGGACGTGCGGGTGCGCATGGCGATCAGCGAGGAAATCAGCCGGTACCTGACCCAGGTGGTCGAGGACTACGGGCAAGCGATGCGTGACAGGACCCGACAGATCGAACAGGTCTTCGCCGACCTGCAACGCAGCCATGCCGTGAGCCTGAGCATGGTTCGGCATGTTTGAAATCAATCACTGACCCCAGGTATCCGAGATGATCAATCCTTACGCTACGAGCGGGATCGCCCCTGTACGGGTCGATGCCAACCCAGAGCACCCGTCCAAAACCTATCGTTCCGGTTCCGCCGTGTTCGACGCGGCCACCGCCAGTCAGGTACTCGACCGCGACAGCTTCATCGCGCCGACTGAGCTCGAACGCAGAATCAACGCCTATCAGCCCACCGAAACGGATGGGCAAGACTTCATGGCGGCCTCGATGATGCTCAGCGACGACGCGCGCAACGAACTGATCTTCGACCCCGGCGCCTGGGAAAAACACGCCAACGTGTTGGTGGCCGCGATCATCGCGCTGAACATCGCACGCGTCGCCAATGCGCAACTGCGCGGCCATTTCACCGTCATGGCGTCCGACGCGGCCAAGGCCCAGGGCAGGGCCATCGTCGAGTCCGGCAAGGCGGCGCTGTACAGCGCCATCACCGCAGCCGTGGTGTCCGGCGCCGTCGCCGGTTTTTCCATGGTCAAGACCCTTCACGGACAGGCGCTGAAACACGCCGACATCGACCTGCACAGGCGCAACGCCTTGGACGCCGGCAACCTTGAACGCGACCTCAAGCTGCAGCGCCAGCGGGAGGACTGGGACCCCAAGACCACCTACAAGATCAACACCCTGGATGATTTCGCCCGTCCGACCACTGTCGATTTCAAACCCAAGGGCGCCACCCTGACGTCCCAGGAACAGGCCTGGTTCGATGGTGAGATCCTCAAGGCCCAGAAGGTCGGCCAGACCTCCGACTGGCTGAGCCAGATGGGCAGCAAGGGCATCGAGAAAAAACTGGAAATCGGCCGCGCCCTCGGCGCCATGTCGATGAACTTAAGCCAGGTAGTGGCCAACGTGGTGCGCCTCGCCGAGCACGCCGCGCGGGAGCAGGAAGTGCTGCAGCAAAGCGCGCAGAACAGCCAGAAGGGCCTGGCCGATGAAGTCGCGCAGAAAGACGCGGCCGAAGCCGCGTTGTTGCAGAAGCTGATGGACATGGTGATGCAGCTTTTCCAATCGCGCAGTGACGTTATTCGCGCAGTGACGGCTTGAGCAGGAGAGAACCATGGAAATCACCAAATTCATACCGACGCCAGTCGTATTGCTGCCCAACGTAGACGCTATGGTCGATGCGCCGTTGTTATCGGAGATACCCGCTGAGATTCAAACGGTCAGCTCCCTGACGCAACTTCTTGATCGGTCCATGAGTGCAATGAATCGCAGTATCGCCTATATGCTCAAGAGCCCATTCAACGCCATGTCGCTGGAAGGCATGACCACCGAGTCCGTGGCGCAACGGTTTATCCCGGAGCTTCTCGAGCAGATCCACGCCAAGCGCGATCGCGCGCACATGTGGGCCCAGCGAGCTCGCCAGTGTTGTGCGGTGATGAGCCACAGCATGAAGTCCACGCTTCTGGACGAAAGTCGAATGCGTCAGCTCAACGACGAACAAGGCGAAATACTGCGCAGCCTCAAGCAAGCCTTGGAGCGGGATAAACCTCTCGAAATAGCGGAGGCCCTGGATGTCGGGATCAATTCCTCCAATGACTTCTTCGAGAAACTGCTGGAGCTGATCGACCTGATCAAAAACGGCTACCTCGCCGGCTACGAGCACATCATCGCCGCCTATTCGGACTTCTTCGCCGACTTCAACGCCGAGATCACCGCGCAGATGAAGGACTGGACCGAGGGTGCGAACGACGGCAAGGACGTCAAGCTCGATGCCGGCGCCTTGCGCGCCGCACTGACCCGGCTGATCGAAAAATACAGCCACCCCAATCCGGCTTCGGTGCTGTTTCCAAAACCCGGGGAAGGCGGCGCCAGCAAGGACGAAGCCGAGAAATGGCTCAAGGCCCTGGGCCTGCCCGGCAGGTGTCTCAAGCCAAACGGTGACGGCACCTGGTGCGTGGTCATCGACCTCGACCCGCTCAACCTCATGAAGAGCGGCCTGCCCGCCAGCGGCGGCACCGTGACCTGGGACACCGCCAAGTACAACCAGTGGCAGACCGGCTTCAACGCCCAGGAAGAACGTATGAAGAACCTGCTGCAGTCGTTGACCCAGAAGTATTCGAACGCCAATGCCTACCACGACAACTTCAACAAGACGCTGTCGGCGCATTTGAATCAGTTTGCGGATATGTTGCGGGCGATGTTGAATTTTTGAAGTGTAAGTGGCGGAGGTGTCTGTGACTGAGTTGTGTGTGGAGTCTAGAATAATTGAGTTGTTTTCCGGTTATTTTTTGAAGGCTGAAAAGATAAGTGGCTGCTCTCGATTGATCGAGGATTTAAACGCTGACTCAATGGATTTCGTTGAGCTGGCTATGATTGTAGATGAGGTGTTTGAGCTGGTTCTGGCACCGAGTGAAATAGCCGGTTGGAGAACGGTGTCGGACGTTATAAGTACAGTTGAAAATAATAACATGGGAGTGCGGTGTGCCTGGTGTTGAGGGGGCGTATATGGAGTTTATGGTGGGAGTTAAAGGTGCGCGCGAGGAGTGGTAGAACATCTGTCGAGTCAGATATTAAGAGTGAAATAGAGATATTTTCAGAAGAAGTTAGAGGGCGTTATCGTGTGGAAGAGGTGTTTGTCGATGAGTCTGGTGATTTTAGCTTGGATCTAGGTAGTAACGGGCTTTTCAGCTTTCAGTCCGGCGATGGGGCATTGGTTATGGTGTTCCTATTACGCATATCTTTTTTTCTGACGGAGAATGAAATACAGATTTTGAACGAAGCTTTGGTGTCGGATGACCTTGAGAAAGTCGGTAATATTGAACTTGTGAGTGATGGATGGCTTGCTTACTTCAGTTTGATGGAAGATGTATGCGCTGACTCTTGGTTATGCGTCCTGGGGGAAATGATTTCCTGTTGGGAGCGAATGTTGTTTAGGGTGAAACGAATGGGTCTTGAGGAGTTTAGTCTTGTTAGCAGTTGAAATTTCCGGTGTGGCACGAGCACATAGCTTTACCTGTTTGTCGGAGTTGAATAAGAGTCTGCTCGCTGATGCGGTTGTTGCTTCAGCGGAGGATCGAGAGGCCTTAAAGAGTGTGGTGCAGCAGTTGGTAGGTGATAGGCTGTCTTCGGATTCAGTCGACGAGGCTGGTTTTAGAAGTCGATCGAATAGCACTATTTTGCCTTCGAAAAAAATTCAGGAATTACAGGCGCGAGAGCAAGAGAAAAAAATAAATGTGTTTGATCAAAGTCCATATAAAGAGCAAGTAACGGAAAATAAAAAAATCGAGCGGTTTTTGGGGAAGAATCTGAGTTGTAATCCGGAATTGACATTGATTGCAAGGAGTATCAGAGAAGTAACAGGTAGTCCGATGAGTTTTTCCGAATTTAGCTTGGAACAACAGCAGAAAATTAGAGAGGAAAGTCTCTATATTGGGGGCGCTAAAGAGTTGCTGGCGGATGAGGATACTTTGGATGCCCATGTCCTTGCGACCTTAATAAAAGCTGAAAGTAAAGAATACGATATAGGTAATATGGAACGAAGAAAATGCATGTTTAATCATGTTCGATCTCCTGATAA
Source organism: Pseudomonas sp. P97.38 (assembly GCF_001269745.1). Classification (NCBI taxonomy): domain Bacteria; kingdom Pseudomonadati; phylum Pseudomonadota; class Gammaproteobacteria; order Pseudomonadales; family Pseudomonadaceae; genus Pseudomonas; species Pseudomonas sp. P97.38. Next base: position 372,357 of record NZ_LHVJ01000015.1, read on the forward strand.
TCCTATTTATCCGTGGAATAGCCATCGCTTTGATTTGGAGATTTTTGAAGTTAAGAATCCTATTCAGTATACTGAAGAGATGCGTAATTTGATCGCAGACAGGTGGGGGGATTTTCTTGTTAGACAGAGCGATGTGGAGAATTATTTGTACCAGGAGGTCGGTATCTCGCAGGTGGATTTGAACGATGGGATATTGAATATTCTACAGTCGCTCAGTGTGTCCGAACGAAAGACCTTGTTGAAAGATGTATTGCATATAAATTGGAGTACTGAGGTTTTTGTTGAGGATGAGCGTAATGCTCGTGATAGTAATCCATTAGGTGCCGAGTACAGACAGCATACTACAGGGGCTAGGTCCAACGTCGTTAGGGTGTCTGATGATGAGGACAAAAACGTTAATAAATGGGTGTTTGAAGCTATTGTACACGGTAAACCGGTTACTTCCGGACCCAGTGGACATACCCTGCGTTATTTGAACCATTTTGCGATGTGCAGTGAAATGCTAACTTTCACTAATCCAGAAATGAAGGAGATTCCTTCGCTGGAAGAGGCAAGGCTTGTGATGCTTGCCAACCTAATGGCGCCAAAGGATCATCATTCCTATCATGAAATAATGCTTGCTTCAATAGGCGTTTACAATGGTGCGGAAATGCTGGCGTATGATCATAAGGATTCTTATGAGGATATTAGGAAAACTGCGATTGGTGCGGCGGCGCTGGATAATGCTAATGCGGTATTGCATGAAACGTAATTTGTTTGGCTGGGTCCGTACTTAGCGGCTTGCTTGAAAAAAACTGAGCAGTTAGCGATCTGGTCTTCCGTTGGAAAGCTAGAGGCGCTGACTGCTCAGTTATTGATATTCTTCTATTGGATTTTGTTTAGCTATAGCGCTGATTTCGTTTCTTTAGGATTTGATGGCTCAATAGTGTGGAATTATTTTTTTTTTTTTTTTTTTTTTTTAGGATAGGTTTTAAACGGGGTTTCTAGCGCTTTAATGTCGTTATAACTGTCTTTGATTTTGTCCTTTTTGCATGGCTTAAGCTGCTTTTGAACTTGCCTGCTCTGATGTTGGCGTTATAGGGGCGTCAATTTTTATTCCCTGCGTGTATTGCAGCTTTCTGGTGGGTATGTGGTTTACTTACTGCTTGTGTCGTAATTTCCTACGTTGGTTAATTAAAAAGCCTACGGAATCCCCCTACGCATCTTCCTATAGTCACGCAGCTCGTCATCCTGAGCCTGCCTGCCGGCAGGCTCAATCGCGCTTCAGTCACTTTCTATAGAGAAGTCTCAGAGTATGGACAGTACAACTGATCAAACGCCGGACCGGTCATTCGTGTTCGACCACTGGCTATTGCAAAGCGATGGAACGCTGACGCGAGACGGACAAGGTGTCCATGTTCCCCCTAAAGAATTGCACGTGCTGCGCCTGTTGCTGGGTTCGGCGGGTTCGGTGGTCGGCAAGGACCACCTGCTGGACCAGGTCTGGCCCCGCATGGACACGGCCGAGGAATCGTTGACCCGCTGCATCTATGCCTTGCGCAAGTTACTCAGGGACAACAAGGATTTCATCGCGACGGTGTACGGCCAGGGGTATCGTTTCACCTGCCCGGTGGTGGCGCTCGATGGGCCGAGCCAGGCAAGGGCTACGGCGCCTTCGCTGGCGGTGCTGCCGTTTCGCAATCTGGACGAGACGGCGGCGCTGGATCTGCAGGATGTAATGATCCGTCAGTTGAGCGTGGCGTTCGGTGAGGCGTTGCGGGTCATTCCCTCGGGCATGATCGCGGCCTGTGGGCCCGTGCAGGATGTGCGCTCGTGGGTCGGGCGGTTGTCGGTGGATTACTGCCTGAGCGGGCGTTTCAGCGGTTCGGGCGCGGCGCCGCTGTGGTCGGTCGAATTGATGCGCGGCGCCGACCAGGCGTTGCTCCATGGGCAGACGCTGGAGGCCAGCGATGCCGGCGAGGCGTTGGGCGCGCTGACGTGCCTGGTGGCCCAGCGCGTACCCGGCCTACGCCCGGTGGGTGATCGGTGTGGTGCCTATCCGGTGGCGGTGGCCTATCTCAATGGGCTGTGCCGCGTGCAACGGCACACGGCCCAAAGCCTGCGCGATGCGGCGGTGCTGTTCAGGCAGTGTGTGAACCTCGATGCCGGGTACGCGCCACCGTGGTGCGGCATGGCGGACGTCTGGCTCGGGCAGGCGATGATCGGGGTGGTCGATCAGGAGCGGGCCATCGAAGAGGCCCATGTGGCGGTTTCCAAGGCCTTGGCGCTGGACCCCGGCAGCCTGCCGGCGTTGACGCGATTGGCCTTGCTTACCAGTCTGCGCGGCTGCGAACAGGCGGCCGAGGTGTTGTTCCGACGCTGCCTGTTGTCGGCCGATCAGGCGGACGTGTTGTACTTTCACGCCTGGCATCACTGGTTCTGGCGCCGTAACGAACTGGCGGCACAAGTCATCGATCAGTGCCTGGCGCACGATCCCGATTGTGTCCGGGCCCGGCTGTTGCAGGTGCGCATTGACGAGCAACTGACCTGGGCCGGCGAGCGGCGCCTGGCATGAAGGGGCGTCGCAATGCTTGGTTGTGCTGGCCGGTGTGTCTCGGCCTGTGCCTGGGCGCGACGCAGGCCAATGCCTGGTGTTGGAGCCAGGCCGGGCAGTTGCATGGCATCGAGCCCGAGTTGCTGCAAGCGATTGCCGACGTCGAATCGGGACAGCGGCCTGGCGCGATCAACCACAACCGTAACGGCACCCGCGACATAGGCCTGATGCAGGTCAACAGCAGCCATCTGCCGCGCCTGCAACGCCAGGGAATTACCGAGCGGCGGTTGCTGGAAGAACCGTGCCTGTCGGTGGAAGTCGGGGCGTCGGTGCTGGCCGAATTCATCGCCCGCCATGGTTACAACTGGACGGCGGTCGGCGCTTACAACGCGGGCAACTCACCCCATCGCCAGGCCGCACGCCTGCGCTATGCGAGCAAGGTCTGGCAGCGCTATCAAGCGCTCACTCAGGGCCAGTCAGGACGACCTGCAACCGAACCGTCGGACGGATGAGCCTCGCCACGGGGCTTGCTCGGGATTCTGATCCCTTACGCGGCACAACCGGCAGATTTCGATCAGGAAGCCTGCTTGCGCAGTGCCTACCATGGCGGCTCATTCGACTGCCCTGGAGTTTGGACGGTGACAGTGCCGACGGCCCCTACGCTACAGCCTTGCGTCCTGCGGATACTCAATGGCCCGTTGCAGGGCTGCGAGTTTGCGCTGGGCGAAGGCACCACGGTGTTCGTGGTCGGGGCGGTGGAGCTGTTGGAGGAGGGCGCACTTTCGGCCAGTGTGCCTGCCGAGGCCATTTTCGTTCCGCTGCAGACCGGTGGCTGTAACTTCGAGGTGCTGGCTGATCAGGCCACGCCGCAGGGCGTGCCGTTGCGGGTGCTCGGCGATTCGGTCGAGGTTCGCCATGTGGCCTTCCAGGCCAGGGTCCAGGTCGGTGGTTTGTACATCGCCTTGCGAGCCCAGAACGAAGCTTGGGCGCCCGATCTTTTCAAGCATCCGAGCGCTGCGCCTGATCATGCAGCCGCACCCATCGCGTGGAACAGTCTGCGGCCCCGTTGGATCGCCTGCGGCCTGGTGCTGGCTGCACTGGCGATTGCGCTCGGCTTCGTGGCGCGACCGGGACCGGCGCCTGAAACCGCTGTTCGTGCATTGATTGCCGGCGCCAGTGCCCAGGTGCAGGTGCTGGGCGGGCGCGATGAGGCGGTGTACGTGTTCGTTTCCAGTGAGCGCGATGCCGGCTGGAGCCGTCAGGTGCTGACGAGCCACCCCACGCTGGCCGGCACCGTGCGGGTGCTGGACCAGGAGCGGCGTCGGCTGGAGCAGGTGCTGATCGACCATGACCCGCAACTGGCCTGGCATGTGCTCGATCTCAAGGACCCGTCATTGCCGCGCCTGTGGCTCAGCGCACAACGCAACCTGCTCACACCCGACAGCCAGGCGCGCCTGCTCGAAACACTGCTGGCGGCGGCGCCCTATGCCCGCGATGTCGTGCTGCAGATGCAGGACGACCGAAGGCTGGCTGACCTGGCCCAGAGTGGTTTGCAACGCCTCTCGCTGGCCTTCAGCCGGGTCGAGCACAGCGACAGTGTCACGTTTGCCGTCGAGGGTAACTTGCAAGATGCCGAGCTGGCTGCGGCGCGCCAGTACGTCGACGATTTTTACCGGCAGTGGGGGGATCGCTACGTGCACTTCACCGTCGAGCTCAAGGACGACGCGCTCAAGGGCAAGTCGTTTCAAACCGGCCCGCAGGGCTACGTCAAGACGGGGTCTTCGTCCTGGCATTTTCTAAATCAGACAGAGTAGGTGACGCATGGCTGGTATCGGACTCCCCATCACATTCCCCGATGACTTTCTCGGCGAGCAGGCCGCGGCATTCGAAGAGGGTGCGAAGAAACTCAAGGAAGCCTTGGACGAAGCGCTGGAGAAGCTGAAAAACGATGCGTCCGACCCCGGCCTGCTGGCGGCCTATCAAACGGCATTTTCCTCGTACACGGTCTTTCGCAACGCCCAGACCAACACGATCAAGGGCTTCAAGGACATCGACATGGCGATCATCCAGGCGGCGCGCTGACGCTTTCTCTTTCGGCTGGCCATCGCGTGTGACGATGGCCCTTTCAGGAGTGCACCGTATGCCTTTGCAAGGTCTTTACCCGTCGGCCATCGAGCGGTTGGCCATCGCTGAATTGCATGGCCCCCAGGAGGGGCCGATCGTTTCGCTGGAGTCGCGCCTGATCGACAGCTATGCCAGGGCTTTCGTTGACAGCGGGCAGGATGTCTCGGCCATCGGTCAGTTGCTGCGCCGCCCCGACATCACCGACCCAGGCGTGTTGGCCCAGTTACAGGAGCTGACGGGGCAATACAACGTCGACATCAACTTGCTCAATGTGATGGTGCGCAAAGCCGTGGGCACCGCCGAAACCCTGTTGCGTGCCTCATGAGAACGAGCCTTTGTTGCGTGTTGCTGTGCCTGGCCCTGGCGGGGTGCCGCCAGCCGAGCCTATTGGAGGGGCTGGATCAGCAACAGGCCAACGAAGTGCTGTCGGTGCTGCAGCGCAACAACATTGCCGCGGTGAAGGTCGACACCGGCAAGACCGGTTACGCAGTGAAGATCGATCCGCCGGATTTTGCTGCCGCCGTCGACCTGCTCAACCTCTACGCGCTGCCTTCCAGGCCGCGTCTGCAAGTCTCCGAGATGTTTCCCGCCGACGCTCTGGTGGCCTCGCCCCGCGCGGAAAAGGCCCGTTTGTATTCGGCGCTGGAACAGCGCGTCGAGCAGTCGCTGGGGGTGCTTGAAGGCGTGGTGTCGGCGCGGGTCCATATCAGTTATGACCTGGACGCCGGCGAGGGCGGTCGCAAGCCTGCGCCTGTGCACCTCTCGGCGGTGGTGCTGCATGAGCGCGACGTCGAGGCGCAGTTGCTGATCAACGACATCAAGCGTTTCCTCAAGAACAGTTTCGCCGCGGTGGACTACGAGAACATCTCGGTGGTGCTGTCCAGGCGCTCGCCCACCCAGCACGTTGCGCCGTCGCGGCTCGCCCCTCGTGGGTATTCGCCCTGGCCGTGGTTGTTGGGGGTGATGAGCGGACTATTGGTGGCCGGTGGGGCGGCCTGGCTTTATCACTTTGCCGGCGTGAGGCGACGTGATGTCGGACGTTGAATGCCTGCGGCGTCTTCTCGCCGAGCCTTTGGCTTATCTGCACCCGCAGCGCCTGGTGGTGCCGCCGGACTTCGAGGGCGAAGAGGCGCGCCGGCTGCTCAATGACATGCTGCGTGATGGGCTGGCGCTGCCACTGGCGCTGCCTTCGACAGCGCTGGGCGGCGTGGCAAAACAGTGGGTTCGCCATTGGCGGCAGCTGCCTTGCGTGGCGTTGCTGATGGGGGCCTATCGGCTGTTGCCCGCGTTGGCGCGAGGGGCGGCATGGCGATGCCTGCCGGCGTCGGTGCGCCGCTTCGCCGGCTGTCGCCTGGGTGCCCGCGGTGGCCTGCCGGTCGCGGGCCTGCCGGTTTCAATCGCGCAGGTCGAAGCGGCCGGCCTCAATGCGCTGTGGGGCTGGCACACGCAGGTCCCACCGTGGCTGCTGGAGTGCCTGGCCTTGCAGTTTTCCGAACCGGTCGTGGGCTTGCACCGGCAGTGGCCGGTCCCTGAACCGGACCCGACGCTTTTCTTTCTGGCGGTGCAGCATGCTCGACTCGATCCGATCCATCGCTGACCTGCCCGTCGATGAAGACGTGCACCTGGCCCGCGAGGACATCGCCGCTGCCCGCCGCCGTCGACGCCTGCAACTCGACGCCCAGCGCCGGGCCCGCGAATGTGTCGAACAGGCGCGGCGCGAGGCCGAAGCGGTGCACGCCGAGGCGTTCCGGCAGGGGTATGCCGAGGGCATCCTGCGGGCGGCCGGGCAGTTGGCGGAAGGCTTGTTGACCGCCCAAACCCTCGGCCAACAACTACACCAGCAACTGATCCGGGCTGCGGGCGATCTGCTCGCCCAGGCCTTGAATCAGCCCCAATGGCTGGACGACATGCTGGCGCGCTGGCTGGTCGGGCAAGCCGGCGATAGCGACGCGGTGTTGCAGGTGCTATTGCCGCAACACTGTCGTCCGCGCGGCGATGAAATGCGCGAGTGCGTGGGCAAGCACTGGTCGGGTGAACTGCACCTGGAGTACCACCCGCAGGATCGCTACGTGCTGCGGCTGGCGGATCAACTGCTGGAGTTCGACCTGGAGGCCACGCGCGAGCGGCTCGCGCCGCGCTTGTTGGCGAGCATTGCCGACTTGCCGGATTCGGTGCGCGTGCTGGACCAGGCCGCGTTGCAAGCCCTGTCGGCGCTGTGCGCCAGTTTCGCCCCACACACCGCGCCTGCCGATGTGCCTTGTGAAGATTGAACCCACACCCGGCACCGTTGCCCTCGATCGCGACGCCGGCTCCCCGGTGCAAACATTGGAATCGCGTTTGCTGGCCGCCCATGAACCCTTGACCGACACCAAGCGTCCTGACCCTGGGTTCGAGCAACTGTATCAATGGCTGTTAGGGATGGAGGGGCAGGGCGAAAAGGCCCTCTATGAATTTTTGCGCGGGCTGCGAGGGCCAGACGGCCACACCGCGGCGTACCCCACCGCAAGCGCATTGAAGGCGGTCACGTTGCAGGTGCTGTTTCGATTGAAGGACGAGGGGCTGGAAAAGTCCCGGCTCTACAAGGAAATCAGCGGCGCCAATGGGCTGGCGTTTGCCATGGAGGTGTTTGTCACAGGGTGGATGCGTGAAGTGTTTGAGCCGATGGGGGATGAGGCGTGGGAGAGGAGTGAGTGGTGACCCGGACCTCCGTTGGTACAACGAATGCTGGACCCGGGTAATCATTCGTGGCGAGGGAGCTTGCTCCCGCTGGGCTGCGCAGCAGCCCCAGGACAGGGCCGCTTCGCGCTGGTGCGCGAGCCCGGCCGAGCGGGAGCAAGCTCCCTCGCCACGGTTGGCCTCTGCCTGAACCAGCTGTGTCAGGCAGAAAACACGGGTGCCGAAGGTGCTTATCCTGGCTGAGTACGCGCGTTGACGTAGGTTGTTCCGGGACGTATAGCGAATACCACCAGGGCGACCAATGCGTTGGCGATATGGTCTACCCATTCTTTTGGAATTGGCAGGGTTGAAAAGTACCGGGAAGCCGAGATGACGACGGCCATGATGACTTGGCCTACGGAGGTTCGTATTGCATTCGTGGAAAACAATTGATTACCTATCTGCTCGGCGGTGGGTATGCGTCCGGTAAGAGGGGTAATCCGGAAGCCGTCCTTGGAGGGGGTTTCCTGGAAGGCGTGCATCGCTTCGCCCATGAACAATTGGCCGAGGACGTCAGCGCCGCCGTTGTAGAGACCTCGCAACCCATCGTGTCCCAGCACCGGGATCAGGGATTCGACAATCTGGCTGGCACGGGCCTCAGGTGACAGGTTTGCGTCGGGCGCCCTGGCGTTCTGCTGTTCAAGCCAGGCCGACAGTTGAAAAGCCAGGCCTTCTGCCTCATGCGCAGGAGGCTTGTTACCTTGAGCCATGACATAACCGGGACCGGAATGGGGGGCGGTGTAGTTCATTGCGGTAAACGACAGAAATTGCAGAGCGCCATTGAGCAGGCCGGCGACGGCCGTACCACCGGGATTGGCCTTGGCGTTGTCGCCGGTCGGGCAGAACAGGCTCACCATATCTTGGGCAAACGTGTAGAGCGCCATTTGTGAACCAAAGGAAGCCAAGGCCGGCAGCGCGGAGGGGACGGTGACCGCGGCGGCGAAGGTAACCAGCGATAGGGTGAGCGTAAGCAGACGGGCCAGGCGCGTTTCCTGGTTTGCCGTACCGTTGCATTCGTCTCTGACCGCACCCAGGACGTTCAACAGTGGACCGATCATCTGGACGATCGAGCCGATGACGTTGCGTGTCAGCGGGGAAGCGGCGCTGGACTGAAGAAGTTTTTCCAGGGCAAATCCAATCAGTTGCCTAGCCACCGTCAGGGTAGCGGTGACAAGACCCGTGCGTAAGACGGAGTGCGTCACGTTGCCGGCCCAGCGTCCAAACTCGCCTTCAAGTTCATTACGGGCCAATTTGCCCAGTTGGTCGCTGAGATAGGCCAGGACTTTTTGAGCACGCAATATGTATCGCTCGGGCTCCACGGAGCCTTTCAAATCTTCGAGGCATGCCAGAAGGCCACTTTCCAGCTCGGACGTGGCGTTCGGTAAGCTGCTGCCAGGGTCTTCTATCAGCAGATCGACGTCGCGTAGAAGAGGAGAGGCGGGCTCAGCGTTGTTGTTTCGCTCGTCAATGATCTTACGGATCGCACCCTCTACGCTGCTTAAGGCAAACTCCATGTCTTGCGAAGAGAGCGGTGCCCTGTGTTCGGTAGGGATCTGCTGATCGATCTCCCGAAGGGTGGCTTCCAGTGAGTCGATATCGATCACCGTGTGCGGTTCATGGGAGTGAATAGGATTAATCGATTGAGTGGCCGGCCGGGCTGTGTCAACGGCGTTCATTTTCTGATCCTGCATGGCGGAACGTGACTGGAATGCTGCAATCGCAGCTGCAGTGATCTTTTGAAGGCTTTTTGCGCTCACCACTATCAAATAACGCTCCCAAGTGCTGGCGGTGGTGCAGGGAGACAAAGATGTAGCCTGCAATCGCCAGGGTTCTCGCCGCTAGCCGTCCTGGCCGGTATACTCGCGTCACTTTTTATTGCCCAGAGTCAAACCCGCCCATGTACACCCTGGCCCGTGAGCTGCTGTTCAAACTTTCCCCGGAAACTTCCCACGACCTGTCCCTGGACCTGATCGGCGCGGGTGGGCGGCTGGGGCTTAACGGTTTGCTGTGCAAGGCCCCGGCGAAATTGCCGGTGACGGTCATGGGGCTGGAATTCCCTAACCCGGTCGGGTTGGCGGCGGGGTTGGACAAGAATGGTGCGGCCATCGACGGGTTCGCTCAGTTGGGCTTCGGTTTCGTGGAAATCGGCACCGTCACCCCGCGTCCGCAGCCGGGCAACCCCAAGCCCCGGCTGTTCCGCCTGCCGCAAGCCGAGGCGATCATCAATCGCATGGGCTTCAACAACCTCGGTGTCGACCATTTGCTCGCCCGGGTGGCGGCGGCCAAGTACCGGGGCGTGCTGGGGATCAACATCGGCAAGAACTTCGACACACCGGTGGAGCGCGCCGTCGACGATTACCTGATCTGCCTGGACAAGGTCTACGCCCACGCCAGCTACGTGACCGTCAACGTCAGCTCGCCGAACACGCCGGGGCTGCGCAGCCTGCAATTTGGTGACTCCCTCAAGCAACTGTTGGCCGACCTGGCCCGTCGTCGTGCGGAACTGGCGGTGATTCATGGCCGGCATGTGCCGATGGCCATCAAGATCGCCCCGGACATGAGCGACGAAGAAACCGCCCAGGTGGCCCAGGCCCTGATCGAGACCGGCATGGACGCGGTGATCGCCACCAACACGACCCTGGGTCGCGAAGGTGTCGAAGGGCTGGAACATGGTGACGAGGCGGGCGGCTTGTCTGGCGCGCCGGTGCGTGACAAGAGCACCCACACCGTGAAGGTCCTGGCCGCCGAACTGGCGGGGCGTTTGCCGATCATCGCGGCGGGCGGCGTCACCGAGGGACGGCATGCCGCCGAGAAGATCAGCGCCGGTGCGAGCCTGGTGCAGATCTATTCGGGCTTTATCTACAAGGGGCCGGCGTTGATTCGTGAGTCGGTGGATGCGATTGCGGCGTTGGGTTGATTCAGACTTTCTGAAAATCGGGCAAATCCAGTGTGGCGAGGGAGCTTGCTCCCGCTGGAGTGCGAAGCACTCCCGAAATCTGCTAACGCGATATGACTGAATCACCGTTTGTGATGGTGTTTGGGCTGCTGTGCAGCCCAGCGGGAGCAAGCTCCCTCGCCACACCTGTGTTCACAGCCAGGCATCGGCGTTGTTCATAAGATCCAAGCAATAAAAAGGGCTCCTCGAAGGAGCCCCTGGGCCGTAGCCCGCCGTCCGGATGGGACGCGCGTGGTTAAATCGATTGGCACATCAGATTGTCGAGTTCTCGAGTGTTAAGCCCTGTGTCAGCCGACGGCGTGAAGTTCGTTGAGTCTATGGATACCCGCAGTGCCGGTCATACCGTCCCAGTTGTCGCCGCGTCCTTCTCGCCAGCCATTGATCCAGGCTTGACGTACTGACGGTAGAGTAAAGGGGCAAAGCTCACGGGATTTACCACCAACGCCATATTGGTAACCGCGTAAAAATGCTCTTTCCAACGGATCACGCTTAAGTCTTCTCATAGGGTGTTGCCCTCACTTGTTGACTGTTTCTTTAGCGTCGGCCCTTGTCGGGGCCGGGGCAGAATCATTCTGCCGTTGGTGGCTCGTTGCCGGCGTGACGAGCCAAGGTGTTGGCGCCGTGGCGACGTCAACCTGTGTTGAGTTCTAACCAAAGCGTCACATGGATGGAATGATCGTTTTGTCATAAGCACGTAACAATAAAGATGTTAGGGCGATAAGTAACTTGATGTTCAGCGTCCGCTTTTGAGCAAGACCCCTGTATGATCAGCCCTGCGCTCAAAGGCGCGGTCCTGACCCGGATGAGAATGTCCTCCCGTTGCACTCGGGTACTATTCGACGAAAGGGTCGGGTTTTCACAATTTGTTGCACAGAATTTTTTATCTGCCCCCGCATCTAAGCTCTTTTAACCTGAGCGGCGAGGGTGGAGAGGCACACCTTCGTGCCACGCGGGTGCTCTTGAGAAAAGCACCTGACTGAACCCGACCCGGCAATGCGTTGCCCGGTCCACTTAGCCAAAGGCGCTGGAATCCCCATGTCCGACCGTTTCGAACTCTTCCTCACTTGCCCCAAGGGCCTCGAAGGCCTGCTCATCGAGGAAGCCGTCGGGCTTGGCCTTGAAGAGGCGCGCGAGCACACCTCGGCCGTGCGCGGCATGGCCGACATGGAGACCGCGTACCGCCTGTGCCTGTGGTCGCGCCTGGCCAACCGGGTGCTGCTGGTCCTCAAGCGGTTCGAGATGAAGAACGCCGACGACCTGTACCACGGCGTGCTGGACGTCGACTGGCAAGACCACATGCTGGCCGACGGCACCCTGGCGGTGGAGTTCAGCGGACACGGTTCGGGCATCGACAACACCCACTTCGGCGCCTTGAAGGTCAAGGATGCCATCGTCGACAAGCTGCGTACCCCGTCGGGCGAGCGGCCGTCCGTCGACAAGCTCAACCCGGACCTGCGCATCCACCTGCGCCTGGACCGTGGCGAAGCGATCCTGTCCCTCGACCTTTCCGGCCACAGCCTGCACCAGCGCGGCTATCGCTTGCAGCAGGGCGCCGCGCCGCTGAAGGAAAACCTCGCCGCCGCGATCCTGATCCGAGCCGGCTGGCCGCGCATCGCCGCCGAAGGCGGGGCGCTGGCCGACCCGATGTGCGGCGTGGGCACGTTCCTGGTGGAAGCCGGCATGATCGCCGCCGACATGGCGCCGAACCTGCGTCGCCAGCAATGGGGCTTCACCGCGTGGCTCGGCCATGTGCCGGCGCTGTGGAAGAAACTCCACGAAGAGGCCACCGCCCGCGCCGCCGCCGGGCTGGCCAGGCCGCCGCTGTGGATTCGCGGCTACGAGGCTGATCCACGGCTGATCCAGCCGGGCCGCAATAACGTCGAGCGTGCCGGCTTGAGCGAGTGGATCAAGATCTATCAGGGTGAAGTCGCCACCTTCGAACCCCGCCCGGACCAGAACCAGAAAGGCCTGGTCATCTGCAACCCACCGTACGGCGAGCGGCTGGGCGACGAAGCAAGCCTGCTCTACCTCTACCAGAACCTCGGCGAACGCCTGCGCCAGGCTTGTCTGAACTGGGAGGCCGCGGTGTTCACCGGCGCGCCGGACCTGGGCAAGCGCATGGGCATCCGCAGCCACAAGCAGTATTCGTTCTGGAACGGCGCCTTGCCGTGCAAGTTGTTGCTGATCAAGGTGCTGCCGGACCAGTTCGTCACCGGCGAGCGTCGCACCCCGGAACAGCGTCAGGCCGAGCGCGAACAGGCTCGCCTTGACCAACAAGCGCCCGCAGCACCGCAGGAGCGCCAGTACAACAAGAATGGTAACCCGATCAAGCCGGCTCCTGTCCCCGCCCCGGTGGTGGAACAGGCACGCTTGAGCGAAGGCGGGCAGATGTTCGCCAATCGCCTGCAAAAGAACCTCAAGTTGCTGGGTAAGTGGGCCAAACGTGAAGGCGTGGACTGCTACCGGGTCTACGATGCCGACATGCCGGAATACGCCATGGCCATCGACCTGTACCACGACTGGGTCCATGTGCAGGAATACGCCGCGCCGAAATCCATCGACCCGGAAAAGGCCTCGGCCCGACTGTTCGATGCCCTGGCGGCCATTCCCCAGGCCCTGAGCGTCGACAAGAGCCGCGTGGTGATCAAGCGTCGCGAACGCCAGAGCGGCACCAAGCAATACGAGCGCCAGAGCGCCCAGGGCACCTTCACCGAGGTCAACGAAGGTGGCGTCAAGCTGTTGGTCAACCTCACCGACTACCTGGACACCGGGCTGTTCCTCGACCACCGGCCGATGCGCCTGCGGATCCAGAAAGAGGCGGCCGGCAAGCGCTTCCTCAACCTGTTCTGCTACACCGCGACCGCCAGCGTCCATGCGGCCAAGGGTGGTGCTCGGAGCACCACCAGTGTCGATTTGTCGAAAACCTACCTGGACTGGGCGCGACGCAACCTCTCGCTCAACGGTTTCTCCGACAAGAACCGCCTGGAGCAGGGCGACGTCATGGCCTGGCTGGAAGCCAGTCGCGACGAATACGACCTGATCTTCATCGACCCGCCGACCTTCTCCAACTCCAAGCGCATGGAAGGGATCTTTGACGTGCAACGCGACCACGTCCAGCTCCTGGACCTGGCCATGGCCCGCCTGGCGCCGGGTGGCGTGCTGTATTTCTCCAACAACTTCCGCAAGTTCCAGCTCGAGGACAACCTCGGCGAGCGCTACGCGGTGGAAGAAATCACGGCCAAGACCATCGATCCGGACTTTGCCCGCAATGGCAAGATCCACCGTGCCTGGAAGATCATGGCCCGTTGACCGATTACTGATTGGATCCACGCAAGCCTTGTAACTCAAGGCTTTCAGCTCATCTTGGGGCTGGTCAAAGTGATGGCTAATAGCTATAACTTAGCCTGTGGCCGGGTTGAACCTTCTGCCTGGCCCTTTTTGAGTCGTGTTTATGGCCTTGCATCAGGTGCGCCCCAGGATCCTGGGCTTTATCAGCGAAGACGTCTCGGCCTGGCTCGTGGCAACGCTGGTCTTGCTGGCCGGCAGCTTTCTGACGGCGGTGCTGAGCTGGGCGATGATGAACCTGTTCGGCCAGCAACTGCGCCAGCGCTTCGAATTGCAAGCCGAGGAGCGTTTCAGCCGGATCGAGGAGCGCTTCCAGGAACAGGAGCAGCGTCTGGATGGCTTGCGGCGCTTCTTCGCCAACTCGGAGTCGGTGTCCAATGATGAATTCCGTGGGTACGCCGAGGCCTTGTTGCGACGTACCCGGGCACTCGCCTGGGCGCCCAGGGTGCGACGGGACAAACGGCTGGCGTTCGAACAGCAGGCGCGGGCCGATGGCTCGATAAACTTCATCGTCCGTGAGGACGACGGCAGCGGTGGCCTGCAGCCGGCCGCCGAGCGGGACGAGTATGTGCCGGTGCTCTACGTGCAAAGCCAGGCCTCCTATGGCTCGCCCTTGGGCATGGACCTGCTGTTCGAGCCCGTTCGGCGGGCCACCCTGGACCGGGCGCGGCAGAGTGGCCGGTTGGCGGTTTCACAGCCACTGGACCTGATTGGCGTCGATCCGGCCTTCACCCGCGGCGTGTTGCTGGCGGCACCGGTCACCCGGCCAGGGGCCACCGAACCGTTCGGGTATGTGGTCGCGGCCATCAGCATGCGCCAACTGGCGGGCGACGGCCTGCCGACGGCCGGTCATGACAACCTGTCGATGCGGGTTATCGACCTGTCTGCGGACGATCGCGAGGAAGCCCTGTTCGAATCGCCCACCCCGGCCGGCCACAGCGAATTGTCGGAGACACGTCGGGTGCGCCTGGCCGATCGCGATTATCGGGTGGAGCTGCGTCCCAGTCGGACGTTCCTGACAACCAACCACTCATCGGCGGCAAGCCTGGTGGTGCTGGGTGGCTTGCTCAGCCTGTTGCTCAGCGCCTTGCTTTACGTGCTGGTCAGCCAGCGGCAACGGGCACTGAAACTGGTGGAGCAACGCACCCGCGAGTTGCGGGCCAGGGAGCAGGAACTGCGCGGCACCCATGGCCAGTTGCGCGGTGTGCTGGATGCGGCGACGGAGGTGGCGATCATCGCCACGGACCTGCGCGGCGTCATCACGACTTTCAACGCCGGCGCCGAACAGATGCTCGGCTACCCCAGCAGCGAGGTCCTGCAAAGCATGACCCTCGAAAGCCTGCATGTGCCGCGTGAACTCCAGGCCCGGGCCGCCCAGCTCGGTGCGCGTTTCGGCAAGCCGATCCCCACCTGTCACGCGATGTTGCTCGAGGGGGGCGAGCAGGGCGGGCAGCAGGCGCGGGAATGGACCCTGGTGCGTCGCGACGGCAGCCATCTGACCGTGAACATGCTGGCCACGCCGATGCTCGATGACCAGGGGCTGTGGGTCGGGCACCTGGCGATCTGCATCGACATCACCGAGCGCAAGCGCGTCCACGAAGCCTTGGCGGCACGGGACCTGTTGCTGAAGAAACTCAGCGCCCATGTGCCGGGCGGCATCTATCAGTTCAAGATGGATTTCAACGGCCGTTTCAGTGTGATCTACGCCAGCGACGGCATTCGCGACATCTACGAATTGGAGCCGCACGTGCTGGTGCAGAACGCCGAGGCGATTTTCTCGCGCATTCATTGCCTGGACGCCGGCCGCGTGCGCAGCTCGATTCGTGCATCGGCCGATACCCTGAGCCCCTGGCGTGAAGAATACCGGCTGCAGTTGCCGCAGCGGGGCCTGCGTTGGGTCCGGGGCGAGGCCACGCCGGAGGAACTGCCTGGCGGCGGGGTGCTGTGGCACGGCTATATCTCGGACATTTCCGATCTCAAGCGGGTGGAGGAAGAACTGCGGGCCCTGTCGGTTACCGACGCCTTGACGGGGATTCGCAATCGCCGTTATTTCCAGGAACGACTGACCTCGGAGATGTCTCGGGTCGAGCGTGGTTCCGGGGGGCTGGCGGTGATCATGTTGGACATCGATCACTTCAAGCGCATCAACGACCAGCACGGTCATGCGGTGGGCGACCGGGTGTTGCAGGCGGTCTGCCAGCGGGTTGCCCAGCGGTTGCGGCGTACCGATGTGTTCTGCCGATTGGGCGGGGAAGAGTTCGTGGTGTTGTGTCCGGACACGGACAGCGAGAGTGCCTATGCCCTGGCCCTGGGACTCTGGGAAGGCCTGCGCTCGGCCCCGATCGAGGACGTGGGAATCGTCACCGCCAGCTTCGGCATCGCCACCTGGCGCGCCGGTGAGGGCGCCGACGCCTTGTTGCTTCGGGCCGACTCGGGCGTGTATGCCGCCAAGCAGGCCGGGCGGGATCGCGTGGAAACGCAGTTGGGATAGCGGTGGGTCAGTAAATGATGATGCCGGCTGTGCCGCCGTCTTCGCGAGCAAGCCCGCTCCCACACAGGTGACAGTGGTGAACACCTAGTTTGCGGCGTACAAGTGACCCTCTGTGGGAGCGAGCTTGCTCGCGAAAGCGGTGGGTCAGTTTGCATTGATGTTGAATGTACCGCCGCCTTCGCGGGCAAGCCCGCTCCCACAGGTTGATCGTTGGCGACCACGGATGTGTGTTCACCGTAAATCCCTTGTGGGAGCGAGCTTGCTCGCGAAAGCGGTGGGTCAGTCGATGGAAATGTTGGACAAGCCTGGCCTCTTCTTCGCGAAGACGGCAGTCCAGACAACCTCAGCCGCAATCCTTTGCGGCGGCGAGGGTTACCAGTTGTAGGTCAGGTCGGTGGTGAGGGTTCGGCCCTGGCCGTAGTAGCAGTCCCAGTTGCTGCGGCAACTGGCGACGTATTTCTTGTCCTCGAGGTTTTCCATGTTCATCCGCACGCTCACGCCCTTGATGTGCAGCGGGGACTTCTCGAAGTCGTAGGACATCATGGCGTCGTAGACCGTGTAGGACGGAATCGTGAATGCGCCTTCGTAGTCGGTGCCGTAGCTCTCGCGCACATACCGTGCGCCGATGCCCGCGCCGAGACCGGCCAGGGGGCTGGCGCCGGTGAAGGTGTAGTCGATCCAGGCCGAGGCGGTCAGGGGTGGCGCACTGGCCGGGTGACGGCCTTCGCGACCATCGTTGTCCTTGGTGTACTCGATGTCGTTGCGCGACACCGAACCGATCACCCGTACGTTCTTGTTCAGGTTGACCTTGCCTTCCAGCTCGATGCCCTGGGAACGTACTTCACCGGACTGGCCGCTGAAGCCGGGGGTGAGTGGATTGGACGTCACCACGTTCTTTTGCACGATGTCGTAGACCGACAACTGGATAAAACCGTCGATAGCCTTGGGTTCGTATTTGATCCCGGCTTCGTACTGCTTGCCCGTCGTCGGCTTGAACGCGGTGTTGCCAAACCCGGTGTCAGTGACGGGGAGGAATGACTCCGAGTAGCTCACATAAGGCGTCAGGCCGTTATCGAACAGGTAGCCGAAGCCGGCCCGGCCACTGAATTTTTCATCCCGGGTCTTGGTGCTGGTCCCGTCAAGCGGACGCTTGTTGTCGGTTTCGGCAAAATCATAGCGGCCGCCCAGCGTGAGGAACCACTTGTCCCATTTGAGCTGGTCCTGGACATACAGCCCGGTCTGGCGAACGGTGTTGTCCCAGCGGTAGGGCGAGCTGAAGTTGATCGCGCCGCCGTACACCGGGTTGTACATGTCGATGGCCGACGCGCTGCGATCGTACAGGCCGAGGAACTTCGATTCGAAATGGTAGTGGTCCACACCCAGCAAGACGGTGTGGTCCAGTGCCCCTGTGTGGAATTTGGCCTGGGCGGTGGTATCGATGTTGTAGACCTTGTTGGTCTGCGACCAGTCGACCCCGTAGCGGCGCATGTAGCGTTGGTCGTTGGCCCCGGTGACCGGGTTGGCGATGAAGCCGTAGCCGTGCAGCGGATCCACGTACTGGTCATCGACCTGGGCGTAACGCGCGGTCTGCTTCAGCGTCCAGACGTCATTGAGTTCATGGGAGGCCTCATAGCCCACGACGAACTGCTCGCGGTTGTACTTGTTCACGTCCGGCTCGCCGAAGAAGGTCGAGCGGCTGTACTTGCCGTTCGGGTTCGGCAGCACCGTGCCGGAGGCGGGCAGGCCCTGGGCGGACGGGGTGTCGTGGTCTTTCTGGTACTGGGCGAAGAAGGTGATGCTGGTTTCGTCGCTGGGGTTCCACGTCAGGCTCGGCGCCAGGAGCATGCGGTTTTTCTCGACGTAGTCGATTTCCGAACCGGAATCTTCCGCCACGCCGGTCAGGCGATAGAGAAATTCGCCCTGGTCATCCAGCGGGCCGGCCAGGTCGAAGCCGAGCTTCTTGCGGTCGTTGTCGCCGGCGCCCAGGGTCACCTCATGCAACGGCGTGGCGGTGGGGCGCTTGCTGACCATGTTGACGATCCCACCCGGCTGATTCTGGCCGTAGAGCACCGAGGCCGGACCCTTGAGCACTTCGATGCGCTCCAGGGTGTACGGGTCGATCTGCAGGGCGCCGCCGGTGCTGCCGCCGCCGTAGGGCAGGTGCAGGCCGTCGAGGTACAGCGGCGTCGGGATGAAGCCGCGGGAAGTCGGTTCGTCGAAGATCGTCACCCGGTCGGAGAAACCGCCACCGGTCATGCCGGCGGTGTAGCGCAGGGCTTCGGTGACGCTCTGCGAGCCGCGCAGCTTGACCTCGTCCTGGGTGATGACGTTGACGGTCTGCGGCACTTCGTTGAGCGGCGTGTCGGTCTTGGTGCCGGTGCCGGTTTTTTTCGCGACGATCCCATCCACCGGCCCCCATGCCGATTCCTGGGTGCCCGAAATGTTGATCGGCGCCAGGTCCAGGCCCGCCCCATCGTTGCGGCTGCGCAGTGTCATGCTGTTGCCCTGGACGCTGTAGGCGATCGGGGTGCCCTGGAGCAACCGGGCCATGGCGGCGGCCGGCTCCAGGTCACCGCTCACCGCGGTGCTGCGCAGGCCACTGACGTCGGCCGGGTTGTAGAGCACTTGCAGGTTGGTCTGGCGACCGAACTCCTGCAACGCGCTGCCCAGCGGTTGCGCCTGGATGTTGATCGGCAGGCTCTGGGCCTGGGCCGTCAGCGGCAGGCCCAGGACCAGCGCGCAGAGGACCGGGACGTGCGGTCGAAACGAATGACGGATCAGTAGAGCCTGGGTGAGCGGTTTCAGTCCTAGCGGTGCTGGCATTATTTTTTCTCGTCAGAATGTTACTGAGAACTATTTCTATTAGCTGCTAGTAAGACGTTGGGCCTTGGGTAAACCGGAAAGACCCAACGTCTTTTTTTAAAGAAATGTTCACCGTCAGGCCGGTTGCAGCTCGGTGACGACATGGCCGGCTTCCATACGCACCAACTGGTCGGCGATATCGAAGTAACGGTCGTCGTGGGAAATCACGATGATGGTCTTGCCCAGGCGCTTGAGGTCCGGCAGCAGTTCGGTATAGAAAATCCGTCGGAAAGTCGGGTCCTGGTCGGCGGCCCACTCGTCGAACACCAGCACCGGGCGCTCTTCCAGCCAGGCGTTGACCAGGGCCAGGCGCTTGCGTTGGCCGGTGGACAGGTCGGTGGTGGTGAAGGTGCCGTCGCGCACGCTGACCTTGTGGGCGATCTCCAGGCGTTGCAGGTACTGGTTGGCGTCGTCGGGGATGTGGGTCTCGCCCTGCACGACGTCGTCGAACAGGTAGTAGTCGGCAAAGATCGTTGTGAACAGTTGGCGGTAGTCGTCGCGGTCCAGGTCGGTCACCGCCTGGCCGTTGAGGCGGATTTCCCCCTGTTGCGGGGCATACAGGCCCAGCAACAGCTTGATCAGCGTGGTCTTGCCGCAGCCGTTTTCACCGATGATGAAAATGATCTCGCCCTGGTCGATCCGCAGGTTCACCGGGCCCAGGCGAAAGGGCGTGGCGCCTTCGACCGACGGGAAGCTGTAGGCCACATTGTTCAGTTCCAGGCTTCGCACCGCGGTCTTGCGATTGCCCGGGTCGCTGAGCAGCAGGTGCGGTTCTGGCGAGGAAAACCGTTCCGACAGCTCGGCGATCCGGCGGAAGGCGATCTGCGCGCGGCTGACGATCGGCAGTGTACCGATCAAGTGTTCCAGCGGCCCCTTCATGTACAGCAGCACCAGCACGAAGCCGCTCATCACCGCTTTGTCCGCGCTTGGCCACAGCGATTGCAGCGCCAGGGCCAGGCCGATGACCACGAAGAACAGCATGGAGCCGAGGGTCTTGGCGACCACGAAGATGTTCACCGAGCGGATCTGTGTGTCGCAGATCGTGTCGGCGGTGCGCTCGATGCCCGAGACGAACATGCGCTGGCGACGCGGACGATGGATGCGCAGTTCCTTGGCGCCCTCGGCGATGGCGTTGTAGTGCTTCTGCAGTTCGTCTTCGTGTTCGCGGGCGTTCAGGAAACCCTGCATGCCGCGGCCTCGGGCGATGTACTGGATGACCGTGCCGATCAGGATCGCCACCACGGTGACCAGGAACATCGGCCACGACAACAGCGCCAGGTAACCCATGCAGCCGAGCGTGACGGTCAGGGAAATGGCCAGCGGGGCAAAGGCAAAGGCGAAGTCGCTGATGGTGTCGACGTCGTGGGTCAGCACCGGGATCAGGCGATGGCTGCGGTAGCGCTCGATCTGTTCGATGGGCGCCGACAGCACTTTTTCCCCCAGGGTCTTGCGCAAACTGGCAATGATCTTCTGGCCGACATAGTTGGTGCCGATGTCCGAGAAGATCGAGCTGGTCAGCGCCAGCAGGCACAGCCCGGCAAACACGCCGACCACCGTGGCGCTGAGGCCGTTGTCGGCGTACAGGACCTGGTTGATCGTCGCCAGCAGCACCGTGACGCTGAGCCCGCCAAGCATGCCCAGCGCAATGGCGCCGATGACAATCAGCCGGAAAGGTTTGAGCAGCGTGAACAGCTCGTGCATCACCCCGCGTGTTGGTTGGTTCATGGCGGTTTCCCTGCTTGAAGAAAGGGCGAAGGCCCCCGCAGGTATTCATCGCAAGGGCTTGAGGACGGAGCGCGCCGGTTGTATCGCGCCCCCCTGTAGAACGGTTGGAAGAACATGGGATTTAGCGACCGGTGTTCGTGGCGAGGGAGCTTGCTCCCGCTGGTCGCGCAGCGGCCTCTCGTCCCCTCAACCCATCCGACACAACCCATGCCCAGGCTATGGGGGCACTGCGCGCCCCATCGGGGATCAATCCCCTCGCCACAGGGCGCACCCCCGCAAGTGAATTCACGGGCTACATATCCCGCACCACCCGAAACCCCAGCCAATCCCCACGCGCATCCGGGTACGCCGCGTTACGGTTGCCCGAGCGGGAAAACACCGGCGCCTCGCCCCAGTCGTTGCCACGGATACGCCGCACTTTGCAGTCGCCGTCGAGCCAGGCGCTGCCGTCGTCCGGGGCGCCGGTGTAGCTGTCGTTGTAGCAATCGGCCGTCCACTCGTAGACATTGCCGTGCATGTCGTACACGCCGAAGGCGTTGGCCGGGAAGCTGCCGGCCGGCGAGGTGAAGTTGAAGCCGTCGGCGGCGCCGTAGGTATTGGCATGCCGGGCGATGCTGTAGTCCTTGCCTTCATCGAACGGGAAGGGGAACGGCCCGGTGCTGCCGCCGCGTGCCGCGTACTCGCGCACCGACTCACTGGTCAGCCGGTAGGGCTTGCCGGTTTTCTTCGACAACCAGGCCACATAAGCATTGGCCTCGTTGAAGTCCATGCACACCGCCGGGTGACGGTCGCTGTATTGCTTTTGCGGGTCGCTGCCCTGGTATTCCGGCACGCCGGCCTTGCAGGCGCGGCCAGGGCGGTCATCGCCGTCGGGCATCGTGTAGCCGGTGTCGCGCAAATAGGCGAACCATTCACCCTTCAACACCTGGAAACGGCTGATCGCCAGCGGCCGGGCGAACGTCACCGGGTGCATCGGGCCTTCATCCGGCTCGCGGCCGACTTCGTCCGGCGGGGTGCCCATCTGGAAGGTGCCGGTGGGCAACACGACCATCTCCGGGCAATCCTTGCAATCGCGAAACACCTGGCCCGGTTGAGACGCTTCGGCGCCGCTGGGCAGCAGGGTGACCAAGGCCAATGCGGCAAGTACTTTCAGTGGAAAACGGTTCATTTTTTCTCTCGATTAAAGTCCAACAAGCGCGGGTCAAATCGCTTGCTTCAACAGCGTCATGAAACGATCGATTTGGGCTTCGTTGTTGAGCAGGCCCGGTGCGGTGCGGATCACCGGCCCGGCATCGCGGTGAACGGCGTCGACGATCACGCGTTGCTTCATCAGGTCGCCGGCCACCTGATCGCTTTCGCGGCCCTTGATGCGGAAAAAGGTAAAGCCGGCCGACAGCGCCGGGCTCAACGGCGTGACCAGTTCAACCTGCGGCATCGCCACCAGTTGTTTTTTCAGGTAGCTGTTGAGGGCGTGAATGCGCGCCTGTACCTCGGCCTTGCCCAGCTCCAGGTGCAGCTTGAAGGCCTCGTCCACCGCCCAGCGGTGCTCGAAGGCATGGAAGCCGCCCGGAGTCATGACGGTGGAAAACGCCGTGGCTTCGGAAAAGGTCGGGATGATCGGCGTGACGTATTTGAGTTCGTCGCTGCGGCTGCACACCAGCCCCGTGCCGCGCGGGCCGAACATCCACTTGTGGGTGCCGGCGATGAAGAAGTCGCAGTTCATCGCCGCAAAGCCCAGGTCCTCCACGCCAAAGCCGTGCACGCCGTCCACCACGTAGACGATGCGTTGATCATCGCGGCGGCCCTGGTTGTGCCGCTCCACCAGCGCACCGATCTGGTCGATGGGCAACTTCACGCCGCTGCCGGAGTGCACCCAGGTCATGCCCAGCACCCTTGTTTGCGGGCGGATGGCGCGGTCGATGGCGGCCAGGATTTCATCGTGGCTTGCGCGGTGGGCGTCCTCGAACAGCTTGATTTTGCGCACGCGGGTGCCGTCCCGTTGGGTGCGCAGGTCGAGGATGGTGTGGGTGGCGTAGTGTTCGTGGACGGTGGTGAGGATTTCCTGGTCGGGCTTGACCTGGACCCCGCCGTAGATCATCGCCAGGCCTTGGGTGGTGCTGCCGGTGAGGGCGATCTGCCTGGGGCCCGCTTGCAGGTAGCGGCCGGCCCAGGCGCGCACGTTTTCCTCGCGGGCTTCGGTGATGCCCAGGTCCCAGTCCATCTGCAGGCCGGGGTTCTTGTCGAGAGCGGCGCGGTGTTGCTCGATGGCCTCGCGCACCGGGCGCGGATGGGTGGTGACGAGGAAGTTGGCGAAATGCAGGTAGTCCGGATCCTGGTCGAACAGCGAGCGCAGTTGCGCCCATTTATCCCGCGGCAGCGACGGCAGCGATGGGGTGCCGGCCGTGGCGGGCAAACTGTTGGCCAGGGGTAGGCCGGCGGCGAGGATCCCGGCCCGCTTCAGGAACGTGCGGCGTTCATTCATGCTGGCCGACCTTCTGGTTCGAGGCCACGGCCGGTCGCGCTGCCTTCTGGACCTGATCCCAGACCCGCAGGAAATTGCCGCCCCAGAGTTTGGCGATGTCGGCTTCGGAGTAGCCGCGGGTGAGCAGTTCGGCGGTGACGTTACGGATGTCGCCGACGTTTTCCCAGCCTTTCACGCCGCCGCCTTCGTTGAAGTCGGAGCTGATGCCGACGTGGTCGATGCCGATCTTGCGCACGGTGTAGTCGATGGCGTCCCCCAGGTCCTTGAGGCTGGCCTTGGGTTCTTCTTCCAGGATGCCGTAGAGCTGAGCGGCGTATTCGCCGAACTTCTGCTCGGGCCAGGCGGCGATGATCGGATCGCCGGGCATCAGCGCCATGGCCAGGTTGGGCAGCGGCGGCAGGTCGAAACGCGCGCGCAGGGCGTTGAGCTTGTCCTGAGTCTTTTGCGTGAGCGGGCGCAGGTACTGGGAGAAACCGACGATCTGCACCACGCCGCCGCTGCGCTTGATCAATTGCAGTTCCTTGTCGCTGAGGTTGCGCGGGATGTCCACCATCGCCCGTGGCGCGGAATGCGAGGCCACCAGCGGTGTGCGGCTCAGTTGCGCGACCTGCTCCAGGGCCTGGGTCGACATCTGCGACACGTCGATGATCACACCGAGGTCATTCAGGCGGGTCACCGCTTGCTTGCCGATGTCCGACAGGCCGCCGAGGGCATCCGGCGAGTCGTTGAAGAACGGCAGCGGGCGCGAGGAATCGGCCCAGTCGTTGTTGCCGATGTAGCTGAAGCCGAACATGCGCATGCCTCGCGCCGTCCACAGGTCCAGCAGGTTCAGGTCATCGCCAAGGGGGTAGGCGTTGAGCATGCTGATGAAAATCGCGAACTTGCCTTCACCGTGCAGCCGGCGAAAATCCTCCGGGGTGTAGGCGATGGCGACCTGGTTGGGGTAGTCGCGGACCAGCCCGGTGATGATCTTGTAGCGCACTTCCTGTTGGTTGCGTGCCTCCTCGACGAAGCCGGCGGTGGGCTTGTGCGGCGCGTTGGGGCCGTTCCACAACTCCGGCCAGCCGAACACCGTCAGCGCCGCGCCGGACAACTGGCCGCGATTGGCTTTCACCAGGTCGAACTGGCCGTCGCCGTCCTTGTCGGCTTCGTGGCCGGCGGTGCCGAAATCCAGCGGTACGGTGATGTGGCTGTCGAAGGAGAGCAGGCGCTCATGCAGGGCCCGGGCCTCTTTCATCACCTTGACCGGGTAGCCGGGGTTGCCCCGCCATCCATAGTCCCAGGCCGCGAGGCCACCGCCCACTACCAAGGCCAGGGCCAGGGGCACGCCGATGAACAGCGCCTTTTTCGAACGTCGTGTTGTCATTGCCGATCTCAGTCAGGTTCGCCTTTGCTGTCTGGGAAGGACGAGTGATGGGTGGGGAAATTTAGCGGTCTGGGAGGGCCTCTTCGCGAGCAAGCTCGCCCCCATTGGGGATCACCTCCAGGTGGCTGACCTCTGTGGGAGCGAGCTTGCTCGCGAAGAGCCCCCCACAGTCTTTAAATTTGTCCCCCCAGCCATCGTCCTAGCTTGGATAACGCCCACCCCAGGGCTGAACACAGGTAAGGCAATGACGATTTCTCGACGAGGGTTCATGGCAGGCCTGGCACTCACCGGTGCCGCTGTGCCTGCGGTGTATTACGGGCATCGCGAACTGACCCGGCCGGACCCGACCATCACCCCCGGCGAGGCGTCCTTCGATGTGGCGGATGTGGCGGGCCAGCGCCGGGCGGATACGTTGCGGGGGATCTGGACGATCCGTTTCAGCGGGCAGGAGGCGGGCCTTTCGGGCGTGCCGGACGACGATCTGCAGCTCTTTCTCGACATCGCCCACAAGGGCCGTGGCCTGGTGGGTTGCCTCGACACCGCCGGCCGGCTGCGCAGCGGCGCCGAGCCGCGCTACCGGGTGCTGGGTGACCTGGCCGGAACCGACCCCAGGCAGTTGAGCTGGCGGCTGGTCGATGGGGCGAGCGGCGTGCCGCGCTATGAATTCATCATGGCCCTGGACGAAGTCTGGGCCGGTTTCGGCAATGCCGGCCCCGCCACCCTCAGCGGGCGCGTATGGTCGCTGGATCGTCCGCTGGCCCAGCCGGAACTCGACAACCGCTTCATCGCCGTCAAGCAGCCGTTTCCCGAAGCCCGCGACCGCGTGCCGCTGAGCCCGGCGCTGTTGGCCTGGCTGGTGTCGCCCGAGCATCGCTTGTTCCATCAACTCTGGCATGCGACGCGGGACAAATGGCACACCCTGGACGAAGGCAAGCGCAACGCCCTGCGCGGCATCGGCTGGCAGCCCGGGCCAAGGGGCCATGAGCGTGACGCGCGCGGACCGCGCAAGGATCGCAACGGCTCGGGCATCGACTTCTTCTTCATGCATCGGCACATGCTGGGCACGGCGCGCTCGTTCCAGCCGTTGCCGTCCTGGCCACGCTTCCCGTTGCCGCAACCGGAACTGGCGCGTGACCGCCTCGGGTTCGCCCGTTATTTCGACAACCACGACGGCACGGCCTTGCCGCCCACCTGGCTGGCCGACGGCGACGAGCAGTACGCCCAATGGGTGAGCGACATCAAGACGGCCGAGACCTATCACAGCAATTTCCAGGTCTGGGAGTCGCGTTATCGTGACCCGCGCTACCTGTCGAAACTGACCCTGGGCCAGTTGGGGTCGGAGATGGAACTGGGGCTGCACGACTGGCTGCACATGCGCTGGGCCTCGGTGCCCAGGGACCCGTCCAACGGCCACCCGGTGCCGTTCGCCCGCGACCCGGCCGACTTCGCCCAGCGCTGGTATGCAGCGGAAAACGACTTTCTCGGCGACCCGTTTTCTTCCCACGTGAACCCGGTGTTCTGGTCCTTTCACGGCTGGATCGACGACCGCCTCGACGACTGGTTCCGTGCCCACGAACGTTTCCACCCCGGCGAAGTGAGCCGCCTGGACGTCAACGGTGTACCGTGGTTCGCCCCGGGTCGCTGGGTGGAAATCGCCGACCCCTGGCTGGGCCCGGACACCCACGGTTGCAGCACCACGCCGGGGCTGCAAGTGGGGCGTTCGGTGGAAATGGACCCGGAAACCATGAAACTGGCCCTGCGCATCACCTTCGGCAGCGACGACAAGAAACTCGCCGAACTGTTTCGCCGGGTGCCACAGCGACCGTGGTATGCGCGCAATCTCAAGGCCAAGCCTGTTTAACCCTTCTGATTGGATGAGCAGAGGCGGGAATTATTTGTGGCGAGGGAGCTTGCTCCCGCTCGGTTGCGCAGCGACCGCAAGATCTTAGGGCTGCTGCGCAGCCCAGCGGGAGCAAGCTCCCTCGCCACGGGTGTCACTCGGCTTGAGGGTGTGCGTTTAGCGCGGTACGGCGATGTCCAGAGCGCGGTTTGCCAGCAGTTCTGCCAACTCGATCATTTGCTGGATGCCCAGCGCAAAATGGCGCCGCGAGCCTTCCAGTTCAAAGGCTTGCTCGCTTGCCATGACGTTGACCGAAGCGAGGGTTTCGCTGAGGTTGGCCAGCACGCATTCCATGTCCGCGCCTTCTGCAACAGTGAACAACTGGCCCGGTGATGGATTGGGTGTTTCAGGTTTGGGGTCGAGATAGAAGGCGAGGGCGCGGTCGGCGGCTTCGTCGAGTTTTTTGGGATCGTCTGCGGGAGGGTTTGGAGTGATCTTGAACATGGTGCAGCTCCTGGTTATTCAAAAGGGCTGACAGCCAGCACTTGCAGATGATGGGTGGCAGCTATGCGCGGGTCTGCAAGACCGGGAACCAGGCACCCGGCAGACCCGAGGGTCTCCCGCACACAGCGGCCATGAAACGAACACAAATGGGCCGATGGCTTGTGGCGATGCACCTGGTATTCGGCGGGCTTGCAGACCCGATCACTGACGAGCAGTGACGGGAAACAAGTTATCGATGGAGGGCCAGGCGCACAAGCCGGCGGATTCTGGCGCAGTTGTAGGTAACGGCGCAAGGCGATGTAGCCTGGCTCGGGAGTCCTACATGGCCGGATAAACAGAACCTAAGCCGAACACCCTTTATAGGGGCGGGAATTATTTGTGGCGAGGGAGCTTGCTCCCGCTCGGTTGCGCAGCGACCGCAAGATCTTAGGGCTGCTGCGCAGCCCAGCGGGAGCAAGCTCCCTCGCCACGGGTGCACTTGGCTTGAGATTGAGTTCAAGTGAACAGCTGGGTGGCTTGATGGTGTGTTCGAGGCCTACATCACCCGCCACCCCCCACCCAACGCCTTGTACAACGCCACGCTGGCCTGGACTCGGGCCAGGCGCAGTTGCACGTTCATGTCCTGGGCGGCGTAGAGGGTGCGTTGGGTTTCCAGCACGGTGAGCAGGTCTTCGGCGCCGGCCTGGTAGCGGCGCTGGGCGATGTCGAAGGCGCTTTGGGCCTGTTGCAGTTCTTCGGCTTGCCACTGCCGTTGTCGGTCGAGGCCGTTGATGCCGTTCAAGGCTTTTTCGACGTCGGCGAAGCCGTTGACGATAGCCGCGCGGTAGGTTTGCAGCAGTTCTTCCTGGCGCGCGGTGGCCTTGTCCCGTTCGGCTTTCAGGCGGCCGTTGTTGAACACTGGCGCCGCCAGGCCGGCGGTGAGGTTGTAGACGGTGTTGCGCAACACCTGGTCGGCGATGTCGGCACCGCTGGCGAGGCTCAGGCCCAGGGTCATTGAGGGCAGCATCGCCGCGCGCGCCACGCGGATGTCGGCTTCGGCGGCGCTCAGGCGCGCTTCGGCGGCGGCGATGTCCGGGCGGCGGCGCAGCAGGTCGCTGGGCACGCCGGCGTCGATGGACGGCCAGTGCAGACGGTCGAAGTCCTCGGCATCGAGGCGGACCGCCTGCACCGGCTGCCCCAACAGCGTCGCCAGGGTGATCAGCGCCTCCCGGGCCTGTTGCTGCACCTGCGGCAGTCGGCGCTGTTGCGCTGCCACCAGGCCTTTCTGCTGGGACAGTTCCACGGCGGTGGCGCTGCCGGCGTCGTAGCGGGTCTGCACCAGGTCGAGCACGCTTTGGGCATTGGCCAGGTTCAGTTCGGCGATGCGTCGTTGTTCGCCCAGGGACAGCGCCTGGGTGTAGCTGTTGGCGACGCCGCTGAGTAGGGTCAATTCCACGGTCGCCCGGTCGAACCGGCTGGCCGCCAGGGTGCCTAGCGCGCTGTCCCGGGCCGCCCGTTTGCCTCCCCAGAAATCCAGCTCATAGGTGGCGCTGAGGTTGGCGTCGTAGTAATCCAGCGAACGGTTGTCCCGATCCACGTCCAGTTGGCTGTAGCCCTTGCCGCGCAAAAGCTCCTGGCGCGTGCCGTTGAGCCCGGCCTTGAGTTCCGGCAGCAGGGGCGCACCGGCGATCACTGCACTGGCCTGGGCCTGGCGAACCCGTGCCATGGCGGCGGCGAGGTCGTGGCTGTCCAGGCGCGCCTGCTCGATCAGACGATTGAGTTGTGGGCTGCCGAATTGCGTCCACCATTGCCGGTTGTCTGCCTCGGCGGTGGGAGTATCGAGGTGTTGCCAGGTCGATGGCGGTTGGATGCCGCTGTCCGGGG
Organism: Pseudomonas sp. P97.38; assembly: GCF_001269745.1. Lineage (NCBI taxonomy): Bacteria > Pseudomonadati > Pseudomonadota > Gammaproteobacteria > Pseudomonadales > Pseudomonadaceae > Pseudomonas > Pseudomonas sp. P97.38. Next base: position 401,163 of record NZ_LHVJ01000015.1, read on the forward strand.
GCGACAACGGGGTGCTGCACGCCGCCAGTAGCAGGCTGGCGGCCAGGAGGGTCAGGTGCGCTTTCATCGGCATGCGTTCATTCACTGGTGAGGGCCGCGACGGGGTCGAGGCGGGCGGCCTTGCGGGCCGGCATGAAGCCAAACACAACACCGGTGGCCAGGGCGCAACCGAAGGCGCCGAACACCGCCAGCCATTCGAACGCCACCGCGATCTTGCCCAGCAGCAACGCGCCGCCCACCAGCAGGGCCAGGCCGATGCCGGCCAGGCCGCCGACCACCGAGAGCATCACCGCCTCGGTGAGGAACTGGCGCAGGATGTCCCGTTGGCGGGCGCCGGTGGCCATGCGAATGCCGATTTCCCGGGTCCGTTCGCGCACGGTCATGAGCATGATGTTCATTACGCCGATGCCGCCCACCAGCAGCGAAATCGCAGCAATCGCCCCGAGCATCAGCGACAGCGTCCCTTGGGTGCGTGCCTCGGCCTGGATCATCGCGGCGTTGTTGGTCAGTTCGAAATCCTGCTGGCCGTCGTGCAGGCGCAACAGGGTGCGGGACACCGCCTGTTCGGCCTGATGGACCTTGCCGGCGTCCCGGGCGGCGATCACCACGTATTCCGGGTGCCGGCTGCCGAACAGTCGCACGCTGGCGGCGGAGTAGGGCACGGCGATGCGGTTGTCGGCGTCGGAGTCGCCGGAGCTGGCGCCTTTTTCCGCGAGCACGCCGACCACCTGGAACGGTACGTTCTCGATCAGGATGTAGCGGCCGATGGGGTCGGCGACGTCCTTGAGCAGTTTCTGCCGGACCTTGTGGCCGATCACGGCGACCGCCGCCGCGCTGCGCTCATCGGCATCGCTGAAGTAACTGCCCTGGACCACCGGCCAATTGAAGATGAGCGGAAAGTGCGTGTCGTTGCCGCCGACGTAGCTTTTGTGGTCGAGGTTGCCGAAGCGCACGCTGGCTTCGGCACCGTTGACCGGCATGATGCGCTGCACCTCGGGCAGGGCGGCGAGGGCGGCGAGGTCTTGTTCGCTGATGATGCCCTTGGCGGCGCGCGGGTTGGGCGCGATGCCGTTGAGGTAGATGATGTTGGAGCCGAAGGCGCCCATCTGGGCCATCACCTGGCGCTTGCTGCCTTCGCCCACCGCCAGCATCACCACCACCGACGCCACGCCTATGATGATGCCGAGCAAGGTCAGGGCGGTGCGGAAACGGTTGATCCACATCACCCGCCACGCGGCGTGCACGGCGTCGAGCAGTTCGCCTTTCCAGGCGCCGTTGTTTTCGCTGCCGGCACTCAGGCGCTGGCGCAGGTCCACGGCCTGCAAGGCCTTCGGGTTGGCGCAGGATGTCGCGGGCGCGCCGTTGGCGCTGTCGCTGATGATCGACCCGTCGCGGATTTCGATGATGCGCTTGGCCCGTGCCGCCACTTCGCGGTCATGGGTAATCAGGATCACCACGTGGCCCTGGCTCGCCAGTTCGTCGAGCAAGGCCATGACTTCGATGCCGCTCTGGCTGTCGAGGGCGCCGGTGGGTTCGTCGGCGAGGATGATGTGACCGCCGTTCATCAACGCCCTGGCAATCGACACCCGTTGCTGTTGCCCGCCGGATAACTGATGTGGACGGTTGCCGGTGCGGCTCGCCAGGCCCAGGCGTTCGAGCAACGCCTGGGCGCGGGCATGGCGTTCAGCGGCCGAGGTGCCGGCGTAGATGGCTGGCATCTCGACGTTTTCCTGGGCGGTGCCGGACGGGATCAAGTGGTAGCCCTGGAACACGAATCCGAAGGCTTCGCGCCGCAGCCAGGCCAGTTCGTCGCTGCCCAGGCGTGCGACGTCTTCGCCGGCGAACCGGTACTCGCCGCTGGTGGGCCGGTCGAGGCAGCCGAGAATATTCATCAGTGTCGATTTGCCGGAGCCGGACGCCCCGACGATCGCCAGGAATTCCCCGGCGTGGATCGACAGGTCGATGCCCCGCAGCACTTCCACCCGGGGGCTGTCGCCACCGCCGTAAGCCTTGCGGATGTCCCGCAGTTCGATCAGGGGCGTGTCCATTCAGCCTCCGCTGCCGGGCGCCGGGCCGATCAGCACCCGTTCGCCTTCATCCAGGCCGCCGAGCACCTGGGTGCGCAATCGATCGCTGATGCCGGTGCGTACCGTGCGTGGTTGGACGTCGCCATTATCGGTCACCACCAGCACCTGGCCGGCGGTGTCCTGCAACGCGGCGGTGGGCACGCTGAGCACGTCGCGGGCCTGGGCGGCGACGAAAAATACCTGGGCGGTCATGTCCGTCATCAGGGCGCGGTCGGCGTTGTCGACATCCAGCAGCACGGTGTAGAGCACCACGCGCTCGCTGCCGCTGCGACCACCGGTGGGGCTGCCGCCCTGGCTGGCTTCCAGGGGGCGCGGCGGCACCGGGAGGATCTGGCGAACGTTGCTGCTCCAGCGCCGGGTGCCGCCGGCCAGGGTGGTGAAGTAGGCGTTCATGCCCGGTTTGACGTGGCCGATGTCGGCTTCCGAGACCTCGGCCCAGACCGTCATGGGCGTCAGCCGGGCGATGCGCAGGATCAAGGGGGTCTGCTGCTGCGCGTTGAGCGTCTGGCCTTCCCGGGCGCCGACGGCGACCACGGTGCCGCTCATGGGCGCGTAGATCCGTGTGTAGCCCAACTCGGCCTCGTCGCTGCGCAGGCTGGCCTGGGCTTCGCGGATCCGGGCCTGGAACATGTCGATGCGCGCCTGGGTGGCCCGCACCTCGGCCTGGGCGGTCTGCACGTCTTCCTCGCGGGTCGCGCCGCCGGCCTGCAATTGTTGCTGGCGACGGGATTTCTGTTGGGCCAGGTCGTGCTGCGCCCGTTGCTCCTGCAACTGGGCCTTGAGGTTTTCGATGGCGAAGCGTCCGGCGTCCAGCTTGGCTTTTTGCGTGGACGGATCGATTTCCACCAGCAACTGGCCTTCGCGCACTTCGTCGCCGGCTTCCACGTGGATCTTCTGGATCTGTCCGGACGCCTGGGCGCCGACGTCCACGTAGCGTCGCGGTTGCAGGGTGCCGAGGGCGGTGACGCTGTTTTCGATGTCGCCACGGCTGACGGCGGCGGTCGCCCGGGCGGTGGGCGTCGGCGCGACGGCTTGCCAGGCGGCGAAGGCGACGGCGGGCAGCAGGGTGATGGTAAGGAGCCAGGCGCGTCGGGTAGGGCGGGGACGTTTCATGCAGGGTTCCGGCCGATGGATTCAAGCCCGTCGTAGCAGGGGCAGGGACGGGAGGCTGTTCTGGTAAACGAGCGTTTTGGGCGGGAATTTACTGGTTGAAACACTTGGTAGCAGGTTGGCGCGTCAGCCGCCGCGACCGTGGCGAGGGAGCTTGCTCCCGCTGGGTTGCGAAGCGACCCCAAACACTCAACCTCCGATTTTTCTGGCTCGGTGGAAGTGTTTGCTCTTGGGCCTGCTGCGCAGTCCAGCGGGAGCAAGCTCCCTCGCCACAAAAGCTGTACTGGCCTAGAGATCTAGGGTGTGCGGCTGCGGTTCAACTTGAACGAATAGGCATCGACACAAACGAAAGCTTTAAATCTATATGAGAATTACTATAAATTACGCGATTGAATCTGCCACTATCGTGCCACTGCCTGTTCCAGGCACGCCGAGTGGACACAAGGATAGCGGTCGCAGCCATTGCGCACGGGAGTCATGTTGGAAAACTACTATCGCGAGCTGGTGTGTTTCCTGAACGCCAGGCTAGGCAGCCGCCAGGCGGCCGAGGATGTGGTGCATGACGCCTATGTGCGGGTTCTGGAGCGCGCCAGCGACACGCCCATCGAACAGCCGCGGGCCTTCCTGTATCGCACGGCGTTGAACCTGGTGATCGACGGCCATCGGCGCAACACCCTGCGCCAGGTCGAATCCCTGGACGTGCTGGACAGCGAAGAACGCTTCTTCACGCCATCGCCCCACACCTGTCTCGATCACGGCCAGCGCCTGGACATGCTCCAGCGCGCCCTGGCCGAGTTGCCGCCGCTGTGCCGCGAAAGTTTCCTGTTGCGCAAGCTCGAAGGCTTGTCGCACCCGCAGATCGCCGAGCGCCTGGGCATTTCCCGGGCACTGGTGGAAAAGCACATCGTCAATGCCATGAAGCACTGTCGCGTTCGGGTGCGACAGTGGGACACGCCTTGATTTGCCGCTGGCGAGCCGTGCGGCGGTAAATTTTTTTTCCTTGTCCTCGTTCCTCTCAACAGACGACTTGCCGGCCCTGCACTCGGGCCGGTCGGTTACCCCCAGGCTTTTCGCGCCCTGTTGAGGGGCTTCTCCAGAGGACACTGGAATGACACAGGCAATTGCATCGCCCATCGTTCACGACTTGATCGGCATTGGCTTCGGCCCTTCGAACCTGGCACTGGCCATTGCGTTGCAGGAGCGAGGGCCGGTCCAGGGCGAGTTGGACGTGCTGTTCCTCGACAAGCAGGCCGACTACCGCTGGCATGGCAACACCTTGGTGACCCAGAGCGAGTTGCAGATTTCCTTCCTCAAGGATCTGGTGACCCTGCGCAACCCCACCAGCCCTTATTCGTTCGTCAATTACCTCAAGCAGCACGGGCGCCTGGTGGATTTCATCAACCTGGGCACCTTCTACCCATGCCGCATGGAGTTCAACGACTACCTGCGCTGGGTCGCCGCGCAGTTCGCCGAACAGAGCCGCTACGGCGAGGAAGTGCTGCGCATCGAGCCGGTGCTGCACCAGCAGCAGGTCGAGGCGCTGCGGGTGATTTCCCGCGACAGCCAGGGCGAGGAATTCGTCCGCACCGCTCGTTCGGTGGTGGTCAGCGCCGGCGGCACGCCACGCATTCCGGACGCGTTCAAGGCGTTCAAGGACGATCGTCGGGTGTTCCATCATTCCCAGTACCTGGAGCGCATGGCAACCCAGCCGTGCATGAGCGGCCAGCCGATGAAAGTGGCCATCATCGGTGGCGGGCAGAGCGCCGCCGAGGCTTTCATCGACCTCAACGACAGCTTCCCGTCGGTCCAGGTCGACATGATCCTGCGTGGCTCGGCCCTGAAGCCGGCGGATGACAGCCCGTTCGTCAACGAGGTGTTCTCGCCGGAATTCACCGACCTGGTGTTCCAGCAGCCCCACAGCGAGCGCGAGCGCCTGGTCAACGAGTATCACAACACCAACTATTCGGTGGTGGACATCGACCTGATCGAGCGCATCTACGGGATTTTCTATCGCCAGAAAGTCTCCGGCGTGGCCCGCCATGCCTTCCGTACCCTGACCACCGTGGAAAAAGCCACGGCCACCGACGCCGGTATCGAGCTGGCGGTGCGCAACAGCGCCACCGGCGAATTGACCGTGCGCCGTTACGACGCGGTGGTGCTCGCCACCGGTTATGAGCGGCAGATGCACCGTTCGCTGCTGGCCCCGCTGGCGCCGTACCTGGGCGATTTCGAAGTGGACCGGCACTACAAGCTGATCACCGACGAACGCTGCAAGGCGGCCATCTACATGCAGGGCTTCTGCCAGGCCAGCCATGGCTTGAGCGATACCTTGCTGTCGATCCTGCCGGTGCGCGCCGATGAAATCGCCGGCTCGCTGTATGACCATGGCAAGCACCGCGGGCAAGCGCGCCCGGTGCCTGACCTGCACCTGGCGTCGGCGTAACCTCCCACTGCCAGGCCCCCTGTGGGAACTTGCTCGCGAATGCGGTGGGGCAGTCGATGGCGATGTTGGCTGTGCGGCCGCTTTCGCGGGCAAGCCCGCTCCCACAATGGGCCAGGTGACGACCACAGACTCAAGGCAAACCCAAAACCCTGTGGGAGCGGGCTTGCCCGCGAAAGCGTTCCACCTGAATTTGTGCTGCACGGCAGGCAAATCCTCAGAAATTTCCTACACTCAGTCCACGCCTGCCGCCATTTGACAGGCCCATGGACGGTTCGCTGTTCTCCCGTATTGGCAGTCTGAACCCATCAGCCGGGTGCCCCCGACTCGAACGCAGTCGGCGGCGTCCCGGGCCGACTACGCCAAGCGATGCAATCTGACTCCGATGATGCAGCTTCTACGCACAGGCCTGGCGGCGCTGTTGCTGGGCTCGTTGAGTGTGACGCCACCGGCGCAGGCGGCGCCCGAGTCGTTGCAGGTGCTCGGGCGTTCGAACGTGGAGGATTATTCGGTGTCCCTGGGTGCGGCGGACTGGGCCTGGCTGCGCCAGAAAGGCACGTTGCGGCTGGGGGAGTCGGCGCCGGACTACGCGCCGTTCGGCATGACCGGCGATGGGCGCCACTACGAAGGCCTGACCGCCGACTATGCGCAACTGCTGGGGCAACTCTTGCACGTCCAGGTGGTGGTCCAGCGCTATCCGTCCCGGGCCGAATCGCTCCAGGCCCTGCGTGGCGGCGAGATCGACCTGCTCGGCAATGCCAATGGCTTCGAGGCCGGCGACCCGGACCTGGCGATGTCCCAGGCCTATGCCGATGACCTGCCTACCCTCGTGGCGCGCACCGACGACAGCCAGGACTTGCCGCCGGACCTGGCCGGCAAGCGCGTGGCAATGCTGTACCACTACTTGCCGCCGGACACCGTCAAGGCGTTTTATCCCGAGGCGTCCTTGCAGTTGTACCCCTCGACCCTCAGCGCCATCGGCGCCGTGGCGTTCGGACAGGCCGACGTTTACCTGGGGGATTCGATCAGCGCCCATTACCTGATCAGCAAGAACTACCTGAACAATGTCCAACTGGCGGATTTCTCTCGCCTGGAGGTGCAGCCGTTCGCCTTCGCGGTCAGCCGCGACAACGCGCGCCTGCTGCGTATTCTCAACGCCGCGTTGCAAGCCATTCCGGCCGGCGAGCGGATGAACATCCTGCGCCGCTGGAGTGCCGGCGGCGCCAGCGTGCCGGGGCAGCAGGCGCTGCATTTCAGCGTCAAGGAGCAGCGCTGGCTGGACACCCATCCGCGGATCAGGGTGGCGGTCAACGAGCATTTCCCACCGCTGACGTTCATCGATGACCAGGGCCAGTTGCGCGGTATCAGCGCCGACGTGCTGGCCAGGATCAGCCTGCGCACCGGCCTGAAGTTCGATCTGCTGCGCGGCGGTTCGCTCAACGAGCTCATCGAGCAGGTACGCAGTGGCCAGGCCGATGTGCTGGCGGCCGCGCCCGTCAGCCCCGAACTGGAAGACCAGTTGCGCTTCACCCGACCGTACCTGAGCAACCCGTTCGTGCTGGTGACGCCACGCAAGGTCGCGCTGACCCTGGACCAGATGGACGGTAAGCGGCTAGCGCTGATCCGTGGCAACGTGCTGCGTGACTACCTCTCGGAAACCTTTCCCGGCGTGCACCTGGTGCCCGCAGAAAACGCTGCCGACGCCATGGCGATGGTGGCCGCCGGCACGGTGGAGGGCGCGGTCAATTCGTTGATCAGTGCCCGCTACCTGATTTCCCGCCAGTACCGCGACCGGTTGCAGGTCACCAGCACCGTCGGCACCTTGCCGGCTCGCGTGGCCCTGGTGACCCGGCGAGACTCGACGCAACTGCATTCGATCCTGGACAAGGCGCTGCTGAGCATTTCCCCCGAGGAAATGGACGAACTGACCAACCGTTGGCGCAGTGAAGTGGTGATCGATGACAGCTACTGGCTGCGCAACCGCACGACCATCCTGCGCGGCTTCGCCATCGCGGCGCTGTTGTTGCTGGTGACCCTGGGCTGGGTCGTTTACTTGCGGCGCCTGCTGGAGCAGTTGCGCGTGGCCAAGCAAAGCGCCGACGACGCCAACCGTGCCAAGACCACCTTCGTCGCGACCATGAGCCATGAAATCCGCACACCGATGAACGCGGTGATCGGCATGCTGGAGCTGGCGCAGAAAAAAGCCGACCAGGGCGTCGTCGACCGGTCCGCCATCGAGGTTGCGTCAACGGCGGCCCGCGGCATGCTGGACTTGATCGGCGACATCCTCGACATCGCCCGCATCGAGTCCGGCAAACTCACGTTGACGCCGGAGCGCGCCGCTTTGCATGCGCTGATCGAGTCGGTGGCGCGGATGTTCGACGGGCTGGCCCGGCAGAAACACTTGCGCCTGCTGCTGGACGTGGAGGCCACGCTCCAGCGCGATGTGTTGATCGATCCGCTGCGCTTCAAGCAGATCGTCTCGAACCTGTTGAGCAACGCCATCAAGTTCACCGACCAGGGTGAGGTCCGCCTGAAGGTGCGCGGCGAGCCGGGCCTGGAGGGGGAACGCCTGGACGTGTGCCTGCGGGTCGAAGACACCGGCTGCGGGATTTCGCTTGAGGATCAGCGGCGGCTGTTCAGCCCGTTCAGCCAGGCCGGTCAGAATGCCTCGTCGGCCCGCGGCGGTTCCGGGCTGGGTCTGGTGATCAGTCGAACCCTGTGCGAAATGATGGGCGGCACCCTGAAGTTGAGCAGCGTGCCGGGGCAGGGCACGCAGGTCGAGGTGCTGCTCAGCCTGCCGGTGCTCGACGCTCGGCCCGGCGTGCCACGCGCCGAGACTGCGACTGAGGCTGCGGTGGCGGCTCGGGCGCTGAAGATCCTGGTGGTCGACGACTACCCGGCCAACCGCTTGCTGCTGAGCCAGCAACTGAGCTACCTGGGGCATCACGTCCAGGTCGCGGCGGATGGTGAGCAGGGCCTGCGGGCCTGGCGCAGCGAACCCTTCGACGTGGTCATCACCGACTGCAATATGCCGTTGTTGAGCGGCTACGACCTGGCCCGCGCCATCCGGGCCGAGGAGCGCGCCCGTGACGTGCCGGCAACGCTGCTCCTGGGCTTTACGGCCAATGCCCTGCCGGAAGAGAAGCAACGCTGCGCCGAAGCGGGGATGGATGACTGCCTGTTCAAGCCCATCGGCCTGCGAGAGCTCGCCGCGCGTCTGGCCCAGGTCCTGCCGGAGGTGGCGCCATCACCGCCCAGCGCCGGTTTCGACTTGTCCACCCTCGAACAACTGACCGGCAGCGACACCGACTCCCTCAGGCAACTGCTGCGCGAACTGCTTAGCAGCCATGTCGAAGATCAAGCCCGGCTGCTGCGCCTGTCCGATCAGCGCGACTTGCCGGGCCTGGCGGACCTGGCGCATCGGATCAAGGGCGGCGCGCGGATGATCAACGCGCAGCCGCTGATCGACGCCTGTGAAGCCTTGGAAAACGCCTGCCGCGCCGCCGACCGGAGCACGCTGGCGTCCGCCGTGGAAGGTCTGCGCGCGGTCATGGAGCAACTGGCGCAGCGACTGGCGCAACACATGGCCGGGATGCCCGGTCCGGGGGACGCATGAAAGGGTTTGCCGGGACAAATCCCAACGCCACGAGGAATACATCCTTCTTCAATTTGGGAATAGTCCTACAGCGCCTCTCAAAAGCTTCCTCTAGCCTGACGCCCCTTACTGTTTACGAGCCGGTTCCTGCCGGGCGCGTTGCTATTGGAATGCCTGCCATGCCGAACAAAGCACTACGTATCCTGATTGCCGACACCCAACATACCCATCGAATCGTGCTGGAACGCCTGTTCAATCAACAGGGCTACTTCCGGATTGTCCCGGTGAGCGACGTGCAAGCGCTGCTGACGCTGGTGGAGTACGGCAGCGAGCCCTTCGACCTGGTGGTGGTCAACGCTGGGCTGGCGGAGGGGGCGTTGGACCTGCACGATTTCATCCTCTACAACCCACAGGTGCGTCACGCCATGCTCTACGACGTGCAGCAGATCGGCCTGTCGCCGGTGCCCGCCGTGCGCCGTTCCAGCCTGCATCTGAGTCACGCCCCGTTGCCTGACCTGGCCGCGTTGCGGCGGGTGATGGAGCGGGTCGATCCCCCGGCCAGCGAGCCGGTGCAACCCTGGGGACGGTCCTTGAGGCAAGGCCGTGGTGGTTGAGGCGGGCCGTTGGTCCGCACTGTCGGCCCTGACAGGTGGCAGGGCCTGTCACCTGTGGAACAGTCCGCTGCAAACATGGCATCGGCGCCTTTTATCTTGACCGGGGGAACAGCCTTGAAAGACGTATTGATCGTGGATGACCACCCTGTGATCCGAGGGGCGCTGCGGCTCATTTGCCAGAACGAGGGCTTCCATCGCGTCAGGGATGCCAGTGGCGTGGCTGATGCCAGGGACCTCATCAAGGAGGGTGCGCCTGACCTGGTGATCCTCGATCTGGTAATGAACGGTTTCGACGGCCTGGACCTGCTGGTCTGGATCATGGGCCAGTTTCCCGCGTGCAGCGTGCTGGTGTTCACCGCCCAGGATGCCCAGCATTTCTGCAACCGTTGCATCTCGGCCGGAGCGCGGGGCTTCGTGACCAAGAAAAGCGACTTGAAGGAACTGATCAAGGCCATCCATGCGTTGAAGTCCGGCTATGCCTACTTTCCACAATTGTCCGTGCGCCTCGACTTCCAGCAGCGCACCGAACAGCAGGCCCTGGAAAGCCTCTCCACGCGTGAGCTGTCCATCCTGCGCATGCTGGCGATGGGGATGCGCGGCAAGGACATTGCCGAAAGCCTGTTCCTGAGCCCCAAGACCGTCAGCACCTACAAGACCCGCCTGCTGGAGAAGCTCGGGCTGAAATCGCTGGTGGGGCTCTCGGATTTCGCCAAGCGCAATCATCTCTAAAGCACTTTTTGCCAGGCAGCGGCGGGCGTGAACGGGCTCGCTCCCGCTGGGTATCGTTCTTTTAATGGAACGCTAAGGCTGGTTTTTGCCGTCTAGTGCATCAAAGGGTTGGCTTTTAAGCTGTGTCATCGAATCGCTACACCTGATTGGGAGATATGGCATGAAAAACATCATTGGCCTCTACACCAGCCCCCGACCGCATTGGGTCGGCGATGGCTTCCCGGTCCGCACGCTGTTTTCCTACGACCACTTGGGCAAGCACATCAGCCCGTTCCTGCTGCTGGACCACGCGGCCCCCACCGAATTCGCCCCCACCACTGAGCGACGTGGTGTCGGCCAGCACCCCCATCGCGGCTTTGAAACCGTGACCATCGTCTACCAGGGCGAGCTGGAACACCGTGACTCCACGGGCAGCGGCGGCAAGATCGGCCCCGGCGATGTGCAATGGATGACCGCCGCTTCCGGCATCATTCATGAGGAATTCCACTCCGAAGCATTCGCCCGGCAGGGTGGCTTCATGGAGATGGTCCAACTGTGGGTCAACTTGCCCGCCAAGGACAAAATGGCCCCGGCCGGCTACCAGACGATCCTCAAGGCCGACATTCCCCACATCGCCCTCAAGGACGACGCCGGCAGCCTGCGCCTGATCGCCGGGCAATTCGACGGACAGCAGGGGCCGGCCAGGACGTTCACGCCCATCGACGTCTGGGACATCCGCTTGAACGCCGGCAAGACCCTCACCCTTGACCTGGTCGAAGGTCACAACACGGCCCTGGTGGTGCTGCGCGGTTCGGTCCAGGCCAACGGCCGCGAACGGGTCGAGGCCGGTCAACTGGCCCTGTTCGATCGGGCCGGCGACCAGTTGAGCCTGCACGCCAATAATGAGGCGGTGGTGCTGCTGCTCAGCGGCGAGCCCATCGACGAGCCGATCGTCGGCCATGGTCCGTTCGTGATGAACAGCGAGCAGGAAATCCACCAGGCCTTCGGCGATTTCCATTCAGGGCGCTTTGGGCGGATGGACGACTGAAATAAATGTGGGAGCGAGCTTGCTCGCGATGGCGGCATGACAGTCAAAGATAGGGCGACTGTCGCACCGCCATCGCGAGCAAGCTCGCTCCCACACTGTTTTATGGTGTATCTACAGTTTCTTCAACTTGTGCCACTCTTGCCGTCGATGACCTGCCTGGAGCTGTCCCGATGCTGTCCCTGATCTCCGACCACCCGTTGCTCTGTGCCCTAGTGCTGCTGGTGCTCGACCTGCTGTTGTGGCGACTGGTCAGCGCGCAGCGGACCTATTGGAAAATCGGCACGCGGCTGGTGATTTTTTCGTTGTTCAGCGTGCTGCTGTTCAACGAAGGCCTCAACCCGATGGTGCCGGCGCAGTGGGTCGACGACGTGCCCCGGCACCTGGCGGCCACCGGTTTGCAGATTGCCTGGTGGTTGTTTGCCGCGCGGACCCTGACGGAGTTGATCGGTGCGGCGATGATGCAGCGGGTCGGCCACACCGGGCGGTTGCTGCAGGACCTGCTCGGCGCGGTGATCTTCCTGATCGCCGTCATTGCGGCCCTGGCCTACGTGCTGGACCTGCCGGTCAAGGGCGTGCTGGCGACGTCCGGCGCGGTGGCGATCATCGTCGGCCTGGCCTTGCAGAGCACCCTGAGCGATGTGTTTTCCGGGATCGTGCTCAACACCACCAAGCCGTATCAACTCGATGACTGGATTTCCATCGACGGCACCGAAGGCCGGGTCACCGACATCGACTGGCGGGCCACGCGGTTGCAGACCTCCCAGGGCAGCATGGCGGTGATCCCCAACTCCCTGGCGGCCAAGGCCAAGATCATCAACTTCAGCCGGCCCAGCGACGTGCATGGTTTGTCCATCAGCGTCCAGGTCAGCCCGCACGCCCGGCCGCAAAAGGTCATCGAAGCGCTGGAGCGCGCCATGATCGGCTGCCGTGCGTTGCTCGCCAGCCCGGCACCCTGCGTGACGCTCAAGTCCTCCGGCAGCAGCGGGGCGGAATACGAAATCAGCGGGTTCGTGGCCTCGATGGGGCAAAAGCGCGACGTGCGCAATCAATTGTACGACCTGGCGTTCCGGCATCTGCGGGCGTCGGGCATCAGTCTGTTGTCTACCACGGAAAGCGCGTCGGCCAGCGCGTTCTCGCGGCCCAGGGCATTGCTGGAAAGTTCGAGCATTTTCTCCACCCTGCGCCAGGAGGAAAAGGACACCTTCAGCCAGAACATGACCCTGCAGACCTTCCGCCCCGGCGACATGATCCTGCCGGCGGGAGAGGTCAGCGATCACCTGTTCATCATCGAATCCGGCGTGGTCAGCGTCACCCTCGTGCGCAACGGCCTGACGCTCGAAGGCGGACGCATGGGGCCGGGGGAGGTCATCGGCGAAGCGGGCATCGTCGCCGAGCAAGCCACGCTGGCGAATTTTTCGGCGAAGACGTTCTGCAGCCTCTATCGCATCGAGAACACCTACCTCAAGCCGTGCCTGGAAGCCCGTCGTGACATCAGCGACGCCATGAAGAACCTGCTGGACGTGCGCATCCACCTGGCCGAGAACCTGACGCGCGAAGCCCCCAAGCCGATCGCCAAGAAGCGCTTTTTGCAGTGGCTGCGTAGCCGGGCTTGAGCGAATCCTGAAGTTGCCCCACCCCCCTGTGGTGAGGGAGCTTGCTCCCGCTGGGTTGCGTAGCGACCCCACAATCCTTGCGCCTGCTGCGCAGTCGAGCGGGAGCAAGCTCCCTCGCCACAGGGACGATGTTTTCCAGCACTGATCGGTTTTTTGCCCTTGCCCAACGGCCCGCCCCGATGGGCCATTGGCTACCCGAACTTCCCAACAATTGGCTATTTGTCTTGCGCTATTGCAGGGCTAACGTAGCGCCACACCTCATTGTTCTGGAGTTCACCCATGCAACCGCGTATCGATTTCTACACCGCTTCCCCCGACGCCTTCAAAGCCATGCTGGCCCTGGAAACCGCCGTCTCGAAACTGGGCCTGGAAAAATCCCTGATCGAACTGGTCAAGCTGCGTGCCTCGCAGATCAACGGCTGTGCCTTCTGCATCGATATGCACACCGCCGACGCCCGCAAGGACGGCGAGACCGAACGGCGCCTCTACGCCGTCACTGCCTGGCGCGAGGCGCCGTTCTTCACCGGCCGCGAACGCGCCGCGCTGGCCTGGACCGAAGCCCTGACGCGCCTGAGCGAGACCCACGCCCCGGACGCCGACTACGCTCTGCTGAGCGAACACTTCAATCCCAAGGAAATGGTCGACCTGACCGTGGCGATCAACGCCATCAACGGTTGGAACCGTTTGGCGGTCGGTTTCCGCAAGATGCCCGAGGCGTAAGCCCGCGCGGGTGATCGAGCCCGACAGCGATCCGTGGGGCATGAAGGGCTGGCCAGGCCTCAGACCTTCAGGACCCTGCCGCTGGCCGCCACCGCCACCAGCGCCAGGGCGATCAACCCGAAGGCCACGCTCAGGCTGCTGCCATGGGCCACGAAACCGATCAACGCCGGGCCGGCCAGGATGCCGGCGTAGCCAATCGTGGTGATGGCCGGCACCGCGATGGCCTCTGGCATCAGCGTCTGCTTGCCGACCGCGGTGTACAGCACCGGCACGATGTTCGAACAACCGGCGCCCACCAGCGCGTACCCCAGCAGCGCCGCTTGCCACATCGGTGCCAGGGTTGCCAACAGGAACCCCGTCGCTGCGAGGGTCCCGCCGTAGATGATGATGCGTTTGGGTCCCAGGCGACGCACCACGGAGTCGCCTGTCAGCCGGCCCACCGTCATGGTCAGCGCGAACGCGGCATACCCCAGCCCGGCATAGGCCGTCTCTACCCCGCGCTCGGTGGTCAGGAACACCGCGCTCCAGTCCAGCACCGCGCCTTCGGCCAGGAACACGATGAAACACAAGATGCCGATAAACAGTACCACGCCGTGGGGAATCGCAAACGCCGGCCCCGAGCTCTCGCTGCCATAGGGCAGCAGGTGCGGCGCGGCCTTGAACAACGCCGCCAGCAACAAGGCGTTGACCACCAGCGTCGCCCCCAGGGGCGACAACCCCAGGCCGAGCAGCGCGCTCACCCCGGCAGCGCCAACGATTCCGCCGAGGCTGAACATGCCATGGAACCCCGACATCATGGTCTTGCCGCTGGCCCGTTCGACGATCACCGCTTGCAGGTTAACGGTGGAGTCCACGGTACCGAGCCCGGCACCGAACAGGAACAAGGCCGCCACCAGCCAGGGCAATGAGGTCATCGTCGCCAGCAGCGGCAACGCCAGGCAGACCAGGATCGTGCCGCCACTGAGCACCCGGCGGCAACCGAACCGCGCCGCCAGCGCACCGGAAATCGGCATCGCCAGGATCGAACCCACACCCAGGCACAACAACAGCAGGCCGAGCGTGCCTTCATCCAGGTTCGCCCGCGTCTTGGCGTAGGGCACCAGCGGTGCCCAGGCCGCAATGCCCACGCCGGCGATGAGGTAGGCAAGACGGGTGGACATCTGTTCCAGACGTCCGGGAACAAAGGTTGGCGGGGGGGTGATGGCGGTCATGAATCTTCCTTGGTTTTCGGGCGGTGCGCTCGGGTGACGCAGGCAAGGGGCCTATGCTTGCATATCCACTGACCGCACCGCGACCCCAAGGTGCCCATGCGCTGCCGCGTCCTTCTGGTGTCCAGTGGCTTTACGGGGATGAGGTGTGCTTTTGCGGCGCGGGACCTTAAAGTGGCGGCTCACCTGGCAGCTTCCGGACCCGATTCATGACGCAGTTCTATGACGCACGCGGCAATCTCTATGGGGTGGTTTCACCGCAACAGGTGCGTGCCTTCGGTGTGGGGTTGCCGCCGACGGCTGCCCAGGCCGCCCAGGCCCGCGAATCCTGGGCCGCGGCGGCGATACAGGCATTCTGTGCCTGGGCGCCGGGCGAGAAGCCGGCCGGCGCCAAGGACCATCGCAGCGACGGCCTGTTGATCGGGCCCTTCCAGGAGAAACCACCGTTCGATGTGTTGATCGTCAACACCGACGGCACCCTGGCCGAACGCAGCGGCAACGGCCTGACGATTTTCTCCCAGGCGCTGCGAGAGCAGGGCTTGATGCCGGACGATGGCGAATGTGTGCTGCAGGTTCATCATGACAAGCGCCAAGGCTTTTCACCGTTGCAGACTTCGGTGCGTGCCGCTGAGTTCGAGGGCCTGCAAGGCTTCTGGCTGGACCTGGGGCAGCCACTGTTCGGGCCGCAGGCAGTGGGTGCCCAAGGGGTGGGCAGTGTGACCTTCGATCAACGAGACCTCAGTCGAGTACCTGCGCTCTGTGAGTTGAACCCGGCCTGGGGCCACAGTCAGTTCGTCAACCTGGGCAACCCGCACTGCGTGACGCTGGTGGAGGATGCCGAGGCGTTGCCGGCCAATGCGCAGATGGGCGCTGCGCCACTCTTGCAGGAACTGACCCGCACCGCGTTCGCCGCGCCCGGTGGCGACGGGGTTCCCTGTCCGCTGGGGGTGAACCTGCAATGGGCCTGGCGCGAAGCCGAAAGGCGACTGGCGGCCCGGGTGTTCGAGCGCGGCGAAGGGCCCACCGCCTCCTCGGGCACCAGTGCCAGCGCCGTGGCCTGCGCCGCGTGGCGGGTGGGTTGGGTGACAGCGGGGCCGGTCAGCGTAGTGATGCCGGGCGGCACGGCGCCGATTCTGTTGCAGGAAGAGAGTGGAGAGTTGGTGCGGGTGAGTCTGTTTGGGGCGGCCAGGGTCATGCCTTGAGGGGGGTGGTGAGGCTGATGGCCTCATCGCGAGCAGGCTCGCTCCCACAGTGGATCTTCAGTAGTCATCAATCTGATGTACAACGCTGAACCCCTGTGGGAGCGAGCTTGCTCGCGATAGCGCCGGATCAGTCACCCCAGTATCAATTGATAGACCGCCATCGCGAGCAAGCTCGCTCCCACGGGACGGCATCAGAGGTCAGTCCAATTGCGTTCCGAACTCCACCACCGGCATCTGCCGCTTCATCAGCACTTCACCCTGGCGAATCGAGTAGAGCGGCAGGCCCTGGCTGCGGATCACTTCGTAGTCACTGTCGGCCGAGAGGATCAGCAGGTTCGCCGGGCGTCCGGGTTCCAGCCCGTAGCGTTCGCCCAGGGCCATGGCCTTGGCGCTGTTGTCGGTGACCAGGTCGAGGGCGCTTTGCAGGTTGCGGTAGCCAAGCATGTGGCAGATGTGCAGGCCGGCTTCCAGCACTCGCAGGATGTTGCCGTTGCCCAGGGGGTACCACGGGTCGACGATGGAATCCTGGCCGAAGCAGACGTTCATTCCGGCTTCGAGCAGTTCATTGACCCGCGTGACGCCGCGGCGTTTGGGGAAGGTGTCGAAGCGACCTTGCAGATGGATGCTCTCGGTGGGGCAGGAAACGAAGCTGATGCCCGAGTGCCCGAGCAGCCGGAACAGCTTGGCGCAGTAGGCGTTGTCGTAGGAACCCATGGCCGTGGTGTGGCTGGCGGTGACCCGGGCGCCCATGTCGCGGCTGCGGGCTTCTTCGGCCAGCACTTCGAGGAAGCGCGAGTGTGGGTCGTCGGTTTCGTCGCAATGCACGTCTACCAGGCAACCGGTGCGTTCGGCCAGGTCCATCAAAAATTTCACCGAACTGACACCCTGGTCACGGGTGTACTCGAAATGCGGGATGCCGCCCACCACGTCGGCACCCATGCGGATCGCTTCCTCCATCAACTCGCGGCCGTTGCAGTAGGACTCGATGCCTTCCTGGGGGAACGCGACGATTTGCATATCGACCAAATGGCGGTTCTCTTCGCGCACCTGCAACATCGCCTTGAGGGCGGTGAGCTGGGGGTCGGTGACATCGACGTGGGTGCGCACATGCTGGATGCCATGGGCGGCCAGGGCCTGGAGGGTCTTGCGGGCGCGGGTCTGGGTGTCTTCCAGGGTGATGGTGGCCTTGCGTTCGCCCCAGCACTCGATGCCTTCGAACAGCGTGCCGCTCATGTTCCAGCGCGGCTCGCCGGCGGTGAGGGTGGCGTCCAGGTGGATGTGCGGTTCAACGAAAGGCGGCACCACCAGGTTGCCGCCGGCATCGAGATCCTCCGGCCCGAGGCTCGGGGCCTCGGTCTGGCGGGCGATGCTGGCGATCAGGCCGTTTTCCAGGTGCAGCTCATGCAAGCCTTCGCGGTTGCGCAGGCGGGCGTTGATGATGTGCATCAGGCGAGTCCCTTTCAGAGGTCTTGGAGTGGCGCGTCAGCGGAGCGAGCCCCCATGGCGCTGATCAATAGCACATACGCCAGAGAGTGGCGAGTGCCCTTTACGGCAGTACATCGCGCGCGCGACGGTCAGCCCCGCGTCCCGGACACCGGGGTGTCCGCATTGGCGCCTATGTATCGCAACACCGCCGCCACGATCGCCTCTGGCGCGTCCTCCTGGACAAGGTGCCCGGCATTGGGGACGAGCAGCAGTTGTGCGCCCGGAATCAACCGTTGCAGGGCCTGGCCGCGTTCGATGGGGATCCATTGGTCATTCTCTCCCCAGAGAATCTGCGTCGGGCAACGTACGCTGGGGTACAACCCCTCGACTTCGCGGGTGTAGCGCTCGTCCATCTGCGCAATCTGCCGATAGAACGCCGCCTGGCCGGTCTCGCCGAGCCAGGGCTGGACGTAGGGCGCCAGCTCCCGGTCCGGGATGTCCCGTTCGATCGCGCCGCGGATATAGGTCGGCACGATGGCCCGCTGGATGTAATCGGGCAGGCCGCTGAAGGCCGCTTCGTGCTGACGAACGTGCTGCACGAAAGGCGAGCCCCAGGGCGATAGCGCCACCGGGTCGATCAGCGTCAGGCTGCGGTAGTTCTTACCATTGAGCAGATGCGTGCGCAGCGCGGTGGCGCCGCCGAAGTCATGGGCCACCACATCCGGGCAGTCCAGGCCCCAGTGCGCCAGCAACTGCGCGAGCAATGGGTTCTGCACGCCGAGGGACACATCGGCATCGGGTTGCGCGGATTGGCCGTAGCCCAACAGGTCGAAGTAATGCACCCGGTGAGTGGAAAAGAAGAGCGGGGCGATCCGGTGCCACACATAGGACGAGAAGGGCGTTCCATGGACAAACACCAGCGGTGGCCCGTCACCCTGGATGGCGTAGCGAATGGAATGTCCGTTGAAGTCGTATACCTGATCCAGCAGCCAGTCGGTCATGGTCGATGCTCCGCCGAGAAGGGTTCAGGGGGTAGAGCATAGGCCAATGCAGGGTGGCAGGAGAGCACAGTTGTGGCGAGGGAGCTTGCTCCCGTTGGGCTGCAGCAGCCCCGAAAGCGGCGACAACGATCGACCTGACGACGCAGCCCCAGGCTTAAGGGCCGCTTCGCGGCCCAGCGGGAGCAAGCTCCCTCGCCACGGGAACAGCGTGGGGTCATTCGCCGTGATAGATGCAGCCACTGGTGCAGGTTTCATGGATGCGAATCGCGCTGAGTTCCGGCAGCAACGGCTTCAACTCGTTCCAGATCCACTTGGCCAGGACTTCGCTGGTGGGGTTTTCCAGGCCGGGGATGTCGTTGAGGTAGTTGTGGTCCAGGCGCTCGTAGAGCGGTTTGAAGATCGCCTTGATCTCTGAAAAGTCGCGGATCCACCCGGTGTGCGGGTCGATGTCGCCGCTCAGGTGGATCGCTACCTTGAACGAATGCCCGTGAAGGCGCCCGCACTTGTGGCCGTCCGGCACGTGGGGCAGGCGGTGGGCGGATTCGAAGGTGAATTCTTTGAAAATTTCCACAGGTTCGGGCTCTTTGAAAGATCAGTCGCGAGGCAGGCGGCGCAGTTTATCAGGTTGCCGACGGTGGTGCGCGGCCATGCTGACTAAAGGGTCAGCAATCGCTCGGCCAGGCTACCGTTGGCGGTCAGTTCGAGAAACTCGTCACCGAGGCGGCGACTTTCGTCCATCGCCTTGCGCCAGTAGGTGCGGCGGCTCGGGTCATCGCCCATGAAACGCTTGAAATCGTTACGGTCTGGCAGTTTGCCGTAGGGCAGGCGAGCCAGGTATTCCCGTGACGGCGCCAGTAACAGCACGTCCTGCAGGCGTTCGACGCTGGCCCGACGCCAAGGCAGGCCTTTGTCGAACCAGCCGGGGATGACCCGGTCGGTGAAGTGCGGGTACAGCACGATGTCGTTGCCGCTGTAGGGCAGGTCGAGGTGATAATCCAGCAGGCCACCGTCGCGATAGGTGCCGGCGCCGGCGCCGGGCAGGTCGCGCACCCCTTGCATCACCATCGGGATCGAGCCCGATGCCAGCAGCGCCTGGCGCAGGTTCGAGGCGTCCAGCGGCACGAAGCGGGACGGAAAGTCCTCCAGCGGATGCAGCGGCGGGGCCAGGCGCGGGTCGTGGATGATCAGGCGCTCGAAGTGCCGCGACAGCCGTGCCCGGCCGCGCAGGTTGTCGGCAATCACCGACGACAACCCCAGGCCCAGCCGCCCGCGATGGTCCTGTGCCAGCCAGCCGTGGCTCTTGACCACCATGATGTTGAGCCGGTAGTGCGGGGTTTCGAGGATCGTGTTGTCGCGGCCTTCGAGCAGGTCGTCGAGCATGCGTTGCGAGCTCTGGCTGACGCCGGCCATGGTCACGCCCTTGGCGAAGCTCTGTTCGTTGTACAAGGTGCCCAGGCGTCGGATCCCCTCGGCGGCATCCGGCAGGCAGGCACTGGCGAAGCGCCAGGAACCCACCGAGGCCCCGATCAGCGAGCGTTCCCGGGGCGCGGCAGGCAGCCACTCGCCGAACAGCGCCAGGTCCAGCCCCTGGATCCCCAGGGCTTTCGGGCCACCGGCGGCACCTGGCAGCGTGCCGACGTCGGCGGCATTCAGGCCGGCCTGGCGGATGCGTGCGAGCGCACGGGGGCCGGCCTTGAGGGTGAGGGCGGGGAACTTGATGTGGATGGCTGTCATACCGGTCTCGTGACTTGGGCAAGCGAAGGATTATAGCGACACGCGCTATCTGTGGGGGCGGGCTTGCTCGCGAATGGGGTGGGCCAGCTTGCATCGATGTTGGATGTACTGACGCCTTCGCGAGCAAGCCCGCTCCCACAGGGATCGCGACCTTGACCTGGGTTCGATGATGGCAATTCAGTTTCAGTTAAGTTCGCCCCGATACAGTTCCAAGGTGACGACTATAAAAAGGAGACAACCCATGAACCGCCTGACTGCCTTATTCATCGCGACCCTCATGGCCTTCAACGCGGGCCTGGCTCACGCTCGCGACCTGGGGGCCGATGAGTCCCGCAAGCTGCAAGACGCTGGTACCATCCTGAGCTTTGAAAAACTCGACGCTGCCGCCCTGGCCGAACACCCGGGTGCCACCGTCACCGACTCCGAGCTGGAAGAAGAGTACGGCAAGTACATTTACCAGGTGGAACTGCGCGATGCCAAAGGCATCGACTGGGACCTGGAATTGGACGCCGTCACCGGCAAGGTACTCAAGAATCATCAGGATACGTAATGAAGCTTAATTTACGCGCCCGCAGCCGCTGGGCGCTGGCGCTGCTGGCGGTCTGTTCGGTGGTGGTGGCCCGGGACCTGGACCAGGACGAAGCCCTGCACCTGCGCCAGCAGGGCGTGATCCTGCCGCTGGAGCAACTGCTGCAACAGGCGCTGGACCTTCATCCCGGGGCCAAGCTGCTGGAGGCCGAGCTGGAAGAAAAGCACGGCGTCTATATTTACGAGGTCGAGCTGCTGGACACCGACGGCGTCGTGCGCGAACTGGACCTGGAGGCCGCGACCGGTCGTTTACTCAAAGATAAGGAAGATTGATGCGCCTGCTTCTGGTGGAAGATCACGTTCCCTTGGCCGACGAGCTGATGGCCGGGCTGACACGGCAGGGCTACGCCGTCGATTGGCTCGCCGATGGGCGCGACGCGGTGTATCAAGGCAGCAGCGAGCCCTATGACCTGATCATCCTCGACCTGGGCCTGCCGGGCGTGCCGGGCCTTGAGGTGCTGGCCCAGTGGCGTGCCGGTGGCCTGGCCACGCCGGTGTTGATCCTGACCGCACGCGGTTCGTGGGCCGAGCGCATCGAAGGCCTCAAGGCCGGGGCCGACGATTACCTGACCAAGCCTTTTCATCCCGAAGAACTGCACCTGCGGATCCAGGCGCTGCTGCGTCGCTCCCATGGCCAGTTCAACCAGCCGACGCTCCAGGCCGCCGGGCTGCATCTGGATGAGGGGCGTCAATGCGTGATCCGCGACGGCACCGACATCCAGCTGACCGCCGCCGAGTTTCGTCTGCTGCGCTATTTCATGCTGCACCCCGAGCAGATCCTGTCCAAGAGTCATCTCGCCGAGCACCTGTACGACGGTGAAACCGAGCGCGATTCCAATGTGCTGGAGGTCCACGTCAATCACTTGCGACGCAAACTGGGCCGCAGCGTGATCGAAACCCGTCGCGGCCAGGGTTACCTGTTCGGCGGGCAGGCCCAATGAGCGACCTGCCGTGAGATCCATCCAGCGCCGCCTGAGCCTGGGCCTGATCGGTGTGATGGTGGTGGTGGGCCTGGTCCTGGCCCAAACCAGCCTGTGGCTGTTCGAGTTGGGTTTGCAGCGTTACCTGGAAGCCGGGTTGCGCAACGACAGCGAGAACCTGCTGGTGGCGCTGGTGCGTGGCCCGCAGGGCCTGCAACTGGATGAGCGACGCTTGTCGCCGGCCTACCAGCGGCCGTTTTCCGGGCATTACTTTCGCATCGATTTTGCCGATGCCCACTGGCGTTCCCGCTCGCTGTGGGACCAGGAACTGCCCCGGCTCGACCATCCGGGCCTGCACAGCAACCTGCAACTGGGCCCCGAGGGCCAGAAGCTGCTGGTGTTGCGCACCGATTACCGGCGCCTGGGCCAGGCGATCTCCATCAGCGTCGCCCAGGACTACACCCCCGTGCGCGACAGTTTCCGCCGGATGCAGCAGATCGGCCTGGGCCTGGGGTTGGCGGGGTTGCTGCTGATTCTGTTGCTGCAACGCCTCACTGTGCGTCGGGCCTTGCGCCCGTTGGACCGGGCCCGGGAGCAGATTGCGCAGTTGCAACGCGGCCAGCGTTCACAGCTCGACGAGCAGGTTCCGCGCGAGCTGGAACCGTTGGTGGCGCAGATCAACCATCTGCTGGCCCACACCGAGGACAGCCTCAAACGCTCGCGCAATGCCCTGGGCAATCTCGGCCATGCCTTGAAAACACCCCTGGCGGTGCTGCAGAGCCTGGCGTCGAACGAGAAACTCGACCCACACCCCGAGTTGCGCAAGCTGTTGCTTGAGCAACTCGAACAGGTACGCCAGCGCCTGAACCGTGAGCTCAATCGCGCCCGGTTGGCCGGCGATGCGTTGCCCGGCGCCCACCTCGATTGCGACGCCGAACTGCCTGGCCTGCTGGCGACGCTCAATATGATCCACGGCGAACACTTGCATTTAAGTTACCTCGGCCCTCCTGGCCTGCACCTGCCATGGGACCGCGAGGACCTGCTGGAACTGCTGGGCAACCTGCTGGATAACGCCTGCAAGTGGGCCGACGCCGAAGTGCGCCTAACGGTGACCGAGACGGCCGGGAGATTCAGCCTGGCCGTGGAAGACGACGGCCCAGGCATCCCTGAAGACCGCCGCGACCAAGTGTTCAGCCGCGGCACACGGCTGGATGAACAGACCGATGGCCACGGCCTCGGGCTGGGGATCGTGCGCGACATCGTCGACAGCTGGGGCGGCAGGCTGGTGTTGGACGCCAGTGAGTGGGGCGGGTTGAAGGTGGTGATCGAACTGTCCAAGCGCTGAAGCCTGCACTTGCCCCTGTGGGAGCGGGCTTGCCTTTGTGGCTGGCACAAATCCCCCTGTGGGAGCGGGCTTGCCCGCGAAAGCGGAGTGTCAGTCATGAATGTTTAGCTGATACACCGCCTTCGCGGGCAAGCCCGCTTGTGTCTGAGTAAGGGAATAAACTCTGGGGTGAGAGGGGTAGATGGCAAGCTGTGAGTCCGCGGTGCTTGAAGCACGAGTGGGAGCAAAGCTGCCATCTACCTTTCTACTCTGGCCCATAAGCCCGAACAGTTGTACGAGCGGCACTCGAATCACAAGCGTGGGCAAAGCCAGAGCACTCTCATTTCTGAGTGTAAGAGGGTTTTGCCATGATTTCCTGGGTCGGTATCGATATATCCAAATCAAATCTCGTCGTTTGGGTTCGACCACAGAACCAAGGCTATGAGGTCCCCAATACGTCTGAGGGTTTTGCACAGCTGGTCGAACAGCTAAGCCAATACACGATTGGCCGGGTGTTACTGGAAGCCACGGGCGGCTATGAACGAAAGGTTATGGCAGCACTGCAGGAGGCAGGTTTCAATGTGCTCAGGATCAACCCTCGCCGGGCTAGAGCCTTCGCCGTAGCAATGGGCAAGAATGCCAAGACCGACCCCATCGATGCGGCTGTTCTTGCCGATTTTGCCGAAGCTCTGCATGCGTCTCACGAAAAGCCCATTTCACCTGAGCGTGAAGCACTGCGGGAGCTGATTCAGCTGCGCGAACACTTCGTCCAGCAACGAGATGACAACAAGCGCCGACTACAGCAGGCTCAGCTTCCGGCGGTTATCGAGGTGATCAAAGATCATATTCGCTACCTGCAAATCCAAATCAAGCAGTTTGGCAAAGCCATTAATCAAAGCATGCGTAAGCTGGATGCGGAGAAAGCCGATCGACTCACATCAGTTAAAGGGATCGGCACTGTGGCGACTGCTAGTTTGTTGGTTTACCTGCCTGAGCTCGGTGAGCTTGATCGCAGAGAGATCGCGGCCCTGGCGGGAATCGCCCCCTACAACGACGACAGTGGCAATCACAGCGGCAAACGTCAGATTTACGGAGGAAGAGCGCGGGTCAGACGTGCGCTTTATATGTCGTGCTGGGTTGTCATCCGCTATCACGCCGACTTCAAGGCCCGGTACGAAGCACTTCGAGGGCGAGGCAAGAGCGCGAAAGTCGCGCTCATCGCCTGCATGCGAATATTGCTAATCAGACTGAATGCCATGCTTCGAGACGGCACTGAATGGCGGTGACGGGTGGCAGAGGTAAGACAGTTGCTCCCACATTGAACCGTTGTTCACCATGAATCGGTGGCCATACACGGTCCGGTGTGGGAGCGGGCTTGCTCGCGAAGAGGCCCTCAGTGACAACGGATTTCCCGAATCAATCCCCAGTCCCCCGCCAAATCCCTTTCCCACTCAACCGCGCCCGATCATGGGCCCCGGTGAAGTCCTGCTTCGGCCCCTTCGGTACGATCCCATTGGGGTTGATGGTCTTGTGGCTGCCGTAGTAATGACCCTGGATGTGAACGAAGTCCACGGTCTCGGCGATGCCCGGCCACTGGTACAACTCCCTCAGCCAGTTCGACAGGTTCGGATAGTCGGCGATGCGCCGCAGGTTGCATTTGAAATGGCCGAAATACACCGCGTCGAAGCGAATGAGCGTGGTGAACAGGCGGATGTCCGCCTCGGTCAGGTATTCACCGGCCAGGTAGCGGCGGCTGGCCAACAGGGCCTCCAGCCGGTCCAGCTCGGCGAACAGGCCGTCGAAGGCTTCTTCGTAGGCGGCTTGGGTGGTGGCGAACCCGGCGCGGTACACGCCGTTGTTCACCGCCGGGTAGATCCGCTCGTTGAGCGCGTCGATCTCGCTGCGCAGGTGCGCCGGGTACAGGTCCAGATGATTTTCAGTCAGGCCGTCGAATGCGCCATTGAACATGCGGATGATCTCCGCCGATTCATTGTTGACGATGCGCCCCTGTTGCTTGTCCCACAGCACCGGTACGGTGACGCGGCCGGTGTAGTCGGCGGTGTCGGCGGTGTAGCGCTGGTGCAGGAAGTCCAGGTCGTCCAGTTTGTCGCCGGTGGAGCCATGGGTTTTGTCGAAGGTCCAGCCGTTTTCCAGCATCAGGTAGCTGACCACTGAGACGTCGATCAGGTTTTCCAGGCCTTTTAGCTTGCGGAAAATCAGCGTGCGGTGGGCCCAGGGACAGGCCAGGGAGACGTACAGATGATAGCGCCCGGCCTCGGCGGCAAAACCGCCCTCACCGCTAGGGCCGGCGCTGCCGTCGGCGGTCACCCAGTGACGGCGCTGAGCCTGCTCGCGCTGGAAGCGGCCGTCCTTGCTTTCATACCACTGGTCTTGCCAGCGGCCTTCGACTAACAAACCCATCTCGATCTCCTCGACCTATAAACGTTGGAGAGGAGTCTATTCCGATAGGTTCGAACAAAAAGCGCAAAGGTTAGGCGTTAATCATCAGTTAAATCGAACGATCCCGGCTGTCCCAGTACTGTCGGGCGCGCTCGAACGCCGCTTCACGCGTCAGGCCCAGGCCGCGCAAGGCCAAGGCCATGGTGGCGATCAGGGCCAATTGCGGGTAGCTGTCCTGGACGTCACCGCGCCAGACGGCCTTCAAGTGTTCGGGGTCGAGGCTTTCCGGCTTGACGTGGCGCTGTTCGGCCAGTCGCGGCCATTGCTCGTCCCAGCTGACGCCGCCGGACGTTCCGTAGAGGTGGCTGTCGGCGTCTGGGTTGATCTCGATTTCGCCGCCATCACCCTTGATCACGATGGCGGTGTCGCCCAGCAAGCCGCTGGCTTCACGGTGCACGGCCTGGTAGCCGGGGTGGAAAATGCTCTGCAACCCGCAGCGTGCGCCCAGCGGGTTGAGGATCCGCGCCAGGGAATGGATGGGCGAACGCAACCCGAGGGTGTTGCGCAGGTCGATCATTCGTTGCATCTGCGGCGCCCAGTCCACCAGCGGCATGAAGGCCAGGCCGCCGTTGTCCAGGGCGCCGGCGACCTGCTGCCAGTCCCGGCACAGCGGGATTTGCAGAAAGCCCAGCAATTGTTCGGTGTAGAGCCGGCCCGCCGTATGAGCGCCGCCGCCGTGCATGAAGATCCGCACGCCGTTCTGCCCCAGGCACTTGGCCGCCAGCAGGTACCACGGCAAATGGCGTTTCTTGCCGGCGTAGGTTGGCCAGTCGAGGTCCACCTTCAACCCCGGGACAACCAGGCGCTCACGCAAGGCCTCGGTGAAACCGGCCATTTCCTCGGCGCTTTCTTCCTTGTGCCGCAACAGCATCAGGAAGGCACCGAGCTGGGTGTCCTCGACCTGTTCATCCAGCACCAGGCCCATGGCCTGGCGCGCTTCTTCGCGGGTCAGGTTGCGGGCGCCGCGCTTGCCTTTGCCAAGGATGCGCACGAACGGGGCGAACGGGTGTTCGGCCGGGGTCTCAAGGGTCAGCGAAGCAAAGTCGGTCATAGGCAATTCGTCGGTTTGGGCAGGCCCGCCAACTTGGCGGCGAGTTTGGCGGGAGTGCCTTTGAACAATCGGTTCAAATGCAGGCTGTTGCCTTTGTCCACGCCCAGTTTCAGCGCGGTGTACTTGATCAGCGGCCGGGTCGCGGGGGAGAGCTGGAACTCGCGATAGAAGCCGCGCAACAGTTCGAGGATTTCCCAGTGCTCGGGGCTCAGTTCGATTTCTTCAGCGGCGGCCAGGGCCGTGGCGACATCGGCCGACCAGTCGTCCAGGTCGGCCAGGTAGCCGTCCTTGTCCAGCGCGATGGCGCGTTCGCCCACATTCAACGTGTTCATAGCCAGGTGTTGACCTTGTCATGCTCGATCGACAGTTCGACGAAGGCCGGGTAGTCGATGGCCTTGGCCCAGCCTGGCGCCTGCAAGGCGCGGGCCTGGACGTCTTCGGCGAGCACGAACAGTTTCAGGCCGCGGCCCTGCAGGGTTTCAAACGGCGCGGTGCCAGGCCGTAGGGCATACGTCGCGTCGCCGCACAGCAGCAGGGCATCGTGTTCGCCGAGTATGCGCAAGCAACTGGCGAAACGAGAGTCGCCGAAGGGCGAGTGAGACAATACGTGCAAGGTCGACATCAGAGGGTGATCACCTGGTCGTAACGGTCAATGAGCGCGGCGATCTGTGCCGCGTCCAGTACATTCATGTCGTCCAGCGCCAGCGTATCGGTGGCGACGCCGCGCTCGGCGGCGCTGTCGACGCAGACAAACAGTTGCTCGACGCCGAACAGCGGCAGTGCCTGCAAGTTCGCGCTCAGGTCTTTCTGCTGGACGGCCCTGGCGTCTTGCGCCGCGAGTAACTGGAACACGCCGTCGTCGAGAAACAGCAGGCCGATGGGCAGGTCGAACGCGCCGCCGGCCAGGACGATGTCCAGCGCTTCGCGGGCGCTTGGGCCCGACCATGGGGCCTGGCGGCTGATCAGCAGTAATGACTTGGGCATCAAGCGCCTCCAAAACAGATCAGGCGGTCCGCGTCCTGGATCGCATCGTGCAACTGGCCGAGGCCGGACAGGGCCCAGGGCGCCTCGACACTGGCCGCCGATCGCTGGTAGCGCTGGGCTTCTTCGTCGTTCAACACACCCCGGCGCAACGCCGCCGCGATGCACACCACGCCGTCGAGGCGATGGTCGCTGACGAACGTGCGCCATTCGCGTGGCAGGTCCTGTTCGTCCTGGGGCGTGACGATGCTGGCGCCGGCGTTATAGACGCCGTCCTGATAGAAAAACAACCGCACGATTTCGTGCCCACCGGCCAGCGCGGCCTGGGCGAACAGCAAGGCACGGCGCGAGGAGGGCGCGTGAGCGGCGGAAAACAGCGCGATGGCGAACTTCATGACAGACCCGGTCAGCGAAACTGCGGCCATGATAAAGCTTTATGGGCGGTGGGGCGATTGCCAAGGGGGCTCGACACGAAGGGCATGGCGAGTACGGTGTGGTGAGCGAGCTTGCTCCCTCGCCATGGTTTACTGCTTGTCTTCAAGGCCATGCAGCTGGCAATACTCCGCCCAGTCCATCCCCGCCATTTCCGCCACTTCCTTGTGCACCTCCAGGCGCTGGGCCTGGTAGTCCTCGGGCGAGGCGGCGGTCAGTTGCAGGGTCAATTCCCAGGCGAACAGGTGCTGGCGCTCGGCCTCGGCTTCGAAGGCTTCATGCAGCCGTTCGGCGCGATATTGTTCGGCGGTCTCGCCCTTGGCCTGGGCGAGCAGCGGGTTGAGGGTGTCCAGTTCGTGGCGCAGGTGCGGGCGTTCGTCGAGAAACCTTGCCAGGGCCCGTTCGTGTTGTTGTTCGGTTGCCGCCATGGTGACTCCTTTGGTTGGTGGCCCACAGGTTGCGCGAATCGACGCCTGCTGTCGCGGGTAAATTTCAGTAAAGCAGCGCGACGGTTCGGGTCGTAGTGCTACAGTCGGTTTTTTTCGGTGAGAGAACGCAATGCGAATGTTGACGGTGGCCCTGGCCGCTACCTTGCTGGCCGGCTGTGCGGGTTCGGCGATGAACCAGGCCCGGACCCAGGCGCCCTACAAGACCCTGGCCTCGGACAAGCCTGCGCAGGTCGTGGCCCAGTGCGTGCAGTTTGCCTGGCAGGATGAAGCGGTGTTCGGCGTCGATGCCGCGGCGTACCTGCAACCCGGCGAGAAGGGTGGCCTGACGGTGTACACCCGCTCCGCCGAATCGTTCGTCGATGTCCTGGCCGGCGCCAACGGCACGGCGTTGAACTACTACGCTCAGCACGACGACTTCGTCGCCAAGCGTCGGCTGGCGGCGCTGGCGACCTGTTTGTAAGCCGCCAGCCCAGCAGCCCTGTGGGCGTTCAGTCCGCCGCTTCCAGGCGCTTCTGGAAGAAAAAGTGCTGGTGGCCCGGTGGGTAGTCGTCGATGTGGCCGACTTCCGTGAAGCCTTGCTTGCGATAGAACGCCGGTGCCTGGAAGTCGAAGGTGTCCAGAAAGATGCCCACGCAGTTTTTCTCCCGCGCCAGGTCTTCGGCCATTTGCATCAGGGTCGAGCCCGTGCCCTGGCCCCGGGCCTGTTCCGGCACGACCAGCAACTCGATGTAGAGCCAGCGGAAAAATATTCGCCCGTAGAGCCCGCCGACGACTTCAGCGCTGTGCTCGTCGCGTATCAGCAAGGCGACGAGCTCGGGCACCGTGGCGCCGGTCTGGGCGCTGTTGTAGGCGCGCAGCGGCGCGAGAATGGCCTGGCGCTCCTCGTCGGTGGGCGCATCGGTGCGTTCGATTCGCAGCGTCATCGGGTATGTCCTTAAGCGGGAATGATCTGCGCGAGACTATCGCAACGGGCGCATTGCGCAAACCGGGCCATACTGGCTAGGTCCTAAAACAAGAAGAGACCTGACCCATGATGTTCCAATCCCTTGCCAGGACCCTCCTGGCCACCTCGCTGACCCTTGGCTGCCTGGCCGCGCAGGCCGCGTCCCAGGCGCCGGTTGCCGCCGAAAACGGCATGGTGGTCACCGCCCAGCACCTGGCCACCCACGTGGGCGTCGATGTGCTCAAGAACGGCGGTAATGCCGTGGATGCAGCCGTGGCGGTGGGCTATGCCCTGGCGGTGGTCTACCCGGCGGCGGGCAACCTGGGGGGCGGCGGCTTCATGACCCTCCAACTGGCCGACGGCCGCAAGACCTTCCTGGACTTCCGCGAAAAAGCCCCTCTGGCGGCCACCGCCAACATGTACCTGGACAAGGACGGCAACGTCGTGCCCGAACTCAGCACCCGTGGCCACTTGGCGGTGGGTGTGCCCGGCACCGTGTCCGGCATGGAGCTGGCGTTGCAGAAATACGGCAGCAAGCCCCGGGCTGAACTGATCGCCCCGGCCATTCGCCTCGCCGAAGAAGGGTTCACCCTCGAGCAGGGCGATGTCGACCTGCTGGAAACCGCAACCGATGTGTTCAAGAAGGACATGCGCGACTCCGGGGCGATTTTCCTGCACAACGGCGAGCCCATGCAGGTTGGCCAGAAACTGGTGCAGAAGGACCTCGCCAAGACCCTGCGGGAAATCTCCGCCAAGGGCGCCGATGGCTTCTACAAGGGCTGGGTCGCCGATGCACTCGTCACCTCCAGCCAGGCCAACAAGGGCATCATCACCCAGGCCGACCTGGACAAGTACAAGACCCGTGAGCTGGCGCCGGTGGAGTGCGACTACCGCGGCTACCACATTGTTTCGGCGCCGCCGCCCAGTTCCGGTGGGGTGGTGTTGTGCCAGATCATGAACATCCTCGACGGCTATCCAATGAAGGAGCTGGGTTTTCATTCGGCCCAGGGCATGCATTACCAGATCGAAGCCATGCGCCACGCCTATGTGGACCGCAACAGCTACCTGGGTGACCCGGATTTCGTGAAGAACCCCATCGACCACCTGCTGGACAAGCAATACGCCGCCAAGTTGCGCGCCGCCATCGAGCCGCAAAAGGCTGGCGATTCGCAGAAGATCAAGCCGGGCGTGGCGCCCCATGAAGGCAGCAACACCACCCATTACTCCATCGTCGACCAGTGGGGCAACGCCGTTTCTGTCACCTACACCCTCAACGACTGGTTCGGTGCCGGGGTGATGGCGAGCAAGACCGGGGTCATCCTCAATGACGAGATGGACGACTTCACCGCCAAGGTCGGCGTGCCCAACATGTACGGCCTGGTGCAGGGCGAGGCCAATGCCATCGCACCGGGCAAGGCGCCGCTGTCGTCCATGAGCCCGACCATCGTCACCAAGGACGGCAAGACGGTGATGGTGGTGGGGACGCCGGGCGGCAGCCGTATCATCACGGCGACCTTGCTGACCATCCTCAACGTGATCGACTACGGCATGAACCTCCAGGAAGCCGTCGATGCGCCGCGTTTCCATCAGCAGTGGATGCCCGAGGAGACCAACCTGGAAACCTTCGCCGCCAGCCCCGATACGCAGAAGCTGTTGGAAAGCTGGGGCCACAAGTTCGCCGGCCCGCAAGACCCCAACCACATCGCGGCGATCCTGGTCGGCGCGCCGTCGCTGGGTGGCAAGCCGGTGGGCAAGAACCGCTTCTATGGCGCCAACGACCCTCGCCGTAACACCGGGTTGTCGTTGGGTTACTGATCCCGTCAACGTTTGCAGAGGAAAGTCATGAGCACCGCATTGCTGATCATCGATGTCCAGAACGGACTGTGCAGTGGCGAAGAAGAATGTTTCGACATCCAGCGCGTCATTCGGACCATCAACGACCTCAGTGCCAAGGCCAGGGCGGCCGGCTGGCCGGTGATCCTGGTCCAGCATGAGGAACTGGAAGGTTCGCTGACCCATGGCTGCGACGCCTGGCAACTGGCTGACGGCCTGCTGACTGACGCAGACGACCTGCGGGTGCGCAAGACCACGCCGGACGCCTTCTACCAGACCGACCTGCTGTCGCTGCTGCAAGCGCGGAGCATCGATCGGCTGGTGGTCTGCGGGCTGCAAACCGATTACTGCGTCAACGCCACCGTGCGCCAGGCCCATGCCCTCGGCTATGACCTGGTGCTGGCGGCCGACGCCCACTCCACGGTGGACAACGGCAGCATGACGGCAGAGCAGATCATCGCCAACCACAACAACCGTCTGGGGCGCCTGAGCAGCGCCGTGTCGCGGATCGACGTGGTGCCGGCGCAGGCCGTGCGGTTCTGACCCCACCCAGCACCTGTGGCGAGGGAGCTTGCTCCCGCTCGACTGCACAGCAGTCGCTTGAATGATGGGGCCTGCTTTGCAGGCCAGCGGGAGCAAGCTCCCTCGCCACGGAACCTGATCGCCAGGGCAGGACGCCGGTGCTTCAATTGCGCCCAGCCACCCCGGCCACGGGCGCCTTGGCCCGTTCAACCTTGCGGTACGTCAGCAGCACGATACCGGTGACCACGATCGCGCCGCCCAGCACCTGGCCCGGGTTGAGCATCTGGTCCAGCACCAGCCAGCCAATCAGCAGCGTGGCCAGCGGTTCGATGTTCATCACCGGGGCGTTGCGCGGCATGTCCAGGCGCGGCACGCAGATGAACAGGACGGTGAACCCGGTGCCGTAGAGCACCACCAGCGTGGCCAGGGCCAGCCAGCCGGTGCTGCTGGCCGGCAGGTCGAAACCGCCAGGCAGGGCGCCGGTCAGGCCGGCGAGGTTGACGCTGCTGAAGACGATGAAAATCGTCAGCAGGCTGCGCACCGAGCCGCGCACCTGGGACAACTTGTGGTCGGTAATCCACAAGGCGCAGGCAAACACGCAGGCGGCGCAGAAGGCCAAACCCACCCCGACCAGCCATTGCGGGCCGACGCTCTGTTCAGAGGCCAGCCGCGCCGGCACCTCCAGCACGAACACCAGGCCCACCAGGATCATCCCCATCAGCGCGGCGGTGCGCGCGGTCGGGCGGGGCCCACCCAGTGCCCAGGTGAGCAGCGCCAGCAGAATCGGAAAGAGGTTGCCGACCAGCAGCGCCAACGCCACGGGCACCCGTGCCACGGCGGAGTAGAGGCACAGGCTCTGGGCACCGATCAACAACCCCAGCGTCAGCTGCCAGCGCCACGCACCGCGGGGCAGGCGCAGGCTCTGGCGTTGCCACAGCACCAGGGCGGCCAGCACCAGCAAGGTCCCGCCCGAGCGCAGCAGGATCGCCAGCAGCACCCCGGCGCCGTCGTCGAAGGCGGCCCGGGCGGCGACATGATTACCGGCAAAGGCGCAGCCCATGCACAGCAGGACAAGCACCGCGAGGTGCCGGGGAAGTGGAGTGGGAGCGGCAGTAGCGAGGGTCATGGCAGTCTCGAAGGGCAGGCCACCCGAGCAAGTATTTCGGATGACCATTATTGTTATTAGTTATCGTACAACATGAGTTTTTACCCCACGAAAGGCCAGGAAACAAGCGCGCAGTCGATATCAGTGGCTCGCCATCAGTGGGATGAAATGCGGGTCGTCGCAACAAAACGCAGGATTGTCCATCTTGTACGATGTCTTATCACGGAGTAAAACTGTGCTCCCGTCCAATAACAATAACGGAGAGACGCACGATGGATGCTTCGCAATCTTCAACCGCCGCCGATCAGGGGCGTCGGGTCTTCCTGAAAAAATCCCTGGTGGTTTCGGCGGCTGCCGCTACCTTGGGCAACCTGCCGGGGCTCGCCCAGGCCGAACCGCTGAGCCAGCGTTACCCGGACCCGTTGATCAATATCCTCGACCCCAGCTTCATGGACTTGCGCATCTTCAACGCCAGCGTGGAAAAGCTCGCCACCGGCCTGCGCTGGGCGGAAGGGCCGGTGTGGATCGGCGACGGTCGCTACCTGCTGGTCAGTGACATTCCCAACAACCGCATCGTGCGCTGGGATGAAATCACCGGTGATCTCTCGGTGTACCGCGAGCACTCCAACTTCTCCAACGGCATGTGCCGGGATCGCCAGGGACGGTTGCTGGTGTGCGAAGGTTCCACCACCTCCAGCGAAGGCCGGCGCGTGACCCGCACCGAGCACAACGGCACGATCACCGTGCTGGCAGACAGTTTCGAGGGCAAGCCGCTCAACTCGCCCAACGACATCGTCTGCAAGAAGGACGGTTCGATCTGGTTCACCGACCCACCGTTCCAGACCGGCAACAACTACGAAGGGCACAAGGTCACACCGGCCCAGCCCCATGCGGTGTACCGCATCGATGGCGAGACCGGTACGCTCAGCCGGGTGATCGACGACCTGGCGGGGCCGAACGGGCTGTGCTTTTCCCCGGACGAGAAAATCCTCTACGTGGTCGAAGGCCGGGCCAAGCCCAACCGTCTGATCTGGGCGATCACGGTCAAGGACGACGGCACCTTGGGCGAGCGGCGCAAGCACATCGAGGGCCTGGACTACGCCGCCATCGATGGCATCAAGTGCGACGAAAGCGGCAACCTCTGGTGCGGCTGGGGCGGCAACGGTGACCCCAAGGCCGACCTGGAAAAACTCGATGGCGTGCGGGTGTTCAACCCTCAAGGCAAGGCTATCGGGCACATCTCCCTGCCGGAACGCTGCCCCAATGTCTGCTTTGGCGGCCGGGAAGGTAACCGGTTGTTCATGGCGGGCAGCCATTCGTTGTATTCACTGTTCGTGAATACGCGGGGGGCGACGTTCGCCTGATCGATCGAGTGCTGTCAGGCAGCCCTTTTCCTGTGGCGCGGGCTGCCTCGCAGCCCCGCGCAAGCAAGCGCCCTCGCCACGGGAGGGGCGACGCCGGTCATTTATGGCCGACGTCCAGCCTGGTGTAGGTCACTTTCCCGCCTTCGCTGGCGTACCCGACGTTGTCCAGAGTGTAGACGCCGGCCTTGAAGTAGAAGTCGTAGCCGTACCAGGAAGGGTCCAGCTTGACCTGTTTGCCGAGGCTGTTGATCAGCACGGTGAGCTTGCCTTGCTTGTCCATCTGCAACGCATAGGTGAAGGCTTTGTTCAGCGCCATGTTCGGCACGCTGAAGAGCACCGGGCTCTTCACGTCCTTGGGCTTGACCCGGTATTCCACGTCGAGGTTGCCGGTGCCCTTGGCGTAGCGATACACCAGTTTGAGCAGCGGGGCGGGGGCGTCCTTGGCGTGGATCTGCGCCACCACGACCCGTCCTTCCGACGGTACCTGGTTTACCGACAAGGTGCCGTTGAGGGTGTTGAGGCCACTGTTGTAGCGCCAGTTGCGCAGCTTGCCGTCCTTACTGGTTTCCCGCAGTTCGGAGCGCGGGAAGTCGCTTTTGCCGGTGTGGGAACCGGTCACCGGTGCCCAGAACACGATGCGCTCGCCGTTGCGGTTGAAATACGGGCTCTGCAGCGTCGGCATGGCCTTGGTGGCCACGGTCAGGGCCGGCGTTTGCACGGGCAGGGTGATGTTCCAGACAGTCAGGTCAATCATGCTCAAGCGCTCCAACGGGGCTGGCCGTCGTTCATCGATACTCGGTCTGCTGGGCAACCAATGGCCTTGCCGGGCGCAGTGACTGGTTTATCGACGGCGTGCCGTTTCGCTGGAGCGGCAACTGACGAGCGGCTCTGGGTGGCGCCTCGCAGCTGGACAAGGGAATGCTGTCAATCTGATGCTGATCGGTTAGAGTACGCGCCGCCCGAGAGATGGATCCCGGGCGTTTTCCCATGGAGTATTCAATGAACCACCTCAGCAAGATCGCTGCCTGCGCACTGCTCGGCCTGGCCCTGGCGGGCTGCACCGGCGCCCCGATGAAAACCCAGCAATACGACAGCAGCCAATACACCGTAGTCGGCCACAGTGAAGCCAAGGCCACCGGCCTGCTGCTGTTCGGGGTGATCCCGATCCAGCAGAATAGCCGTTTCGTGCGCGCCCAGACCGCTGCGATCAAGGCTAAGGGCGGCGACGCCATGATCAACACCCAAGTCCAGGAAAACTGGTTCTGGGCGTGGGTCCTGACCGGCTACACCACCTCGGTGTCCGGTGATGTGGTCAAGCTGAAGAACGTTCAGTAAGCCATCACTCTGTGGCGAGTCAGCGTCTCCCTCGCCACAGTCCCCTCAGTGCCCCCCGACCACCATCCGACTGAACGGCACCACATACGCCTGCAACGTCACCAGCCCGCCCACCAGGATCGCCAGCACGACCGAGTGGAAGAATACGTAGCGCAGGATTTCCCCTTCATGGCCGTACCAGCGAGTCGCGGTGGAGGCGACCACGATCGATTGCGCATCGACCATCTTGCCCATCACCCCGCCGGAACTGTTCGCCGCCGCCATCAGCACCGGGCTGATCCCCAACTGTTCCGCCGTGACCCGCTGCAAGCCACCGAACAGCACGTTGGACGCCGTGTCCGAACCGGTCAGCGCCACGCCGAGCCAGCCCAGCAGTGTGCCGAACATCGGGTAGAAGATGCCCGTCGCGGCGAAGGCCAGGCCCATGGTGGCGTCCAGCCCCGAATAGCGCGTGAGGAACCCCAGGGCCAGCATCGCCACGATGGTGGTCAGCGAATAGCGCACCACCCACAGCGTGCGCAGGTACTGGCGCAGCAGTTGCGGGATCGAATAGCCCATCAGCAGGCCGCCGAGGATGGCCGCCAGGAAGATGCCGCTGCCGGTGGCGGTGAACCAGTTGAACTTGTAGATCGCTTCCTCGGTTTTCGGTTGTGGCACCACCGGCGGGACTTTCTCGATCTGCTGGTGCAGGGTGCTGAACGTCAGCATCGGCGAGAACAGCGGATTGGCCTCGCGCACCGGCTTGCCTTGCGGGTCCAGCTTGACCGACTGGGTCTGCGGGTCGAGCGCCGCACGGGTGTCGAACAGGTTCTTGAAGCCCTGGGTGCCCCAGGCGAAGACGAACACGGTGAGGATGATCCACGGCATCCACGCCCGCAGCACGGCCGGGCGCGCATCGCTGGCGAACGCACCGCCGGCGACGGGCTGTGCCTGTTCGCTGGCCTCGATCTTCGAGTCATCGACCCGCCCCGACAGCGCGGCGGAGGTGTGCACCGTGGCCGGTTTCCAGACCTTGAGGAAGCCGGTCAGGCAGGCCATGGAAATCAGCGCGGCAATCACGTCCACCAGCATCGGTCCGTGGTAGTTGGAGACCAGGAACTGCGGGATGGCGAAGCTGACGCCGGCCACCAGGATCGCCGGCCAGATTTCCAGCATCTTGCGCCAGCCGGCGAATGCCCAGATCAGCCAGAACGGGACGATGACCGAGAAGAACGGCAGTTGCCGGCCGACCATCATCGACAGCTCCATTTCATCCAGGCCGGTGACCTTGGCCAGGGTGATGATGGGCGTGCCAAGGGCACCGAACGCCACGGGCGCGGTGTTGGCGATCAAGGCCAGGCCCGAGGCGGCCAGGGGCGAGAAGCCCAGGCCGATCAGGATGGCCCCGGTCACCGCCACCGGCGTACCGAAGCCGGCCGCGCCTTCGAAGAACGCGCCGAAGCAGAAGGCGATCAGCAGCAATTGCAGGCGCCGGTCGTCGGTGATGCGTGCGAGGGAATCCTGCAGGACCTTGAACGAGCCGTTCTCGGTGGTCAGGCGGTGCAGGAAAATGATGTTGAGCACGATCCAGCCAATGGGTAACAGGCCGTTGGCCGCGCCGTACAACGCCGCCGACCCGGCCATCCCGGCGGGCATGCCGAAGGCGAAGATCGCGATCAGCAGGGCCGACGCCAGGGCCAGCAGCGCCGCCAGGTGCGCCTTGATATGAAAGAACGCCAGGGACGCCAGCATCACCACCACCGGGACCGCCGCCAGGAGCGTCGACAGCACTGCATTACCGAAGGGATCGTAGACTTGTTGCCAGACCATGTTCCACCTCTGCTTTTTATTATTGGAAGTGCAGGCCCCGTGGGGGTTGGCAGAACAGTATAGAAGGGGATTGGGCGGCAGGCCGTCTCGTCAGTTTTGCTCCTCTCGCAGCGCCAGGCTCAAGCCATCGCAGCTTTGCGACCAGGCACTCAACCAGGGCGCCAGCGCCGGCGACTGTTCGGCCAGCCCCAGTGCGCGGATGAACTCACCCGGTGCAACCGTGCCCCGGGCCGAGCGGAACAGGCCCCGCATGATCACCACGCCGACCACGCGCCCCTGGCTGATGAAACGGTGTTCCATGAAGGTCCACTTGTCGTCCCAGCCGAGCATCCGCGAGTGCACCTCGAACGCTTCGAACAGCTTGAGTTCGCGCCGGAACTTGCCCCAGACATCCCCCACGATCGGCACCGCACGGTGGCGCAGGGCGACTTTGTAGGCGCCGCTGCGCAGCACGTAATCCATGCGCCCGACGTCGGCCAGGGTGAAGTAGCGCCCGTTGGTGACGTGGCGGTTGAGGTCCAGGTCCAGTGGCCAGACGCGCATCCGCACCACAGTGGTGCCCAAAGGGTCAGTGGGCTTGCGCCAGGGACGACGCAACAGCATCAACAAGAGTCGGAACCAGAGATTCATGAGCACGCCACCAGGATGGAAATGGCGCACTTTAGCGGCGTGGCCGAGGCCGGGCTAGGTGCGTAAATGACTGTTTTTCGGGAAAACGCGCGTTTGGGGCAGGTGGCATATCCTGTGGCGAGGAAACTTGCTCCCGTTGAGTGATCAACCCGCCGGGAGCCTGGGACCGCTGCGCGCTCCAGCGGGAGCAAGCTCCCTCGCCACGGGGTGGATTGTTGATTCAGGCCTTGGCGGCCATTGCCGTCACTTCCACGCGCATGCCTTCTACTGCCAGCGCCGCCACGCCCACGGCCGCGCGCACCGGCCAGGGTTTGGCGAAGAAGCGTTTGTAGACTTCGTTGAAGGCGGCGCGATCCGCCATGTCGGTGAGGTAGATGGTCAGGTGCAGGACCCGGTCCATGGAGCTGCCGGCGCGTTCCAGGGCGGTCTTGAGGGCTTGCAAGGTGCATT
This sequence comes from Pseudomonas sp. P97.38, assembly GCF_001269745.1. Lineage (NCBI taxonomy): Bacteria > Pseudomonadati > Pseudomonadota > Gammaproteobacteria > Pseudomonadales > Pseudomonadaceae > Pseudomonas > Pseudomonas sp. P97.38. Next base: position 439,867 of record NZ_LHVJ01000015.1, read on the forward strand.
CGCTTTGCAAGGTGATGTCGCCCAGCTCCAGGCTGCCATCGGCCCGGGTCGGGATCTGGGTGGAAACCAGCAGGCCGCCGAAGCCGGCAACGTCGGAAGAGATGGAATCTGCGTCTGGGTCGGGGGTGAAGGTGATGTCTGGATTGGCCATGCAAGCCTCTTGTCGAAAGGGGTGAGGAGCGGATTCAGGCGGCCAGTTTACCGTCTCTCGTCGAGCCTTTCGTGATTTCCTTGAGTGGCCGCTGTCAGCTCCGGCCCTGGGCCAGCCGTTGGGTGGTCGGGATGTGCCCGAGGGGTGGGTTGACCAGCGCCGCGCTCGCCGCGATCTGCTGCGCCTGTTCCCACTCCAGGTCGGGCCGTAGCCACTGGAGGGCTTCCTCGCCGGTGAAGGCCAGCAGGCGCTGCTGCTTGCTGGCGATGTCGCCGTAGGTCACCAGGGTCAGGCCATCGCAGCCGTTGGGTGTTTCGCTGGCCTGGGCCAGGGCCGCGAGGAAGATCGGCGCGGCCTGGTTGGACGCGGTGTAGCTCAGGCGCGGGGAGGCGGGCGCCAGGGTGGCGTCGGCCGACTCGTACCAGCCGTTCACCGCCACCAGCACCCGGCCCTCGCGCTTGATTCGATCGAAGACCTTGGAGCGCATCACCAGGTGCAGCGGCAGATGGGTCAGCGGCGGCATCGTTCCGACGGACCAGATCGGCGACCAACCCCAGCGCACCTTGATGCACTCCAGGCGCCCGCCCCGGCAGCGAATGGCACTGAGCTGCATGTTCGGCTTGATCAGGTTCTGCTGGTCGTGGGGTTTGAACTGAGCCGTCACCGACAGCCCGGCGGCGGGCGCACTGGCCTTGAAACCCGTGCCGTGGGTATCGCGTTGGGCAAAAAACGCCAGGGACTCCTTCGAGGAAACCTGTTGGACTAGGCATTCGTACATGGCGAAACTCCGGCAGTGAACTGCAAGGACACTCAATGCGCCCGCCGTTCAAGCCGTGATGCCCCGTCGCTTGCAGCGGTGTCATGTAGCTACGAGCCGTAGCGAGACGCTTGGTTCGAAAATCCTGAGGGCGGGGGGACGAGTGGCGGGTGGGCTGGGCCGAAACCGCCGGATCGGCGTGCAGCCCTGTCGAGTCAGGCCGCCACCGTCACTTGCGGGCCTGGATGAAATCCACGAAGGCCCGCAGCGGCGAGGGCAGGTAGCGGCGGCCGGGGTAGTAGAGGAAGGGGCCGGTGAAGCGCTGCCACCAGGGTTCGAGGACCGGTTCGAGGGCGCCGCTGTCGAGGTAGGGGCGCAGCCAGTCTTCGAACAGGTAGATTACGCCTAGCCCATCCAGGGCGGCCTGGACCGCCAGGTCCACCGCGCCGCCGATCCGCACGATCAACGGGCCGCTCGGGTCGACGCTCACGGTTTCGCCGTCGCGTTCGTACTCCCACGGCGGCATGGCGCCGCTGGCGAACTTGCCCCGCAGGCAGGCGTGCTGGAGCAGGTCCCGCGGGTGTTCGGGGCGGCCCATGGCGTCCAGGTACGCCGGTGAGGCCGCCGTGGCGAAGCGTTGGAAACGCGGGCCGATGGGGATAGCGATCATGTCCTGCTCAAGGCGCTCGTCGTAGCGGATGCCGGCGTCGCAACCGGCCGCGAGCACGTCCACGAAGCTTTCTTCGGCAATCACCTCCAGGCGAATGTCGGGGTAGCTTTTCAGGAACGGCGTGACGATCGCGGGCAGCACCAGCCTGACCGCGCTGGCCGGCACGTTCAGCCGCAGCGTGCCCGAAGGGCGGTCGCGAAATTCGTTGACCACGTCCAGCGCCGACTCGACCTCGCCTAGGGCCGGCACGATGCGCTCCATCAACCGGGCACCGGCCTCGGTTGGTACCACGCTGCGAGTGGTGCGGTTGAGCAGGCGCACGCCCAGGCGCTGCTCCATCCGGCGTACCGCATCGCTGAGGCTGGAGGCAGACTTGCCGCTGAGCCGCGCGCCTTCGCGAAAGCCCCCTGCGTTGACCACCGCCACGAAGGCCAGCAAATCCTGGATATCCGCCGCCATTGTTCTCTCCCTCGTACAAGCTGTGCCGATTGCACCTGATTATCAGCGCAATGGTCAATGCTTATAGTGCTCGTACTTTCATTGATCCAAGGGGCACGCGATGAGCATTGCAGACAAGGCAGGCACTTTTCTACTGGGCGACCGTGCGGTCAAGCGCATGGGCTACGGGGCGATGCAACTGGCGGGGCCCCATGTATTCGGGCCACCCAAGGACCCGGCGGCGGCCGTCGCGGTGCTGCGTGAGGCCGTGGCTAGCGGGGTCAACCACATCGACACCGCCGACTTCTACGGCCCGCACGTCACCAACCGGTTGATTCGCGAAGCGTTGCACCCCTATGCCGAGGACTTGACCCTCGTGACCAAGGTGGGCGCAGTGCGCGGCGCCGATGCCTCCTGGAACCCGGCCCAGAGCCCCGCCGAGTTGACCCAGGCGGTGCACGACAACCTGCGCAACCTGGGCCTGGATGTGCTGGATGTGGTCAACCTGCGGGTATGGGGCAATGTGAGTTCGCCCTCGGACGAATCCATCGAGCAAGCCTTCACGGCCCTGGCTGAGTTGCAGCACCAGGGACTTATCCGGCATTTGGGCGTGAGCAACGTCACCGTCGCGCAGGTCAGGCAGGCCCAAGGCATCGCCAAGGTTGTCTGTGTGCAGAACCACTTCAACCTGACCCATCGGGCCGACGAGTCCCTCATCGCCGAGCTTGGCCGCGAAGGCATCGCCTACGTGCCGTTCTTCCCGTTGGGCGGCTTCACGCCGTTGCAATCGCAAACCCTGTCCAGCGTCGCGGCGCGCCTGGAGGCGTCGCCGCTGTGCGTGGCCCTGGCGTGGCTGCTGCAACGGGCGCCCAACATCCTGTTGATCCCGGGTACGTCATCGTTGGCGCACCTGCGGGAAAACCTCAGTGCCAGCGAGCTGACCCTTGCACCGGCGCTGCTCGCCGAGCTGGACGCCTTGGTGGAGGTGGGCTGACGTCGGGCGCGCGACTCAGTCCGGCTCCGGCCGATGCTGTTCGGACCAGCCGTGGGTCGGCCGGGCGCGGTCTTCGTTGAACATTTCTTCGAGCAATGCGTTGGCTCGTCGGTAGGCGTTGTGGCGGAAGTCGAGGTCGTCCGCCGGATGGGCCACGATCTCGTCGAGCATCTGCAGGTTCAGGCGACGGAACTGGTCCGCGCGCTCCCGCGCTTCGTAGCTGCCCACACCCATCTGCACTAGGGCGCTTCGACCCAGTGCCAGCGCGCTTTCGAAGGTTTCCCGCTCGGCGGCCTCCACGCCCAGTTGCCGCAGGGCGATGATGTGCCCCATGTCCCGGGCCCGGGCAAGCAGCTTCAAGCCGGGGAAGTGTTCCCGGACCAGGCGCGTCAGCTTCAGGTTGTCTTCCTGGTCGTCGATCGCATTGATCATCACCACGGCCTGGCCCGCGCCGGCCGCTTCCAGCAGGTCGAGGCGGGTGGCGTCGCCGTAGAACACTTTCACACCGAATTTGCGCAAGGTCTCGATGTTGTCCGGGTCGTGGTCCAATACCACCACCTCGACGCCGCAGGACATCAGCAGGCGGCCGGCGATCTGCCCGAACCGGCCGAACCCGGCGATGATCACCCGGGGCGTCTGCGGGTCGACCAGGTCGGATTCCTGGCGGTTCTTCTTGCTGGCGGACTCCATGCGCGCCAACAGCAGGATGAGCAACGGCGTCAGGCACATCGACAGGGCCACGGCCAGCGTCAGGCTTTTACCCCATTGCTCGGTCAGGATGCCGGCGACCGTCGCGGCGCCGAACACCACGAAGGCAAATTCGCTGCCCTGGCCCAGCAGCACCGCCTGCCATGAGCGCTGGCCACCGGGGACGTTGAGCAAGCGTGCGATAAGCCGGATCACCAGCAGCTTGATCAGGATGAAACCCAGGGTCAGGGTCAGGACCTTCAGCGGCGCATGGATCAGGGTGCCGAAGTCGATCGACATGCCCACGCCGATAAAAAACAACCCCAGCAGTAAGCCTTTGAACGGCTCGATGTCGCTTTCCAGGGCGTGCCGGTATTCCGAGCTGGCCAGCAGCACCCCGGCGAGGAATGCGCCCATCGCCATCGACAGGCCGGCTTCCTCCAGCAGGAACCCGAAACCGAATACCAGGAAGAGGGCGACGGCACTGAAGATTTCCCGCAGGCCGGATTTGGCGACAAAGCGCAGCAGCGGCCGGGAAACGTAACGGCCGAGCACCACGACAAGGCCGACTGCCGCGACGATCTTGCCGATCGACAAGGCCAGGTCGGCGCCTGACGGGGTTCCGCCGTGGGCCGCCAACAGGGGGATCATGGCCACCAGGGGAATGGCGGCGATGTCCTGGAACAACAGCACGGCAAAACTGCTGCGCCCCACGGCAGTCGCGGTCAGGTTGCGTTCACTCATGGCCTGCATGGCAATGGCCGTGGAGGACAGGCTCAAGGTCAGGCCCACTAGCAGCGCCGCCGTCCAGTTCAGGCCAAGCAGCGCGCAGAACGAGGCGATGGCTGCGCCACAGGCGAGCATTTGCAGCGCGCCGCCGCCAAACACCATTTTGCGCAGCGCCCACAAGCGCTTGGGGTCCAGTTCGAGGCCGATGATGAAGAGCATCAGCACCACGCCGATCTCGGCGAATTCCAGGATCGCCTTGACGTCGGTGACGAGCTTCAGGCCCCAGGGGCCGATGGCGCAACCGGCGAGCAGGTAGCCCAGCACCGGGCCCAGCCCCAACCGGACGGCGATCGGCACGATCAGAGCCGCCGAGCCCAGGTAGATGAGCATTTCAATCAGGCTATGTGTTTCCATTTCAATCGTCCTTCCAGGCGGCCAGGCGAGCGCAATAGTGCTCGATTTGTGCGTCTTGGGCGTCGCAGGCACCGGCATACGCGCCGTGCACGACCACCGGCTCCAGCCACCGCATGTGGCAGTAGAGGGCTGTCGCGTGGAGGGGTTGGGCCAGCGCCGGGAACCCGGGGTAGTCGCCCATCTGGAAATGATCGTGCGCGCCACCGGTGGTGACGGCCCACAGCAAGGGCTTGCCCTTGAGGGCGACGGCGCCCTTGCCATAGGCCCAGCCCTGGGTGAACACCTTGTCGATCCACAATTTCATCAGCGGTGGGGCGCTGTACCAGTACATCGGGTGTTGCAGCACCACCAGTTGCGCTTGCTCGACTGCCCGCTGTTCGGCCTCGACATCGATGTCGAAGTCCGGATACAGCTCGTAGAGGGAGCGGATGACCACTTCCGGGTGACGGGCGGCGCGCCTGAGCATCTCCTGGTTGACCCGCGATTTATCGGGGTAGGGATGGGCGTAAATGATAAGAATCATCGGGTGAACTCCATAACGTTCAATTGGCTCCGTCGATCCTTTGGTACACGTGAGCGAAGGGGGAACGATTGCGCCCGAGCGCGGTGTCGGGCAGAAAAAAAGCGCCTTCCCGGACAGGGCCGGGGCAGCGGGGCCGGACATCCTATCGAGGAAGGCGCCGATTGTTTAGCGCATTATTCGTTGTGGGGGTTTTTCCAGCCGTTGCCGGGCTAACCATTCAAGGGCAGCAGGACCTTGGCCTCCAGGCCGCCACCGCGACGATTGTTCAGGCTCAGCGTCCCGCCATGCTCCAGCACGGTGGCCCGGGCTGCTGACAGGCCCAGGCCGACACCGCCGGTGTTTTTGTTGCGTGAGCCTTCGAGACGGAAGAACGGAGCGAATACCCGCTCCTGGTATTCGGGGGCAATGCCTGGGCCGCGGTCGAGGATGCGAATCTCGACGTGATCGGTCCAGGCCTTGAGTTGCACCGCCGGTTCGCTGCCGTACTTGATCGCGTTGTCGATCAGGTTCACCAAGGCGCGCTTGATCCCGATGGGCCGGCCGACATAGACGAACCGCTGGGCGCCCTCGAAGGCCACCTCGATGCCGGCGTCCTTGAAATCATCGACGACGGTGTGCAGCAGTTCGGCCAGGTCGAAGGCGGTGGCATGCTCCAGCCGGGCGTCGTCGCGGAAGAACTCCAGGGCCGAGTTGACCATCGCCTGCATCTCGTCCACGTCCCTGAACAGCCGGGATTGCTGCTCGGCATCGTCGATGAACTCCCCGCGCAGGCGCATGCGGGTCAACGGTGCCCGCAGGTCATGGGAGATGGCGGCGAGCATCTGCGTGCGGTCTTCGATGAAGTGCCTGAGCTGGGCCTGCATGGCATTGAAGGCGAGGATCGCCTGGCGGATTTCGTAAGGGCCGATCACGGGAATGGGCGGGGCCCGGTGATCCACGCCAAAGCGCCTGGCCCCTTCGGCGAAGCGTTCCAGGGGCGCGGCCAGGTGCCGGGTGGCGACCAGCGCCACGATGAAGGTCGACAGCAGGATCAACGCCAGGATGATCAGGTTGCGCTCCCAGTCTTCCAGCCCCCAATTGCGCGCGGGCATGGAAAACATCACCCACGAATGATCGCTCAGTTCGATCAGTGCGGCGTAGCGCGCGCCGGGTTCGCCAGCGGGCCAGTCGCTCGGCTCGTAGCCTTCTATCCGCGCATCCGGCCTGCCCAGTTGCTGGCGCAGCCGCGCCGCGCCGTCGTTGTATTGCGGGTCGTCATCGACCACTGGCACTCGAGCGTCGTCATGGTGTTGCAGCCATTGCGTGCTGAATGCCTGGTCGCTGGCGGCCCTGGCGATGGCGGGGCGCTGTTCGGGCGTTGCCGAGTCGATGATGCGGCTGATGGCGGAGATCTTTTCGAACAGGCCGGTTTCCATCAGGGGCGGGCGCGCCCAGGCATCGGCCAATTGGCTGAACAGCGCGTTCAGGGCCAGCAACGTCAGCATGGCACCGAGGGTCGTCAGGGCGATCCAGCGCGCCAGGGTGTCCCGTGGGCGCTTGGCGCCCGAGCGCGGCGGTTTCATCGTTTTACCACCTGGGGCGTGAACAGGTAGCCGCCGTTGCGCACGGTGCGGATCATCGACGCGCCGGTGCTGTCGGTTTCCAGCTTGCGGCGTAGCCGGCTGACTTGCACGTCGATGCTGCGGTCGAACGCGTCGTAAGTCTCGCCACGGGCCATGTCCAGCAACTGCTGGCGGCTGAGCACCCGGCGCGGGTGCTCGACGAAGACCAGCAACAGTTCGAACTCGCCGGTGGAGAGCGGGATCATGACGTTGTCCGGTGAACGCAGTTCGCGGCGGGTGACGTCCAGTTGCCAGTTATCGAACGCCAGCACCCAGCGGGACGTGTCGTTGGCGGGGCTCCTGGTTTCGCCGGTGCGCCTGAGGACGGCGCGGACCCGGGCCAGGAGTTCGCGGGCATCGAACGGTTTGGTCAGGTAGTCGTCCGCCCCCAGCTCCAGGCCCACGACGCGGTCACTCAATTCGCCCATGGCGGTGAGCATGACGATGCCCACGGTGTGCTCGGCCCGCAGTCGCTGGCACAGCACCAGGCCACTGTCGCCCGGCAGCATGACGTCGAGGATGATCAGGTCCGGCAACCGGCGTTCCACCGCTTGCCAGAGGGCGCGACCGTCGGCGGCCACGTCCACGCTGTAACCGTGTAGTTCGAGGAATTTGCGCAAGAGGGCGAGGACTTCGAGGTCGTCGTCCACCAGTAGTAAATGGCTCACGGCGGGCACGCTGGGCAAGGAATACAGGCGTCGATACTAGGGTCAATCCAGGGCCCGCGTCATATATTTCAATCCGGAAATAAAGTTACCGCTGGGCAATGTTGCGGAAATCTTCGGGCAAGAAAACGGCGGCAGGATTGCGCCGGTGTCAGTCAGTTTGCCTGCGACCACACTCGCCACGGGCATTCAGGCAGCACTTCCTCAATTCCTTGCCGAGACAGCCCCGTATGCCGCTCACCGATCCCGCTTCGTTACGTGTTCGATATTCCCTGGTCCTGGCACTCGCCGCCCTCGCCAGCGGCTGTGCCCAGACGCCGGCGGCCACGCCCGGCCGTTGCGAGCATGCGCGCTATGGCGTCCATGATCCCGCCGAGCCCATCAACCGCGGCATCTTCGCTTTCAACCGGACGGTGGATGACTATGCGCTGGCCCCGGTGGCCCGCGGTTACCGCAAGCTCCCTGGGTTCTTCCAGGCCGGTGTGCACAACTTCGTGGCGAACTTCGGCGAGCCCAAAGTGTTCGTCAACGACCTGCTGCAAGGCAACGCCCAGCGCTCGGTCAACACCCTGGGCCGTTTCGTGATCAACACCACGGCGGGCATCGTCGGTCTGGTCGATGTCTCCGGCAAACTGGGTATTGAACGCCACGAGGCCGATTTCGGCCAGACGTTCGGCGTCTGGAACGTCGCGGCGGGGCCGACCGTGGAACTGCCGATACTGGGAACGGCCAACCTGCGGGACGCTACGGGCAAGGTGATCGATTTCATGGTCAGCCCGTTCGGTGACAACAGCAGTACCGTCGACACCCTGGGCACGCTCAACACCGCCGGCGGCATCGTCGATGGACGTGCGCAGGCGTTGCCGCTGACAGACGAACTGCGAGCCCGACCGGACTATTACGCGGCCCTGCGAGAGGCCATGGCGCAGCGGCGCGCCGATGTTGTCGCCGAGGGCAAGCTGGGCGCGGTGGTGACCGATCAATCAACGTGCCCGGACGAGGAGAACGCCGATGAGTAGGGGCGCGCTGGTCTTGCATCGACGGATGCGCACGCTTGAGCAGGGGGCCTTGCACTGCCGCGAGGTGGAGCTGCACCTGGCCGAGGATGGGCGCCATGTGGTGCTCAGCCGCTATGTCGAGCGGTTCAGCCAGGACAATGTCGGTTGGTGCGCCGTGCACCAGCATCGAGTGGCGTTGGTGGACATGGTGCGCTGGATGGTCGAGAACGGCGAGCGCTGAGGACGCTGGCTGTCAAATTGCCAGCTTTTCCGACCGCGGATCAATGAAACATTTCTACATACTTGAGGCTCAAGAATGGTTGTACGATGTCGTATCTAATGTGTTCGACTGTGGCCCGTTTCTCACAAAAAAAATAACGGAGATTCCATCCATGTCGAGCATTCCGTCCGTCGAAGGCAAGGCCGCCGCGCCCGCCCAAGGCCGCTTTGTACGAATACTCAAGCTTCTGGGCCCGGGCATCATCGCGGTCCTTTCCTGGCTCGGCGCCGGCGACCTGATCACCTCTTCGGTGGCCGGTGCGAACTACGGCTACGCGATGATGTGGGTGCTGGCGGTGTCGCTGCTGCTCAGATACCTGATCGTCAACATCATCGCGCGCTTCCAGCTCTGCAATAACCAGGGCATGACCATCTTGCAGGGGTACGCCCAGCTCAACCCGTTCTTCGCCTGGTTCCTGCTGGTCTATGCGCTGCTCATGGGCCACTTGATGAACGCCTACATGATCAAGGGCGCCGGCGAGTCCTTGGCGATGCTGCTGCGGGTGGACTACCCGTTGCTGTGTTCGATGGCGGTGGTGCTCGCGGTGTGGCTGCTGGTGGGGCGCAACATCTATTCGATGATCGAAGGGGTGATGAAGGCGCTGCTGGCGATCATGACCCTGGCGTTCATCGCCCTGGCCGTGATGTCCGGACCGGATGTGGTGGGAATCGTCAAAGGCACCATCGGCTTCAGCATTCCTGCGGACGAAGGTGTCCACGGTGCGCTGCTGGTGGCAGTCTCGGTGATTGGCGCGGTGGCCGGCTCGATTGCCAACTTCGTGCATCCATACGTCATGCGCCAGAAGGGCTGGACCGGGCCCGAGCACAAGCGCATCCAGCGCAACGACCTGCTGTTCGCGGTGTTCGTGGGGATCGTCATCAACCTGGCGATCTGGATCGTCGGCGCCGAGATCCTGCGGCCCAACGGCATTGAAGTCAAAACCCTGGGTGACCTGGGCAAGGCGTTGGAAATCTTCTTCGGCCCCATCGGCTGGTACGTGTTCTTCGTCGGTGTATTCGCCACGCTGTTCGCCAGTATTTCCGGCAAGACCACGGCGTTCCCGATGCTCATTACCGATGCCTTCCAGCACGTCTTGCCCAAGCGTCGGGAGCGCTACGGCAAGGAGTTCCACCGTGACCCGATGCACAAGTGGTTCATGCTCTTCATCCTCGTCACACCGTTGATCTGGTCGATGCCCGGCATGCCGGACTTTGTCACCCTGACCATCGGTGTCAGCGCGCTGAACATCGTCGGCCTGCCGGTCATTTCCCTGGGCCTGTTGATCATGTCCAACCAGAAATCGTTGCTGAGCAAGCAATACCGCAACAACCTGTTCGAGAACATCGCACTGTTGTTTGCCACGGGGCTGGCGCTGTGGGTGGCGTTCCAGCTGGGGGTCGATCTGTTCACCTGATGGGCGATAGGCCCGGCTCGATAGGGGACTGCTAGACTTCACCGTCCAGTCCCTCTCTCGGAGAACGCGGATGAACAACAAGAACACGATCTGTCTCTGGTACGACGGCGCTGCGCTGCAAGCGGCCCAGTTCTATGCGCAGACCTTCCCGGACAGCAAGGTGCTGGCCGTGCACCGTGCGCCGGGCGATTTCCCTTCGGGCAAGCAGGGCGATGAGTTGACGGTGGAGTTCACGGTGATGGGCATCCCGTGCCTGGGGTTGAACGGAGGGCCGTCGGTCAAGCACGGCATTGCGTTTTCCTTTCAAGTGGCCACTGATGACCAGGCCGAAACCGACCGCTTGTGGCACGCGATTGTGAGCAACGGCGGGCAGGAAAATGCCTGTGGCTGGTGTACGGACAAGTGGGGCATCTCCTGGCAGATCACCCCTCGGGTCCTGAGCGAGGCCGTCACTCACCCGGACCAGGCGATCGCCAAGCGCGCCTTCGACGCCATGATGACCATGACCAAGATCGACATCGCGGCGATCGAGGCGGCCGTCAGGGGTTGATCACGGCTGATCCACCGCCTTCGCGAGCAAGCTCGCTCCCACAAAGGTGCGCGGTGGGGCGCCGCAGAGCCATTTGTGGAAGCGAGCTTGCTCGCCAAGGCGTCGGCCGAAGACTTACCCCTTGCCACCCTCCGGCAACTTGGCAATCACCTTGATTTCAAACTCAAACCCATACAACCAGGTCACACCGACCGCCGTCAGGGTCGGATGCGGAGCGTTGCCCCAGAATTCGGGCACAACCTCCCAGATGGCCTCGAATTTCGCTTCGGGGTCGACGATGAAAACGGTGACGTCCACCACGTCGTCGAAGGTGCAATCGGCGGCCGCGAGAATCGCTTTCAGGTTGTTGAACGCCTGCCGCACCTGGGCTTGCAGTTCGGGCACCGGCGAACCCTCCTCGGTGCTGCCGACCTGCCCGGACACGAACAGAAACCCGTTGGAACGAATGGCCGGCGAATAGCGATTGCGCTCGTAAAGCGCCTGGCGTCCGGCGGGGAAAACAACGTCACGCTGTGTCATGCAGACCTCCATCAATGGGCCGTGAGCGACCCGAAATCAACGATGAAGTCACTCTAGGGACTTGTGCCCAGGCGATAAACGAGCAACCTTGGCGATCACTGTTTGTAAAACCCAAACAATCCGACAAGTGCCGAGGCAGATATGGATCGTTTCGATGCGATGCAGGCGTTCGTGCGGGTGGTGGAGGCGGGCAGCTTCACCAAGGCTGCCGAGACCCTGCACATGAGCAAGACCACCGTGACGCAACTGGTCCAGCAACTGGAGGCGCGCTTGCGGGTCAGGTTGCTCAATCGCACCACGCGCAAGGTCAACGTCACCGCTGACGGCGCGGCCTATTACGAACGGGTGATCCGGCTGCTGGCGGACATGGACGATGCCGAGACCAGCCTCGCCGGTGCGCAGACCTTGCCCCGTGGACGGCTGCGGGTGGACGTGCCGAGTCCGCTCGCTGCCATGATCCTGGTGCCGGCCTTGCCTGCGTTCTATGCGCGGTACCCGGACATCCAGATCGACCTGGGTGTCAGCGACCGGATTGTCGACATGCTCGATGAAAACGTCGATTGCGTGGTGCGTGGCGGCGAGCTGGTGGATCAGTCACTGGTTGCCCGGCGCATCGGCGATTTGGCCCTGGGCATTTTCGCCGCGCCGGGTTACCTGGCGCGTCACGGCGCGCCGGATCATCCGCAGGCGCTGGAAGATTCCCAGCACCGTGTCGTTGGTTTCCTCTGGGCGCGCACGCGCAAACCCATGCCGTATGCGATGCATCGCCGGGGCGAGCGCTTGCAGGTCAAGGGCCGCTACGCGTTGGCCGTCGACGATGGCAACGCCTACCTGGCGGCGGGCCTCGCGGGGCTGGGGGTGCTGTGGCTGCCCCGGTACATGTCCAGGCCATACGAAGTGCAAGGCCAGCTCGTGCCGCTTTTCGAAGACTGGCGCATAGACCCCATGCCGCTCTACCTGGCCTATCCGCCGAACCGCCACCTCAGCGCCAAGTTGCGGGTGTTCATCGAATGGGTCGCGGAGTTGATGGCGTTGCATGCGCCCGTTATCAATCGTCATGATCCGTGACTACTGACCGCTGCATGCATTTCCAAGCAAGGAAGACGGATGATCGCCCAGGCAATCGTGATACTGCTGGACTACGCGTTGTACCTGATACCCGGCCTGGTGCTCTTCGGGCTGTGGTTCGGCTTGACGCCCAAGGCCCTGACGGGAACGCGTATTTTGATTCTGCTGATGGCGTTCGTGCTGATGCGCGACGTGATGACACCGCTGCGCCTGTGGTCGCTCAAGGGGGACTTGCAGATCAGCTTTCTCGCCAACCCGTTCGTGCTGGCCACACTGGGGCTGTCGTCGCTGGGGCTGATCGCACTGAGTGCTCGCTTGTTGCCCGATCTGTGGCAACTGGTGGTGTTGTCCAAGGGGCGTCGATTGACGGGCGTTGCCCTGGGCGTCGGCGTGGGAGGCTTGATCGGCTTGCCGCTGCGGCTTTGTCAAGCGACTGATGCGGCAATGCTGCCAGGCTATTGGGCATGGTTGCCGGGCATGGTGGTGCTGGCCTATGGCGCCAATATGCTCGAAGAAGTGCTGTTTCGCGGTTTCCTTCAGGGCCATCTCGAACAGCATGTCAGCGCCCTGCGAGCGGCGCTGATCAGTGGTGTGGCGTTTGCGGCGTGCCATGGGTTCCTCGCCTTGAGCGTGACGTCGCTTGGCTGGCCAATTCTTCTTTTCACGTTGGTGGAGGGGTTGGCTTGTGGGTGGGTGCGCATGCGCCACGGGGTCGTGGCATCGACCGCGACGCACGGTACCGCGATCTTGCTGATGGCGGTACCGATGGTGGGCAACGGCTGAAGCAAACCAGATGCAAGAGGGGTCGAAGGCGTATCGATACCTTGAATCGAGTTGAACCTGGGCGCCCTGGATGCCCCTGATCAGTTGATGCCGACCTACGAGTGCTGGACCCGGCGGCGCGAGGCCTGGTTGCCGGCGTTCGTGCACATGAAACCGTACGCAGGCGACCGTGAGGGCCCAGGGCGGTCAGAGCCGTAGGCGATCAACCGAAGCCGACAATCGCCTTGGTCTCCAGATACTCCTCGAACCCATGGACGCCATACTCGCGGCCATTGCCCGAGCGCTTGTAGCCACCGAACGGCGCCATCGGATTCCACGCCGGGTAGTTCAACAGCACCTGGCCTGCGCGAATGCGCGACGCCACGCTGCGCACCTGGTCGAGGTCCTGGCCCTGGACATGGGCCCCGAGGCCGTAGACGGTGTCGTTGGCGATGGCGACGGCTTCGTCCAGCGTGTCGTAGGGGATGATGCACAGCACCGGGCCGAAGATCTCTTCCTGGGCGATGCGCATGGCGCTGTCCACCTGGGAGAATACCGTCGGCCGGGCATAGAAACCTTTGTCAAAGCCGGGCACGCGGCCTGGCCCGCCGCACAGCAATTTTGCGCCTTCCTCCAGGCCGAGGGCGATCATGCCTTGCACGCGGTTGAACTGCGCTTCGTTGGCGATGGGGCCGAGGACGGTGGCTTCCGATTGCGGATCGCCAACGATGATCGCGTTGGCGGTCGCGGCCGCGAGGGCTTCGACTTCCGCCAGGCGACTGCGCGGCACGATCATCCGGGTCGGTGCGCTGCAGGACTGGCCGACGTTGCGAAATGCCGACATCACGCCTGGCGGCACGGCCTTGGCCAAGTCCGCGTCCGGCATCAGCAGGTTCGGTGATTTGCCGCCCAGTTCCTGGGTGACGCGCTTGACCGTGGGCGCGGCGGCCTGGGCCACCAGCGCGCCGGCGCGGTTCGAGCCGGTGATGGAGATCATGTCGATGTCCGGATGCGCCGCCATGGCCGCGCCGACGTCGGCACCACTGCCGTTCACCAGGTTGAAGACGCCTGGAGGGAGGCCTGCGTCATGCACCAGTTGGGCGAAGAGCAGGGCGCTCAACGGCGACAGCTCGCTGGGTTTGAGGACCACCGTGCAGCCGGCGGCAATCGCCGGGGCGACCTTGGCGGTGATCTGGTACAGCGGCCAGTTCCACGGCGTGATGAGGCCGCAGACGCCGATGGGCTCGCGGTCGATGGCGGTGCCGTTCTCGACCTTGCGAAACGCATAGGTGGCCAGCAGGTCACGGGCCACCCGGACATGTTCGGCCGCCAGCGGCACCTGCATGGCCCGGGCGAAACCGATGGCGGCGCCCATTTCCAGCGAGAGCGTCTGGGCCAATGCCTCCTTGTGTTCGAGGATCAGCTCATGGAGTCTGCCCAGGATCGATGCGCGCGTGGCCACCGGGGTCGCGGCCCACCCCGCAAAGGCCCCACGGGCGGCGGCCACTGCCCGGTCAACGTCCTCGCTGGAGCCGCGGGCGACTTCGGCGATCACCGCTTCGGTGGCCGGATTGACCACCGGCAGCGTGGCCGGGTGGGCCGCAAACGACCAGTCGCCATTGATGTAAAACTGCCCATGCGTCAGCGGGCTATTCGAAGATCGGGTGGTCATCCAACGGGCTCCCATGGGGCGTGATGCGATGGCCGGCAGCAGATCGCGATGCCGTTTCTCGTCAATAAACTATCAAAGCCGTTGCGATGGCTTGTGCCGTTGTTGAGCCTGGCAAAGGATAATCTGCTGTATCTGCCGGGCAGACGGGGCAAAACGTAGCGGCGCAGGTTTCATGGCGCAAAAAACCTCGGGTCGTCAGCCGATGGCTTGGGCGGTTCAGACAAGCTTGCCGGTGCTCGCGATCGAGAGCGGCGTGGCGAAGGCCAACGGCTCGGTGAAGCGGCGGATGTCGAACGGGCTGATCAAGGTGCTGGTGCTGCCGGTGCTGATCAACTCGGCCATGACATCGCCGACGCCTGGGCCGAGCTGGAAACCATGTCCGCAGAACCCGAAGGCGTAGAACAGCCCCGGCACCTTGCCGCTGGGGCCCATGATCGGCAGCGAGTCCGGGGTATAGCTCTCGATGCCGCTCCACACGCGGATGATGTTGAGGTGGCCGATCCCTGGCAGCAGGCGACTCATCTGGTGCATCTGGTTGAGCAGGCTTTCCGGCTGGAAGTAGGCGCGACGGTTGATCATGTCCGGCTTGCAGCGGTTGCCACCGCCGATGATGAGGTTGCCCCGGGGGATCTGCCGGAAGTAGATCACTTCTTCCTTGATCTTGGTGAACACCCCGATCACCGTCGGTAACGCATAGGGCACCGGTTCAGTGACCGACATCTGCGGCCCGTTGGGCTCCAGGGGCACGGCTTCGTCGAACTGTTCGGACAGCCTTGCCCCCCAGGCGCCCGCCGTGATCAGCAGCTGCTCGCCGATGAACTGCTGGCCGTCGGTGGTGGTTACGTGGAATTCGCCGTTGACCTTTTGCACGTCGGCCAATTCCGTGCGTTCGCGGACGTGGGCCCCGGCCCGGGTTGCCGCGCGGGCAAAGGCCGGTGCCGCCAGGCGCGGATTGGCGTGACCGTCGTGGGGGGCGTACGAGCCGCCCTTGACCTCGGGGCCGAGGAAGGGAAAGCGCTCGTGCAAGGCTTTGCCGGTGATGATCTGCAAATCCAGCGCCCGGGCCTCGGGGGCGTCGGCGTAGGCCTGCAGCTCGGCGATCTCGTCTTCGCGATAACACACGCGCATGTGGCCGCTGGGAATGAATTCCAGGTCGTCGCCGATCAGTTCGGGTAGCCGTTTCCATAACCCGTAGGAGCGGTTGGACAGCTCCAGTTGGCCAAGGAATCGCCCTTGGCGCCGCACGTTGCCGAAGTTCACCCCACTGGCGTACTGGCCGATCAGGTCGCGTTCGAGCAACGTCACCGAACGCCCGCGCTGGCGCAGGAAAAACGCCGACGCCGCGCCCATGATGCCGCCGCCGATAATCAATACATCGCTTTTTTGTGGCTTCATGATGTGTGCTCGATAGGCCCATGGGGCGAGGGTGAACAGGTGCCCGCGGGGACACCGGCCAGCGCTTCGATTTCGATGAGGTAACCGTGATGCAGGGCCGGCACCGGGACCACGGCCCGGGCAGGGCGGTGCTCGCCCAGGTAGCGGGCGTAGAGGCGGTCGAAGGCCGGCCAGTGTTCGATGCCGGCGACATAGACCGTCACCTTCACCAGGTCGCCGGGTGTGCAACCGGCTGCGCCGAGAATCGCCATCAGGTTATCCAGGGCAATGCAGGCCTGGGCCTCGAACGGCTCGCCGACGCTGTGGCTGCCATCGGCGCGTACCGGCAGTTGCCCGGACACATAGAGCACGCCCCGGTGCACCACGGCCTGGGTGTAATGCCCACCCGGCGCGGCGGCCTGGGGAGTATGAATCAAGGCGATTTCACCAGCCATGCAGGCGACTCCAGGTCTGGATTTCGCCGCTGGCCTCCCAGGCGCTGTACTGAGGAAACTGCGCGCCCGTGGCGCACGCGTGGTTGGGCAGGATGCGCAGGCGGCTGCCGATGGGAAACCGTGTCGTGATGTCCACGTTTTCGGGCCGTTCCAGGGTGATGATGCCGTGCTCCTGATTGGCGCCGGTGAGCCGCGCGCCGTCGATCCAGTCGCCGGCCTCGCTGCACACCTGGCCGTAGCCAAAGTCGCGCCGTTGGCGCTGCGTCCCCCGGTCGCGACTCATGGCCATCCAGCCGGCATCGGTGATGATCCAGCCTTTGTCTTTCTGATGACCGATCACGGTGGTCAGTACGCTCAGGGCCAACTCGTCGGCGGAGCAAACACCGACGTTGTGCATCACCAGGTCGAAGAACACATACACCCCGGCGCGAACTTCGGTGACGCCTTCCAGGTGCTGCGCCGACAAGGCCGTGGGTGTCGAGCCGATGCTGACCTGCGGGCAGGCCAGGCCGGCTTCGCGGATGCGCTGGGCGGCGCTGACACAAGCGTGCCGCTCCTGTTCAGCCAAGGCTTGCAGCGCCTGGGGCGTGTCGAGTTCGTAGCTGGATCCGGCGTGGGTCATCACGCCGCACAGGTGCATGCCGCCGTCGCTGAGCGTGTTCGCGATGTCGACGAGCGACGGGTCCTCGATCCGCAGGCCGGATCGATGGCCGTCGCAATCGATCTCGATCCAGACGGCGAAACGTTCGTTGTGGTGCCGGCCGAAATCGACGACGGCCTGGGCGGCGGCCAGGCTGTCGACCAGGAGGCTCAGCTGGCAGCCCTTGCGCCTGAGGGCCAGGGCCTGGGGCAATTTGCCAGGAGCCATGGCGACCGCATAGAAGATGTCCTGGATGCCGTTGGCGAAACAGTGTTGCGCTTCCTTCAAGGTGGAGACGGTGACCCCGCTGGCGCCGGCCTGGATCTGCGCCTGGATCACGGGCAGGCATTTGCTGGTCTTGATGTGCGGGCGCAGATGGACGCCCAATGCGTCCATGCGTTGCTGCATGCGCTGGATATTGCGCTGCATTCGCGGCACATCGATGAGCGCGACCGGGGTGTCGAGAGAGGCGAGGGAGACGGGCATGGGCAGGGCTCGGTGAGGGGAGACAGGGCGACTCTACGCAGCCATCGTGAAGTTATGGTTCAATGCTTCGTCATCTATCATTAAGTTGAATTGAATGATTGCCATCGAAGACCTGCGCATGGCCGTGACGCTGGCGCGTTCCGATTCGTTGAGTGCCGCCGCCAGGGCCCTCAATGTCTCGCCGCCGGCGTTGTCCATGCGCTTGCGCAAGCTGGAAACGCTGCTCGGCCTGACCTTGGCCAACCGCGACGCCCGGCGCCTGAGCCTGACCGCCGACGGCGAGCGGTTCTCGCGCCAGAGCGCGTTGTTGCTTGAGCAGTTGGAGGCGCTGCCCGAGTCGTTCAAGCAACAAGACGATCAGATGGCCGGCACCCTCAGGCTGGCGGCGCCGTTCGGCTATGGTCGACAACGCATCGCGCCGCTGCTGGCCCGTTTCGCCCGGCTGCATCCGCACCTGTGCCTGCACCTGGATTTGCGCGAAACGCCCTGGCCTGATCGCCATGACAGCGACGCGGTGATACACGTCGGCGCCCTCAGTGACAGCCAGTGGGTGGCCCGGCCCCTGACCCAGAATGACCGATGGCTCTGCGCAAGTCCGGCCTATCTGGAGCAGTACGGTACGCCTGCGTTACCTGAGCAACTGGCCGAGCACCGCTGCATCTGCATTCGGGAAAACGATGAAGACGTCACGCTGTGGCATCTGCGCAACGGGCAGACGCGCAAGACATTGCGCATCAAGCCTGCGCTATTGAGCAACGACGGCAGCGTGGCCCGGCGTTGGGCCGAGCAGGGGCTGGGCTTGGTGCTGCGTTCGCAATGGGACGTCAGCAAAGCCATCGCCGAAGGCCGCCTGGTGCGGGTGCTCGCCGATTGGCAATTCGACAGCGCCCCGATCAACCTGCTGGTGCCCTCGCGCAAGCTGCGCAGCGCACGGGTACAGGCCTTGGTGAGCTTCTTCGAGGCTGAATTGAAGGCCTGAGTTCTACAGGCCTACCGCCTTCGCGAGCAAGCTCGCTTCCACAGTGGTTTGGTGGTGTGCATCCAGTGCAGCAACACCCGATACCTCCTGTGGGCGCGAGCTTGATCGCGAAAGCGATCGTCCATTCCACACAGCCGTCAGCACTGCCTATTCCAGGCGTAGATTCTGCCGTAAAGCACCCTTTGCAGCGCCGGTTTGCGCACCATAACTGCCCGCAAAGCCTCAGAAACACGGGTGCAGCGCCCACGCCTGGAGCATCCCGCAAAGTCTGCTGAGGGAGCCCCGCAAAACGGTGGTTTGTACCAAGCGGCCAGTATTTTTAACCGTTTTTCCACGGTCTCATGGTGTTGTAATGAAAACGTGATGCAGCGATGCCGCGACGCCTCACGACCCGCAGCAATGTTTGCCACGTCAGGCCCTCAACCATCATCAGGACCCGCACTCATGAGCTTTCTTCGACCCAAGTACATCACCTTCGACTGCTACGGCACGTTGACCAATTTCCAGATGGGCACCATGACCCGCGAGCTGTTTGCCGACCGTGTCAGCGCCGGGCAGATGGACCAGTTCGTCACGGACTTCGCCGCCTATCGCCTGGACCAGGTGATGGGTGACTGGCGGCCCTATGATGAAATCATCAAGACCTCCCTGATGCGGGTCTGCAAGCGTTGGGGCGTCGAGTACCGGGGCGAAGGCCAGCTCTATTACGATGCCGTTCCCACCTGGGGCCCGCACGCCGATGTACCGGCGGGCCTGTCGAAGATCGCCGACAAGATCCCTCTGGTGATTTTCTCCAACGCGATGGACGAGCAGATCATGTCCAACGTCGACAAGCTCGGCGCGCCTTTCCATAAAGTCTTCACCGCCCAGCAGGCCCAGGCCTACAAGCCGCGCCTGGCGGCCTTCGAATTCATGCTCGACAACTTAGGTTGCGGGCCGGAGGACGTGCTGCACGTCTCGTCCAGTTTCCGCTACGACCTGATGCCCGCCCACGACATGAAGATCAGGAACAAAGCCTTCGTCGCCCGTGGCCATGAACAACCGGGCAACGCCATCTACGGCTACCACCAGATCGCCGATATCGGTGGCTTGCCCGGCCTGGTCGGGCTCTGAGGCGCACGCACTCTTCAAGGTCAAAGGGGTTAGACATGGGCAGTGAGTCCTATTGGCTCGATACCGCACCGGTATTTACCGGTGCCCAGCTCGGCGGGTTGCCGGGGCAGGTCGACGTCGCCATCGTCGGTGGCGGCTTCACCGGCCTGGCGGCGGCCCGCGCCTTGGCCTTGAAAGGCGCCAGCGTGGCGGTGCTGGAGGCCGGCAGGGTGATCGGCGAAGCCTCGGGGCGCAACGGCGGCCATTGCAGCACCGGCGTGGCCCAGGACTACGCCGCACTCACCGCCAGCCTTGGCGCCGATAAGGCGCGTGCCTACTACCAGGCCTACGAAAGCGCGGTGCAAAGCGTCGTTTCGCTGGTGGAGCAGGAGGGGATTGCCTGCGACCTCAAGCGCAACGGCAAGCTCAAACTGGCCGCCAAGCCGATGCACTACGAAGGGTTGGCGCGCACCTGCGAGCTGATTCGCAAGGAGGTCGATGCCCAGGTCCAATTGCTGTCCGCGCAAGAGACCCGGGCGGAGGTCAACTCCAGCCAGTTCCACGGCGGCCTGTTGCAGCGCAACGGCGTGCAGATGCACGTCGGGCGCTTCGGGATCGGCCTGGCCGAGGCGGCGGCGCGTCACGGCGCGCTGATCTTCCAGGGCGTCACGGTCAAGGACTGGAAGGCCAGCGCCGGCGGCTATCAGGTCAACACCAGCAAGGGCACGTTGCACGCCTCGCAGGTCTTGTTGGCGACCGGCGCCAGCCAGCAGGGCGGCTTGGGTTGGTATCGGCGGCGCATTGTCCCGGTGGGCAGCTTCGTGGTGGCTACCGAGGTGTTGCCGGACGCATTGATCGACAGCCTGCTGCCGGCCCGGCGCTCCTATGTCACCAGCCGGATGATCGGCAATTACTTCCGGTTGACGCCGGACAATCGCCTGCTGTTTGGCGGCCGCGCGCGGTTTGCCATGTCCGACAGCGTGTCCGATGCCAAGAGCGGCAAGGTGCTGCAAGCGGCGATGGTGCGGATGTTCCCGCAACTGGCGAACACCCGGATCGATTATTGCTGGGGCGGCCTGGTGGACATGACGTCCGATCGCCTGCCCCGGGCCGGGCAGCATGGCGGGGTGTTCCACTCCATGGGCTACAGCGGCCATGGCGTGCAGATGTCGGTGCACATGGGCCAGGTCATGGCCGAGGTCATGGCCGGCAAGGCCGAGGCCAATCCTTGGCGTGAACTCGATTGGCCGGCCATCCCCGGCCACTTCGGCAAGCCTTGGTTCCTGCCGTTGGTGGGGGCGTACTACCGGCTGCAGGACTACCTGCACTGAGTTTCATGAAGTTGCTTGGCGTTCCATTCACGTTGCGTCAACCGTGCGCAACCGAGCCCTTATCACTTGGAAAGGTAGAACTGACATGACTGACAATAAGAACAGCATCGACAGCCAGTTGATTACCGGCACAGAAAGTCTGCGTGTTTTCGAAGGGCTCAACCGCGGCATGTCGCGTCGCCACGCCTTGCAGATGCTGGGACTGGCGGGTGTCGCGGCAGCGGGGGCCGGCAGCCTGTTCGGCGCCGCGGGCAAGTTGTTCGCCGATGAACAGGCCAACCCCGGCAAAGGCAAGCCCGGCGGGCGTATCCGCGTCGCGGGCATCTCCAGCTCGACCGCCGATACCCTGGACCCGGCCAAAGGCTCGTCGTCCACCGACTACGTACGTCACTACATGTTCTACAACGGCCTGACCCGTTTCGACAGCCACATGGTGCCGCAACTGGAGCTGGCCGAACGCATCGACACCACCGACGCCACGCTCTGGGTCGTCACCCTGCGCAAGGAAGTGACGTTCCACAACGGCAAGGGACTGACTGCTGCCGATGTGGTGTATTCGCTGATGCGCCACAAGGACCCGATCACCGGTTCCAAGGTCATGTCGCTGGCGGAGCAGTTCGCCGAGGTCAAGGCCACCGGCACCCACGAGGTGCAGATCCGCCTGAGCGGCCCGAATGCCGAACTGCCGTCGATCCTCGCCGTTTCTCACCTGCTGATCGTCCCGGAGGGCACCAGCGACTTCAACCAGGGCATCGGGACCGGGCCGTACAAGGTCAAGGAGTTCAAGCCTGGGGTGCGTTCGATCGGTGCACGCAACACCGGCTACTGGAAACCCGGCCTGCCGTACCTGGACGAGATCGAATTCATCGGCATCGGCGACGAACCATCGCGGGTCAACGCGCTGCTGTCGGGCGACGTGCAGATCATCAACGAGGTCAACCCGCGCTCGACCACGCGGATCAAGGACAGCAGCGGCCACCGTGTGGTGGATTCCCCGTCGGGCAACTACACCGACCTGATCATTCGCCAGGACCAGATGCCCGGCCAGAGCGCCGAGTTCACCGAGGCGCTGAAACTGCTGCTGGACCGCGAGCAGGTCAAGTCGGCGATCTTCCGTGGCTTCGCCCGGGTCGGCAACGACCACCCCATCGCCCCCGGCGCGCGGTTCTACAACGCCGACCTGCCGCAGCGGGTCTACGACCCGGAGAAGGCCAGGTTCCTGCTCAAGAAGGCCGGCATGGAAAGCATCAGCATGCCGCTGATGTGCTCGCCGGCCGCCACCGGTTCGGTGGATGTGGCCGTGCTGTTGCAGCAATCGGCCAAGGAAGCCGGGCTCAAGCTCAACGTCAACCGCCTGCCGAGCGATGGCTACTGGTCCAACCACTGGGCCAAGCACCCGCTGAGTTTCGGCAACATCAACCCGCGTCCCAACGCCGACATGCTGTTCTCGCAGTTCTTCCAGTCCTCGGCGCCGTGGAACGAGTCCGGTTGGAAGAACCCGCAGTTCGACCAACTGTTGGTGCAGGCCCGGGGGGAAACCGACGAGGCCAAGCGCGGCAAGATGTACGCCGACATGCAGACCCTGGTGCACGACCACAGCGGCATCGGCATTCCGGTGTTCATCAGCAACATCGACGGCGTCGACCAGCGCGTCAAGGGCTATGGCACCAACCCGCTGGGCGGTTTCATGGGCTACATGTTCGCCGAGCAAGTCTGGCTGGACGCCTGATGAACGTCGGGTATCGGCCGGGTGACCGGGCAGGAGGGCAGGGTGATGAATAGCAGCACACTGTGGCTGATCGGCCGGCGCGCAGGCGCCGCGATCGTGACGCTGTTGATCGTCTCGATGGTGGTGTTCGCCATCACCGCGGTGTTGCCGGGAGACGCGGCACAACAGGCCCTCGGACAGTTCGCCACGCCGGAGCAGGTCGCGGCGCTGCGGGTGAAGATGGGCCTCGATCAGCCGGGCGTGCTGCGCTACCTGCACTGGTTGACGAGCCTGCTCAGTGGCGACCTCGGCGTGTCGGTCTCCAATGCCGTGCCGGTCACCGAGCTGATGGCCGGCAGGGTGCCCAACACGCTGATGCTGGCGGCCACCACGGCGCTGGTCTCGGTGCCCGTGGCATTGATCCTGGGCATTGGCTCGGCGATGTGGCGTGGTGGCCGCGTCGACGGTTTCATGAGCTTCTTTACCCTGATGATGGTGGCGGTGCCGGAGTTCCTGGTCGCGACCCTGGCGGTGCTGATCTTCGCGGTGAACCTGGGTTGGCTTTCGGCGCTGTCCTACGCCAGTGAAATCACCTCGCCGTGGCAGTTCATGCGCACCTACGCCTTGCCGGTGATGACGCTGTGCTGCGTGATCGTTGCGCAGATGGCGCGCATGACCCGGGCCGCGGTGATCGATCAGCTGGACAGCCCCTACGTGGAAATGGCCCGCCTCAAGGGCGTGAGTGCGGTGCGGGTGGTGTTGCGGCATGCCTTGCCCAACGCGATTGGACCGATCGCCAACGCCATCGCCTTGAGCCTCTCCTACCTGCTGGGCGGGGTGGTGATCGTCGAGACGATTTTCAACTACCCCGGCATCGCCAGCCTGATGGTCGATGCGGTGACCAACCGTGACATGGCGCTGGTCCAGGCCTGCACCATGCTGTTCTGCACGGCGTACCTGATGTTGGTGCTGATTGCCGATCTGTGCGCGATCCTTTCCAATCCGAGGCTGAGAAACCAATGAACAATCCCATTGTGAAATCCCCGACGGCGGCGGTCGCACTGGCATTGGGCAAGGACGCTCACGGTTCGTCCTGGCTGGGGCTGATCGGCGCCGTGATGTGCGCGGCCTGGCTGCTGGTGGCGATCTTTGGCCCCTGGCTGGCACCGCACCCGGTGGGCGAGGTGGTCTCCGACAACATCTTCGACAGTTTCAGCGCGGCCTACCCGCTGGGCACCGATTACCTGGGTCGCGACATGCTCAGCCGCATTCTCGTAGGGGCGCGCCTCACGGTGGGGCTGGCGCTGGTGGCGGCGGTCCTGGCCAGCGGGCTGGGCACCAGTTGCGCGCTGCTGTCAGTGGTCTCGCCCAAGTGGCTGGATGAGTTGATCAGTCGGCTGATGGACGCCTTCATTTCGATCCCGAGCAAGATGCTGGCGCTGATCATGGTCTCGGCCTTCGGTTCGTCGGTAACGCTGCTGGTGTGCACGGCGGTGCTGAGCTACACGCCGGGCGCGTTCCGCATCGCCCGCAGCATGGCGGTGAATATCGAGGCGCTGGAGTACGTGCAAGTGGCGCGCACCCGGGGCGAGCGGCGGCTGTACGTCGCCTGTGTGGAAATTCTGCCGAACATGCTCAACCCGGTGCTGGCTGACCTGGGGTTGCGTTTTGGCTTCATCGTCCTGCTGCTCAGCGGCATGAGCTTCCTCGGCCTCGGCGTGCAACCGCCGGACGCCGACCTGGGATCGCTGGTGCGCGAGAACATCGGTGGCCTCAACCAGGGCGCACCGGCCATTGTGATCCCGGCGTTGGCCATCGGCACCCTGACCATTGGCGTCAATCTGTTTATCGATCGCCTGTCGTCACGGCGCAATCGACGTTCGGGAGGCCATTGATATGAGTGAATTGATCCGAGTTGACAACCTGCGGGTGGTCGCCAGTGGCGAGCGTGGTGACGTGGAGATCGTCAAGGGCGTGAGCTTCGCCCTGGAAAAAGGCGAGGTGCTGGCCCTGATCGGCGAGTCCGGCTCCGGCAAGACCACCATCGCCCTGGCGCTGCTCGGCTACGCCCGGCGCGGTTGTCGCCTGGCGGGTGGGGTGGTGCAGATCGGCGAGCACAACATGCTCGCATTGAGCGAGAGCGAGTTGCAGGGCTTGCGTGGCAACCGAGTCTCGTACATCGCCCAAAGCGCCGCGGCGGCGTTCAACCCGGCCAAAAGGCTGATCGACCAAGTGGTGGAAGGGGCGCTGATCCATGGCCTGGGCAGTCGGGCCACGCTGGAAACCAAGGCCATGGAGTTGTTTCGCGACCTGGCGTTGCCGAACCCCGAGCGCATCGGCCGTCGCTATCCTCATCAAGTGTCCGGTGGGCAATTGCAGCGGGTCATGGCGGCCATGGCGCTGATCAGCGATCCGCTGCTGGTGGTGCTCGACGAGCCGACCACCGCCCTGGACGTGACCACCCAGATCGATGTATTGCGCGCCTTCAAGCGCGTGGTGCGCGAGCGCGGCGCCACGGCGGTCTACGTGTCCCACGACCTGGCCGTCGTGGCCCAGATGGCCGACCAGATCGTGGTGCTCAACGGCGGGCAGATCTTCGAGCAGAGCGCCACCGCGCCGTTGCTCAAGGGCCCGGCCCACGCCTACACCCGCAGCCTGTTGGCGGCGGCGCGACCGGACACGACCCTGCGCCCGCCGTGCGGCGTGGCGCAAGACACGCCGCTGCTGACCATCCAGGGCTTGACCGCCGGCTATGGCAACAAGGATGCGCGCGGCATGCCGACGATCCGTGTCCTGGAGGATATCGACCTGACGGTGCGCCGGGGCCAGGCCATCGGTGTGATCGGTGAGTCGGGTTCGGGCAAGTCGACCCTGGCGCGGGTGGTGGCGGGGTTGCTGACCCCGGCGGTCGGCCGGCTGACGTTCGACGGGCAACCCCTGGGGGGCAGCCTGTCCGAGCGCACCGATGAACAATTTCGACGGATCCAGATGGTGTTCCAGAACGCCGACACCGCGCTCAATCCGATGCACAGCATCAGTACCATCCTGGGCCGGCCGCTGAAGATGTATTTCGGCCTCAAGGGCGCGGCCCTGCGTGAGCGTATCGGTGAGCTGCTGGACCTGGTACGCCTGCCGCGGGACTTGGCCGAACGCCGCCCCGGCGAGCTTTCCGGCGGGCAGAAACAGCGCGTCAACCTGGCCCGGGCGCTGGCGGCCAAGCCGGACCTGATCCTGTGCGATGAAGTGACCTCGGCCCTCGACACCGTGGTCGGCGCGGCGATCCTCGAACTGCTGCGCGACCTGCGCCAGCAACTGGGGGTTTCCTACCTGTTCATCAGCCATGACATCTCCACGGTGCGGGCGCTGTGCGACGACATCGTGGTGATGTACAGCGGCTACAAGGTCCAGGCCGGTGCGCGGCAAGCCTTCGCCCAGGCGCCGTTCCATCCCTACACCGACCTGTTGATCCATTCGGTGCCAGAAATGCGCCAGGGCTGGCTGGAAAGCTGCGGCGCCACGACTTGCGGCTCGCTGCCCGTCCTGGGGCCGAGGGCCGATGTGCCGGGGTTGTGCACCTTTCTCGAACGTTGCCCGGTGCGGGTCGATGGCGTGTGCAATCGCACCGCGCCGCCGCGACGAATCATCGACGGCGGCAGCGAAGTGCTCTGTCATCACGACAGCGGCGAGCTGCTCAAGACCCAACAGGATTCAAACAGCATGATCGTGGGAGCCTACGCATGAACGCGCGTTTTGTGAGGTTGGCCGAACAGGGCCGGCCCGTTGTCCGATTGAAGGTCGATGGCGAACCCATCGAGGCGTTGCAGGGCGACACGCTGATGGTCGCGCTGTTGACCCATGGCCCGGCGCTGCGCCAGTCGGAGTTCGACCCCGGCAGTCGCGCCGGCTTCTGCCTGATGGGCGCCTGCCAGGATTGCTGGGTCTGGACCCGCGGCGGCGAGCGCCTGCGCGCTTGTTCCAATGAAGTGCGCGAAGGACTGGACATCATCACCCGGCAACCGGAGGCGATATGGCCACTGCGCGGATGAACACTCATCGAATTGCCATCGTCGGCGCGGGCCCGGCCGGCGTGCGATGCGCCGAGACCCTGGTGGCGGCGGGCTTCAGGCCGATCCTGATCGATGAAAATCGTCGCGACGGCGGGCAGATCTACCGCCGCCAGCCCGAAGGCTTCACTCGCAGCTACGCGACGCTGTACGGCACCGAGGCGGACAAGGCCAGGGCCTTGCACGACAGCTTCGACCGCCTGCGCCCGCAGATTGACTATCGCCCGGACACCCTGGTCTGGAACCTGACGCCGGGCCAGCTGTGTTGCGTCAGCCAGGGCGTGCATTCGACGGTGGAATACGACGCCCTGATTCTTTGCACCGGTGCCACCGACCGCTTGATGCCGGTCGAAGGCTGGCAACTGGGCGGCACCTACAGCCTCGGCGGGGCGCAGATCGCGCTCAAGGCCCAGGCCGTTTCCATCGGCCATCGCGTGGTGTTCATGGGCAGCGGGCCGTTGCTGTACCTGGTCGCCAGCCAGTATTTGAAAGCCGGGGCCTCGGTGGCCGCGGTGCTGGACACCTCGCCCCTGGGCCATCGGCTCAAGGCCTTGCCCAAGCTCATGGCACGCCCGGGATTACTGTTCACCGGGCTGAAACTGCTGGCGCAACTGTATCGGGCGAAGATCCCGGTGCACCTGGGCATTTCTCCCCTCGGCGTGCTCGGCGAGGCCAGCCGTGGCGTCAGCGGCGTGCGGGTGCGCCGCGCGAATGGCGAGACGTTGACCGTGGCATGCGACGCGCTGGCGCTGGGTTACCACCTGCGGCCGGAGACCCAACTGGCCGACCTGGCGGGCTGCCGCCTGCGCTTTGACGAGGCGAGCAGTCAATGGTGGCTGGACACGGACGCCGAGGGCCGGACCTCGGTCAGTGGCGTCTACGCGGCCGGCGATGGGGCGAAGGTCCGCGGTGCCGATGCCGCCGAACATGCCGGTCGCCTGGTCGCCATGGCGCTGCTCCGTGACCTGCAACAGCCGGTGGCGGCGATACTCCTGGCCGATCAGCAGCGTGCGCTCAAGGTCATGGATACGTTTCGCCTGGGCCTGGCCGAGGCATTCCCCTGGCCTGCCGAACAAGCCGGGGCCTTGCCGGACGAGGCCATCGTCTGTCGCTGCGAAATGATCAGCGCCGGCGAGTTGCGCCGCACCGTCAGCGAGAAGGGCGCCTGCGAAGTGAACCGGGCCAAGGCGTTCAGCCGGGTCGGCATGGGCCGCTGCCAGGGCCGTTACTGTTCCCAGGCCGGGGCCGAAGTGATCGCCGCCGCCGCTGGCATCCCGGTGCAGGAAGTGGGGCGCCAACGTGGCCAGGCACCGGTGAAACCGCTTTCGATGCTGACCCGGGAGGTAACCCCATGACGGTGCAACGAGCCGATGTGGTGATTGTCGGCGGCGGCCTGATGGGCTCGGCCACGGCGTTTTTCCTGCGGCAGCGGGGGCAGTCGGTGATCCTGCTGGAGCGTGACCAGGTCGGCCAGTACGCCAGCGGTGTGAACTTCGGCAATGTGCGACGCCAGGGGCGTTTTCTCGGGCAGTTGGAACTGGCGAACCGTTCGTGGGCCTTGTGGAAGCGCCTGCCGGAGTTGATCGACGATGACCTGGAATTCATCGCCAGCGGTCACATGCGCGTGTGTTATCGCGAGGATGAAATTGCCGAGCTCCAAGCCTACGCGGCGGCGCCTGAAGCGGCGCAGCTGGATTTGCAGATCTACCGGGGCGCCGAACTGCACGAGCGCTTCCCGTTCCTGGGCAAGGACGTCAAGGGCGGCTCCTATGCGCCCCACGACGGGCATGCCAACCCACGCTTGGCGGCACCTGCGTTTGCGCGGGCGGCCCGGCGGCTCGGGGCGCGGATCGAAGAGCGCACCGAAGTGGCCGACGTGCACAAGAGTGGCGAGGGATTTGGCGTGACCACCACCGATGGCCGCCAGTTCAGCGCCGCGCAGTTGCTGATCACCGCCGGTGCCTGGGGCGAGAAGCTCTCGGCGCAATTCGGCGAACCGGTTCCCCTGGAAACCAACGGCCCGCAGATGGCCGTCACCGAACCGGTGCCGTATGCCTTGCCAACGGTGATCGGCGTGTACACCAAGATCCCCGAGGAGGTGATCTACTTCCGCCAGATCCCGCGGGGCAACATCATCATTGGCGGGGGGTATCGCAGCAAGCCGGACATGCTCAACCGCCGGGCCTACGTCGAGCCGCGCAGCATCCTCAACCAGCTGGAGCAGATGCGGCGCCTGGTGCCGGGCATCGACAACCTCAACATCATCCGGGTGTGGAGCGGGATCGAAGGGTACCTGTCGGACGCTTTGCCGGTGATGGGTCGCAGCGGCACTGTCGACGGTCTGTTCTATGCTTTCGGCTTCAGCGGCCACGGCTTCCAGCTCGGCCCGGGCGTCGGCGACGTCATGGCCGAACTGATCAGCACCGGCAGCACCAGCACCTCCATCGAACCGTTTTCCATTCGCCGGTTCGCCTCATCCGCCGAGCAACGGAGCAAGGCTTCATGAAACCTCGGGTACTGGCCATCCTCGAACGCCTGCTGGCCTTTGAAACGGTCTCTTCGCAGTCGAACCTCGCCTTGATCGAATACGTGCGCGACCTGTTGCTGAGCAAGGGCATCGAGTCGTTGATCGTCGAGGATGAAAGCGGCAAGAAAGCCAACCTGTTCGCCAGCACCGGGCCACGGGAGTTGCCGGGGATCCTGCTGTCCGGGCACACCGACGTGGTGCCGGCGGCCGGGCAGGCCTGGACGGTCCCGGCGTTCCAGGCGACGCTGCGGGACGGCCGGATCTACGGCCGTGGCAGCTGCGACATGAAGGGCTTCATCGCCCTGGCCATCGACGCCATGCTCGATGCGGCCGAGCATCCGTTGAGCCGGCCGTTGCAGCTGGCGTTGTCCCACGACGAGGAAATCGGTTGCGTGGGGGTGCGACGCTTGCTCGATGTGCTGCACCTGGCGCCGGTGCGACCGTTCCTGTGTGTGATCGGCGAGCCGACCAACATGCAGTTCGTGCTCGGCCATAAGGGCAAGGGTTCCTACCGCACCTACTGCCGTGGCCTGGAGGCGCATTCGTCGCTGGCGCCGCGCTCGGTGAATGCGATCCACCTGGCCTGCGACTTCATCGCCGCCTTGCGCCAAAGCCAGCAGCGGTTGCAGGCGCACGGAGCGCAGGATGCGGATTACGACGTGCCCTACAGCACCGTGCATGTGGGACAGATTGTCGGCGGCAAGGCGCTGAACATCGTGCCGAACCTGTGCACCCTGGATTTCGAAGTGCGCAACCTGCCGGCCGATGACCTCGACGGGTTCCTGGAGCAGTTGCGCGAACACGCCGAATTGATCGTCAGGGAGGCCAGGCAGTTGTCCAGCGTGGCGGCCATCGAGATCGAAACCGTGAACGTCTACCCGGGCCTGGACACTCACCCGAGCGTCGAGGCGGTGCGTTTCCTCAAGGCCTTCGCCGCCCCGGACACCGGCACCGCCAAGGTCTCCTTCGGCACCGAGGGCGGCCTGTTCAAGCAACGTCTGGACGTGCCGGTGGTGGTCTGCGGCCCGGGCTCGATCGAACAGGCGCACAAGCCCGATGAGTTCATCGAGATCAGCCAGATGGAAGCGGGCGAGCGATTCCTGGATGGGCTGCTGGGATCGCTCAAGCGCTAGACTCCTGTGGGAGCTTGCTCGCGAAAATGGTGTGTCTGCCGCTGCCTAGGTAGCTGACCTGACGCCTTCGCGAGCAAGCCCGTTCCCACGGGGTTTCTGCTTGCCGCAATTATCGCAGCCACCCCAAAGACAACTGTGTGAGCTTGCCCCCACTCGGGATTCTCCAACAAGGGGAATCATCAGGATCAGGTTGATTCCGGCGGTCGGTAGAGCCTGCCGTCCCGTCGCGATTTTCAGCATCCAACACTGCGTCAAAATACCCTTTCAGCATCCTGCCCCGTGGCATCTCCCTAGACTGGAATGACCTCGGAACAGGACACGACCATGCTCAAGAATCGCCTGAAAGACCCCAACCTGCTGGTAGAACTCGCCTACATCGATGGCCAATGGGCCGCCGCTGATGACGCGGCCACCCTCGACGTGCTGGACCCGTCCAGCGGCCAGTGCCTCGCGCGGGTGCCGGCAATGGGGGGCGGCGAAACCCATCGCGCCATCGAGGCCGCCGAGCGTGCCTGGCCAGCCTGGCGTGCGCGTCCGGCCGCCGAGCGTGCGGCGCTGCTGGAGCGCTGGTATCAGGCCATGATCGACAACCTCGACGACCTGGCGCTGATCATGACCTGTGAACAGGGCAAGCCGCTGAACGAAGCCAAAGGTGAAATTCGCTACGGCGCCAGTTTCGTCAAATGGTTTGCCGAGGAAGCCCGCCGGGTGTACGGCGAGACCATCCCGACGCCCAGCGGCGACCGGCGCCTGCTCACGCTCAAGCAGCCGGTGGGCGTCTGCGCGGCCATCACACCGTGGAACTTCCCCAACGCGATGATCACCCGCAAATGTGCGCCGGCCCTGGCGGCGGGCTGCCCGGTGATCGTCAAGCCGTCGGACCTGACCCCGTTGTCGGCGCTGGCGCTGGCGCTGCTGGCCGAGCGGGTGGGGATTCCGGCCGGGGTGTTCAACGTCGTCACCGGCCTGCCGACGGCCATCGGCGAAGCGCTGACCAGCAACCCGGTCGTGCGCAAGATTTCCTTCACCGGCTCAACCGCCGTCGGCCGTTTGCTGATGCGCCAGAGCGCCGAGCACATCAAGCGCCTGAGCCTGGAACTGGGCGGCAATGCCCCGTTCATCGTGTTCGACGACGCCGATCTGGAGCAAGCCGTGGCCGGCATCATGCTCAGCAAGTTTCGTAATGCCGGCCAGACCTGCGTGTGCGCCAACCGCATCCTGGTGCAGGATGGCATCTACGAGCGTTTCGCCGCGCGCCTGGTGGAAGAGGTGGGCAAGCTCAAGGTCGGCAGTGGCCTGGAGGCCGATGTGACGATCGGCCCGCTGATCAATCCGGCCGCGGTCGACAAGGTGGCCCGACATATCGACGATGCCTTGAACCAGGGCGCTCGGCTGCTGTGTGGGGGCGTGCCTGACGGCGACAGCCAGTTCGTCCAGCCGACGGTGCTGGGGGAGGCCCACGCTGGCATGTTGCTGGCCAGCGAAGAAACCTTCGGCCCGGTGGCGCCGCTGATGCGCTTTAGCACCGAGCAAGAAGCCCTGGCCCTGGCCAATGCCACGCCGTATGGCCTGGGGGCGTACTACTTCACCCAGGACCTGCGCCGCTCATGGCGGGTCGGGGAAGCGCTGGAGTTCGGCATGGTCGGCCTCAATACCGGGATCATTTCCATGGAGGTCGCGCCGTTCGGCGGGGTCAAGCAATCCGGCCTGGGACGCGAAGGCAGCAAGTACGGCCTGGATGAATACCTGGAAGTCAAAGCCTTCCACATCGGTGGGCTGTGAGCCGGTCACCGTTCGAACCAACACCGTGGAGCCACGATAGATGAATAGACCCTTTCGAATCGCCGCCATTGCCGGCGATGGCATTGGCAAGGAAGTCCTGCCGCAAGGATTGCGGGTACTGGAGCAGGCCGCAAAAACATGGCAGTTGGCGCTGAGCATCGAAGTGCTCGACTGGGCCCACTGCGACTACTACCTGGAGCACGGGCAGATGATGCCCGCCGACTGGTTCGAGCGTCTCAAGGGCTTCGACGCGATCTACTTCGGCGCCGTGGGCTGGCCGGACAAGGTCCCGGACCATGTGTCGCTGTGGGGCTCGCTGCTCAAGTTCCGCCGCGACTTCGACCAGTACGTGAACATCCGCCCGGTGCGCCTGTTCCCCGGCGTGCCGTGCCCCCTGGCCGGACGCGAAGCGGGGGACATCGACTTCGTGGTGATCCGCGAGAACACCGAGGGCGAATATTCTTCCGTCGGCGGCAAGATGTTCGAAGGCACCGAGCACGAGTTCGTACTCCAGGAGTCGGTGTTCACCCGGCGCGGTGTCGATCGCATCCTCAAGTTCGCCTTCGACCTGGCCCAGGCCCGGCCGCGCAAGCGCCTGACGGCGGCGACCAAGTCCAACGGCATCTCCATCAGCATGCCCTACTGGGATGAGCGCACGGCGCTGATGGCCGAGCAGTACCCGCAGGTGCAATGGGACAAGCAACACATCGATATCCTGTGCGCGCGTTTCGTCCTGCAACCGGATCGGTTCGACGTGGTGGTGGCGTCCAACCTGTTCGGCGACATCCTCTCCGACCTGGGGCCGGCCTGTGCCGGCACCATTGGTATCGCGCCTTCGGCCAACCTCGATCCGCAGCGGCGCTTTCCGTCACTGTTCGAGCCGGTGCATGGTTCGGCGCCGGACATCTATGGGCAGAACATCGCCAACCCGATCGCGATGATCTGGTCCGGGGCATTGATGCTCGACTTCCTCGGCAACGGCGATGAACGTTACCGCGCCGCCCACGACGGCATTCTCAAGGCCATCGAGCAGGTGATCGCCGAAGGCCCGATCACCCCCGACCTGGGCGGCCAGGGCTCGACCCAGGACGTCGGCAGGGCGATTGCCGAGGCGCTCCGGGCCGATTGAACGCCATCCACTCGCAGCACCTTTGCCCGCGCACACTGCGGGCTTTTTTTATGGGACTGCGCAGGTAAACCCTGCGGGTGGTGTCCTACCTGACGACATAAACCTTGCGCACATAGACCAGGCTCTTCCAGGCACACGGCGCATTCAGCGGCACGAACACTGTATCGCCCGTGCCGACCAGCAGTTCGCGGCCATCGGCGGCCTGGAGGGTGACGCTGCCTTCGAGCAGGTGCATGAGTTCATGCAGCTTGTGCGGTCGTGAGCCGCGGGTGTAGGGCGTCGAATCCCAGAGGCCGACGCGCAGGTCAGTGGCCTCCTCGACGAATAGATTGTGCGAGCGACATTGCGGCGCGGCACTGAGCAGGATCTGCGCATCGGGCGCCGCCGAAGGCGAGAGCAGGGTGTGGGCGGGCAGCGCCGTGAGCCCGGGCATCCGCGCGTCGATCGCCTGCGCATCGGCACAGAAGGCCCAGAGCGACTGAGGGTGTGCCTCGACCTCCAGTGACGTCCCGCGGCCGATCACCGCGCTGTCCCCTGGCTTGAGCAGCAGCGTGTGCGCCGGGCTACGCAGGGTGACGTCGCCGGCGTGCACCACGATCGTTTCACTGAACGGGTAATCCTCGACGGTCAATCGTCCGCTCGCCCGGACCACCCCGGCCGCCATGCCATCCGCGCCATGGTAGGCAATGAGCCTGTCGAACGGATCGTTGGGCCCCAGGGTGCCTTCGGTGAACGGGGTCGAGGGGAGGCGGCCGTCGGCGTGGGCCAGCAGCATGGCGGTGGGTTCGAGCATGGCGATGATTCTCTTGGAATGTTGTTCGGAACGGGAAATGCTCAGCCGACGGCCTGGGTCGCCAGCGCGAACTGCTGTACGCCGCCGCTGGGCTGTGGCGGCGTGCCCCGGGCCATCTGGGCGACGCTGTCGACCTGCTTGAGCCCGGCGTCTTCCAGCCAGGGTGCCAGGCCCGTGTGGACGGGAATGTCGATGCGCACGAAGGCGTCCGGCACCCGGGCCAGCAATTGAGTGATCAAGTGCCGGGCCTGCTCGGCGGTTTGCGCCACCACCGGGCCAATGCAGCGGCCACGGCCAAAGGGGCGCAACAGGGCGAAGGCGCACAACTGGCCGTCGCGTTCGATGCCCACCGAATGCTCGACGACCTCGAACAGGTCCGTCAGCACGGCTTCCCGGTCCAGCCCGCTGCCGGCGTTGGCCAGTTGGATCAGGCGGGCGTTGTCGGCGCTGGTCAACGCCCGGCAATGCTCACCGGCGGCCAATGCTTGCAGGGCCGGCACCCGCGCCTGCCCCTGATGCTGCTGGACATGCCCAAAGTCGACGAAACCCTGGCTGGCATACAACGGCGCGCCGGCCAGCGTGGCATTGAGGATGGCCGTCCGCGTGCCGCAGGCCTCGATGGCCAGTTCCATCAACTTGCGTCCGATTCCCTGGCCCTGGTACTCGTCGCTGACAATCACCAGGCCGATGGTGGCATGGCCGCCCTGAGGGCAGGTGAAGGCCGAACCGATCACGCGGCCTTGGTCTTCCACGACGAACCCGTGGGCGACACGCTGCAACATGGCCCAGTCTTCCAGCCGATGGGGCCATTTCAACTGCACCGACAAAGCGTGCGCCGAAGGGACATCGGCGGCCGTCATGGAACGGTAGGAATAGGTGGGGCGTTGCGCATTTGACATGGCGAGTCACCGCTGGAAAAGGTGCTTGATGGGGGCGGATTCAACCGCTGCTGGTGCTTGTATCTCACCTGCAACGGGCCCTGACAAGCGCCAGCAATTGATTCGGCAGGTTAGGTAAGCCTCGGCTTTTGCCGCCACATTTCTTGCTCAAATGGGCGGCTTGGCCAGCAGTAAATACCGGGCCGTTTTTCAGTGGCCCGGCGCAAGGCTCGCCGTGTATCGCCTGTCACGCGACGGGCCTTTGGGCGGGCGATCAGCCTTTTTTCAAGGTCGACAACAGGTCGGTCAGCCCGGGCATGGTCGGGCCGGACTCGTTGGAGATGAGCCCGGTTTCCGAGCGACTGAACAGCGACTGCAGGATGATCTTTCGCGACTCTTCGTCCACTTGCGTGTCGTTGCTCAAGGACAGGTACAGGTGCGTGAGCTGTTCTCGTTCCTCGGCGTCTCGTTGCAGGTGAAACGCGCTGAAGATCAGCTTGGAGAGCGTCCTGACGGTAAAGGCCAGCGTTGACAGGAGCGAGACGAAAATCAGCGCGCCCTCAATCTGACTGAGCCCCACCGGAGTCCGCGCGCCACTCAACCAGATGTTGAAAGACGTCCACAGCCAGATGACAGAGACGAACAGGATGACGCCGAGCACGCCGGTCCAGATGTAGCCGCGGGTCTGGTGCTCGCTGGCTTTCTTCGCCCAGTAGGTGGCCGGTCCCTCCAGACGCAGCTTTTCCCGGTAGGTGGCTTCCAACGTGTTGAGGCGCTGGGTCCAGGCCTCTTCTTCGGTCTTGTGCCAGTCGGAAAACGTACTCAGCTCTTTTTCAGCTTTGCGGGTGAGCCTGGCTTTGGCTTTGAAGAACTTGGAATGGACGTCGCGCAGGGCCAAGGTTTGCGCAGCGGCGCGACCGGTGAAAGCGCTTTCCAGGGGCAGCTTGAATTCATAAGCCGCCAGGTAGCCCGTCAGGTGATCGAATGAATCCAGGTGCTCGCTTTTTCCAAGGAAGATCCCGTCATAGAAGCCTTCCGCCACCGCCGGTTGTTGTGCGTGCAGCTCCAGCCATTTGCGCGTTGCGGGGGACTTGCTGTAGAGCCAGACATCCGAGAGGCGCTCTTCGGGCTGGTCATCGTAGATAAAGTCGTTCTCATCGACCTCGATCTGGTATCGGAGGACGGCCAGGCTGCTGGCCAGGTTTTCGAAGGCTTGGTGCTTCGCAGACATATTTTTGACCTGGAGCGCTTCATGTTGCGCTTTCCAGAAGCTCAGTTCGTTTTTCATGAACTCGCTTTTGGCGGCGATACTCTCGAACACATAGTGTTCGCCGTTCAAGGTGATCAGCGTCCTTGCAGCTTCATTCATGCAGGCGGTCCATCAGAAGTTGAAGGCTAAATGCTATCACTTCGGCGGAGGCCAGAGGTAGTTGTCGGCCTGGTCTTGCGCCCGTTGCGGTCAGTAACTGCGCGCTCGGTCCACGCATCCCAGCATCGGTTCGCCCTGTTGATGCCGACGAATGTTTTCCAGCAACCCCGCAAAGGCGCTGTCGGGTTGCGTCATGGCAGCGATGTGGGGCGTCAGCAGGATCTGCGGATGAGTCCAGAACGGATGGTCCGGCGGGGCCGGCTCCTGTTCCAGGACGTCGAGCACGGCAGCGCTCAATTGGCCGCTCGCCAGGGCTTGGAGCAGGTCCGCTTCGACCAGGTGCCCACCGCGGCCCATGTTGACCAGCGAGGCCCCCTTTGGCAGGTGCTGGAACAACGAGCGGTCGAGGATCCCACGGGTCTGCTCGGTCAGCGGCAGCACGCACACGACGATGTCGCACTGGCCGAGAAAGGCCGGCAGTTGGTCGGCGCTGGAAAAGCAGGTCACTCCGTCAATGCGATGTTCGCTACGCGCCCAACCCGACAAGGCGAAGCCGAAGGCCTGCAAGGTGGCGAGTATCTGTCGCGCCTGCAAGCCCAGGCCCATGACCCCGACCCGGCGTTGTTGCGCGGGCACCAGCCGGTGCGCCTGCCAGTTCCCCTGGGCCTGTTGCTGGCGGTAGCGCAGCATGTCGCGGTGCAGGCCGAGCACGGCGAAGCTGGCGTATTCGCACATGCCCTGGGTGATGCCCGGGTCGAGCAGGCGCACCACCGGCAGCGTGGCCGGCAGGCGGTCGAGGTCGAGCTGATCGACCCCCGCCGACAGGGCGAACAGCACTTGCAGGTTCGGCAGCAGTGTCTGGATGTCGTCCGGTGCCTGCCAGGCCGCGAGGTAGCGGATTTCCCGAGGGTCGCCGATGTCTGGCCAGGCACGCCATTGGATGTCCGGCGCGTGTTCGGCGAACAGCCGTTGCCAGTGTTCACCGCGTACCGGGTCAGCTTTGTAGAGCAGGGCCATGGATCGCTTCTCGCCTGAAATCAAGGAGCCTCAAGCATGCCTCAACGGCGGAGCAGGATCTGTCGAAAGGAGCGGCGATAAAACCCGGCGCTGCGTTGCAGGGCCCTCGGGGCGGCAGATTCGATGGGCCTGGGGCGCCTTGGAGGATTCTGCTGTTTGCCGACGTGTAAACAGTCGATCCGAATTTCTCAGTGACCAAGTTCGGCTTAGACAATCGTGTCGAACGCTTAACCTGTGATCACACCGCAGCCGCTTCCCGGGTGCGAGGCTCACGATGGGAAATGCCAATGAACAGTAAAGTCGAAGAAACCCCAAGTCTGCTCCGTCAACGTGATCAATTCGTGCCTCGTGGCCTGGTCACCGCTCACCCCTTGGTGATCGACCGGGCCCAGGGTGCGCAACTGTGGGACGTGGACGGCAAGCGTTACCTGGACTTCGTCGGCGGTATCGGTGTGTTGAACATCGGCCACAACCACCCCAAGGTCGTCGCGGCGGTGCAGGCCCAGTTGCAGAAGGTGTCCCACGCCTGCTTCCAGGTCGTGGCCTACACGCCTTACCTCGACCTGGCCCAGCGGCTGTGCCGGATGATCGGCGGCGAGCAGGCCTATAAGGCGGCGTTCTTCACCTCCGGCGCCGAAGCGGTGGAAAACGCCGTGAAGATCGCCCGGGCCCACACCCAACGCTCGGCGGTGATCGCCTTTCGCGGCGGGTTCCACGGCCGGACCTTGCTCGGCACCACGTTGACCGGCATGAGCCAGCCGTACAAACAGAATTTCGGACCGTTCGCCCCGGAGGTCTTCCACACGCCTTATCCGAATGCCTATCGCGGCGTTACCAGCGAGATGGCGCTCCAGGCCCTGGACGAATTGCTGGCGACCCAAGTGGCGCCCGAGCGCGTCGCCGCCATCATCATCGAGCCGGTGCAGGGCGACGGCGGTTTCCTCGCGGCCCCCGCCGAGTTCCTCCAGGCGCTGCGAGCGCTGACCGAGAAGCACGGCATCGTGCTGATCCTCGACGAGATCCAGACCGGGTTCGGTCGCACCGGTAAATGGTTCGGCTACCAGCACGCCGGGATCCAGCCGGACCTGGTCACCGTCGCCAAGAGCCTGGCCGGTGGCTTGCCCTTGTCGGGCGTGGTCGGCAAGGCGCAGATCATGGACGCGCCGCTGCCGGGCGGGCTGGGTGGCACCTATGGCGGCAACGCGCTGTCGTGCGCGGCGGCGCTGGCGGTGATCGAGGCCTATGAGCAGGAGCACCTGCTGGCCCGTGGCGAAGCCCTGGGCGAGCGCCTGCGCCAGGGCTTGTTGCGCTTGCAGGCCCGCTACCCGCGTATCGGCGACGTGCGCGGCAGCGGTTTCATGCTGGCGATCGAGCTGATCAAGGACGACGAAGCCCGCACGCCGGATGCCGAGTTGAACCAGCGGCTGATCGACGAGGCCCGGCTGGGCGGGCTGCTGGTGATCAAGTGCGGGGTCTACCGCAACGTCTTGCGCTTCCTGGCGCCGCTGGTGACCGACGAAGCGCAGGTCGACGAAGCGCTGCAGATTCTCGAGGGCGCGTTGGCGCGGGTCATGAATTGAATTGCCACACTCGGCGCAATTCCTTGGAAGAACGGCATTAGGGACTCATCAGAGGTTTACCCATGAGGCTGACTGAATATCGAGCGTTGTTGATCGACTGCGACGAGGTTCTGGTGGACCGCGATTCCGGTGTCTGGACGGCGTTGCAGCCGCTGTTGGAGCAGCGTGGCGAGCCGCAGGACAAGGCCCGGGTGTTGGCCGAGTTCGACGAGGCGTTGCAAGCCCTGTACCCGCGTTTCGGCGACCTGGGTTTCAGTGGCCTGCTGTGCTTTGCCCACCGCCAATTGGCCGAACGCTGGAGGCTCAAGGTCAGTTGGGAGGAGGGCATGAGTTTCGCCCGCTCGGCCGCCAGTTGGTCGTTGTTCGAGGATGGGCCGGGTGCGATGCTCTACCTGCGCAAGTTCTATCGCCTGCTGGTGCAGGGAGACCGGGATGCCGAAGATCGCGGTGTGTTGTGCGAGCGGCTGGGCATCGAGCCGGAAGATTTCATTTCCCTGGCCAGCGATCCCTTGCAGGATCACGCCTGGTTGCAGGCCAATGCCCTCGACGCCGAGGCTGTCCTGCGGGTGACCCGCCCGGGCGCCCGTGCATTGGCCGTCGGGGCGGCCTGCCTGATCTGTCGCGACCCCGACAAAGCGTCCCGGCCGTGCAGCGCGGACTACTGCATCGACAGCATGGCTGACCTGGTGGCTCAGCATCAGCTGTCTTTACGACGCTGATTTTGTTAGAAGATTGTCTTACAAACGGCAGGCAAGAGGTATGCGATGGAAGGTTTAGCGAAACTGGACCGGATCGACATCAGCATTTTGGTAGAGCTTCAAAAAGACGGTCGCATGACCAACGTCAGCCTGGCCGATGCCGTTGGCCTGTCGGCCAGTCCCTGTCTGCAACGGGTCAAGCGGTTGGAATCGCTGGGGTATATTTCCAGCTACAAGGCCCATCTGAACCTGGCCAAGATCACCGATTCGGTGACGGTTTTCACCGAGGTCACCCTGAGCGACCACAAGCGCGAGGATTTCGCCAAGTTCGAATCCAATATCCGCCTGGTGGATGAAGTGCTCGAATGCCACCTGATCAGCGGCGGCTACGACTACCTGGTGCGCTTCATGACCCGCAGCATCCAGGATTACCAGGACGTGATGGAAAGTCTGTTGGACCGCAACATCGGCATCTCCAAGTACTTCAGCTACATCGTCATCAAGTCTCCGGTGCGCAAGGACGAGATTCCGCTGCGCAAGCTGCTGCGCCATTGAGTCAGCGCTTGGCCGACTGGATCAGCGAGCGCACCCGGCGCCCCAGGTCGGTCAGGCTGAAGGGCTTGGTCATGATCCAGGTCGTCGCATTGGCGCTGACCAGGCTTTCCCCCTCGGCGAAGCCGGTGATGAACAGCACCTTCAGTTCCGGGTCGCGCCTGCGCAACTCGTCGGCGAGGCCGATGCCGTTCATGGCGCCGGGCAGGCCGATGTCGGTCAGCAACAGGTCGATGGCCCCGGCTTTTTCGGCTTGCTGCAAGGCCGAGACGCTGTCCAGGGCCTCGACGACGCGATAACCGGTTTCCGCCAGGTACTCCGAGACCATCTGCCGGATGGCCGCTTCGTCGTCCACCAGAAGGATCGTTTCGTTGCCGCCGGGTTGCACCGGCGCCGCGCTGTCGGGCGCGGCGGTTTTCGTGCGTTGGGAAGCTCGGCGCGCCACCGGGAAATACATCGTCACCGTCGTACCTTCGCCGACATTGCTCTGGATCCTGACGTGCCCTGCGGACTGCTGGGCAAATCCGTAGATCATCGACAGGCCCAGCCCCGATCCCTCGCCCAGGCGCTTGGTCGTGAAGAAGGGGTCGAACACCCGGGACAGGATGTCGGCACTGATGCCCGTTCCCGAGTCCGAGACCGCGATCGCTACATACGGCCCCGGCGGCAACAGTTTTGCGTCGGCGCCGTTTTCCTCGATCACGTGGCGGTGGACGTCGAGCTTGAGGACGCCGCCTTCGGGCATGGCGTCCCGGGCGTTGATCGCCAGGTTGAGCAGCGCATTCTCCAGTTCGTTCGGGTCACACTTGATCGGGTCGTTGTTGCGGAACGAACACTCCACAACGATGTTCGGCCCCACGGAGCGGCGGATCATTTCTTCCAGGCCGGCGACCACCTTGCGCGGTTCGAGGACCGCCGGTTGCAGCGATTGTTGCCGGGAAAAGGCCAGCAGCCGCTGGGTGAGGGCGGCGGCCCGGGTCGCCGAGGTCAAGGCCACGGCGTTGTAGCGCGACAGCTCGGCGTACTGCTGGCTGTCGATGCGCCGCTGCATCAGCTCCAGGCTGCCCGTGATGCCTGCCAGCAGGTTGTTGAAGTCGTGGGCGATGCCGCCGGTGAGCTGGCCGACCGCTTCCATTTTCTGGCTTTGCCGCAGCTTCGATTCGGCCAGGGCGCGTTCGTGCTGTTCGGCCTCCAATTGCCCGGTACGCTGGGCGATGCGTGCTTCGAGTTGGTCGTTCCAGTCTCGCAATGCGGCTTCCAGTTGCACTCGCTCGTTGATGTCTTCGACGGTGCCATACCATTGTTCGCAGTGCCCGGCAGCGTCGAGGCTGCACAATGCCCGGACCCTGAACCAGCGGTATTCGCCGGTGTGCCGGCGCAGGCGAATCTGCGCGTCGAAGGGTTGCAGGCTCGCCAGGGACTGGTTCCACAACCGGGCGATGGTGAGTTTGTCGTCAGGGTGCGCGGCGTTCAACCATTGGCGCCCCAGCGTCTGCTCCGGGGTCCGGGCGGTGTAGTCGTACCAGCGCGGATCCAGCGACAGCAGCGCGCCATCGCTGGTGGCCGTCCAGGGCCAGAGTGGGTTGAGCTCGGCCGCGATCCGGTAGTGCCTTTCACTCTCGCGCAGCTTTGCCTCGGTCAGGCGCATGGCGTGCAAGGTCACGGAGCGCTTCAAGGCCGCCCCGATCAGGTTGGCGTAGCCGCGCAAAAAATCGATATCGCTCTGGGTAAACTGCCGGGGATGGCGACAATCGACCTCGAAGATCCCGAACGGTCGCGTCTCGGTGGCGCCATGGACCAGCACGTTGACGAAAGCCTGGACGCCGTTCTGGATCTGGAAGTCGTGATAGCGAAAACGGGTTTCGGTGGCGATGTCCGTGGAAATCACCGCACTGCCGGTGTCCAGCGAGTGGCGTTCGGGGGTGCCGTCCAGCGCCTGCACCCGGACCTGGCCCACCACGCCCGGAGCCCAGCCGACTCCGTTGCGCACGGTCAGCGTGAGGCCATCCTCTTCCAGCAGCATGAATTTCGCCATGTGGGTTTCGAGTGCATCGCCCACCAGACGGCACGCCTCGTCGAGGATGTGCTCCAGGTCGTCCGACACCAGCGCCAGCTCACCGAGTTCGGCCAGCACCTTGCGTTGGCGCAGTAACGTATCTTCCATTGCCATGTGGGTCACCCTTGCTCCGTCTTCCATATCCGAGGGCCGGGCGCGGGCTAGGTTCACACGAATCGATGACCGTGCCTGTTCACTTCACCTGTGGGAGTGAGCTTGCTCGCGAAGGCGGTAGGTCAGGCGCTGCAACATGGCTTGATCCACTGCCTTCGCGAGCAAGCTCGCTCCCCCATGGGTTGCCTGGTCGCAGGCTATCCCTGGGGGAGCGAGCGGCTTGCGCAGCGTTATTGCTGAAGAAACTTCAACAGGTCCTGGTTCAGGCGATCCTTGTGGGTCTCGGTCAGGCCATGAGGGGCCCCGGCGTAGACAATCAGTCGGGCGCCCTTGATCAGTGCGGCCGAGGCTTTGCCCGAGGCGTCGATGGGGACGATCTGGTCGTCGTCACCGTGGATCACCAGGGTCGGCACGTCGAACTTCTTCAGGTCGGCGCGGAAATCGGTGGCCGAGAACGCCGCGATCGAATCGTAGGTGTTCTTGCTGCCGCCCAGCATGCCTTGCGCCCAGAAAGACTGGATCAGGCCTTGGGACGGCTTGGCACCCTTGCGGTTGTAGCCGTAGAACGGCCCCGAGGCGATGTTCAGGTACAGCTGCGAGCGGTTCTCCAGGGACGCCTTGCGCAGGCCGTCGAATACCTCGATGGGCAGGCCGCCGGGGTTGGTGTCGGTCTTGAGCATCAACGGCGGCACGGAGGACACCAACACGGCTTTCTTCACGCGTCCGGTGCCGTGGCGACCAATGTAGCGCGCCACTTCACCACCGCCCGTGGAGAAACCGACCAGGGTCACGTCCTTCAGGTCCAGGGCTTCGATCACGGCTGCCAGGTCATCGGCGTAGTGATCCATGTCGTTGCCTTCCCAAGGCTGGCTGGAGCGACCGTGGCCGCGACGGTCGTGGGCGATCACGCGGTAGCCCTTGGAGGCGAGGAACATCATCTGCGCTTCCCAGCTGTCGGAGTCCAGCGGCCAACCGTGGCTGAACGTCACGACCTGGCCATCGCGCGGGCCCCAATCCTTGTAGTACAGCTGCACGCCATCTTTTGTGGTGATGTAGCTGGCGGACTGGATGACGCTGCCGACAGCGGACACCGGGGCAGTGGCCTGGGATGGGGTG
This sequence comes from Pseudomonas sp. P97.38, assembly GCF_001269745.1. Taxonomy (NCBI): domain Bacteria; kingdom Pseudomonadati; phylum Pseudomonadota; class Gammaproteobacteria; order Pseudomonadales; family Pseudomonadaceae; genus Pseudomonas; species Pseudomonas sp. P97.38. The sequence continues at coordinate 483,632 of NZ_LHVJ01000015.1, forward strand.
GCGGCTTCGGCGCCGAGGGAGGCCAGTGCCAATGTGGCGACGGCCAGGGTGCGGTTCAGTGTGTTCATGGTCTCTCTCCTAAGGGGTTGGTCTGTCTGGTTGCGACCGTTGTCGATCGCTTGGTGTGCAGATTAGAGAGGGACGCCGATGTCGAGAACGGTGCGGGTATCGATAGCAACTATGCGCTTGACCGATAGCTGGGCTTCGCTCCGCTGGGTGGGGCGAACCTGTTGGGAAAGAGGCGCTGAGACCCGCTAGGCAGGCTCTACCTGCGCCGCCAGGTAAACTTGGCGGCGCAGCCATTGGTGCCCGGCATCCTTGTTGTTGCGCGGATGCCAGGCCAGCGACAGGCGCAGGGTCGCCAGTTCGACGGGGGGCTCGAACAGGTCCAGGCGGTCGCGGTACTGGGCAAGGAAACGCGCGGGCAGGGTGCACACCGCATCCGTTGCCGCAATCAACGAGGGCGCGAGGGCATAGCTTTGAATGGAAAATGCCACGTTGCGCACGCGGTTCAGCTCCACCAATGCATCGTCGACCACACCTGCGAAGCGTCCGCCTTCGGAAGAGACGAGCACGTGGTCGAGGGCGCAAAAACCGTCGAGGTCGAGCGGGCCGGTTCCCCGTGGATGGCCTTTGCGCTGGGCGGTCAGGAAACCATCCTCCCAGAGCGCGCGCTGCATGACATCGTCACGCAGGGCCTGCGGCACGGTGATCAGCAGGTCGATCTGCCCTTGCTCCAGGCGTTCGAACACATCGTGTGCAGGGTGAACGAAAGCCAGCCTGGCGTGCTTGGCCTCTCGCGCCAGGCCCGCGCAAAGCGCCGGTGCGAGGAGCGCTGCCGGCGTTTCGAATAACGCGATGACGAAGGTGCGGGTCGTTGTGGCCGGGTCGAATGCATCGGGTTCACTGGCCAGCCGCTTGAGTCCTTCGAGTACCTGCAGCAAGTCTTGCTCCAGCGCTTGCGCCCGGGGCGTGGGCACGACGCCTCGGCCGTTCGCCGCCGGCACGAACAGCGGATCGGCGAGGATGTCTCGCAAGCGTGCCAGCCGCGCGGACAAGGCCGGTTGGCTGATGCCCAAGCGGACGGCGGCCCGGGTGACATTGCGCTCCTCCAGCAGCGCCTTGAGCGTCAGCAACAGTGCCGCGTCGAAATCCGTGTAGTTCATCATGATCTCCGATCAGCGCCTTCAGGCAGGCGGCTGTACGGGCATCAAATCAAACCAGGCAGTGGTCTGTACAGGGCGAGCCGGGCTTGCTCGCCCGTCTCAGTCACGGTTGCGATAGTCGGCCGGCACCCATTCATAGTGCCCGGCTTGTGCGCGAAGGTGGCCTATCCCTGGGAACGGCAAGTGCGCGGCCGCCGACAGGCGCGCTTCGTTGGCCGAGGCCTTGAACTGTTGTTGGCGCTGGGCGCGTGCGTGGTCCTGGTCGACATCGAAAGTGACCGTCACGTCAGGTCGGGCAAACTGGATCGGGCCGACGTGGAGGAGATCGCCCCAGAAATCGATGCTCTCACCCTGGCTCTCGACCCGGTAGACGCTGTGGCCCGGGGTATGGCCAGGTGTCGGGAGCGCCGTGATGCCGGGCACCAGGGTCGTAGGGCCGCTGAAGGTCTTGACCCGGCCCGCATCGACGTAAGGCCCAACGGTCCTCTGGCTCTTCTCCAGGTCCTGGGGTTTGAGTCCTTTGCTCAGATTGGCCGGGTCGAGGAAGAAATCGACGTCGGCCTGGGCCACGTGGACGGTCGCATTGGGGAACATCATCTGCCGGTTGCGCGACAGCCCGCCGGAGTGATCGGCGTGGATGTGGGTGAGCAGGACGTCGCTGATGTCCTCCAGTTTATAACCGGCCGCCGCCAGGCTCTGGGGCAACTTGCCCGCCACCTGGCCAAACAGCTCGCCGGCTCCGGTATCCACCAGCAGCACCCGTGGACCGGTGTCGATCACATAGGCGTTGATCGACGTCTCGACGGGGTTGCGAATAAAGCTGTTTTTCAGCAACGCATCGATCTTCTCGGCGCTGATGCCTCGCAGCAGCGGGTGCAGGTCCAGCGGCAGCGTGCCGTCGCTCAGGGCGGTGATCTGGAAGGCGCCGACCTGGAATCGGTAGACACCTGCCACCTGCGGTTTGTGGATGGGCAGGGGCTCCGCGACCGGTGTCGCGGCGGCATTTACCGAGGTGATCGTCCCCGCCAGAACCAGGGTGGTAAACAGTGTCGCGAGCGGGAGGGGGACTTTGTTGAACATGTCGAAACTCCTTGATAGCGCAGGCTTCGTTGATCGCGCGAATCAGCGTAGGTCAGGTGCGCACCAGGAAGAACGGTTGTGTTGGTTATACGAGGCATCGGCCAGGTGGATGGCCAGCAGTTTCAAGCCGTGAGCTTCCAGTGGGACGCAGGCGACAAAGCCGGGTGGGGTGTGTCCGGCAGGCGAAAGTGGGAAGTGCTGGGGCTTTCGCGAGCAAGCTCGCTCCCACAAGGTTTTGTAGGGTCAATGACCTGGAGGACAGTCCTTGTGGGCGCGAGCTTGTTTGCGAAGGTGGCGCATCAGCCCCTCAATGCTCGACAGGCGCCTGCGGCGCTTGCTCGGCTTCGGCCGCCAGTTTCAGGCGATCCGCCTTGCTGATGTACTTGGGTTTCTGCGGGGCCAGTTTGGCGCTGGCCTTTTTCGCATGGGCCTGCAGCAACTGCTTTATTTTCTTGCGACGATTCATGACGTCTACTCGGTGTGTAAGCGCGCGGATGATATCAGCAGCGTGAAGCGCGCGGCTCTATTTGAAGAACGTGCTCGGTGTCTTGCCAAACTGCTTGCGGAACATGTTGGTGAACGCACTCGGGCTTTCGTAGCCCAGCGCCAGCGCAACGTCGATGATCTTCTCGCCCATTGCCATGCGCTCGACCGCCTGCAACAGGCGCACCTGCTGCCGCCACTGCCCGAAAGTAATGCCGGTTTCCTTGCGGAACAGCCGCTGGATGGTCTTCTCGTCAAGGCCCAGGCGGGCGCTCCAATCCGACAGCGTCGAGCCGTCGGCGGGGTCGCCTTGCAACGTGACGCAGATTTTCTTGATACGCCGGTCCGCCGGCTGCGGCAAGTGCAGGGGCAGGGTGGGGAGCAGGGCGAGTTCATCGAGAATCAGCTGCATCACCCGGGCGGCCCGGGTGTTCGGGGCATAGGGGAGTTGCAGATGCACGGCGACCTTGATCAATTCGCTCAAGAGGGCGGAAATGCTCACCGCCTTCGTTTCGGTCGGCAGGTCTGCGGCGGCATCGGGCCGGACAAACAGGCTGCGCATTTTCACGTGCCCGACGCAGCGCACCGAATGCACCTGCCCGCAGGGCATCCACAAACCCCGATTCGACGGTACCGTCCATTGGCTGGACGCCGTGTGCACCACCATCACGCCTTCGACGGCGTAGATCAGCTGGTGCTTTTCATGGGAGTGCGAGGCGATCAGCCAATTGTCCGGGTAATCGGTCGCCCTCCCGATCATTGTCCAGGCGCCTTCGTCGATCTCGAGCAATGCTTCATTCAACGGTTTGATCATGATGTCCTTTTTGCGACGGTTGGTTCCCTTGTCCAGTGAGACAGACATTTTCGTGGATTCTAGGATGATGCCGCGCCTGTCAGAAAGTGCTGTCACCTTCTGCCTACGTTTTTTTTTCAGACCCATCGCCTGGAAGCTTTGTCATGTCCACCACCGCCACAGCCTCGACCACGGCCTCCGTCGCCAATCAAACGAGCCCGCTTGTCATGCGGGTCATCGGTGCCTGCGCCCTCGCGCACCTGATCAATGACCTCATCCAGGCCGTGCTGCCTTCCATCTATCCGATGCTGAAGGCCAACTACGGCCTGACCTTCACCCAGGTGGGATTGATCACACTGACCTTCCAACTGACGGCCTCGCTGTTGCAACCGTGGGTGGGCTATCACACCGACCGTCATCCCAAGCCCTGGCTGCTGCCCGCCGGGATGGTCTGCACCCTCATCGGCATTCTGATGCTGGCGTTCGTCGGCAGCTTCGGTGCCATCCTCCTGGCCTCCGCGCTGGTGGGCATTGGCTCGTCGACCTTCCACCCGGAAACCTCGCGCGTGGCACGCCTCGCTTCGGGCGGCCGCTATGGCCTGGCGCAGTCGACCTTCCAGGTCGGTGGCAATGCGGGCAGCGCCTTCGGCCCGCTGCTGGCCGCGGCCATCGTGATCCCCTATGGCCAGGGTCACGTCGCCTGGTTCGGCTTGTTTGCGGCATTCGCGATCCTGGTGCAGTACGGCCTGAGCCGCTGGTATCGCAACCACCTCAACCTGTTCAAGCTCAAGCAGGGCGGCAAGGCGACCCACGGCCTGTCCAGGCAGCGAGTGACCGCGGCCCTGGTGGTCCTGGCGTTGCTGGTGTTCTCCAAGTATTTCTACATGGCCAGCTTCACCAGTTATTTCACGTTCTACCTGATCGAAAAATTCCAGCTGTCGGTGACCAGTTCCCAGCTGTACCTGTTCCTGTTCCTGGGATCGGTGGCCGCTGGCACCTTCTTCGGTGGCCCCATCGGCGACAGGATCGGCCGCAAGAAGGTCATCTGGTTCTCGATCCTGGGCGTGGCGCCGTTCACCCTGGCACTGCCCTACGTGGACCTGTTCTGGACCGGCGTGCTGAGCATGATCATCGGTTTCGTCCTGGCCTCGGCGTTCTCCGCCATCGTGGTCTTTGCCCAGGAACTGGTGCCGGGCAATGTCGGCATGATTGCCGGCGTGTTCTTCGGCCTGATGTTCGGCTTTGGCGGCATCGGTGCCGCGCTGCTGGGTTACCTCGCCGACATCCACGGTATCGAATACGTCTACACCCTGTGTTCCTACTTGCCGTTGCTGGGTGTGCTGACGGTCCTGTTGCCGTCCACCAAGGGCGTCTGAACCGCAGGTGCGCCTTGCGGCGCACCTGCACACCATGGCCTGGAACGTCGAGCCACGAACGGTTAGTCCTGCTGTGATCGACTGACCGGGAGTCGCAGCAGGAGCCTGTTTGGCTTGTGCTATGGCAAAGCGTCGCGCTCCGCAAAGATGCCGGCTATTTGCTCCGCGTTCTCGGCCCCCCAGGTGCACAGGGGGATGATCGCCTCGGCCAGGCTGCGCCCCAGCGGGGTCAGCGCATAATCCACGCGCGGCGGCACTTCCTTGTAGTCGGTCCGTGCCAGCACGCGGTCGGCTTCCAGATCCTTCAACTGCTGGATCAGCACCTTGTCGCTGACGGCTGGGATCAAACGCTTGAGCTCGCCATAACGCTTCGGCCCCTCGCGCAGGAAAAACAGGACGAGCGGTTTCCACTTGCCCGAGATGATGCGCAACGTGGCGTTGAGCCCGAAGCCGGTACCGCAGATTTCAGGAGAAAAGGTCATATTTTGATACTTACCAAAAGGTGCATACTTGTTCTTAGGTTATCAGGGCGGCATCCTCGCGCTCAACGAGCAATTTTCTGCTTGGGTTAAACGCCAACGAGGGATGCATGATATGACCAGACTGAATGGAAAGACCGCCGTGATCACCGGCGGTGCTACCGGGATCGGCCTTGCGGCGGCAAAACGGTTCATAGAGGAAGGGGCTTTTGTCTTCATTTTCGGTCGCCGGCAAGAGGCGCTCGATGCCGCCGTGGCCGAACTCGGGGCCAATGCCCGTGCGGTGAAGGGCTCGGTTTCCGACCTGTCCGACCTCGACCGACTTTACGCGGCGGTGAAGGCCGAGCGCGGGACCCTCGACATCGTCTTCGCCAACGCCGGGGCGGGAAGCCAGCTTGTGCTTGGCGAAATCACTGCCGAACACATTGACGAAATCTTCGAGACCAATGTGAAGGGGGCGATCTTCACGGTCCAGAAGGCGCTACCGCTGATGGGCCAGGGTGGCTCGATCATCCTGACCGGTTCGAGTGCCGGTACCACGGGGGCGCCGGGCTTCAGCGCCTACAGCGCCAGCAAGGCGGCAGTGCGCAACCTCGCGCGGACTTGGGCGCTGGACCTGAAGGGCACCGGCATCCGGGTGAACGTGCTGTCGCCCGGGCCGACGGCGACCGAACTCGCCAAGCAGGCGCTGGGAGAGGAGGGCATGAAGGTCTTCGCCTCGATGAACCCGCTCCAGCGCATGGCTGATCCGGCCGAGCTTGGCGCGGCGGCGGCCTTTCTTGCCTCTCAGGACAGCAGCTTCATGACCGCTGGCGAACTCGCGGTCGACGGCGGCCTGGCGCAAATCTGACTCGCTGCATAAGAGCTGCCACCATTTGATTGTGGCGAGGAGCGGTGTAACGATGGCGAGCGATCCGAGCTCAGTCGCTCGCCTCATGACTTCTATGGAGCAGGTAACCCTTCGATGGACATCCAGTTTCGCGGTCACGCAATGCCTCATAATCCGTCCGCAGGCACCTGCGATGAATACAGCGTCAGCGGCATCTCCAGCTTCGATGACGTGCACGGCGCTTATCAGCACATCGCGGCCCGTCACCCAGGTACCAAGCCATTGCTTTCGCTTGATGACCTGCACCAGGCCCGCTACACCTGCGGGCATGCACGGGACAACCTGGGGCTGGATAGTGCATCCGAGCAGGACATCGCCGGGTTGCCGCCCGAATGCTTTGAAAACGGCGAGTACCTGGGGTATTCCACGACCAAGGCCGAATTCGCCATCGGCTATCGCAATTTCATGAACCTGGTCGCGGCCACGTCATTCCAGGACGCCTGCGCCCACGGCCTGACCCTCGACACAACAGCCCTGCAAGAGTGGGAGGCGTATCAGCAAGACCCGGTGTCATTGCTCGACCAGCCGCTCTCGGCACTCGTGGTGCCGGTTGAACAGAGTTACCAGGCGCTCGCCGCTTTCCCCAACGGCTACTTCACTTGCGACCTGGACCCCGCGCAGAACTTCGCGGTGGCCCGCCATTTTGCGCTGACTCATGGTTATGAATTGATCGGGGTGGGGGCATCCTATCTCGGCTACCTACGCGCAGAACCGCCCGCCCCAGAGGAGGCCCTTGCGGTGGCGGCGGATTTCTGTGCGTTGTACAACACCCGTGACGAAGACCGCGAAACGGTGATTGCCCGGGTCATGGCGGCGATCAACGGGCGTACGCACCTTTGGTTGCGGTATGTGGAGTAGCTGACAGGTGGACCGCGCATGAACGAACTGCCAACAGCCGGCGTCGGCCACGACGAGGCGATGCGCAAGAAGATCAACGCCGCCGTGGCTGCAAGAAACCTGGCGAGTGCGGCGAATAACACCAAGTGGGATGAACTGATCAGTCATTTCCGCCAGCGCGAGGGATGGTGCCCGTCCTGGCGGCACAAGTCAGTCTCCGGCTACATCTCGGGGTGGGATGTGGAATGGTTCTACCATTTGCCGTTTCCATTCGCCTGCGTCGAATGGTTCGACATCGGCCTGACGCAAGAAGGCCCGTTCCGGGGACGGCTGCTGGCCCCGACAACCATCGACCACACCGACGAACTATCGGCAGTGGTCGCACGGATTGGATTCGAATTCGAAGTGCGTGGCGATGTGTTGAGGATCTGGGGTTATTTGCCTAAGTGCTATGAGGATTTTCCAGCGGCCTGATATCCGTGATCACGTATTCTTTCAATAGCCGCGCAAATAGCCTCAATCTAGTGACTTGTCTTTAATGGGTTACACCAGTGGACTGCACAGTTGTTATGGGAGTGCTTTTGCGTCCGGGGCATGAAGGGGGTGTCGAGTGACCCCAGCGCTATCGATATCCAGTCAGAAAACTCACCCTCAGTGCGCGACCAGAATAAGTTCGAACCACAGTGCGCGCAGAACTCGCGTACGGCTGTCTTCGAAGAAACGAATGCCTTGATACTGGATGCCCCCTCAAGTATCCGTAACGCGCTACGCGGAACACTACCGTACGAAGCAAATGCAGCCCCATGGCCTTTGCGACATTGAGAACAGTGACAGTGAGTGACCGCTTTGGGGGATGTGATGAGCTCGTATCTGACGACTGAGCACAAGCAACTGCCCTGATATTTCTCGTCCATGGTCTAGGTCGTGCTATGAAGAGGCCTCAGCTTATCAGCTTGAGACTCCAGGTGTTGGTCTACCATCGTTGGTGTTCTGATCAGGAGTTCAGGTCGGCCAAAGAGGTCGTATGGCCAGAGAGGTCTGCGAACGCAGGCATCTTCGACCCAGCTGTGTAACGTGCCCACGTCGTATGGTTGGGCGGTAAGACCGGCTCTACTTCAAAAAGTGATGACAATGACATTGACTGTCGAAGGATTGGTCAAGATAGCAATGACTAATCCTATAAATGCCGAAATCTGTTCTCGTTTGCCTGCACTCCAGCTACGTCAGTGCTTTCTCACAGCAGGCTGCCTTTTCCAACCTGTCTGGAATCATCAAACAAACCTGCCGAGTGAGTGGGGCGTAAAGGATTACGATGTTTTTTATTTTGATGATGACCTGTCTTGGGAGGCAGAAAATGAGGTTATCACCTCGGCTCAGCGTCTTTTCCGTGACCTTGAGGTAAATATCGAAATCAAGAATCAGGCCCGTGTTCACCTTTGGTACCACCAGCGGTTTGGTCGGCCTTATCCTCAGCTTCAGTCGGTAAGAGATGGCATCGATAGATACCTGGTTGCGGGTACGTGCATTGGGCTGGATGTTGAAACGAACGGGGTCTATGCGCCGTACGGTTTGGCCGACGTAGCGGATGGGGTTCTGCGCATCAACCCGAGGAATCCTCAGCCAGATTTGTTCGGTCTGAAGGCCAGGAGTTACCAAGCTCGCTGGCCCTGGCTTCACATCGTGGAACCTTGTATCTGCGGAGGATAAATACGCTGCCTGGCATTGAGTCCTGACTGCTAGGGAATCATTTCCTCAGGAAACAGGTCGACGCATCGCAAGGATGGCGGCGCCAAAACCGATGAACGTCGAGCCCACCAGCCGGCTGATCCATATGGAGAACGCTGGACGGGTCAGCAGGCCCTTGACCTGGGCCGCAGCGGCTGCGTACAGGCTCAGTGACACCAACGACAACCCCATGAATATCGAGGTGAGCAACAGGAATTGCGGCAACAGCGCTGCGCCCTGGTCGATAAATTGTGGGAAGAGGGCGGTGAAGAACATCGTCGCCTTAGGGTTGGTGGCAGCGGTCAGGAACGCCGACTTGTAGAGCTTTTTGCGCGACGGGGCTTGGACTGTCCCGTCTGGCTGGATCTGCTGGGCGAGGATCGGCTGCCGAGTGAGCAACTGCCTGGCGCCCAGGTAGAACAGATAACCGGCACCCAGGACCTTCACCGCGTTGAACATCCATTCGGAGCTGGCAAGCAGGGCACCCAGGCCGGACATCGCCGCCGCCGACAGGCAGAACAGCCCGCAGGCATTGCCCAGCGAAGACCACACCGCGTACCGCGGCCCATAGGCCAGGCTGTTATTGATCGCCATCACGGTCGCAGGGCCGGGGCTTGCGATGGCAATCGCGGCGACCAGGGTAAAGGCCAGGATTGAGTGCAGGTCCATGGTCTCATTCATAGGTGGTTGGAGACGGGCATAGTACAAGACAACCCTAGAATTGCCTGGATAAAGCGGCCATCAGGATCCCGGCGGCAATTGCTGGAAGCGGCTTGCGCAGGGTCAGCATCATGACGGCGGTCGTCAGCAGGGCCAGCCGCGCACCGTTGTCACCGGTGACCGCCAGCGGCGTGAGCACCGCCACCAGTACCGAGCCGGACATGGCGTTGATGAACTGCTGCACCCGGTAGTTGATCGGGACGAATGACATCACGAACACGCCGCCCCAACGCGTCGCGAGGGTCACCACGGCCATGATCAGGATGATCAGGAATGTGCCGTAGCCTGAGGTCTCAATGCTCATGTTTTTTCTCCGTCCACACCGCGCCCAGCACGCCACCGGCCAATGCCCCGGTGACCACGTGGGCGTTTTCAGGCAGGTACCTGTACGCCAGCAACGACGCGCCGGCGGCCACGCTCCAGATGATCAGCATGCGCAGGTTCTTTTGGCCTCCGAGTACCATGGCGAGCAGAAAGCAGCCCATGACCATGTCCAGGCCGAGGCTCACCGGGTCCTGGATGACGCTGCCGAACTTCAACCCCAGCCAACTGCCGAGCGCCCAGGCCGACCACAGCGCCAGGCCACCGCCAAACAGCAGGCCCAGGCCTGGCTTGCGGTTATTGAACGCCTGCATGGACATTGCCCAGTTGGCGTCCGAGACCACCAGCATCACGCCGTAGCGCCGGGCCCAGGGCAGTTCCCGCAGCCAGGGATACAACGTGGCCCCCATCAGCAGATGCCGGGCATTGATCGCGAATACCGTCACCACCAGCGGCAGCACCGGAACGTGCGGCCCCCACAGGTCAAGCACGGCAAATTGCGCGGCGCCGGCGAATACCAGGGTGCTCATCAGCAGGGTTGACGTTGCGTCCAGGCCGGTTTGCGCTGCGGCAAGGCCGAAGGCAACGGCAAATACAATCACGAACAGGGAAATCGGCAACAGCTGCTTGAAGCCACTCCACACCAGGTTCCTATCCAGGCTCACGGAGCCTGCTTCGACACTCAACACACTTCACCTCAAGTTGGACCGCGATCGGGCGCTATTGTGAAAGCAACCATTGGCTTCAGAAAAGCGAATAAGTGTCATGGGTACCATTCGAGTTTCGAATACTGATGCCTGCGCTTCAGTCGCGACCTGTCGGCCTTCGTTGAAGCGGCGACATGGCATTAGCCGCAAGGAGATGATTTCTGTTGCCGGCGACGTGGAAATCAACGAATGATGGGCACGGGACCCTGGCGAAATGACAGATGAGCATGGACTGGAACGACCTGAGGTATTTTCTCGCCGTGGCGCGAACTGGAAGCCTGACCCAAGCGTCCTCGGATCTCAGGGTCAGCCAGTCCACCGTTGGCCGGCGCGTCATCGAACTGGAAAAGGCCATCGGTATGACGCTGTTTCAGCGTCACCCGACGGGCTATTTCCTGACCGATGATGGCCGTGAGGTGCTTCGGCATGCCGAGCTCGTCGAAGACCGGGTCATGGCCCTGGAACTCGGCGTCGCAGGCAGGGACGACAAGCCCGCCGGGACCGTGCGGCTTGCAACATCGGAGAACCTTGCAACGGACCTTGTCATTCCCGCGCTGCCGGCGTTCCGGGAGCGTTACCCGGGTATCTGCCTGGAAATCATCACCAGTACCGTCACGGCCGAGCTTGGCCGACGCGAAGCGGACATTGCGCTTCGAGTCGTTCGGCCCACTCGGGGCAATCTGAAGGTCAGGCGGGTGGGCCACATGACCTACTCGGTCTATGGCAGTCGGGATTACCTGGCGCGTCACCCCTGTATCGAAGGCGAGCCTTTGGGCGGGCGGCATTTCATTACCTGGGACGACAGCCACGCGTTCATGCCGGCCGCGGCCTGGCTCATGCGTGAGCACCCGCGTTGCAAGGTCGCGCTGGTGACGAGCAGTCTACCGACCCAGATCGCTGCGGTGCGAGCCGGACTCGGCCTGGCGGTGATCCCTGACTTTCTGGTCGCCAAGGAAGATTTCATCCGCGTCGTCCCACCCGAGCAGATGTTCAGCGCCGAGGTCTGGCTGGTGACTCACGCAGACCTCGCTGCCTCTGCCCGTGTTCGAGCCGTCGCAGATTTTATCGCTGAGCACATGATGGGCGCCGACCCCTGCCTTTCAGTCTTTTGAAAGGGCCTGGAGGGCACTGGCCCGTCATGATGTCGGGGAGGTCTTGCCGGCCCACAGGTCGACGGGCCCCAGGCGATCCGCCGCCTGTGTCTGAAGCATCCAGCCGGGGTACTCGGGCGGTAGTTCGCTGACCGCGTCGAGCCGGGCGATTTCATCGTCACTCAGCACAATGTCGACAGCGGCGACGTTGTCCTCGAGCTGGCTGAGTCGTTTCGCGCCGACGAGCACCGAGGTCACGACGGGTTTCGACAGCAGCCAGGCCAGGGCGATGCGGGCCGGGCTGCAGCCATGGGCCTGGGCGATGGGCTTGAGGACATCGATCACGTTCCAGGCGCGCGCCTTGTCCACAATCGGAAAGTCGAACGACGCACGCCGCGAATCTTCCGGTGCCTGGTTCTCACGGCTGAACTTGCCGGACAGCAGGCCGCCGGCCAGGGGGCTCCAGACCAGCAAACCCATGTGCTCCGCTTCCAGCAGTGGCTTGAGTTCGCGCTCCAGGTCACGTCCGGCGATCGAGTAGTAACCTTGCAGCGTATGGAACCGATCGAGGTTCAGGCGCGCAGAAATCCCCAGCGCCGTTGCAATCCGCCAGGCCTGCCAGTTGGACACGCCCAGGTAACGGACTTTGCCCTGCCGGACCAGGTCGTCCAGTGCGCGCAGGGTTTCCTCCAGGGGCGTCACGTTGTCGGTGGCGTGGATCTGGTAGAGATCGATGTGGTCGGTCTGCAGCCGCCGCAGGCTCGCTTCGACAGCGTCCATGATATGCCCGCGCGAGGCGCCGACGTCGTTTCGGCCGGGGCCCATGCGGCTGTACACTTTTGTCGCCAGCACGACTTCGTTGCGCGCGATGCCAAGGTTCTTGAGCGACTGGCCGAGGGTTTGCTCACTCGCGCCCCCGGAGTAGACATCGGCCGTGTCGAAGAAGTTGATGCCGGCGTCGATACTTGCCTTGACCAGTTCGTCCGCCGCGGATTGGCCGACGTCTCCGATGTGTTTGTAGATACCGCTGCCGTCGCTGAACGTCATGGTGCCAAGGCACAGTTGAGAGACAAGCAGGCCGGTGTTGCCCAGGGTCTTGTATTTCATCGCGTTCTCCTCAAGACGCGGCAGCGTGATCGAGCCGATGAGCCACGCTGCGCGTACTTCATTGATGGTCGGTCACCAGGCGCGCTTGCCGTGCGTTCCTGGTGTCACGGACTAAGCTAGATGCTTCATTTTCGGAAAAAAACGCCAGAAAACGCAGGATGATTTTCTATTTTTGGAAAATCTGCGACAGCGCCCGGGGCCTTTCAACGTCTACCGAGCGCGCAAACCGGCGCCTCAGATCAGGCAGTAGTCGCTGTATTGACCCATCCCCTTGTGAGCCCCCTTGACCAGGTGGACGTAGTGGCCGTTTACCCAGTCCACCGGCAGGCAATCGTCCACCTGGAGCACGGCGTCGGTGTGGGCCTTGAGCCAATCCGCCGGCATGCGGCGCTTGCCCAATTGCTTGGCCTGGGCCTTGTCTCGGGCCACTACCAGCAGGTAGCGGTGGGCTTCACCAAATACGTCACGCTCGTAGCCACCCAGGTTGATGAAAAACAGCTTGGGTTCGTCGGGGCCTGGGGCCATCGGGCTGAATTCGACCCGGTAGGTGTCGATGCCGTCGACTTCCAGCCAGGAATCGATATGCAAACCCTGACGGCTGCCGAACCACGCCTGGCGCAGTTGGGGGTACGCCCGTTCGAGTGAGTCCGCCTGGGCGAACACCACGTCGTGTACTTCGATGCTGGCCCGAGGGTGACGACCGCCGAGCATGACTACGTACAGCATGAAAACTCCTCACTAGAGGTTGCGCATAAATCTATACAAGGTTTGAATTTATCTGTACAAGAAACTAATGTTGTACAGGTATTTTCTCATTCTACAGGTTCTCCATGGCGCACCCTGTTCGTTGGGCCTGCCTCTGCCTGATGCTGACGGTGATGACCTCGGCTGCCGCAGACTGGCGAACGACGCTGCCCACCGCGCAACGGCTGGGGCAGGGCGATTTCACCTGGTTCGGCCTGCGCCTGTATACCGCCCGGTTGTGGACCGCCGGCCCGGTACAGGATTGGAACCAGCCCTTCGCGTTGGAGTTGCTTTATCACCGATCGATATCCCGGGAAACGCTGGTGCAGGCCAGCCTCGAGGAAATGCAGCGGCTAGGCCCCGGCAGCCTGACAGCCCAATCCCTTGAGGCCTGGACCCAGGCGATGCAAGTCGCATTCGTAGACGTGCGCCCCGGCATGCGCATCACTGGCCTGTACCTGCCGGGCAAGGGTTGCCGCTTCTACGTGGACGGCAAGCTCAGCCATGAAGTGGCCGACCCGTCGTTTGCCCGAGCGTTCTTCGCCATCTGGCTGGATCCGCGGGCCCGCGACCCACAATTGCGCCAGCGTCTGCTCGGCCTGGCGGACAACGACCGAGGGACCTGAACATGTACAAAGCGCTTTTGCTGGTGGCCTGCCTGTTTCTCGGCAGTTGTGGCAATGTCGGCGTCGAGCACTATGCCGGGGAACAACCGCGCTTGGACCTGGCGGCGTTCTTCTCGCGACCGGTGCAGGCCTGGGGGATGTTCCAGAAGCGGTCCGGAGAAGTGGTCAAGCGCTTCCACGTTCGCATCGACAGTCGCCGTGAAGGCGAGCGGCTGATCCTCGATGAACATTTCCTCTACAGCGACGGCACGCGACAGCAGCGTACCTGGACGATTGTGCCGGACGGCCCGGGTCGTTGGCGCGGAACCGCCGGGGATGTGATCGGCGAGGCCCAGGGCGAAGTGGCCGGTAACGCACTGCGTTGGCGTTACCGATTGGACTTGCCCGTGGAAGGACGGCATTGGGAAGTGGACCTGGACGACTGGATGTACCTGATGGATGAAGACACCCTGATCAACCGTTCGAGCATGAGCAAACTGGGGGTGGAGATCGGCCAGATCACCTTGTTCTTCCGCCGCTTGCCGGAGGGCACGCCATGAATTTGAGTCAACTCACTGAGCGAGTCACGGCCGGGGAAGTCGAAGCGCTTGAGTTGCTGTCGCTGGAAGGCGGCTTCTACCTCCTGCGCGCCATGACCGGTACCGGTCCGGTCACCCTGAGCGATGCCCAGGGCGAGCCTGTTCGATTGCGTTCATCCACCGAGCTGCGCCAGTTGCTGATCGATCTGCCACCCGTGCCGTGCACGTTGGTGCAGTACGTGGTGCATGATGAGATGTGTGGACAGCGTGACGGCCCCATCGCGCCCTTGCGGCTGCCGTTGACACTGGCCAGCCAGTGGTAGAGAGGCCGCGGCTCAGCGCCACGCCGCGAGGCGCACAAGCAGGGGAAAGGCCAATGCCCAGACCGCGCTCAACAGCAGGCCCGTTTCCATGACGCCCAGCGGCAGCTCGACCTGCGCCACTCTGGCGCCGCCCAGGTAGGCCAATGGGCCTCCCACTGCGCCGAGTACCGCCGCGCGCCAGACGGGCCGGCCGGTCCAGGCCAGGCTGTGGCGCAAGCCGCTGGCCAGGACCAGCCACAACAGTGCCAGCCACAGGGGCAGCGGCCAGCTATCGAAGCGGAATACGTCCAACGCCCCCAGCAGGCTATCCAGCGCACAACCGGCCAGGGCGGTGCGCAGCAGGGCCTTTACCTCGCCATTGAAGTCCGGGCACAGCCACAGATGCAGGCCCAGGCCGACGGGCACCAGCAACAACAGCCAGGGATGCTGAGCGCCTAGTACGCAGATCCACCAGCCGACCTGCAACCAGAGGGCATTGGCGACCAGCCATCGCCTGGGCATCAAGCCTGCCCGGGCAAGGCTGCACGCCGCGCCTGGGGCGCGGCCCAGAGCAGGTGCGCCACGCCAATGGCGCGCTCCTGGAAACCGCCCTGGCAATAACACAGGTAGAACTCCCACAGACGCTGGAACGTATCGTCGTAGCCCAGCGTCGTCAGTTCGGTACGCGCCTGTCGCAAGTTATCGCGCCAATGTTCCAGGGTGCGGGCGTAGTCCAGGCCGAAATCCTCCAGATGCACGAGGTTGAGGGCGGTGTGACGGCTGGCGGTGTCGAGCATCACGCTCAGCGAGGGCAGGGCGCCGCCGGGGAAGATGTAGCGTTGGATGAAGTCCACCGAACGCCGTGCCTGGGCATAGCGCTGGTCTCGGATGGTGATTGCCTGCAACAGCATGAGGCCATCGGGTTTGAGCAGTGCCGCGCATTGGCGGAAATACACCGGCAGGTAGCGGTGGCCGACAGCCTCGATCATTTCGATCGAGACGAGCTTGTCGAAGGTGCCCTTGAGGTCGCGGTAGTCTTCGCGCAGCACCGTCACGCGCTGCTCCAGCCCCAGGGCCTGCACGCGCTGCACGGTATAGGCGTACTGCGCTTCGGAAAGGGTCGTGGTGGTGACCCGGCAGCCGTGCCGGATGGCCGCGTGGATCGCCAGGCTGCCCCAGCCGCAGCCGATCTCCAGCAGATGATCGTCGGGGCGCAGTTCAAGCTTCTGGCAGATGTTTTCCAGCTTGTGCAACTGGGCTTGTTCCAGTGTTTGCCCGGCGTGCTCGAACTGGGCGGCGGAGTACATCATGGTCGGGTCCAGCAGCCGCTCGAACAAGGCATTGCCCAGGTCGTAGTGGGCCAGGATGTTGCGCCGGGAACCGCGTCGGCTGTTGCGGTTCAACCGATGCAGCAGTCGCAGGGCCGGGCGACCCAGGCGCGCCAGGCCGCCTTCAAGGGCATCGAGCACGTCCAGGTTGGCGACGAACAGGCGGGTCACCAAGGCCAGGTCCGGGCTGCGCCAGAAGCCGTGGATATAGGCCTCGCCCGCGCCGATCGAGCCGTTGCCGGCGATCATGCTCCAGGTGGTGTCGTCGAGGATCTCCACTTCGGCCTGCAACGGGCTGGCGGCATCACCGAAGTTCCATTGCCGCCCATGGCTGAGCAGCCGCAGGTGACCGTGGCGCAGCTTGCCCAGTTGAGCGAGCACGGCGGTGCGGGCCAGCCCGCCGAGCAAAGGCGCCAGCCCCGTGGACTTGCTAACGCTCAGGGTGGAATTGGACATGGTCGGGGTTCTCGCAAGGTTGGCCGAGCGCCAGGTCGCCCGGGCGGGTCGTGTGGTCATGGATTGGGGTGCGCTTGAACAACAGGCGCAAGGCTTGCCAGTAAATGGCCGAGACAGTGCGCAGGCTCATCCAGGGGAACGCCAGGATGTATCGATGCAACGCCTTTCGATCCAGCGGCTGGCGGCGCAAGGCGAGGTCGGCCTCGAAAACCCTGTCGGCGCCTTGCCAGTTCTCCATGTGAATGCGCACGTGCTGTTCGTCCAGGGCGAATCGCAGGCGATAGTCCATGTCCATCGGCATGAACGGCGACACATGGAAGGCTTTGGTCACGGCGAACGGTTTGGCGAGGTCGTCTGGCACCGGCAGCACGTAGTGGAACCGCTCACGCCACGGCGTGTTGCGCACTTCAAGCAGGATCGCCGCCAGGTGCCCGTCGCGGTCGTGGCAGAAATAGAAACTCACCGGGTTGAACGACAGGCCCCAGCAACGCAACTGCGTGAGCAGGTGGACCGGGCCCTCGGGCGTTTGTCCCGTGGCCTGTCCGACCAGCAGGCGGGCGGCCTGGGCCAGTGACTCGCCTTGGCGGGTCCGCGCCGGCAGGTAGTCGCCCTCGCGCCAGCTCAGCGGTGCCAGGCGCCAACGCCCCAGCCAGCGCGACAGGCCGAGCAGCCAGGCTTGCTCGTCCAGGTCCAGGTAGAACAGGCCGATCCGGTAGCGGAAGGCATGGCGCCGTGGCGACAGGCGACGGTGGCTGATCCAGCCCAGGCAAAGGCTGCTGTTCACAATGTTTCTCCGAAATGCTCAGCCACCTTCAGCGCGCTGACCACCCCGTCCTCGTGAAACCCGTTGCCCCAGTAGGCGCCGCAGTAGTAACTCAATTGCTGGCCCTGCAGTTGCGCGTGGTCCGCTTGCGCAGCCGATGCGGCCAGGCTGTATTGCGGATGGGCGTACTGGAAGCGGGCGATGATCTTCGCCGGGTCCACCAGCGCTGTCTGGTTGAGGCTTACGCAGAAGGTCTCCGATGCCTGGATACCTTGCAGGATGTTCATGTTATAGGTCACGGCCGCCGGGGCCTGGTCGCTGCCGCCGAGGCGATAGTTCCAGCTGGCCCAGGCCCTCCTGCGGCGCGGCAGCAGGCGGCTGTCGGTGTGCAGCACGACGTCATTGTCGGCGTAGCGGATCGCGCCTAGTACGGCGCGTTCTTGCGGGCTGGGCGCTTCCAGCAGCGCCAGGGCCTGGTCGCTATGACAGGCGAACACCACGCTGTCGAAGCGTTCCGGGCCGGCGGCGCTGGTCAGCGTTACGCCGCCTTCGTCGCGGCTGACCCGGCGAACCTTGCAGTTGAGCCGAATACGTTGCGCGAACGGTTGGCACAGCGGCGCGATGTAACTGCGCGAGCCGCCTTCGATGACCCGCCATTGCGGACGGTGATTGACCGACAGCAAGCCGTGGTTGCGGCAAAAGCGCACGAAGAACTGCAGGGGGAAGTCGAGCATGTCCGCGGGGGACATCGACCAGATCGCCGCCCCCATCGGCACGATGTAATGCTTGATGAAGCGCTGGCCGTAGCCCTGCGCCCGCAGGTAGCTGCCCAGGGTGGTGCTGGCATCGATACGCTGCTCATCCAGGTCGGCGAGCGCCTGGCGGTTGAAGCGCAGGATATCGCGCAGCATTCCCCAGAATCCCGGCGACACCAGGTTGCGACGCTGGGCGAACAACGTGTTCAGGTCGTGACCGTTGTACTCCAGGCCGGTGAGCGGGTCATGCACCGAGAAGCTCATCTCGGTCGGCCGTGAGGCGACCTTGAGCTGATCGAGCAAGCGGATGAAGTTCGGATAGGTCCAGTCGTTGAAGACAATGAAGCCAGTGTCGATGGCATAGTGCTCGCCACGCCAGGCCACATCGACGGTGTGGGTGTGACCGCCAACCCATTCGGCGGCCTCGAACACCGTCACTTCGTGTTTGCGTGACAGCAGGTGGGCGCAGGTCAGGCCCGCGATGCCGCTGCCGATGATAGCTATACGCATCGGTCGTCAATCCTGTTCATGGCGCGCCAGGCGTTGGCCCAGCTTCAGGCGCAGGCGCGCGGGCATGGACCCGAGCAGGCGCAACACCAGGGTGAAAATGCCGGGGAAGTTGATCTCCAGCGGCCGTCGCGGCAGACGCTTGGCGATATGCCGTGCGGCGCGCTGCGCCGACCACAGTTGCGGCATGGGGAAATCGTTGCGGCGGGTCAGGGGCGTGTCGACGAAGCCGGGGTTGACCAGGGTGACGTCGATGCCCTCGCGGGCCAGGTCGATACGCTGCGACTCCACCAGATACCGCACGGCCGCCTTGGACGCGCCGTAAGCACCGGCGCGAGGCAAGGCCAGCCAGGTCACCGAACTGCCCATCAACACCAGGTGGGGTCGCTGGCCATTGCGCAGCAAGGGCAGGGCGGCCGCCAGGCAGTGGCTGACCCCCATGAGATTGGTGCGCATCACTCGCTCGACCACGGCGGGGTCGAAATGGCCCGGTTCCAGGTACTCGCAGGTGCCGGCATTGAAGATCGCCATGTCCAGCGCTCCCCAGGCAAGCTGGATCCGGGCGGCGATCCCGGTCACTTGCTCCGGGTCGTCGAGGTCGCCGATGGCCAGCAATACCTGGCCGGGAAACCGCTCCGCCAGAGGTGCGAGGCTATCTGCGCGACGACCGCCCAATGCCACCTGATGGCCTTGCTCCAGCAGGTGTTGCGCGAGCGCGGCCCCGATGCCGCTGCTGGCGCCGGTCAGCCAGCAACGGCTCATGCCAGCCGGCCCTTGAGCCAGCGGATGGCGCCGCCCATGACCGGGATGTGTTCATAGAGCAGGGCGCCGGCGTCGAAATAATCCTGGTGGAAATGGACCCGGTCGCTCCACTGCAAATGACTGCAGCCTTGCAGGGTGATCTGCTCGCCGCGGGCCAGGCGTGGATGACGGAAATGCAGGGTCCAGCGCAGGTAACCTTGCCCAGGCTGGACTTCGTCGGCGCTGGTGAAGGCATAGCGGATGTCGTGGGCGTTGGCGTACAGCTCGGTGAAGTAGGCCCGCAGGTCCTTCAGGCCCTGGATCTGATGCAGGGGATCGCGGAAGATGATGTCTTCGCTGTACAGCTTTTCCAGTGCATCGAGGTTGTCTCCCGTGAGACGGGCAAAGTCCTCGGCGAATTGCTGCAGGTAGGCTGACATACGGCACTCCAGGCAATCCTGTACAAAAAAGAAATGTTGTACAGGTATGGCTGAAGCGTACGGTTAAATCTGTACAAGTCAATCCTCTTGTACAGTTTTTTGTTTCAACGATCGAGCTCGGCAAGTTGCCGACGCAGTTCCGCGACGTCTGCTTGCAGCGCGCGAACCTGCTCTTCGGCGGCAATCTGCGCCGTGACGTCGCGTTGGATGCCGATGTAGTACGTCAACTGGTCCGCCTCGTTGTGCACGGGCGTGATAGACAATTCGTTCCAGAACAGACTGCCGTCCTTGCGATAGTTGCGCAGGACCTGACGGCAGGGCCGGCCCTGGCTGATCGCCTCGCGGATAGCGGCGATGCCCGCCTGATCATGATCCTGGCGCTGGAGAAAGCGGCAGTCTTGGTAGAGGATGTCGTCGGCGCTGTAGCCGGTGAGGCGTTCGAAGGCCGGGTTGGTATAGATGAGGATGCTGTCGTTGCCCTCCTGCTCGGCGACGACGATGCCATCGTTGGAGTTTTCGACCATCAATTGCAGCAGCTTTGCGTCGATCATTGGGCCCACCCACGAAATAATGCAGCGGTCTGCGTAGCGCACCTGTGCGAAGCGTCGGTGCGGTTTGCCACATGATGACCTACGGATGCTCGCCGCAGAAAGACTGTATGGGTTTAGAATGTGCCACCTTTCGGATAAACCCCTCGTATGACTGAAGCCACCCCACCCGATTTGCTGCCCATGCGTGACGTGGTCAGCCTGACCGGCATCAATCCGGTGACATTGCGTGCCTGGGAACGACGCCATGGGTTGATCCGCCCGCAACGCACCGACGGTGGTCATCGGTTGTACACGGTCGAGGATGTACAGCGCATACGCGACATCCTGCGCTGGACGGCCGGTGGCCTGCCCATCAGCAAGGTCGGCGAACTGCTCGAAGGCCAGCACGAGGTGGTCCCGCCCGAGGACAACGCGCTTGACGATTGGCGTGCCGCCGTCGTGCACGCCACCAAGGCCTTCGATGCCCGGGCGCTGGAAGACCTCTATCACCGGTTGTTCACGCTATTGCCCAAGGCTGTGGTACTGCGCAAGGTGTTGATGCCGGTCTGGCAAGACCTGGCGGCGGGCAGTGCGTTGGGGGCGTGCAGCCAATGGCTGTTTCTCGACACGTTCCTGCGCAATCGCCTGATGCTGCGCCTGCAGAGGGATCAGGCGGATGCGCCGCGCGTACTGCTGGCTGGTACCGAAGGGCATGCCGAACTGCAGTTGCTGTGCGCCGCCGTGCTGCTGGGCGGCAAGCAGCAACGCATCGATGTGCTCGGTTGCGGGCAACCCTTGCAAGAGCTTGCCCTGGTGTGCGCGGCCATCCAGCCGGCGGCGCTGGTGATTGCGTTGCAGGCGCCGGTCAACCCCCTCCTGGCCACGCGCCTGCGTTCGTTACAGATGGACATCGCTTGCCCACTAGCCCTGACGGGGGTGGGGCTGGCTGGCTCGCAAGCCGCCCTGCAAGGCATTCCGCTGCGCCTGTTGAACGAGCAGGACGCCGATGTCGAGGGCGTGCTCAACGCCTTGATCAAAGGCTCCCTGGATCTGTGACCGCTTGTTTGCACGATTGCATGCAGGCATTGAGGCCATCCAAGTGATGGCCTTTTGATTTCGGGTGGATCCCGCTAGAATCCGCACCCCTCTTCGTGAGCGGCAACTAGAACATTACGCAAGGAAGTTGATATGCAATTTGCAAAAGCCATAGGTCTTGTCCTGGCCTTGAGCCTCACTGGCTGCGCCAGCTTCACCAAGGATGAAGTCGCCCCAGTGAACCTGCCTTCGATGGCCGGTTATTCGAACAAGCCGAACGTCTATGTCGACTTCGATTTCTATCAGGGCGAACCTGACAGTGCCAAGGCCACCGAAGTGCCGCAGGCCCGCGACATGCTCAAGCCCGAACTGAAACGTACCATCGATGAATCGGGGCTGTTTGGCCGCGTGGTTTTCGACGAATTCCAGAAGCAACCCGGTGACTACAGCCTGCGCCTGAAGGTCTACAACCACGCGCCAGGCGGCGGTCAGTTGGTCTTGGCGTTCATCAGTGGTTTCTCGCTCGGGATTATTCCTGCACTGGCAACGGACCAGTACACCATGAGCCTGGAAACCGTGGATGAGCGTGGCCAGCCACTGGGCAAGGCCAACAACCATGACGCGATCAACACCTGGATGGGCATCTGGTTCCTGCCACTGGCAGGCAATACCCCCAAGGCAGCCGTCACTGACACCTTCAACCGCCAGGTCAATGCGCTGTTGAAGAACTGGGTCGACAACAACCGCACGAAATACTCCGCTGTCGACACCCGCATTCCACGGGGCTGACACCGCTGAAAAAAAAGAGCCGCGATTGCGGCTCTTTTTTTTGCTTACTTCAACGCTTGAGTGAATTGCGGGTCGCTGTACAAGTTTTTGAGCAGGTCCTGCACCATCGGGTTGTAGTTGTTCGCGGCCGCCGGGATGGCGATCGGGCCGAAGAAACTGCTGTCCCATTCACGCTGCACGTCCTTGGTGGCTTCGTAGAGAACCTGGTCGCCCTTGCGCAGCGTGAAGCGTGCGGACAACTCGCCATGACCGCTACCCATGCCTGCCGTGAGCTGGTTCTTGACCAACCGGACTTGCAACTGACGGTCAGCGCGTGGGTCCAGCAGACCCGCCTGGCGCAGTTCGTCGTTGATCGCTGCCTGGATGTGCAGCGGAACGCTACCGGCAGGCGAAGAGATCGGGTTCATGCGCACCATCAGCGACCCTTGGCCGGAATCGGCATCGACCTGGGCTTCACGCACGGGCTGCATGGGCTCCTGTTGCTTGAGCTGTTGAACGTTCTGGAAGTTGGGTTCGTAGCGGGTCATGGTCACACCGCAGCCTTGAAGCAGCAGGGCGCAGAACGGTAGAGCCAGGTAGAGCTTCTTCACAGCAAATCCTTATGTGCTTTTTTTAAAGAGGCGTGATTATCGACAGATAGCCATGAGCCATCAAGGATTAGACGTGTGCCGTGCCGATGACGAATGCCTGCCGCGCCATTGCAGCTTGCAGCAGATGAGCAAGGACCGCTGCCTGTTGCCAGCGGTCCTCGGTTGCCAGAGGGCGTGTTATTGCGCTGCTTTCTCGATCAGGTTGGCCACCACCTTCGGGTTGGAAACCATCACCACGTGGGAGGCGCCTTTCACCACGACCGTCTGTTTGGAATGTGCACGCTCTGCCATGAACGCCATGGCTTGAGGCGGGATGTTCTTGTCCTTGTCGCCGTACACGAACCAGGATGGAATGGTTTTCCAGGCCGGGTCGGTCGCGGCTTCGTTGAGCGCGGCGACGGTGACCGGACGCTGACCGGCAGCCATCAGGCGTGCTTCGGCCTCAGGTACATCGGCGGCGAACTGGTCGTGGAACTTGTCCTGCTGGATGTACAGATCCTTGCCGCCGTCGGCCAGCTCCACCGGGGCCGCCAAGGCCGAAGCCAGGGTGCCGCCCGGGAACCGTCCAGACAATTGCGCCGCCGTCTCGCCCGTCTCGGGCGTGAACGCTGCCACGTACACCAGGCCCTTCACGTTGGGGTTGCCGTACGCCGCTTCACTGATCACCGAGCCGCCGTAGGAGTGGCCGACCAGGACCACCGGCGTCTTGATGTTCTTGACGATGCTCGCTACGGCCTGGGCATCACTGCTGACGCCCCGCAAAGGGTTCGCCGCCGCAATGACCGGATAGCCGTCCTTTTCCAGAATTTTCACCACGCCGTTCCAGCTCGAAGAGTCGGCGAAAGCGCCATGCACCAGCACGACAGTGGGTTTGACGTCGGCCGCGTTTGCAAGACCGGCAGCTGCGAAAGCGGTGGCGAGGGCCAGGCCAGAAAGAAGCTTTTTCATGAGTCACTACCTTTAAAAAGAAGAAGCGGGTGGTTGCCTGTTGTGGCGGTGTGCACGTTCGGGAAGGCCCCTGACGTCAGACCGAGACGTGAAGGCGCACATCGACATTGCCGCGGGTGGCGTTGGAGTACGGGCAGACCTGGTGGGCCGCGTCGACCAGCGCCTGGGCATCGGCTTGATCAAGGCCCGGCAGGCTGATGTGCAGGTCGATGTCGAGGCCGAAACCGCCGGGGATCTGGCCGATGCCGACGTGGGCGGTGATCGAGGCGTCGTCCGGGATCTTGCGCTTGCCCTGGCTGGCGACGAATTTCAGCGCGCCGATGAAGCAGGCCGAGTAACCGGCGGCGAACAGTTGTTCAGGGTTGGTCGCCGCACCGCCGGCGCCGCCGAGTTCCTTGGGTGTGGTCAGCTTCACGTCGAGGATGCCGTCGTTCGAAACAGCGCGGC
This sequence comes from Pseudomonas sp. P97.38, assembly GCF_001269745.1. Taxonomy (NCBI): domain Bacteria; kingdom Pseudomonadati; phylum Pseudomonadota; class Gammaproteobacteria; order Pseudomonadales; family Pseudomonadaceae; genus Pseudomonas; species Pseudomonas sp. P97.38. The sequence goes on from NZ_LHVJ01000015.1 coordinate 507,925, forward strand.
CATCACGGCCACCAGTGGCGGTTGCTACTGCGGTGTAGAGTGCTTTCATGATGTTTCTCCTGAGAGTAGATGCGGACGGTGCTGGCTATGTTTTAGCGCTTTAAATGTTTGTGCGCTAAGAAGTTGAATTAAAATTAGCGCATTGAAATTTAGCGCGCAAGTTAATTTTTAGAAATACATTGAAGTTTCCATTAACACATTGTTTTTCAAGGGAATATTTTTTAAGGCACGAAAACGTCTGTGCCGTCCTTGAGACGACAGCGATGGCTTGGCTTCTGAACCGTTATCGATCGGTCAACGTGTTGATTTTCGCTGACGCCTCGAAGGCAGAGGTCGCGCTGTTCTTCAGATCACCGCTTATTGGCCACGGCTAACGAACGTTGCGATGCAGCATCAGACGCGCACTTTCGTGAAGGCCGCGCGTCAGTTCCTGCAAGCGCAGGAACTCTTCAGGGTGTTGCGCGGCCACGTCTTCACGGGGTGTTGGCGAGGCCAGGTCATGCAGGGTGGGTGAGCTGCCGTCGTGTTGCATCTGCAGCAGGAAGTGTTGGGTCACGCCGCCGATGATCGGGAAGGTGCCTTCGCGCAACACCAGCGGCACCACGCGTTCGCCTTCGGGGGCGGGTTGCTGGATGTCCCGGCCCATGGCGCCGTTGGTGAAGGGGATGCCCGCCAGGCCCGCCACGGTGGGCAACAGGTCGGCCAGGCCGACGGCCTCCTCGATCACGCGGGGCGCGAGGCCTGGGGCGTGGATCAGCAACGGTACGTTGTTGCTTTCCAGGCCCAGTTGTTCGAAGGCGGGCGCCATGTGCGGGATCTGGCTGATGCGTGTGTTGTGGTCGCCAAAGAACACAAAGATGCTGTTGTCGTAGTAGCCGCCGGCCTTGGCGATCTCCATCAGGCGGCCGATGTTGTAGTCCAGCAGGCGCACCGCGTTGTATTGCTCGACGCTGCGCGAACCGGCGGCCTGGGCTTGTTCCAGCGTCACGTCACTCACCCGGAAGCCGTCGTTGTGCTTGGGGATGGTGAAGGGGCGATGGTTGCCGGAGGTTTGCAGGTAAGCGAAGAACGGCTGGTCCTTGGGGACGGCGCGCAGCCGTTCGTCACTCTCTTTGAACAGGTCTAGGTCGGAAATGCCCCACACATCCACCCGTGGCGATCGCCAGTCGCTCTCTTCAAACAGTTGCACATCGTCGATGCTCTGGCGGATCAGTGCATTGATATTGGCCCAACCGGCGTTGCCGCCGATCATGTAGAACTTCCGATAGCCCTCGAACGCGTTGATCAGTGTGTGCTGGCGGGTGATCAGCGGGTTACGCGTGGCCGTCTCCTGGCGGGTGACGTCGGGTACACCCGTGATGCTGGCCCAGACGGTCTTGGCGGTGCCCGTGACCGGCACGTAGAAATGCTTGAAGAACCAGCTCTGCGTGGCGAGTTTGTCCAGGTTCGGCGTGGGATTGAGTGGGTTGCCGTAGGCACCGACGGCGCTGGTGCCGAGGGACTCGAGCATCACAAAGATCACGTTCGGCGGGCGCTCGCCGGCCAGCCGATAGGGCTGTACGCCTTGATGGCGCTTGAAGTCCAACTGCCGGGCATCCGGCCGATCCACCCCCAGGTACTTGGCGATTTGCGGATAATGCTGGCGCACCAGGGCTTCATCGAACTGCGATTGGCCAGTTTTCAGGGTGTCGTACAGAAACAGCACCGGGTTCAGCCCCACGGCGGCCACTTGGCTGTTGCCGGAAAAAAATGCATCGCTCCAGCGCAGAGGCACCGGGTTTTCCAGGTTGAGGTTGGCGACGCGGCCGAGCAGTGCCAGCAACACGGCGACCACGCCCATCACCGAGACGGATGCCAGCGCCCATCGGTTGAGGGAGGTGGGCGCGCGGTCCAAGGTCAAGCGCTCCAGGCGGACCAACGCCCACACCCACGCCGCCACCGCTGCCAGCCAGCCGGCGGTGATCCATAGCACCGGGTAGGTTTCCCACACCATCTGTTGTGAAATCTGCGCGTCTTGCAGGTAACGCAGTACCGTCGCATTGATGCGTACGCCCAGGTAGGCGTAATGACCGAAGTCGATGATGTACACCAGGCCGATCATCGCCAAGGCCACAGCCAGATACGCGCGCGCCAGCCAGCGCAGGGCCGGGAGGGTGGTAAGGTTCCAGCGCGGCAGCCACGCCAGCACGGCCAGCGGCAGCAGGAGCAGCACGGCCAGGCGCAGGTCGAAACGCAGGCCGATGCCCAGGGTTTCCAGCAGCGCCGGGGCGGTCAAGTCCAGACCTGAAAAACCCAGCAGAAACGCCAGCCGCAGCGCCGCCAGCAATGCAAATACCAGCCCGATCGCGCCCACGCCGTAGCGCAAGCGGCGTGATTGCAACGCGCTCATCATTGACCTCTGTGCCATTTCAAAAGGGGACGCCAGGCGATGCCGATCAACAACCCTGCACCGGCGATCAGGCAGTAGCCGGCCAGCAATGGGTCCACCAGATAATCCCAATAGTTTTCCGAGGCCTTGAGCCGCAAGGCGAACGCCAACGTGCCGATCGCCAACATCCCCACCGCCAACGCATGCCTCAGCCACAGCATCAGCAGCGTCGCCGCCGCCACCAGCACGATCATCGGTCGAGGGTTGAAGCCCCAGCGGTAGGGGTCGAAATAGGTCAGGCCCAGCGTGGCGGGGTAGAGCACCAGGCTCAACAGGCCGAACAGCAGCCACATTTGCACCTGGTGCCGTCGAGCGAGCGGCGGCACCACGCCCAGGCGATTGAGCACGACCCACGCCAGCAGCACCAGCGTGCTGATGGCCAAGTCATCGGTAAAACTGCGCACGTACGCCGCCAACGGCAGCTCATTGACCTGCACAAAACTCACCGCCGCCAGCATGGGCAACAGCCATGGCCGCCAGGGTGCGGTGAACCGGAGCGTGCTTAACAACACAAACCCCAGCAGCACGAAACTCAAGTGGGCCTGCCACAGAGAAACCATCACAGACGCTCCGCCAGCCAGGCTTCGTTGAAGCTGACATGTTTGATAAACGTGTTATTCCACGAGTACACCAGGTGATACATGCCGTCCGGGCTGCGGCTGAAGTACGGGTACTCGTATTCGAAATCGCAGCCTTGGGGCTTGCATACGCGGTAGTCGAGGTTACTGAGGAAGCGTTGCGCCAGCGGTAACCGTTTCGCACCGCTGGAGGCGCGAAAGCCTTCGCCAATGATTGCTTTATAGGCTTCGGGGGAAAACGGCTGACCGAGCGGGTCGGGCGACTGATCCAGTTCCACCACGGTGCGCCACTGACTGAGCTGGGCGTCGGTGCTGTAGAGGCTGAGTTTGAAGCGGCCGTCCTGCAGGTCGTTCAGGGCCACCAGCAAACCGTCATCCGCGGTGCCCACCGCCGCCAGCGACGAGTTGGGATTGGCGGGCTCCAGTGGGTACGGCGGGCTCCAGGTTTGCCCGGCGTCCTCGGTGCGGCTGGCCAGCACGCGGTGATGGGTGTCGCCGGCATAGCGCAACATCGCCACGGCGCGCTGGCCGTCCAGCGGCACGATGGTCGGTTGCAGGGCGTTCTTGCCACGGCTGATGCGGAACTTGTCGATCACGGCGCCATCCGCGCTCAGGTACAGGTACTCGGCAAACTTGCCCATGAACTCGTGGTACACCGGCAGGCCGATGGAGCCGTCGGCGTGGAACACCGGGGCGGCACGCACCAGGGTGCTGATGTTGAAGAACGGCGAGGTCACCAATTGCCGGGGCGCTGTCCAGCTGGCACCGAGGTCATCGGAGACCATCACGTTGATCGCACTGGTGGCCCAGCCGCCTACCGAGACCGATACGTAGAACATCCACAGGCGATTATCCGGCGCCAGGGCAATCACCGGGTTGCCGAGCTTGCGGATGTGACGTTGGGTGCCGTCGCGGGTGCTTTCCCGCGTGGCCAGTACCTGTTCGGCGCCCCATTCGCCGCTGCGGGCATCAAAGCGGGCGGTGCGCACCTGCACATCGGCGGCGCCTTCGCGCGAACCGGCGAACCACACGGCCATCAGGTCGCCGCCGGGCAGGGCCGTGACCGACGAGGAATGCACGAAATCCGTGAGCTGGGTGGACACGAATCGGCTGCTGTACTGCGTCGGTGCATCGACGTTTGCGGTGTTCGAAGCGACCTGGGCAAACGGCGCCAACACATGGGGCGGATGGCTTTGCCAGGCCGCGAAGAACACTCCCAGCAAGAGGCCAATCAATAAGGTGGAGCGCATAGGGAACCCGTGGCAAGAGAAATTACTACCCACGTTCATCCGGCAGGCGCTTCCTGCGACCGGTGAGCATGGATAACGGCAGGTTGTCCCGCACCAGGACACTTTCAAACAGCGCCGCCAGCACGTGGATACACACCAGGGCCAGCAGCCCATTGGCGGCCGTTTCATGGACCTGGAGCGGCCAATCGGCGCCCCACAAGGCGTCGACTTCCTGCATCAGGAAACCGCTGACGCCGATCAGCAGCAACGCCAGCAACATCGACAGCATCACCAGCGCGCCAATGGGCGAGTGGCCCAGGCGATGTTGCGGGCGACCGTTGAGCAACGAGCGCACGTGGGCATTGAGTCTTCTGGGGGTAGGCCAGAAGTCCGCCCAACGTGCACTGCGCGGTCCGACAAATCCCCACACGGTTCGTACCAGCAGCCAGGCCATGGCGTAGTAGCCCAGCCAGACATGCCAATCGTCGCCGGCTTCGTTGAAGAAGTAGTTGGCGACAAAGACCCCGGCAATGGAGGCATGGAACAGCCTCACCAAGGGGTCCCACAAGCGCAGGGATTCGCCGGGCATCAGCCTTTGATCTCCGTCTTCACCGCCTTGCCGGTGACCGGGTCGTGGTAGATTTCGACCTTGCGCTTGTCCTTGTCGAAACCGTAGATCTCGTAGCAGTTGCCGTCAGTGACCTTGAATTTGCTGATGGTGTAGCCGTCAGCCTTGAGTTTGTCCTGGAAGGCTTTTTCGTCTTGCCATTGCGAGCGCTCGGCGGTGGTGCATTGCGGGCCGGCGAAGGCCAGAGGGCTGGCGATGATCAGGGACAGCAGGAGAATTTTGCGCATGGAAAAGCTCTCAGCAGATGTGGGAGATCTCACAATGCAAAACCAACCTTAGGACAATCTTAGTTTGCAACGAGCCGTAACATCTTTGCCGAAATAACCCCGACCAGAACCCGGCATGATGCCGCCGGTTCCTCCAGAGACTTTTGCCATGCGCCTATTGCTTGTCGAAGATGACCGTGCCCTCGGCCAAGGGATTCGCGTGGCCTTGGGGGCCGAAGGCTACACCCTGGACTGGTTGCAGGATGGCGCCGCTGCCTTGCACGCCCTGCGCAGCGAAAGCTTCGATTTGCTGTTGCTCGACCTCGGCCTGCCACGGCTCGACGGGATTGACCTGCTGCAACAACTGCGCGCCGGACAGCATGACTTGCCGGTGCTGATCCTCACCGCTCGGGACGGCACCGCCGAGCGCATCGCCGGCCTCGACGCCGGTGCCGACGACTACCTGGTCAAACCTTTCGACGTGGAGGAACTCAAGGCCCGCGTCCGTGCCCTGTTGCGCCGCAGCCAGGGCCGCGCGCAACCGATGCTCGAACACGCCGGTGTCAGCCTCGATCCGGCCACCCAGCAGGTGCGCTACCAGGACGCCGACATCATCGTCACCCCCATGGAGTACCAATTGTTGCACCAATTGATGGTGCGCCCCGGCAAAGTGGTGACCCGCGAGCGCTTGTCCCGCGCGCTGTACGGCTGGCAGGAACGGGTGGAGAGCAACACGCTGGAAGTGTTGATCCACAACCTGCGTAGAAAGCTGTCCACCGAGCTGATCCGCACCGTGCGCGGTGTTGGCTATGTGCTGGCGCTCAAACCATGAATTCCGTACGTGCGCGCATCCTCGTTCCGGTGCTGGTGCTGATCCTGCTCGGAGACGCCTTGATCAGTTGGCTGGTGCTGCGCGACAGCCACCACGAAATCGAGGAGGTCTACGACGCCCAACTGGCCCAAAGCGCGCGCCTGCTGCAAGGCGTGCTGCGCCAGCGCGACCCCGGCGAAGCGGATTGGGACCGCTTGTACCAGGCCTTCGACCAGGCCATGAGCCGCGTGGGCGAGGAGGGCGTGGCCCATCCTTATGAAACCCGGTTGACCTTCCAGGTCTGGAGCAGCGAAGGTGAGCTGCTGGTGCGTTCCGCGCAAGCCCCTGTGCTCGCGGCGCCCCCGACGACCCTGGGCTCCCACGATCTGCTGCTCAATGGCAACGACTGGTGCGCCTTCCTCCTGGCCGACCCGCAACAGGGCCTGCTGATCTGGGTGGGCGAGCGCGATGACATCCGCCAGGACCTGATCCAGCGCATCGTGCGCCACACCCTCTGGCCCACCCTGATTGGCGTGCCGCTGCTGACCGTGCTGATCTGGCTGGTCATCGGCTGGGGGCTCAAGCCCCTGCGCGCCATGGCCCGCTCCATCCGCGGACGTACGGCCGAAACCTTGCAGCCACTTCATCTGAAACCACTGCCCAGCGACCTGGAACCCATGCAAACCGCGCTCAACCGGTTGCTGGTGCAAGTGGACGAGTTGCTCGAACGCGAACGCCGCTTCATCGCCGATGCCGCCCATGAATTGCGCACGCCCCTGGCGATCCTGCGCATCCATGCCCAGAACGCCCAGAACGCCGACACGCCTGAACAGCGGTACGAGGCGCTGGACTTCCTGGTAAACGGTGTAGACCGCGCCACGCGCATCGGCAGCCAACTGCTGACCATGGCCCGCATCGAGCCACAACTGAAGAATCCCAAGCGCAGCCATGTGCAACTGACCGAACTGGTGCGCGAAGAACTGGCCGAACTGACGCCGCTGGCCATGGAAAAAGACGTGGAGCTGGTGCTGGAAGGCAACGAGGAATGCTGGGTAGAGAGCGAGCCCGTGGCGTTGGCCATCGCACTGCAGAACCTGGTGACCAACGCACTCAACTTTTCCCCGCCCGGCAGCGAAGTGAAGGTGCTGATCGGCGCCCATTGCCTGAGCGTGGAGGACCAGGGGCCGGGGATCGATGAAGAGGAAATGGGCCGATTGTTCGAGCGCTTCTACAGCCGGGGCAATGCCAAGGGCGCCGGGTTGGGGCTGTCGATTGTAGAGATGATCGCCACCAAGATTGGTTGCGACTTAAGGCTCTACAACAAGCCTGGAGGCGGTTTATGCGCGGAGCTGACCTTGAATCGGGTCGCCCCTCGGGTGGATGGGCCAGTGAGGGTTGCGCGTTCGGAAGCGATGGATGAACCGGTCGGCTGAAACCCGTGTCTGCTGTTCACACGGGCATTCTTCGAGCATCGGGCTCGTTCAGATCAATAAGTTCTCATAAAACGCACCAGACGGACGCTCAGGATGGGCCGATTGGATTTCCAGGATCCACAGGCCGGTATTGGGGGATTGCGCCAGGTTCCCGATTTCGCTCCCTTGCAGGGTTGCAGCGGCCTTCGCTGAAACCGTGAGTCACTTGGCCGCCAGATGCTTTCAGGGTTAAAGTCAACTTCAAGGTCAATGGGTGTCTGGAGCGGCTATGAGGATTGGCGAACTGGCGAAAATCAGCGGGTTGGCGCCTTCGCGCATCCGCTTCTACGAGGCGAGCGGCCTGATCCGGTCGGTGGAGCGCAAGGCCAACGGTTATCGTGACTATGCGCCTGAGACCGAGTGGATCCTGCAGATCATCACGGGGGCACAAGCGGCGGGGTTTTCATTGGAGCAGATCCGGCAATTGATGCCGGTGGACGCCAATGGCTGGCAGGAGGACGAGCTGCTTGGCGGGCTCAGGCAAAAAGTCGAGGAAATCGAAATCCTGCAGCAGCGACTGGCCCAGAACAAGGCCCAACTGCTGCTGGTCATCAAGGGCATCGAGGGCAAGCCCGAGGGCGTGGCGTGTGCCGATAACGCGCAATTGTTGTTGCACCGCCTGCGTGAAGAAGGGGCGAGGGCAGCCCCAGCCCGTCAGGATGGGGTGACGTCCAAGGGGAAAAAAGCACGCAGGGTTTGAAGCTGAAAAAAACTGTTGACCTTAAAGTTGACTTCAATCTTAAGGTGGCTGCCTCCCCCCGCTGAGGACTGCCCCATGAGTTTGTTCGACCCCCTGATCCTTCCCAACGGCTCGACCATCCAGAACCGAATCGCCAAAGCCGCCATGGAAGAGAACATGGCAGACGCCGACCAGGCGCCCTCCGAAGCCCTGATGCGGCTGTATCAGGCATGGGCCGATGGCGGAGCCGGCCTGATCATCACCGGCAACGTCATGGTCGACGGCCGTGCCATGACCGGTCCGGGGGGCGTGGTGTTGCAGGATGACCAGCATCTGGACAAGTTCCAGCGCTGGGCACGTGTCGGTCGATCCGGCGGTGCGCAATTCTGGTTGCAGATCAACCACCCAGGTCGCCAGATGCAGGCCAACCTCGGGCAAAAGGCCTGGGCACCGTCTGCTGTGCCGCTGGACCTGGGCTCTATGTCCAAGCTTTTCTCCACGCCTCACGCCATGACCCCGGCGGTGATTGAAGAGGTCATCCAGCGCTTTACCCGCAGCGCGCGCCTTGGCGAGCAGGCCGGTTTCACCGGGGTGCAGATCCACGCTGCCCATGGTTACTTGTTGAGCCAGTTCCTTTCACCGCTGACCAACCAGAGGACGGACGAGTGGGGCGGCTCCCTGGAAAACCGCGCGCGCCTGTTGCTCGACATCGTCAAGGCCGTCCGGGCGGTGGTGTCCGCGGATTTTGCGGTGGCGGTCAAACTGAATTCTGCTGACTTCCAGCGCGGAGGGTTCACGGCCGACGACGCCAGGAAGGTCGTCGAGTGGCTCAACGATCTGGGGGTGGACCTGGTGGAGCTGTCGGGCGGCAGTTACGAAGCTCCCGCCATGCAGGGTGATGCGCGCGATGGGCGTACCCTGGCGCGTGAGGCCTATTTCGTCGAGTTTGCCCGCGACATCCAGACCGTCGCCAGGATGCCCGTGATGGTCACCGGCGGTGTGCGCCGACGCCCGGTGGCCGAGCGCGTCGTGGCCAGTGGGGTGGACATGGTGGGCATCGGGACGGCGCTGGCCATCGACCCGGGCCTGCCTCGTGATTGGCGACAGGGTAAGGACAGCGCCCCTCAACTGCCGCCGATCACCTGGAAGAACAAAGCCTTCGCGGCCCTGGCCAACATGGCGGTGGTCAAGTTCCAACTGAGTAAACTCAGCCGCGACAAGCAGCCCGACCCGACGGTGTCGCCATTGCGTGCGCTGATCTTGCAGCAGCTCGCGGTGCTCTGGCGCACTCGGCAATATCGGCGTTGGGTGCAGAAGCGTCTGGTGTGAGGTGTCGGGGCTTTTCGTGGCCGCTGGCGATTGTGCCGGTGTCTTCCTGGAGGCCCTGAACCGGATTTCCCGATCCGCCTGGATGACACGCCGTTGCACGCCTTCGAACGTTCAGTCCATCAAGTCCGCAGCCAGTTCGTCCTCTGCGCCAAATGTCTCCATGAGAGACTTCCACAGGCCGGTAGATTGAGACGGTTCAACGATCCCCAACTTGTTGCGGATGGCCTCGAAGGTGTCCATGGTCATGTCGTCGCCCGAATAATGCTTCTTGAGTCCACGGTTCAGTTGTCGCCGCATATCCGTCGAGACTTCGGTGTACTCATTGAAGTCTGGCTTGGTAGCCCGTCTCGCGTCCATGGTTCTTGAGTAGATGGTGTCGCCGTTCAACATGACCCTGAACCAGATGGATTCGGCCAGGTGTTTCCAGCCGTATGCCAGTTTCGCTTCGACTTTCAACGTCATTTTCTCCATCCGGTAGTCATGCAGCACGGTTTCGAGAATCAGTTGTTCGGAATTTTGGAACGCGGTTGCAGCGACGATGTTGCCCGCAACGTCTTGGCCAAGCAGCCCATGACCTACCAAGTGGCACCACTCGTACCAAATGGCTGAATGCCCCTTGTTGAGGGTGAACCTCCCGCCCTTGCGGGCGTACTGCGTGGCGGATAGTTCCTCGCCTACTTCTTCCAATGTTGCCGCTTTCATCTTTTTGGTGTGTATGCGTTTACCGACGAAGCCATGCATCAGATCGTGTATCTGCGGTTGTTTCTTGCCCTCATAGGGCACGAACCAAGCCCATGAGCCTTGCAGTAGCATGAAGTTCATCAGCCCATGATTGACGGCTCGAAACCTGCGTTTGGCGATTTTCCCGGATGAGGCATTCTTGTCATTGGAAAAGCGTCCGTAGGTCGGGGCACCGCCTTTCCTGGGGATGACGCGCACGATCGAGCGGTCATTTTCCAGCAAGATTTCTTCGAGCGGATTGATGGGCGAGCCATCGCTGAGCGCCCTGGTTCCGAACCTTTCCTGCACGGCCCAGCGATTACCTTTCAAGTCTCGAACGTAGAAGGTATCGTTTCGGCAATAGACTGAGTATTCGTTGGGCATTTTGAACCTCTTCTACTTTCCGGCAGCGCTACGCTTGTCACCGACCTACCCGCAATTGTTCCGATGTCCACAGCCATGATGAGGCTAGCAGACGATACCGTCCTTTTCTAACGGCCTTGGTTATTGAATCAGCACCTCAATCGACAAGTGGAACAAACTAACGTCGTGGTAGTCTTCAAGTGTGCCCCCTGGCTTGGCAGGGTGGCGGCCCGCAATGCTGGAGTCTTTTTTCCATAGGAGGTTTCGAGTGCCCTGGAAGTCAAACCTTGTAGTGCTTGCCCTGTCTGCCGTTGCCTTTTCGGCGCAGGCCCAATCCGATAATCAAGTGGTCGAGGACATGGTGACTCGCTCGGCCAATGTCTGCCCTGGCCACAGCACCGAGCGCACCACGCCCACGGTGAAGGTGGTGCCTGTCGGCGCGTTGCGGGTGATGCTCGATCGCGGCTTGGTCATGTGTCCCGATCGGCGTCTGGATGCCGATGCGCCAGCGGTGTTCTACGGCAGGGTCGGCGTATTCGAATGGAACCCCGAAGTGCCTGCAAGCTCGCAAGTGATCGCCAAGCAGATCGACGCCATGACCCGCAAGGACGAGTACCCCTCGGAGACCTTGGTTTGGGACGCAACGGGGACGCCCCTCCAGCAGCGTACGGTGCCGGCTTTCGAACCCAAGCCAGGGGCTGCTGTGCTGTATCGGATACGCTAAACGCTCTGCATCCACACGCCTGCGCGGCGAACCTTTCCAGAGAGAGGCAGAGTCGGCATGGTGCAGCACCCTCTCGGCTTCCCGGGGACGATTCAGGGCCTGGTTTCAGCCGCGAGTCCATGGCCGGCTGAACCTGGATGTCCCGAGGCGAAAAGTCTCGTGTCGGGCTAGCCTGGGGAAGGCCATGCACATAAGGAAATGGACCTCACCATGACAGACCGCGAACGGCTCCACCTGGATGGCTATGTCCTGCTGCGCCGGGCGATCCCGGCCGAATGGCTGGCAGGCCTGCGCGTCGTGTTCGATGCGGGTGTCAGGCCCTCGGATCAATGGCCGACGCCGCGTGGCTGGGACTGGCGACATTCGCTGCTGGAGGGTGATGCGCAGATTCAGGCGGTGTGCCGCTTGCCGCCGTTGCTGGCAGCGGTGGGCGAAGTGATCGGCGAACGGTTCTTCCTGGCCCAAGTGGAAGGGCGCGAGCCTCTGGCGGGCGGCGGCCACCAGCAGTTGCACCGCGACCTGTCGGCCCAGCGTCCCGGCGACACGGCCGTCGCCCTGGCGTTCTTCGACGACTATGGCCCCGAGAACGGTGCGACACGCCTCGTGCCCGGCAGCCATCGCCCCGACCCGCAAGCCCCCACCTTCGATTTCACTGATGAGTCCCGCTCCGTCCAACTGTCGGGTTGCGCCGGTGACATTCTGGTTTTTGACGCCGAACTGGTTCACGCCGCCAGCCTGAATGTGAACGGTGCGCGTCGTCGCTCCATCCTGATCGGGTACTTTTCAGAGCAGCTCTATGCCTCGCACCTGGAGACCGCCGCGCTGCGCAGCATCCAGATGGACACGAGCGAGCGATTCGAACCTTCCGGGGTTGCCTTGGGCCCGCTGTAGCACGACTTCTGCCCAACGCGGCGGGAAGGCTGTCCGGCCGCTCGGCTCATGGCTCGAATTCCGCTTGCAACATCGCCAGGAATGCTTCCCTGGCAGGGTGCGGGCCGGCGTTTTCATGCCAATAGAACAGGTTGTCGATGCCCGTCAGTTCGGCGAACTCATACCCGCTCCAGCCGGCGCCCTGGCGGTATTGTTCATAGATCCCGCGCGGCACCAGCGAGACGCCGGCACCCGCACTGACACACCCGACGATGGCGCCATAGCTGGCGATGCTGACGATGGGTTGCACTTGACCGTGACGCAGCAGCCATTGCTCCAGCGCCAGGCGATAAGGGCAGCCCGAAGGCCACATGAAGATCGCCTTGCCTCGAAGGTCTGCGGCGCTGCGCAACGGTCCGTGGGATTCGGACGCGATCAGCACCAGGTCTTCGCGGTACGTCACCACCCGTTTGAGCCCAGGCCGCTCGATGTCGACGGCGACGATCACGCCGTCGAGGCGGTGACGCTGACTGTCGTCCAGCAGTTGGGACCAGGTTCCGGTGCTCAGTTCCAGGGACACTTGCGGGTATCGGGCGTGGTATTTCGCCAGCAGTTGCGGCAGGCGCCCGCTGGCGCTGGACTCAATGGCGCCAATGCGCAGCGGCCCGCTCGGCGTACTGTCAGGCCCAACCGCGTGGCGCGCCTGTTCCGTCAGGTTCAGGATTTTTTTCGCATAGTCCAGGAACACTTCGCCCGCCGGGCTGATCCGCAGGCCGCGACCTTCACGAAAAAACAACGCGGTGCCCAGTTCCCGCTCCAGCGACTTGAGGCGTGCAGTGATGTTGGACGGTACGCAGTGCAGCACTTCGGCCGCACGGGCAATGCTGCCGGTGTCGCAGACCGTCTTGAGCATGCGCAGTTGGGACAGTTCCATAGCTCACCCAAAGTGAATGATGGATTGAGTTTAAGTCACTTGTGCTGAGGTGGGAGAGGTTTCGATACTCCCAGGCAAACGGCCTTGTGCAGGAACTCAGGATGCAAACCCGTGGCATGTCGTTCGAAGGCGCCAAGAGCCTGCGCAAACCGAACGTGAAGGTTCTTCTGGCGACGCTGTTCGTGATTGTCTGCTGGGCCTATTCACCGATTGGTATCCACATTGGCTTGCAGGCCTACACGCCCGGTCAACTGGCGTTGATGCGGTTCCTCATCGCTTCGCTGTTCATGGCCCTCGTGGCGACGGTGAAGGGGATTGCCCGGCCGCGGCTCAGGGATTTTCCGCTGCTGGCGGTGTTGGGTTTTCTGGCCGTGAGTCTGCACCACATTGCTCTCAATTACGGACAGCGCGGTGTCAGTGCCGGTGCGGCCAGCGTACTGGCTCAATCCACGCCGCTGTTCAGCACGTTGCTGGCGCAATGGGTCTTCAAGGAACGCGTCTGTGGTTGGCGCTGGGGCTGCGTGTTGTGCGGGCTATTGGGCGCCGTCGTGGTGGTCGCGGGGGATCATGGCTGGGGAGCGATGGACGCCCATGGGCTGTTGATCCTGTTGGCGGCGCTGTCCTGGAGCTTGTATTTCTCTTTGCAAAAACGCCACGCCCATCGTTACGACGGATTGACCATGGTGTGCTACACCCTGTGGTCAGGCACCCTGCTGTTGTTCGTGTTTGCACCGGGCCTGGCGGGTGCGGCGCGCCAGGCCTCGGTATCGGAGAACCTGGCGGTGCTGACCCTCGGCGTTTTCCCCAGCGCGCTGGCCTATCTCGCCTGGGCCTATGTGCTGGCGCACAGCAACGTGAGTCGAGCAACAATGGCGCTTTACCTGATACCGCCCACCGCGATGTCGATGGCCGCCCTGGTGCTGGCCGAGCGTCCCTCGATAATGGTCATGACAGGAACCGTTATCGTGTTGGTGAGTGTGCTTGCGTTGAATTTCGAGCCGAAAACGAAGAAGTCTCCGACAGCTTTTTAGGGTTGGCCCTCGGAAGTGCTCCCCTTACGATCTGACTCTGCCAGGACGCCCCTTGGGGCATCCGATGCCCAGTCTCAATCGTGAGGACAGTTCGATGCCTGAAACCGTATTCGCCAAGACCGACGAACGGAGTTACCGCGCTTGCGACATTTGGCGTTACCATGACGACAAATGTCGCAAGGAGGTCAGTGTCATGTCCCTAGCCAAGCAAGCAGACGCTTCAGCCGTCAAAACCACGGCGAGGGCGAAGAAGGCCAGCAGGAAGCCTACCGAAGTGTTGTTACAGGGCCGCAAGGGGGATGAGCGCTTGTTGATCATCCGCTACGCGCAGGAGGGTTTTTACCTGAGCGACGTCAAGGAGATGCTGTCCACGTCCACGTTGTACCTGGAGCATGATCTGGTTCAGCGCATTACCGGCAAGTCCGTCAGGACCATCCAGCGCCTGGCGAAGGAGACCCAGCCCATTCGCCTGAACCCGCAGCAGAGCACGGTGGCTTTCCAGTACGCCCAGGTCCTGGAACAGGCCATCAATGTCTTTGGCAGCCAGTCGTTGGCGGAGGACTGGTTGAGAAAGCCCTGCAAGTACCTGGACGGCCACGTGCCACTGGAACTGATCGACAACGCGCTGGGCTTCCAGGTGGTGGAGGATTACCTGACCCGGATCGAACACGGGGTTTACCAGTGAATCCTTTGCCCTGGGAGGGGCGATGGCACGCTTGGCGCCTTGATCGCGAGGTCTACAAGCAAACCTGGGACAGCGGCATTGGTGCGCAACGAAGCGGTGGCCGGTGGAACCCGCCCGGACGACGGGTCATCTACGCTTCGGCTGACCCGGCCACGGCCATTCTGGAGGTGGCGGCGCACCTGGGGTTCGATGCGCTGGACACGGTGCCCCACCTGCTGACCTGCTTCGAGGTGCTGGATGCGGCGCTCATCAAAGTGGTCCAGGCTGAAGACGTGCCCAATCCGAACTGGCTGGCTCCGGCTCGCCCCTCGCCCAATCAGCAGCAGTTCGCCGACGCGTTGCTGGCGCAGCACCCCTTCGTGCTGATTCCTTCGGCGGTGACCCGGCATTCCTGGAACCTGCTGGTGAGCTGCGACCTGGCGGCGGATCAGTTCAGGCTGGTCTCGCAGGAGCGGTTCGGCCTGGATACTCGTTTGGTCAAGTGAGCACCGGCCCTGTTCGATGAGTGTGGACGGTGGGTCCTTGCTCATTTTTTGAGTGGATAATCCTTACCCCACAACCGCACGGTGGTCATCGCTTCGTTCATGCCTTCGAACACGAACTTCTGCCGCATGGCGGTTTTCGGCGGGATGGTGACTTCGTCCGGGTTGTCCAGGCCAGTGAGCTTGTTGGCGTAACCGGCCTGGTCGATGGCCAGCAGCACACCGGTCTGGCCGAGGTTGATCAGGCGCAGCTGGGTGTCGGTGCTGTTCTTGAAACCGAGGGTGATGGTGTAGATGTCTTCGCTGGATTCCAGTTTCAGCACTTCCACCTGGATACGGTCCTTCATCTGTTCGCCAGAGGAAATGATCGCCGCGCCGTCAGTGCCCTGGACCGATTCGCGACCATCGAGCACGCCTTCGCTGACACCGCCCAACAGGTTCTTTCCCGCCGTGATGAACGTCGAGACGGCGGACTTGGTGGAGTCCTTGATGACGCTGTCCGTCGACTCGCCTTCGGCCAGGCACAGCGAGCAGAACAAAAGGCTGGAGACGAGGAGGGTGGCGCGTGACGGTGGAAGGGTCATACCTGGGTCCTTGAGGTGGTCTGCAACGCCCGTGAGCAGGGCGAAAGGCATGATAGCCGCGACAGGTGCGGCTAGCGATCCACGTCCTTGAGTTTTTCCGACATTTTGACCAGGGTTGCCAACGAATCCGCATTCATCTTGCGCATCAGGGCGCCGCGGCGCACTTTCACGGTGACTTCGCTCACCCCCAGGCGGGCGGCCACCTGTTTGTTCAAGAGGCCCGATACCACCCACGCCATGACCTCGCGTTCTCCGTCGGTCAGGGTGTCGTGGCGGCGCTTCAATTCGTCCAGGGCCGCCGCGGCCTGGCGTCGTTGCTGGTCACGGTCCAGCCCCTGGGTGATCGCGTCGAGCAGGTCCTGCTCACGAAAGGGCTTGGTCAGGAACTCCAGCGCTCCAGCCTTCATGGCTTTGACCGACATCGGGATGTCGCCGTGGGCGGTGATGAAGATCACCGGGACCAGGATGTTCAAACGGGCCATGCCCTGCTGGAAATCCAGCCCGCTCACGCCCGGCATGCGCACGTCGAGGATCAGGCAGGCCGGTGCGTCCGGCAACCGGGCTTGCATGAACTCGCGGGCCGAGCCGAAGGCCATGCTTGCCAGGCCCACCGAGGCCAGCAGGTCTTGCAGCGAGGCACGTACCGAGCTGTCGTCGTCGACGATGTAGACCATCGGTTCGGCGGT
This sequence comes from Pseudomonas sp. P97.38, assembly GCF_001269745.1. NCBI lineage: Bacteria > Pseudomonadati > Pseudomonadota > Gammaproteobacteria > Pseudomonadales > Pseudomonadaceae > Pseudomonas > Pseudomonas sp. P97.38. The sequence goes on from NZ_LHVJ01000015.1 coordinate 524,364, forward strand.
GTCGTGGGCGTCAGTTCTGCTCATCGGGCTCCCGTGTCACGGCAGGCAGGGTGAAATGAAAGGTCGCGCCCGATTGCGGGTTGCTGGCGACCCAGATCCGTCCGTCATGGGCCTCGATGATGGAGCGACTGATGGCCAGGCCCATTCCCATGCCGTCCGGCTTGGTGCTGTAGAAAGCATCGAACACCCGTTCGTGGTCGTTGCCGGCGAGGCCCTTGCCCTGGTCGGACACGGAAAAATGCAGCTGTCCCGCTTCCAGCCCGGCACGGACGTCGAGGGTCCGGCGATCGTCGTCATCGACCTGGCGCAGGGCGTCGATGGCGTTCATTGCCAGGTTCAGGAGCACTTGCTGGATCTGCACCTCGTCCACCAGCATCGGCGGCAGTCTTTCCTGGATCTGCACACGCAAGTGGATGTTCTGCTCGTTCAACTCGCCGGCCAACAACCGCAGCGCGGCGTTCACCGTGTCGGCCACGTTCAACCACTGCTTGGTCGGCGCCTGGTGACGGGCCATGCCGCGCAGCCGGGCGATGATGTCACTGGCCCGATGGGTGTCGGCGAGGATGCGTTCCACCGCCTGTCGGGCCTTGGGCAGGTTGGGCGGGTCATTGGCCATCCAGCGCAGGCACGCGCTGCTGCTGTTGGCGACGGCGGCCAATGGCTGGTTCACTTCGTGGGCGATGGAGGCCGCCAGTTCGCCGAGCATGTTCACGCGGGCAATGTGCGCCAGGTGCGCTCGGGTCCGGTGCACGGTGCCGATGGCGGCCGACAGGCGCAGCGCCAGGTAGGTCGTGCCGGCGATGGCGGCGAGGCTGATCAGCACGTTGATCAGGCCGGCTTCCGAGTCACCGAAGCGGGTGTACCGGTAGCTTAAGATCGTCAGCACCATGCAAGCGACCGACACGCCTGCCACCGCCCGAGCCGGCAGGAGCCTCACGGCGATCAGCACCACCACGATCTGGAACACGCCCACCGCGATTTCCAGGTCGGTGACGGTGTCTATCGCGGCGATGCCGAGCGCCAGGCCCAGCAACAGCAGCAAGCGAAGCGTCAGCTGGGTTCTTCTCATTAACGGTTCATCCCACGGTTGTGGCGGCTGCCAAGGCTTCAGTGACGCAGTGTATACCGCCGAAATCGCTTCAGGAGGGATTGTCCAGGCTGAACTGGTCGGCCACTTCATCGTAGGCGAACAGCTCCGCGTAGCGTCCCCATTGGGTGACACAGTCCAGGGTGTGGGCGGCGTCGTGCTCGGACATGAAGTCCTCCAACTGGTCGCGAAAACGCCTGGCCGGTGCGGTACGGGTGGGCCGGTCATCCAGCACCCGGCGCACGTGCCCCGCCAGCGGGACATACCGAAGCAGGTGCTGGGCGAACAATTGCTTGCGCTCATCGACGGCCGAGTCCGCATAGCGTTGCCCGGCCGGCAGCAGGGTGATGTGGCCGTCGTGCATGTCGGCGAAGCGCATCAGTTGCAGCACCTCGGCCACCGGGAAAAGATCGCTGGCGCTGTAGCGCAACGCCCCGGCCAATTCACGCAAATCCGCCTGGCCGTCGTAGGGGTGATCCTGGACCGCCTCCATCAACCCGGCCAACGCGTTGGTGGAAATCGACGGCAGTACCATGCCTACGCCACTGCCGGCAAACACGTCCCGGCGCGCGGAACCTGCCGTGCCGCCGCCGGCCATTTGCACATAGATGTGCTCGACCAGCGCCTGGAAGGCCGGGTCGCTGCGGTTGCGTGGTTGGCTGAGGTCCACGTTGATGTGCGTCATCACTCGCCCCGGGTTGGAGGAAAAGATCAGGATCCGATCACACATCAGCACCGCTTCTTCGATGTTGTGGGTGACCATCAGTATCGACTTGATCGGCATGCGCTTTTCTCGCCACAGGTCCAGCAGGTCGGTGCGCAGGGTCTCGGCCGTCAGCACGTCCAGTGCGGAAAACGGCTCGTCCATCAACAGCACATCCGGCGCCACCACCAATGCACGCGCCAGGCCGACGCGCTGGCGCATACCGCCTGACAGCTCCTTCGGGAAAGCGCTTTCGAACCCGTCGAGGCCAATCAGGTCGATGGCGGCCAGGGCTCGGCGCCGTCGCTCAGGGGCCGCCACGTGCAAGGCTTCGAGGCCGATCTCGACGTTTTGCAACACCGTCAGCCAGGGGAACAAGGCAAAGCTCTGGAACACCATGCGCACCGAGCTCGCATCCCCTTGCGCATCCGCCGGGAAGTCGACCACACCCGCGGTGGGGGTAATCAACCCGGCGATGGCGCGCAGCAAGGTCGACTTCCCGGACCCTGAGCGCCCCAGCAGGCCGACGATCTCCCCTTCGTCCAGACGCAGGCAGACGTCGTCCAGCACCAGTCGCTCGGCACTGCCTGCCGTACCGTAGACGTGCCCCAGTTGCCGCACATCGACGAGGCAACGTTTGTCGATCACATGCATCGCTCTCTCCTCAATCAATTCGAAGCCGACGTTCGGCATAGCCGTACAAGGGGCGCCACAGCAGTCGGTTGAAACCCACCACGAACATCGCCATGACCGACACCCCCAGGGCCACGCGCTGCAAATCCCCCGCCGAGGTGGCCAGGGCAATGAACGACCCCAGGCCCGAGGCATACAGGTGCTCATGACCCCAGAACACGGCTTCGGCGACGATGCTGGCGTTCCAGGAGCCGCCTGCCGCCGTCAAGGCGCCGGTGACGTAGTAGGGGAATACCCCCGGCAGCGCGACCTGGCGCCACCATTGCCAACCGCGCACCTGGAAGCTGCGCGCCGCTTCCCGCAGGTCGGTCGGCAAGGCGCTGGCGCCGGCGATCACGTTGAACAGGATGTACCACTGGGTGCCCAGGACCATCAGCGGCGACAGCCAGACATTGGGGTTGAGCTTCAGGGCAACAATGGCGACCACCGCGAACGGGAACAGCACGTTGGCCGGGAACGCCGCCAGCAACTGCGCGATGGGCTGCAAGCGCTCGGCCCAGCGCGGGTTCAGGCCGATCCAGACGCCGATGGGCACCCAGACCACGCTGGCAAGCACAATGAGCACGGCGACGCGCAGCAGGGTCGCCAGGCCCAGGCCGAAAACCTCGATCACGTCGCCCAGGCCCAGGGTGCTGCCAATGAAGCGCGACAGTTGTACCGCGCCGACCAGGCAAGCGACCGCCACCAGGCTCCTCCAGGCCAGGTCGGCCAGGCGGTTGAAGCGGGCGCCGGTGTGAAAACGCAGGCGGCGGGCAAACCGTGCAAGCCTGTCCAGCGGCAACGCGGCCATGAGGTCTTCCAGCACGAGCAACACCCACGGCACCAGTCGGGTCGCGCGCAGCAGGTCGTAGACCCTGGAGCGTGGGCGTTTTTGCGAGGCGGTCTGTTCGAAGCGAAAGCGGTCCGCCCAAGCGACGATGGGGCGGAAGAACAGCAGGTCATAGAGGATGATCACCACGGCCATGGCGAATACCGCCCAGGCGATCGCCACGGCGTTTTTCTGCGCGATCGCCAAGGCCAGCCATGAGCCGATACCCGGCAAGCTGACGGTGGTGTCGCCGACGGTGATGGCTTCGGACGCGACCACGAAAAACCAGCCGCCGGACATGGACATCATCATGTTCCACACCAGGCCAGGCGTGGCGAAAGGCAGTTCGAGCCTGACAAAGCGTTGCCAGGGCGAAAGCGCGAACTGCCGGCTGACTTCCTGGAGGTCGTGGGGCACGGTTCTCAGCGACTGATAGACGCTGAACGTCATGTTCCAGACCTGGCTGGTGAAAATGGCAAAGATCGCCGCGCATTCCACGCCCGTTTCCTTGCCCGGAAACAGGCCCATGAAGAACACCACGGTAAAGGTCAGGAAACCCAGCACCGGCACTGACTGAAGGATGTCCAGCGCCGGCAGGATAACGAGGGCCGCCTTGCGGCTCTTGGCGGCCAGCGTGGCGACGACCAGGGAAAAGACCAACGAGGCGAAGAGGGCGATGAACATGCGCAGGGTGGTGCGCAAGGTGTAGGCCGGCAGGTGGCTCAGGTCCACGGACAACGGCGAGGAAACCAGGGCACCGAGAGGCTGGTTCATCTGTTCGACGCCATAGAAAATGAACGCCGCCAGCAAGGCGATGAGGCTGAGCAGGGTGACGTCGGCCCACCAGGATGCGTGCTCGTTATCGTTCAGGGAGGGCAATGCGGGGGCACGGAATGAAGAGCGCATCGAGCACCTCGTTCAGGGTGTCGGTATTGACGTGCGCTGAGGTTAAGGCGGGCCCTGGGCAATGACCACTGAGATTAAGGACGCGAAACGATACCTTGGTATAGCCGTGGCGAAGGCCTGCGTTCTGATCCGGTTTTTTTGCCGGCAGGTGGCCCTGTCATGCAACGGCAGGCCCACGCCAGAATAGGGCAGGCACGCGGTGCCCAATTCACATGTTCATTGGTTGCGATTCTTTCAGGAGGGCTCATGGCGAAGATGGCGATGTTCTTGGGTGGGTTTTTGGCGCTGACCTTGTTGATCGGCGTGCTTGCGACGATTTCGCCGGTGTGAGCCGGCGAGGGTAAGGGCTGCCGTGGCTAGCGGTGCAGGATCACCTGGGCGATATCCTGCAAGCCTATGATGCGCTGGGCGGCGTTGAGCTTGATGGCTTCCTTGGGCATGCCGAAGACCACGCAACTGGCTTCGTCCTGGGCCACGGTGCTGCTGCCGGCGTCGAGCATTTCCTTCAGGCCGCGGGCGCCGTCGTCGCCCATGCCGGTCATGATCACGCCGGTGGCGTTGCGTCCGGCGAACTTGGCCACGGAGCGGAACAGCACGTCCACCGAAGGCCGGTGACGGTTGACCAGCGGGCCGTCCACCACCTGCACGTGGTAGAACGCGCCGCTGCGGGTCACCATCATGTGTTTGCCGCCCGGGGCGATCAACGCCAGGCCCGGGTGGATGCGGTCGTTGTTGCGCGCCTCGCGCACTTCGATCTGGCACAGGCTGTTGAGCCGGGCGGCGAACGAAGCGGTGAATTTCTCCGGCATGTGCTGGACGATGACAATGCCCGGGCACACGCGAGGCAGGGCGGTGAGCACCGCTTCCAGGGCCTGGGTGCCGCCGGTTGAGGTGCCGAGGGCGACGATGCGCTCGGTGGTCTGCGCCATGGCGTGGCCATTGGCGGCGGGCAGCATGGCGTCGGCCGTGAGTTTGGTGGCGGGCGTCAGTGCGACCGGGGCGGCGCGCTTGCCCAGGTTACGCACATTGACCTGGGCGGCGGCGCGGATCGCCGCCACCAGTTCCGGCGCCGATTCCAGCAGGAAGTTCTTCAGGCCGGTGGTGGGCTTGGTGATGATTTCCACCGCCCCGGCGGCCATCGCCTGTAAAGTGGTTTCCGCGCCCCTGGGGGTCAGGGACGAGCAGATCACCACGGGCGTGGGGCGTTCGCTCATGATCTTCTTGAGGAAGGTGATGCCGTCCATGCGCGGCATTTCCACGTCCAGCACGATCACATCGGGCCACTCACGGGCCAGTTTGTCCATGGCAAAAATCGGGTCGGACGCGGCGCCCATGACGTGGATATCCGGGGTGTCGCTGAGGATCGCCAGCAACACCTGGCGGACCACGGCCGAGTCATCCACCAGCAGTACATTGATCTTTTTTGACATGGTTAATGCCGAGTCCTTATCGGTTGGTGCCTGACCCACACGTCGCCATTGCACAGGTCGAAGATGATGCTTCGGTAGCCGGTGCTGCCCATGTCCTGGGCAATCAGGTCGAGGCGGTAGAGGGCGGTCATTTCCAGGGCGGCGTTGATGTTCAGCCGTGCCACATCACCGTAGGGAATGTGGCGTTGCAGCTCGGGGAACATCTCGCCACCGCCGAACAGCTTCAGTTGGTAGTCTTCGGGGTCGGTCCGGTGGGCCCGCGCCTGGCGAATGAACAGCTCGATGGCCTCGTCGGCGTACAGGCCATTGAGGGCCGTGGAGCAACGTGAGCGGCTGGGCAACATGAAATGGCACATGGCGCCGATTTTGCGTACGGGGTGCCACAGGGTGATCGCCACGCAGGAACCGAGGATCGTGCGCAGCCGGGTCGGGCAGGTGGCGAAGCGGAATTCCCCCGGTGCCAGGTACACCTCTTGCACTTCCCTCATCAAGGCGCTCATGGCTTGCGATAGATCGAGGGGGCCACCAGTTTCAGCGCATCGGACACACCGTTGAGGCTTTCCGAATGGCTGATGATGAAGTAGCCGCCGGGCTTGAGTCGAGGGATCAGGCGGGCGACGACCTTACTCTTGGTGGCTTGGTCGAAATAGATCATGACGTTGCGCAGAAAGATCACGTCGAACTCTCCCAGGTCGGGCAACGTGTCGTTGAGGTTGACCTGGATGAAGTGGACCCGGCTGCGCAACGTCCGGTCGATGAGAAAAGTGCCTTGCTGGCTGCCGGTGCCCTTGAGGCAATACTTCACCAGCAGTGGATGGGGCAGGGTGCGTGCCCGTTCCATCGGGTAATGCCCGGAACGGGCCTTGGCCAGTACTTGGCTGCTGATGTCCGAACCGATGACTTCCCAAGGCGTGGTCCCCAGCCCTTCGGCCAGGGTCATCGCCAGGCTGTAGGGTTCTTCTCCCGACGAACTGGCGGCGCTCCACAGGCGGAACGTCTTGCCCGGCGTGGCGTTGGGCAGCACCTGCTGGCGCAGGAAGTCGAAATGCTTGGGCTCGCGGAAGAAGTAGGTTTCGTTGGTGGTGAGCAGGTCCAGCGCCACCTGCAATTCATCGGTGCGCTGGCCGTTCATGATCAGCTTGAAATAGTCGCCGTAGCTGTCCAGCTCATAATGCTTGAGGCGCTTGAACAGGCGCCCGGCGACCAGGGCTTTCTTGGCCTCGGACAGGTTGATGCCGGCGGCCTGGTACAACCAGGACTGGAACTGGCTGAACTCACGATCGCTGAGGGCCACTGAATTCACGGTGCGTTCCTTGCAACTGTCGACGTTCACGGGGCCTCGACTTCCAGCGCGCTCGGGCTGGCTTCGGCGAGTTGCGACATTTCGTCGATGGACAGCACGCGCCCGACCTCCAGCACGATGACGAACTTGCCATCGACCTTGGCCATGCCGCTGATGAAGTCGGCGCGGATCTTCGCCCCGAAGCTGGGCGGCGGTTCGATCTGCGACGACGGGATTTCCAGGACGGCCGACACCGTGTCCACCAGCAGGCCGATGTCCTGGGCGTGGCCGTCCTCGGTGTTGGCCTCGATGATCACCACGCACGAGCGTCGGGTGATCGTCGAGTTCTGCCGGCTGAACCGCGCCGACAGGTCCACCACCGGCACGACCGCGCCGCGCAGGTTGATCACCCCGCGCACGAAAGCCGGCATCATCGGCACGACCGTGAGGTTGCCGTACTCGATGATTTCCTTGATGCACAGGATGCCGATGGCGAACATCTCCGTGCCGAGCATGAATGTCAGGTACTGCGCTTCTTCCTCGACCGCAGCGGCGGTTTGACGTGTCGTAGCGATGGCGCCCATGCCTGTATCTCCTTTAAGCGAGCTTGTGAAAACCGACCGTCAGAACCGGGTGAATTCGGATTCGTCCGGAGCGCTCGCCATGCTGTAGGCAAAGGCCTTGGGCAGGGCGGGCACGGCGGCGCGCGCCGGTTTGCGGCTGGACGGGCCCGGGGTGTTGTCGACTTTCAGCGGCTGGCTGGCCGACTTGGGCGGCGTGTCCAGGGTGAAGAAACTCATGGCCTGCTGCAGTTGCTCGGCCTGGCTGCTCATTTCCTCGGCGGTGGCGGCCAGCTCTTCGCTGCTGGACGCGTTCTGCTGGGTCACCTGGTTGAGTTGGGTCATGGCGGTGTTGATCTGCGCCACGCCAGCGGCTTGTTCCTCGGAGGCCGCGCTGATTTCCTGCACCAGGTCCGAGGTCTTGTTGATGGACGGGACCATCTCGTTGAGCAAATGCCCGGCAGTCTCGGCCATGTCGACGCTGCTGGAGGACAGCTCGCCGATTTCCTGGGCCGCCACCTGGCTGCGCTCGGCCAGTTTGCGCACCTCGGCGGCGACGACGGCAAAGCCCTTGCCGTGTTCGCCGGCGCGAGCGGCTTCGATGGCGGCGTTGAGGGCCAGCAGGTTGGTCTGGTAGGCAATGTCGTCGATGATGCTGATGCGCTGGGCGATTTTCTTCATCGCCACCACGGTCTGCTGCACCGAGTCGCCGCCTTCGGTGGCTTCCTTGGCGGCCTTGCTGGCCATGCCGTCGGTGACCTTGGCGTTCTCGGTGTTCTGGTTGATGCTGGCACTCATCTGTTCGATGGACGCGCTGGTTTCCTCGACGCTGGCCGCTTGTTCGCTGGTGGCCTGGCTCATGGATTGGGCCGTGGCACTGACCTCTTCGGAGGCGCTGGCCAGGTTGTCCGCCGCGTTGCGCACTTCACCGATGATGTGGGAGAGCTTGCCCACCATGTTCTGCATGGCGTTGAGCACCATGCCGGTTTCGTCCTTGGAGCCGGCTTCGATTTTCGCGTTCAGGTTGCCTTCGGCCAGTTGTTCGGCCACCGATGCGGCTTGCTTCAGGGGACGGGAAATGATCCGCGAGATGAACAGCGCCAGGCCCAGGCCGGTCAGCAGGGCTGCCGCCAGCACGGCAATGATCGACAGGCGCGATTTCTCGAACAACGCGGTGCCACGTTCGCTGGCCACGCCGGCACCGGCGTCATTGAGGTCCACCAGTTTCTGCAGGTCGGCGGTCACCAAATCGAAGCGACGTTTGGACTCGCCCCGCAGCAGTGCATGGGCCTGGTCCGACAGGTTCTGCCGGGACAGTGCCATCAGGTCCTTGCTGACCGCCAGGTAAGCGACCCAGTCAGAGCGGGTGGTCTCGAACAACTGGCGGTCTTCGGCGTTGGAGAGCAGTTTTTCGTATGTCGCCAGGCGGGTCTCGAAGGCTTTTTTGGATTCTTCGGCTTCCTGTTCGACCGTGTTGCGTTCCTGCTCGGAATCAGCGGTGATGTGGCGGTTTTCCTTGAGACGATAGTTCGCCGCGAAAAACCGCATGCCCGAGGCGGCGCGCATCGACGGCATCCAGTTGTCGCGGATCTCCTGGGTGGTGCCGTTCACCTCGCCCAGCTGGATGATCGAGAACACACCCATGGCAGCGGTCAGGGCCAGCACCATCAGAAATGACGTGATCAGTTTGGTGGCGATTCTAAGATCGTAGAACCATTTCATCGGGAAGTACCTCTCCATGGAATTGCTAAAGCGTCAGCGAGCAGTGGCTTGTTGAAATTGAGTGGTGTAGCGGTTTTCTATCTGGGCGATCTGGGTCAGCAGCGCGGGGATGTCGAGAATCAACGCCACGGCGCCGCTGCCCAGGATGGTCGAGCCGCTGATGCCGCGCAGGGCGCCGAACAACTTGCCCAAGGGCTTGATGACGGTCTGGAATTCACCCAGCAGGTCATCCACCACCAGCCCGGCCTTGAGTTCGGCGTAGCGCACCACCACCACGTTCTGCCGGCGCGAGGCCGGGCCTTCGTGGTTGAAGTGGTCGCGCAGGTAGACCAGCGGCAGGACTTCACCGCGCAGGTCCAGGTAACCCTGCTCGCGGCTGGCGATCCCGTCGTCTTCGCTCAACTCGACACATTCCTGGACCATGTCCAGCGGGATGACGTAGGTGGACTGGTCGATGCCCACCAAAAAGCCGTTGATGATTGCCAGGGTCAGCGGTAGGCGGATGCGCACCACGGTGCCCTGGCCCGGCTGGCTGTCCAAGTCGACGGTGCCGCGCAGCAGGGTGATGTTGCGCTTGACCACGTCCATGCCCACGCCCCGTCCCGACAGGTTGGTAACGGCCTGGGCGGTGGAGAAACCCGGTTCGAAGATCAGGTTGTAGATCTCCTGGTCGGTGGGGGTGGCGCCGGGGGACACCAGCCCGCGTTCCTGGGCTTTTTCCAGGATCCGGTCGCGGTTCAGACCGGCCCCGTCGTCGGCGATTTCCAGCACGATGTTGCCCGAGTCGTGGTAGGCGTTGAGGTGCAAGTGCCCCTTGGCCGGCTTGCCGGCCGCCAACCGCGCCTCGGCGGTTTCGATGCCGTGGTCCATGGCGTTGCGCAACAGGTGCATGAGCGGGTCGCCGATCTTTTCCACCACGGTCTTGTCCAGCTCGGTTTCGGCGCCGTTGATGATCAGGTCGATGTCCTTGCCCAGTTCCTGGCTGACGTCGCGCACCACTCGGCGGAAGCGGTTGAAGGTCTCGCCAATGGGGATCATGCGCAGGCGCAGGGCACCGTCGAGGATCTCCTCCACCAGGGCGGACACGCTGGAGGTGGACTCCTGCAACGGTGCGTTATGGCAGGTGCGCGCCAGCAGGCTTGCGCCGGCGCTGGCGATGACCAGTTCGCCCACCAGGTTGATCAACTCGTCCAGCTTGTCGGCGTTGACCCGCACATAGGCGCCGTCCTTGGCCTTGTTGTCGGTTGTCGTCGGTTGTTTGTCGAGGGCGACCCGGGAGGCCGCCCGCGGGGTCTTGCGCTGGTCCGGCAACAGCTCGCCGGTGGTGACCAGCGCGGTGTTTTCCTCGGGCTGTTCCGGCTGGGTCGTGACCAGGCCGGTATTCGCCGCAGGCGCGGCATCCTCAAGGGCGACGATTTCGATGACGCAATCTTCGCGGACAAAATCGAAGACTTCGTTGATCGCCTGATGGCTGGCCGCCGAGCTGAACTCGATGTCGAAGCCCAGGTAGCAGGATTCGGCGTCCCAGGCTTCGATGGCGGGCAGGGTGTCCGTCAGGGTGCTGAGGTCGACGATTTCACCGAGGGTTTGCAGGTAGCGCAGGAACGACAGCGGGTCCATGCCATTGCGAAATACCTCCTGGCCGAAGCGCAGGGAAATGTGCCAGAGGCGCAGTTCGCCGGGTGCCTGCGCGGCGCTGCTGCTGGCCGCCGTGGGTGTGTCGGTGGAGGGCGGCGCCTGGTATCCCTGCAGCACCTGGCACAGCTCCATCTCGCGTTTCAACGCCGGGGGCGTCAGTGTCCCGCCCTGGTTGGCCACTACGTTGATCAGCTCCAGCATGTGATCGCTGGACTTGAGCAATACGGCGATCAAGCCGGTGTCCACCTCGACGCTGCCATTGCGCAGGCGATCGAGCACGTCTTCGACGATGTGGGTGAAGCTGACGATCGGTTCCAGGCCGAACAGCCCGGCCGAGCCCTTGATGGTGTGGGCCGCGCGGAAGATCGCACCGATGGCGTCATCGTCGCCCGGGTTGGTTTCCAGTTGCAGCAACGACTCTTCCATCGCCTGCAACTGTTCCCGTGCCTCGACGATGAAGGTCTGTTGTGCCTGATCGAGATTGATGCTCACGCTCATATCCTTTGTCGTGTCGGGCCGCAATACAGGGGCCTAGGCTGGCAGGTTGCACAGCTCGAGTGTTTCGGTGACGGCTTTGCTGCGACCGGTGAGGGCCAGGTGGGTGCCGGCCTTCGGCGCCTCGCGCAGCACCATCAGCAGCAGTTGCAGCCCGGCGCCGTCCATTTCAGTGACCTGCGACAGATCCACCTCCATGCGCGGCGTGGCCCCTAGGTGGGGCAGCCACTGTGCGGACAGGTCGGCGGCGGTGTAGATCGTCAGCTCACCGTCGATCTGCACCTGCGCGGTGTCATCGACGGTTTCGTACAACAACGGCATTGCAGCCTCCAGCCCTCAGGGCAGAATCAGTTTGGACACCGCCGCCAGCATCTGCGCCGGCTGGAACGGCTTGACCACCCAGGCCTTGGCCCCGGCCGCCTGGCCTTCCTGCTTCTTCGACTCCTGGGATTCGGTGGTCAGCATGATGATCGGCGTGAACTTGTAGCTGGCCAGCTTCTTGACCTCCTTGACGAAGGTGATGCCGTCCATGTTCGGCATGTTCACGTCACTGATGATCAGGTGGACTTTCTGACCGTTGAGCTTGCCCAGCGCGTCTTTGCCATCGCTGGCCTCGATCACGTCGTAGCCGGCACTTTTCAACGCGATGCCGACAACCTGCCGAACGCTCGCCGAGTCGTCGACAACCAATACACTTTTAGCCATGAACGGCTCTCCTAAAAGAAGGTTATTTCCTGTGAAGCTTGCTGCACGCTCGAGTCGCCGTGGTGGTTGCGGCGTTGCTCGTCAGTGGCGTAAGTGGTTTCCATGCGCGCCAGCCATTGGCGGGCATCGATGGTGACGGCTTGGTCGGGCGACTGGCTGGCCTGCTGCAAGTGCACATGCAGGTCTTCGATGTTGTCGCGCACGTGGCTGAGGATCTGGCTGACCCGATCCTGGAATTGCAGGCTGACCAGCACTTCGGTGAGTTCGTCGCGGATCCCGAAGCTTTCCTGTTGCAGCAGCTCGGCCGAATTGGCCAAGCGCCCGGTCACGCTCTTGAAGCGCTCCAGCACGCGCTGGATGCTTTGCTCGGAGGCACTGACCGAATGACTGTCCTGGTCTGCGCCGCTGGAGGCGGCCTGGACCAGTTGGGTAATGGCGGTGTTGATGATGTCGACCTTGGCCGACATCTGCTGGCCGGTCTCGCTGGACTTGCTCGACAGGCTGCGCACGGCGTCGGCCACCACCGCAAAACCACGCCCGGCTTCACCGGCACGGGCGGCTTCGATGGCGGCGTTGAGGGCCAGCAGGTTGGTCTGGGCGGCAATCGCCGCGACGTCGGCGGCCATGGTCCGCAGCTCGCCAGTGTAGGCGGTCAGGTTGCGCACCTGGGCCAGGGTTTCATCGCGGCTGGTCTGGGCCGTTCTCAAGATGTCGATGAGCTGGACCAGCTCGCTTTCGCTTTGGGCGAGCACCTGCACGGCACCGCCGCTGCCACTGCCGGCCAGTTCGCCGGCGGCTTGCTGCGAGGCTTGCACGGTGTCTTCCAGGCGGGAGGAGATACCGGTGAAGCGGCTGGTCAGCGAGACGATCGCGGTTTCGGTCTGCTGCCGGGAGCTCTCCACTTGCTTGGCCCAGATCGGCATGGCGCCCAGGACCACTTCGTTGAGTTGCGCGTTGGAGTGGTGGGAGCGCTGCTCGCTGGCGTGCCGTTCATGCTGGGCAGTGGCCGCGGCGAATGCACGGTCGAACTGCCGGCGCTGCGTCCGCGCGCCCCACACGCCCGCGGCAATACCCAAGGCCAGGATCACCGCGCTCAACGCAATGTTCTGCCCGCTCAGGCCGTTGAGCAGCAGCACGCCGATGCTTGCGACGACGGCCACGAGCACGGGGTTCCAGAGCAGGCGTGGTTGGATAGAGGTAAAGGAATGACCGTGTGAATACGACGTCATGGTTCGGTCCTTGAACAGTGTTGCTACAGGTTATTGGCGAATAACTGGTTATCTGCGACCCCTGGTCAGACTTGAAGACCAGTCGTCCGATTCCGACCGCTGTAGGCAATGACCTACGCAGCGCGTGGCACTGTGCTATCTCAGACTAGACGCTGTCTCCCAATTGTCGAGTCGGACCGACGAAGCCATTTGTGCACGCGATCCCCTGTGGCGAGGGGATTTATCCCCGATGGGCTGCGAAGCTGCCCCACACCTGACGACTCGGTACGAGAGATGTATTGATTTCAGCTTGTCAGGGTCGCTTCGCAACCCAACGGGGATAAATCCCCTCGCCACAAGTGCTGATTGCGCTAAATTACCTGGCATTGGATTTTGAACCTGCCCTCATGAGTTCCCATGCTGCCGACCCCGCCTCTCTGGAAAACCTACCTGCTGTTCCTGGCCCCCATGGTCCTGTCCAACTTCCTGCAATCGATGTCCGGCACGTTCAACAGCATCTACATTGGCCAGATGCTGGGCACCCAGTCCCTGGCGGCGGTGTCGGGGATGTTCCCCATCGTGTTTTTCTTCATTGCGTTGGTGATTGGCCTGGGTGCGGGGGCAGGGGTGCTGATCGGGCAAGCCTATGGCGCCGGCGAAACCGGAACGGTCAAGGCGGTGGCCGGTTCGACGTTGCTGCTGGGGGCGATCATCGGCTTGGTGGCGGCGGTGCTCGGCAGTGTTTTCGCGCGCCAGGCGTTGCAGGGGTTGGGGACCCCGGCGGATGTGCTGGACGAGGCCGTTTCGTATGCTCGGGTGATGATGTGGCTGTTGCCGATGCTGCTGGTGTTCGTGCTGTTCACCCAATTGCTGCGTGGCGTGAGCGATACGCTGACGCCGCTGTTGGCGTTGCTGGTGTCCACCGGCGTCGGGCTGCTGCTGACCCCGGCGTTGATCCGGGGCTGGCTGGGGTTGCCGCAGATGGGCATCCAGAGTGCGGCCCTGGCGGGGCTTGTGGGCACGACCTCGGCCATGGTCATGCTGGCCTGGCGCCTGAACCGCCGTGAGCACCCTTTGGCGCCGGATCGCGCCTTGTTCGCGGCAATGCGCCTGGACCGCGAGATCCTTGGCAAAGTGTTGGGCATCGGCTTGCCCACCGGCCTGCAGATGGTGGTGATCTCGGTGTCGGAGCTGGTGATCCTGGCGCTGGTCAATCGCCACGGTTCCCAGGCCACGGCGGCGTATGGCGCGGTGACGCAGATCGTCAATTACGTGCAGTTCCCGGCGCTGTCGATCGCCATCACCGCGACGATCCTGGGCGCCCAGGCCATCGGCGCCGGTCGGCTGGAGCGGCTTGGGCCGATCCTGCGCACGGGGCTGCTGGTCAACGTCTGGCTCACCGGCGGGCTGGTGGTGCTGGGGTATCTGTTGTCCCATTGGCTGCTAGGGTTGTTCATCACCGATCCGGCGGCGCGGGTCCAGGCCGAACACCTGTTGCACATCATGCTCTGGAGTTTGCTGGTGTTCGGCTTCCAGGCGGTGGTCGGCGGCATCATGCGCGCCAGCGGCACGGTGCTGGTGCCGGTGGCGATCTCGATCTTCTGCATCGTCGGGGTGGAGGTGCCGGTGGCTTACCTGCTGGACGCACACTTCGGCCTGCAAGGCGTATGGATGGCATTTCCGGTGGCTTACCTGAGCATGCTGTTGCTGCAAACGGTCTACTACAAGCGGGTCTGGCAGCATCAGCGGATCGAGCGGCTGGTATAGCCCAGGCAACCCAAGGCCCCCCACAAGGGCGGCGCTTTTTTGCAGTTTGATAACCCAAGGATTCCCATGTCTGTACAGCACTCATCCACGGCCTATCGCGCATTCCTTTTCGACATGGATGGCACGCTGCTCAATTCCATTGCCGCCGCCGAGCGGATCTGGACCCGCTGGGCCCAACGTCACGGTGTGGACGTGGTCACGTTCCTGCCGACGATCCATGGCGTGCGCGCCATCGACACCATCGCCCGCCAGCACCTGCCGGGTGTGGACGCTGCGGCCGAGGCCGAGCAGATCACCCGGGAGGAAATCGAGGACGTCGTGGGCGTGGTGCCCGTGCCCGGTGCGCTGGCGTTCCTGCAAAGCCTGCCGCCGGCGCAATGGGCAATCGTCACCTCGGCGCCCATGGCCTTGGCCTTGCGCCGCATGGAAGCGGCCGGGATACCGCGTCCGGCGGTGATGGTCACCGCCGAAGACGTAAGCGATGGCAAGCCCGACCCTACCTGCTACCGACTGGCCGCAGAACGGCTCCAGGTGAAGCCAGGGGGGTGCCTGGTGTTCGAGGACGCCGAGGCCGGCATTCGCGCGGGCGAGGCGGCGGGAGCGGACGTGATGGTGGTGACGGCGACCCATACGCACCCGATGGACACTGTCCACGGGCAGATCCGCGACTATCGCGGGCTGGGCGTTCGCCTGGAGGACAACGGATCGATGCGCCTGAGCACCACCCCATAATCCACCCTTACGACCTCTGTGGGAGCGAGCTTGCTCGCGAAGACGGCGGGCCTGCTCGGGTTGATGCAGGGTTCAATGGCCTCTTCGCGAGCATGCTCGCTCCCACACAGGCAGGGTCATCGTTCCCACTGTTCGAGCAGGATCGAGACGAACTTTTCCGCCGCAGGTGACAGCGATGCCCCCCGTCGATACACCAGTCCCAGCGACCGGTTCACCACCGGTTCGATCAGCGGGACGCTGACCAGCGTGGGGTGATCCTCGGCCGGCATCGCCAGGCTCGGCATGGCCGAGACGCCGAGCCCGGCCTCCACCAGGCCCAGCGATGTCGACAGGTGCTGGACCTCATAGAACCACTGCGGGCGCCAGCTCAAGCCCGACAGCGCGTGGTCCAGCAGCATCCGGTTGCCGCTGAGGCGACCGACGCCGATAAGGCGGTAATGACTCAGTTCCGACCAGGTCACCGCGCTGCGCTTGGCCAATTCATGATCGCGGCGGCACGCCAGGACAAAGGGCTCGTTGACCAATGGCACGAACTCTATGTCGGGGTGCTGGCCGCTCATCATGTTGATACCGAAGTCGGCCTCGCCCCGCAGGACCGCCTCCAGCCCTTCGTTGGCGCTGAGATCCAGCAGGCGGATGCGAATCTGCGGATAGCGTTCGTTGTAGAGACGGATGACCGAAGGCAGGAAGTAGAAGGCCGCGGTCGGGATGCAGGCGAGGGTAACCCGGCCACTCTGCCGCTCGGCGAGTTCGCGGATGTTGAGAATCGAGTCGTCGAAGTCATCCAGCAGGCGCCGGGCCTTGGGCAAAAAGTCCCGGCCGACGCTGGTGAGGCTGACCCGTCTGGTGGTGCGGTCGAGCAGGGCGGTGCCCAAGCCTTCCTCGAGTTTTTTCATCCGGCGGCTTAACGCCGGCTGGGACAGGTGCAACGCATCGGCGGCCTCATGAAAGCTTCCCAGTTCGGCGATTTTTACGAAAGAACGAATGTCGTTGAGTTCATATTGCATCGTTTTGTCCCGCTGAAAGACTTGTTCGCGTGTGGGAGAATCGCCAACAGTCATGCATGAAATGAAATAATGGCGCTGATATTTGCATTGGAAACAATTTTTAAAGGCTGCGACTCTTGCAATCAAGACATCAATTGCTCCGATTGATCAACAAGAGTCTGTGTTATGCAACGAATTCCCTGTGTGTTGATGCGCGGTGGTACCTCCAAGGGCCCGGTGTTCCTTGCTTGGGATCTGCCCGTGGCGATCGAAGAGCGTGACGAGCTGCTGCTCAACCTGATGGGCTCCGGCCACGAGCTGGAGATCGACGGTATCGGCGGCGGCAGCCCGCAAACCAGCAAGGTCGCCATCGTCAGCCCCTCGCTTCATCCTGACGCCGATGTCGATTACCTGTTCGTCCAGGTGATGGTTTCCCAGCGGCGGGTCGACACGGCGCCCAACTGCGGCAACATGCTGTGCGCCGTCGGCCCGTTTGCCGTGGAGCAGGGGTTGGTGAAGGCGTCTCAGGAGCGTACCCAGGTGCGCATTCGCAACCTCAACACCGGCACGTTCGTGAACGCCGAAGTGCTGACACCCGGTGGGAAAGTCAGCTACGAAGGCGACACCGCCATCGACGGCGTCCCTGGCACGGCTGCGCCGGTGCAACTGACGTTCCTCGATGCGGCGGGCAGCAAGACCGGTAAGTTGTTCCCGACCGGGAGCAAACAGGACGTGATCGACGGTATCCCCGTGACCTGCATCGACATGGCCATGCCGATGATGATTGTCGAAGCGGGCCACTTGGGTAAGCGCGGCGACGAAAGCCCGGCTGAGCTGGATGCCGACAAGGAGTTCCTGCGCCGCCTGGAGTCCCTGCGCCTGCAAGCGGGTCTGGCGATGGGCCTGGGCGATGTCAGTGACAAGGTCATCCCCAAGCCGGTGCTGGTCTCGCCGGCCAAGGCGGGCGGCACCGTCCAGGTGCGCTACTTCATGCCACACAACTGCCATCGGGCGCTGGCGATCACGGGCTCCATTGGCCTGGCCACCGCTTGCGTCACCGAGGGCAGCGTGGTTGCGCAGTTGCTCGGCGAGGCCCGCGAGCCGCGCTTGAAGCACGTGCGCATTGAACACCCCAGTGGCGGTATCGACGTTGTATTGTCCTACACCGGCGCCCGGGGTGAGACGATTCGTGCCTCGGTGGTGCGGACGTCACGCAGGCTGTTTTCCGGTTATGTCTACGCCACGGCGCCTCAACGACTCGTCGGATAGCTTCCCTCGGTCGTTGCCGTTTCCTGCATCAGCACAATTCTAAAAATGGGTGATGCCATGAAAGTTGTAAAATCGCTCTACTTCCAGATTCTGCTCGCCGTGCTGTTGGGTGTGCTGGTCGGACATTTCTGGTCGCAGCAGGCGATCGCCCTGAAGCCGCTGGGGGATGCCTTCATCAAGTTGATCAAGATGATGATCGCGCCGGTGGTGTTCTGCACGATCGTCACCGGCATCGCCGGCATGAGCGATAAACGCTCCCTGGGTCGCTTGTTGAGCAAGACCATGCTGCTGTTCCTGGGCCTGACCGTGATCAGCCTGATCATCGGCCTGGTGGCGGTGTACCTGTTCAAGCCTGGCGTGGGCATGAACATCGACCCGACCCAACTGAGCACCAAGGGTCTGTCGCAGTACACCGATTCCGCCGCGAAGCTGGGCGTCGTCGAGTTTTTCATGCACATCATTCCCGACACGTTCCTCGGCGCCTTCAACAAGGGTGAAGTGCTGCCGGTGCTGTTCATCGCGGTGCTCTCGGGTTTTGCCTTGTCGGCCATCGGTGAACGCGGCAAGCCGGTACTGGACGTGCTGGAATCCGCCTCGCACATGGTGTTCAAGATTTTTTCCTACCTGATGCGCTTCGCCCCGATAGGTGCCTTCGGCGCGTTGGCGTTCACCGTTGGCCAATACGGCATCACCTCGCTGGGTTCCCTGGCCAAGCTGATCATGACGCTGTACATCGCCTGTGCGTTCTTCGTCATCGTGGTGCTGGGGGGCATCTGCCGGGCCCACGGGTTCAGTCTCTGGAAACTGCTGCGCTACTTGCGCGAAGAATTCCTGGTGGTGCTCGGGACGTCTTCCACCGAACCGGTCAT
The DNA here is from genome assembly GCF_001269745.1 of Pseudomonas sp. P97.38. Classification (NCBI taxonomy): domain Bacteria; kingdom Pseudomonadati; phylum Pseudomonadota; class Gammaproteobacteria; order Pseudomonadales; family Pseudomonadaceae; genus Pseudomonas; species Pseudomonas sp. P97.38. The sequence goes on from NZ_LHVJ01000015.1 coordinate 543,224, forward strand.
GCCACGGATGCTGGAAAAACTGCAGGCGCTGGGGTGCAAGAAAGGCGTGGTCGGCCTGGTGCTGCCAACCGGGTACTCGTTCAACCTCGACGGCACGGCGATTTACCTGTCCCTGGCGGCGGTGTTCATTGCCCAGGCCTGCAACATCGACCTCACGCTCGGGCAGACCGTGACGATGCTCGCGATCATGCTGTTGTCCTCCAAGGGTGCCGCCGGCGTGACCGGTTCCGGTTTCGTCGCCCTGGCGTCGACCCTGACGGTGATCCACGACATTCCCTTGGCAGGCCTGGCCTTGCTGATCGGCATCGACCGCTTCATGTCGGAGGCCCGGGCCTTGACCAGCCTGGCCAGCAACGCGGTCGCCACGGTGGTCATCTCCATCAGCGAAAACGCCTGCGATCGCGACCGGTTGCTTAGCACGCTGGACGGCAAGCCGGGAGCCTCGGTCGGCCAGGTCCAGGCTCACACCTGGGAACAGCCGAAGGTCACCAAACCCGTCTAGCCGTTTCCGCTAGCCCTTTTCCCTGCCTCATAAAACTTCCGCCAGGCGCCGTTCATCGTGCCGCCTGGCGGGTTAGGGGCCGTGCGCCTTGGCGTCGGCCACGCTACTCATAAGAACAAGAGATCAAACCTATGCTCGCATTGCTTGGCTTGGCCATGGTGGTCGTCTTCACCGTTTTGATCATGACCAAACGGCTGTCACCGATTGTCGCCCTGACCGTGGTGCCCATCGTTTTCGCTGTCCTGGGTGGGTTTGGCGGCACCACCGGCAAGATGATGCTCGACGGCCTGAAAATGGTCGCTCCTTCGGCGGCGCTGCTGCTGTTCGCGATTCTGTTCTTCGGCCTGATGATCGACGCCGGCCTGTTCGATCCGCTGATCCGCAAGATCCTCAAGCGGGTCAACGGCGACCCGATGAAAATTGCCATCGGCACTGCGCTGCTTTCTCTGATGGTGGCCCTGGACGGCGATGGCACCACCACCTACATGATCACCTGCGCGGCCATGCTGCCGCTCTACAAGCGCATCGGCATGAACCCGATGATCCTGGCGACCATTGCCATGCTGTCGCTGAGCATCATGAGCGGCATGACGCCTTGGGGTGGGCCTGCCACCCGCGCCATCGCCGCGCTGGGCCTGGATGCCGGCGAATACTTCGTGCCCTTGCTGCCCACCATGATCGGCGGAGCGATGTGGGTGGTCTTCACCGCATTCCTGCTGGGGCGCGCCGAGCGCAAACGCATTGGCAATATCCAATTGGAGAGCGGCGGCGGTAACTGCTACATCAAGGCGATCCTCGAGGACACTCCTTACAAACGCCCGAAACTGGCCTACGTCAACCTGCTGCTGGTCATCGCGGTGATGGTGGCGTTGGTGATGGGGATCATGCATTCGGCGATCCTGTTCCTGATCGGCTTCGTGCTGACGCTGATGATCAACTACCCGCAGTTGGATATTCAGAAAGAACGCATCCTGGCCCATTCGGGCAATGCCATGACCGTCGTGCTGCTGGTGTTTGCGGCAGGCATCTTCGCTGGCATCTTCTCCGGCACCAAGATGGTCGATTCCCTGGCACAAACCCTGGTCGACTGGATCCCACCGTCCTGGGGCCACCTGTTCCCGCTGGTGGTGGCGATTACCAGCATGCCGTTGACCTTTGTGCTGTCCAACGACGCCTATTACTTCGGTGTGGTGCCGATCCTGGCGAATGCGGCGGCGGCCTATGGCATCGATCCGGTGGAAATCGCCCGAGCCTCGATCCTCGGCCAGCCGGTGCACCTGATGAGCCCGCTGGTGGCGTCGACCCTGTTGTTGGTCGGCATGGTCGACCGCGACATCGGCGACTTCCAGAAAGCCACCGTCAAGTGGGCCGTGCTGACCTCACTGGTCATTACCGCGCTGGCCCTGCTGACCGGAGCGATCAGCCTCTTCACCTGATTCACCCAACCCGCTGTTTTTCTGCGCGCCTGCCCGGTCAGGCGCGTGCTGTCCTGCACCCCGAATAACAACATTGAGTAGTGAGCCATGAGTACTTTGCATACCCAACGGGCGCTGTTTTCCCTTCTTGGCCTGTTGCCGCTGGCCAGCGCCAGCGCCGAAGGATTGATCGATGACAGCAAGCTCAAGCTGCAATTGCGCAACGTCTATTTCAATGAGAATTTCCGCGACGAACACGGCATGAGCGCGCGAGCGGCGAGGACGGCGAAAAGCGAGCGAACCGAATGGGCCCAGGGGTTCCTGCTGGACTACCAGTCAGGATTCACCCCCGGCCCCCTCGGTGTGGGTGTCGATGCCCTGGGGCTGCTCGGGGTCAAGCTGGATTCCGGTCGCGGCCGCAGCGGCACCGGCTTGTTGCCCGTGCATGACGATGGCCGCGCGGCTGACGAATTCGCCAGCCTCGGCCTGACGGCCAAAGCGCGCCTGGCCAAGACCACGATCAAGTACGGCACGCTGTTGCCGAAGACGCCGGTGCTGATCTACAACGATGCGCGGCTGTTGCCGCAGACCTACCGGGGCACCCAGGTCAGCAGCGTCGACATCCAGGACCTGACGCTCACCGGCGGCTACTTGGATCGATTCAAGTTGCGTGACTCCAGCGACAGCATGCCGATCGTCCCCGACGGCTACAGCGGCGACAAATCGGGCGACTTCAGCTACGCCGGCGCCGAATACAAGCTCGGGAAGAACGTTCGCCTGAGTTACTTCTACGGTGAGCTGGAAAACTTCTACCGACAGCACTTCGCCGGGATCCAGCACGACCTGCCCTTGGGTCGCGGCGTGCTGACCAGCGACCTGCGCTATTTCAACAGTGTCGACAGCGGTTCTGCCTACGGCGGCAAGGTCGACAACACGATGCTGAGCGGACAATTGTCCTATGCGATCGCAGGCCATACCGTGGGCGGCGGCTACCAGGTGCTCAATGGCGATGCTGGCTTGCCTTACATCAGCGGTGCCACGGTCTATTCGTTTAGCAACGCGGGCATCGGGAAGTTCATCGAAGAGGATGAAAAGACCTGGATGCTCAACTACGGCTACAACTTCGCCGCCCTCGGCGTCCCTGGCCTGACCTTTTCGACCCGCTACCTGAGTGGCAACGACGGCCATTCCGACACGGCGATCAAAGAGTGGGAGCGAGACGCCGAACTGGCTTATGTCGTGCAACAAGGCACCTTCAAGGGCCTGGGTGTGCGGTTGCGCAATTACGTCTACCGCGCCGACTACGCCCGTGGACGAGACAGCAACCGGATCTACTTCACCTACGACATTGCGCTCTGGTGAGTAGGAGGGCGGCCCGCGACGCCGGCGGGCCGTGATTGCGCTGTCATTCGGCCTCCCGCAACGCCCCTCGGATAAGCGAAGCGAATGCCTGCGTCACGTCATCCTTGTCATGCCGTCCTCGCACCAGGGCCCCCGCCAGCGCTTCGCCCGCGCCGACCAGCCCGGTGCAGCGACGCTCCAGCTCAACGGTTGCCAGCGCGGCGTGGGGCTTGAGCACGCTCGTGAACATCTGCACGCAGTTATCCAGCAGCTCCTGGAAAACCGCCGCCTTTTCGTCGCTGCCTGCCAGCGCCGCGCCCACGGCATAAAATTCGTCGGTGTTGTCAGCCGCGCACTGGATGTAGGCGCTGGCCAGCCGTTGGGCGGTGTCTTCCAGCGTCCGGGTGGAGCCGGTCATGGCGTCACGGAATGCATTGACCCGTTCGGTATCGATCCATTTATAGAGCTCGATCAGCAGGAGCGAACGGGTGCTGAAATGGTCGTAGACCACCGGTTTCGACACCCCCGCACGCACCGCCAGATGCCCCAGGGTCAGGCGGTCGGCGCCTTCCTCGCGCACGATCAGTAAGGCGGTGTCCAGCAACTGTCGCCGTCGTTCGGTCTTCGAAAGCCGGCGGGTGGAAGACGTGGCCGGGGGCTCGATGTCTGTTTGCACTTCGTCGCTCCAGGTGAAAAAACCTACCAATGGTAGGCGGTGAGGTGTAGGGTCATGGTTACTGGCCTACCAATGGTAGGTTTCGTTCCCAACGCTAGGAGAACATACCATGTCTATTGATCCTATTCTGTTTATGGGCGGCTCTGGCGCCATCGGCCATCATTCTGCTCAAGCATTGCGCGCGGCCCATCCCGGCGTACCGCTGCTGATCGGAGGGCGCGACCTGGGCAGGGCCCAGCGGGCCGCAGAGCAGATCGGCGGGGCCCAAGGCGTGCTGATCGACGCTGCTGCGGATGACCTGGGGCTCGGCGATCGTCCCGTGAGCGCGGTCGTGGTGTTCTACATGGATCACGCCCTCGCGGGGTTGCGCTTCGCCCAGCAACGGGGTGTGCCGCACCTGAGCATATCGTCCGGCATCTTCGAGATCGCCCCGGAAATCGCCACCTACATGCACAGGCCCGACGCCGCGCCCATCGTCCTCGGATACGAGTGGATGGCCGGTGCCACGACAGTGTCGACCTTGAGTGTCGCCGAGGCATTCAGTCGCGTACGCGACATCAGGATCAGCGCGTTGATCGATGAGCAGGACATCGGAGGCCCGACGGTGGCAACCGACTTCGAACACTTGAACAGGATGCTGCCGGCCGCACTGACACGGCGCGAAGGGGTGTACGTCTGGCGTGAAGGCGAGGAGGCCAAGGCACGTTTTCAAGCGGTGGACGGCAGGGCGATCGACGGCAGCGGTTTTTCGTCCATCGACGTCGTTGGTCTGGCGGCTGCCACGGGCGCAGCCGATGTGCAATTCAACATGGCCATCGGCACGAGTTCGACCCGTCACCAGGGCGGTCCGATGTCGACCGAAATCATCATCGAACTGGCGGGCGAGGATCAGCTGGGCAAGGCGCTGCGTACCCGGCATGCGCTCGTGCACCCGGCGGGCACTGCACCGCTGACCGGCCTCAGCGTGGCCTCACTCCTGGAACGGCTGCTGGGGCTCGATGGGCAACCACCTACTGCGCCCGGCCTCTATTTCCCTTATCAACTGCTGGACGCCGCGACGTACCGGCAGCGCCTGGAGAAGGAGGGCGCAACGCTGCGCGAGTTGCCCTTGTAACGGCTGTCTGGGGACGGGGCAGCCTGGAATCAACCTGACACCTTGAGGCCGCTTGCCGCCCCATGAAGCTGTCAGTGTTGCCTGATAGCGTGGGTTGGCGGCTAACGCTGCCCAGGGGCAATAGTACAGTTGGACTATTGCCGGACTGGGAGTGGTCTGGCCTGATGGAGCGCCCATCTCTCGACCTGAGAGGTCAGGACAAGGATATCCGTATGAGGACATCGGTGGTTGCGACCTTGATGTTGGCTGTCGCCCTGGGGCTGGGCGTTCCACCCGTGACGGCGGCAGAAGACAAGGCGTTCGACGTGGCGGCCTTGCCGTTATCAAAGGCGCCCTTGGGGGCTTTCCGTGCACGCTGAACCCAACAAGGAAACGTTCTTGAAAAACTCACCCGCCAAACAACCTGATCTGGATGCTGCCCACTTCAAGCGTACCTCGACGGCATCGTTCTGCTTCGCCCTTGCCGTTTGCGGCGCGGGAATCCCTGGCCTCGTCATGGCTGACGCGACAGCGACGTCGACCGATTCATCCTCGGCCGCGTGTGTGAACGAAGCAGACTTCCACGCCGGTACGGTGGTGGAGTCTGAAAGCCGTGACAACCTGTCGCCCGCGCTCAGCCGCAGCAAGACCGAGACGCTGGGGCCGCAAGCGTTTGCCGGAGCCACGCCGGTGGCTTCCTCACACACGTCATACCTGAACGATGCGCCGTTCTTCTTGACGACGACATTTGCCGAGGTCAGGGACGGCCAGCTGATTCGCTATGGCGATCGGCATGGCGCGGGCGCCTCGTTGGTGACCACCACCTACCACCCCGCAGCCGCCGTGCCGATCGATCTGCAACCCGGGCAGACGGTCGACGTTCGCTACAAGAGCCAGGCAGTCAGTGCCGGCGCAACGGTTGAGTATGAGGTCACGGAGCAACTGACCTACAGCGGCCGTGAGACCCTCACCACGGCACTCGGCACGTTCAACACCTGCAAGTTCACCAACCGGATTTCGGTGGGCTCGCCGGCGGGGGCACAATCTGCGCCGGTCGTCGTTCATAACTGGTTTCCTGCCGAGGGGCCTTATCGAGGACAATCGATCAGGGCTGTCACGCCCGCGGCCAATGGCGTGCCGGAGCGAATCACTGAAGTTGTAAAGATGCAGTATCGAGCGCAATGACATTGGCTTGCCCCAAGGCTCAATTATCTAACGCTCGCTTCATTGGATTAACAACGCTATTGGCCACGATCGGGTGTTGTGAACTGAACAACAACCGGTGAAAGGAATGCCCCCGGTCTGCGAAATGATAGGGAAAATAACGTGCGCAGATAATCAATTGGTCGGGACGACATGATGGCATTTTAAGTTCATGTCGTTTCACTAATTGAAAGTCTGACTAGTACAGGTGTGCTAGTTCAGGTGTTCTATATCTTAAGTCACAAGACTCGGACATCATCGGATCGTTTTTCTATTCGAATGGATGTCGTGTGTTGTGTGATATGAGTTGCCGAATTATCGTGGCAGATGAGCATCCGCTGTTTCGCGAAGGCCTGATGGTATTGCTTGAACGTTTGATACCCGCTGCAATGATCGAGCAAGCAGGTAACCTGGAAGAAGTGCGAACGTTGATCGCGCAAGAGCGCCCCGTCGATACATTAATTCTTGAAATTCGTCTTCCTGGATTAAACGCCATTAGTGAGCTGGCTCAACTGCGTCAGGAGTTGAGGCATGTCAAATTAATAGTGGTGTCGACCATTGATGACGGCGATGTCGTTGGCCAAGTCATGGATGCCGGCGCAGATGGGTTCGTCGGCAAGAGCCTCTCTTCGGAAGAAGTGGGCAAGGCCATCGTCGATATCCTGAAAGGCAAAGTGTTGGTCAAGTACGAATCTTCCAGCCTGCTGCCACTGGATCTGAACGATGATATGAGCCGACTGACCTCCCGGCAGAGGGAAGTCTGGCGGCTGATCGCCCAAGGCAAGACCAACAAGCAGATCGCCGCGCTGCTTGAAATCTCGCCTTTCACGGTGCGAATCCACGTTTCGTCCCTTATCCGTGTGTTGAACGTTCCCAACCGGGCGGTGGCCGCCGCCCGTTATGCCGGGCGCCAGACGCAGGACGCTTCGCCTTAGCCGAGGCGGCAGGCCTTGAGACGTCTTTGGCGCCCCCAAGCCCGGGGCCGCTACCGGTCAACTGACTAGGGGCGAATCGGGCTCCCGTCCTGGCGATCCATGAGCTTGACCAGTTCGAGCAAGACACCGCGCAGCTCCGGCGGGCGCACGGGCTTGGCCATCACCGAGATGTTCAGGTTGTGCAGCGACTGGCGTATCCGCTCGATCTCATGCCCGGTGATGACCAGCGCCGGGACTTCCCAGCCGCGCTGCTCGCGTATGGCGGCGATGCATTCTGAGCCGGAGACTTTCGTCCCGAGGTCAAAGTCGGCAATGATGATGTCGCAGTCACTGGTCAGCCCCTCGCCATCGCTGTGGCTTTCCACCAGGCAGCCCCATTTCTCCAGCAGCGCCGAGGTCGCCATCAGGACGTTGGCGTCATCCTCCACCAGGCAGACCCGCAACCCATTCAGGCGCTCATGGAAGGGGGTCGCCCTGGGCGTGTTCGGGGTCTTGGGCGTGGCGGGCTCCAGGCCGCCGATGGTCACCCTGGTGCCTTGTCCCACCCGGGAACGGATGTGGATGTCGACATCGAGCAATTGGCTGATCCGCTTGACGATGGACAGGCCCAGGCCGAGGCCTTCGACGTCCTTGTCGCGGACATGGCGCACGCGATAGAACTCGTCGAACACGTGGGCCAGGTGCTCGCTGGCGATGCCGCGCCCCTTGTCGTAGATGACCACCGCCAGGCGGCTGGCCTGGCGTCGCACGCCGATCAATACGGGCTGGCCGGGGGCATATTTGAGGGCATTGGACAAGACGTTCTGGACCATCGTCGTGAGCAGCCCGGGATTCACCGCGACCCAGTAAGGGCAGGGGCGCAACCGCAACTCGACGCCCGCCCAGCGCGCGGCTTCGGTGTTCTGCTTGACGACATCCTGCAACAACGCCCCAGGTGGACGGTGTCCGCCTGGGGCACCAACTTACCGTGATCCAGGGTGTAGATGTCCAGGATCGAACGAAACAGCTGCGACACGGTATGCAATGAGCGGTCGATGTTATCGACCAGGCGCAGCTCTTCCAGGCCCAGTTTGGCGTCGCGCAGGCAAGCGGTGAACAGGCCGATCGAGTGGATCGGCTGGCGCAGGTCATGGCTGGCCTGGGCCAGGAATCGGGATTTTTCCTGGTTGGCTGTGATCGCTTCCTCCGAGGCGATGCGCGTGCGCTTGAGCAGGATGTGCGCATAGGCGGGTACCACGATGGTGGTTACGATCAACATCAGGAACATGTACGGCTGGGTGCGCCAGAAGGCGTTGAGCCAGAAAATCAACACCAGGGTCAACAGCGCGATGGCCGTGGCGAGCGCCAGGTAGCGGGAGCCGAAGCGCATGCCGTTGCCCAGGGTCACCCAGAGCAGTGCCGCATAGATAGGCAAGGCGCCTTCGCCGCCCAGCACCATGGCGAAGGCAATGCCGGCGTAATCGTGCAGCATCGTGAAAAGGCGCCGCCAGAAGAAGTGCCCCGGCCAGTGCTTGATGATCATGCGCAGGAAGATCGAGACGACGAAAAACGTCGAGATGTAGATGATGATGGGGATGTAGCGCGCATTCCCTCCGCCATCCAGTCCCTCCAGGACGACGATGTACAACCAGGCGCAGGCGCTGACGACCAGGCGGAGCGTGGCTTGGTCGAGTTCGCTGTTTTTTTCCATTGGCCTTGATCCCCTCATGAACATCGACAGGTGCGTTCGGCGATGCTCGGCATTATGGTTTAGCCATGGTCGATGCAGGTAGGCGCACGGGGGCCGCGGATGGACAGCCGGCGTCATGACCCGGACTGGTCGGGGGAGGCTGGCGAGTGGTTCGGCTGCCAGGTGTGCAGTTGGAGACGGCAGGTTCGCGGTCCCCAACGTTCGATGAGGGTGCTGACGGATACCGATCGTTCGGGGGCTGGGCCCGAACAGGTCACTCCTTAATAGACCCGGTAGTACTTCACGACATCGTCGATGAAGTAGATGATCAAGGTCGAACCTTGGCTTTGGCTCTGTGGCTTCTTGTTGCCGGTCACGCTGGTGACATCATTGGCCACGCCTTGGGCTTTCGAGAGCTGCGCCGAGGTGTCGTACATTTTCAAGCTGGTTTCGGTGGAAACGTATTTATGGGCCAGCTTCATGTACTTATCCAGGCCCTCTTCGCTCTTTTCGTATGTCCAGTTCGACTCGTTGCTGGTACTGGTCGAGTTGAGCTCTTCACTGCTCGGAGCGCCAAACATTTGATTGATCTGATTTTTTGTTGTCTTGCCCGGCGTGATCTTTTGCTTGAGGTAAGCAATGTCATATTTATTAGCGCCCGAGTTCAAGGAATTCATCGAACTCATCAAGTCACCGGTGTTGGCACAACCGTGGAGGGCGCCGACCAACACGCACAGGGCTATTCCGTTTTTTAATGTTTTTCCATACGTGAGGGACATAATACTTACCTTAGTGATTGCCAGCCTTTCCATTTCAACCGGGTAGGCGTTCAAGTTACGCCAGGCGTGCGAACCTGGCATCGATTGTGATTAATCGAATTTGCCCGACATAACGTTCTAATCGCGCAGCACCGTGCGCCACGATCATCAGTGCGTTGATTGGTTTTTATACGCGGTTGACTGTTTGGCAGCGCGTTGCGGAGCCTTTACAGCTTAGGGGGGGAGATAGGCCTGGCGCCATAGTACAAGTGTGCTATGAGCGAGGGAGGGGGAGAGAAATCAATATCCAGGCCAGGCGTCTTTCTCGCTTGAAGTTGCATGGCCATTAAAATGCTAGTTATCAGGTTATGGTGTGAGTCACCGTGAGTATGCTGGCGATCAAAGACAAGGCGTGTTGGCGTCGCGCCGGTATCTTCGTCTTGCCGCGGCGCTGCTGTCCGTGGAACAACCTTCAAGCGAGACGGCCGATGGCGCGCGCCAGATTGGCCCGTGCCTGCTGCTCGAACGCCTCGAAGTACACCGCGTTGGTATAGATGCGCTCGCGCGTCAGGAATCCTTCCAGGACCTGGCGCCGCTTCCGGCGGTATAAAAACGAGGGCACATGGCGGTATTCGCGCCGCACTTGTTGGTCGTATTCCTCGAAGCGCTCGAACGGGGCGCCAAGGATCGCCAGGTCCGTGTCCACCAGCACCGCTTCGTCGATCGTCGCCGGGGCGCCGTCGTGTCGCGTCACCATGATCAGGTCATGAAGCCTGCGTCGGGTGGCTTCGTCCAGACCGCTATCGCGTGCCACCGTGTCCAGCCACTGCGCGCTGCGCAGTTCGTTGTCGTGGCGAAGAGGGTCATAGATCGCGTCGTGGAACCACAAGGCGAGGTCGACCTCGGCAGGGGACTGACAGGCCGCGTCCACGCAATGGCGCACTTGAAGGCATTCCTCCAGATGCTGGCAACTGTGGTACGCGCGGTGCGGTTCGCGGTAGTGGCGAATGAGCGCTTCGTGCGTCTGGCGCGACGCGCATTCGACCCCAAGCTGCGCCCAGACACGGGCCCAGGCGGCAAAACCCAAACGCTCGGACACGTCGGGCTCGGCGCTTGCCTGACCAGAAGTCGATGGCGGCTTCAATCCAGTGTCACCAGGGATTTTACGACGGCGATGATGCCGTCGATCTCAAAAGGTTTGGCGACGACACGGGCAAACAGATCGGCACGCTCCAACCCCAGGTGAGCCTGTGCACCGCTCATCAATATGATCGGTATGGCGGTGAGGTGCGCTCTGTTTTTAACGGACTCGGCAAACTCGATCCCGGTCATGGCCGGCATCATGAAGTCCGTGATGATCAAGTCCGGCCGTTCCCTTTCCAGGATTTCCAGCGCCTTGACCGCGCTACCCGCGGTAATCGCAGCAAACCCTTCGTCCTCAAGGGCAAAGCTGAGGATGTCGGCGATCAAATACTCATCATCGATAATCAGGATCGTCTTCATTTTTCAACCACGCGCCAAGGCCACCCTCGAAACCTGGAGCGAAACACATGCGTTGATCGCCAGCTCGTTGCCACTCGCATTTTTCAGACCTTTCTGACGACGATTCCGGCATTGCCCATGACCACCTCAAGCAACGAGAGGTCATAGGGGTTATCCCTGATCTTGAGAATCGAGAGTTGCCGTTGAAGTTCAGTACCGTTGCGTCCGAACTGGATGAGTAACAGGTTATCCATCACGCTGGAAAGTTCGGGCACTGCCAGGACGAACTGATCACTGAACATGCGCTGGATTTCCCACGACGCGATGACCGTCACCCCGCGAGAGCGCAATTCGCCCAGCACGGCGGTGAAGACTTCGAGCACGCGTGTTTGATCGACGGCGACCCTGCCCATGGCCACCAGGCTGTCGAGGAACACACGCCTGATTCGCTTCTGCTCGACGAGGGCGAGCAGTTCGTACGCCACGCGGTCGATCAGGCCCGTCGAAGCGGAGTTCCACACCAGGTGCAATGCCCCGGTTTCTTCCATCCCGGCAAAATCGTGGCCGAGCGCCCTGGCCTTCATGCGCATGCGTTGCGGAGATTCGTGGAAGCCAAAATACAGGCCGGGCTCCTGGGGGGTGGAGCCGGCCAGGAACTGCGCGCCGACGGAGGTTTTGCCCGCACCGGACGGGCCCATGATCAGCGTGACCGACGACGTCATCAGCCCACCGCCGATCTGCGTGTCCAGCGATGGGATTCCGCTGCTGATCATCTCCATGTGGTCGCTGTCCCTGAGGGCGGGGTGGGTCAGGACACTTTCGATGCGAGGGTAGATGGTGATGCCTTTCTCGGTGATCTCGAATTCGTGGGGACCGGTGATCGCGCCGCTGCCACGGGTCTTGCGCAGTTTTATCCGGCGAACGGATTTGCAGTCGATGATCTCTTCGCCCATTTCGATGACACCGTCGACCATGGTGTGTTCGGGGCTGCCATCGTCGAGCTGGGAACTGGTGAGGAACAGTACGGTGCAGCCGGCAAAGGCCGCATGCCCTTGCAGCTCGGAGATGAACTGCTTGGTGTCCAATGGCGTTTCCGCTTTCGAGCGGGCGTTGAGCAAGCCATCGAGGATCAGCAGGCTGGATTTCTGCCGGCTGATTTCCCGGCGCAACAGCTTGACCACTTCGTCCAGCCCTTCGTTTTCCAGCGTATCGAACGCGCTGACGAACTGGATGTTCTGATTGACCTCTTCCTTTTTGTAGAAGGTCAGCGTGGACAGGAACTGGAAGAGCCGGTCATGGGGTTCGGCCAGCAACGTGGCGAAAAGCACGCGGCCGCCATGGTCGATATGGTTGAAGCCGATCTGGTTTGCCAGGATGGTCTTGCCCGACCCTGGCCGCCCTTGAATGATGTAGGACGAGCCGGCGATGAGGCCTCCCTTCAACAGCGTATCGAGGCCATCAATCCCGCTCTCAAGGCGTTTAAGCTGTTTCAACTCTGGTCCCTCTGCGCTGATCTTCATCGAGATTCGGATGGTGCGCCGCTCATTCACGGCACGTCTCGCATGCAAAGGTTGTAGTGTAACCCTGCCACACGGTTTTACGGCTCAATGTTTATGGATATGCATGGAGACTGCCGGGACTGTGAAGAGTTCGCGGAAAGCGAGGGGAGGTTTCAACGGGCAGGTTCGGAAAAAACGTCGATCGCGCTCACCTTGCCGTGCATCACGTGCGGGGCCCTGCACACCTGGGCGCCGAAGGCCAGGCCGACGCCCAGCAGCGGCAGGCGTCCCTGGAAGTGATTGATCACCTCGATATAGCCGACGTCGGCCGGATGCCCGGGGCCAGGGCCCAGCACGCAGAAATCCGGGGAGAACGCCTCGATAACAAGAAAACGCCTGTGCGCACAGCTGTGTAATCGCTCAGCTGAGTGTTTGTAACTTCAGTCACTAACGTAGCGGCCGTCCTACTCCAGGTACCTCGCCCAGACCGTCAAGGTGATGAGCGACCTGGCCGGCATCAGATCTGCTCCAGCAACCAGCTACGGAACGCCCGCAGCGACGGCAGCATTTCGTTGCGGGGCGGGTAGGTCAGGTAATAGCTGCGGCGGCTGGCGACCGGCAGGTCAAGGCTGATCAGTTCGGCGTTGGCCAGCTCATCGGCCACCAGGATGCGCGGTACCAGGCCGATGCCGATGTCCGCCTTCACCGCCTGGATCAGGTGAGAGGTGAGTTCGAAGCTGGGGCCCAGGCGCATCATGCGGTGGGGCAGGTTGTAATGGCTGAACCAGTCGCCCCAGACGGTGGGGTTGTTCGCCACGTTGAGCAGCATCTGTTCGCTGATCCGCTGTGGGGTCCACGTCTCATGGGCCTTGGCCGCTTGCGCGGAAATGACCACGGTCAGTTCTTCGGCGTGCAGGCGATGGCTGATCAGGCCGGGCATGTCGGCATGGCCGACGACGATGGCGGCATCGATGTCGCTGGTGTCGAAGTCGATGGCATCGATCCGGGAGTTGATGTGCACCAGGATGCCGGGGTGAGTCTTGTAGAACGCATGCAGCCGCGGCAGCAGCCACTTCGAACCGAACGTCGGCAATGTCGCCAGGCGCAAGGTGCCACTGCCGGACTGATACGCCATCGCCTGCAACGTCGCGCTACGGATGCGCCCGAGCGCTTCACTCATTTCCCGCTGGTACAGGCGTCCGACGTCGGTCAGCCGGACCTGCCGGCCTTCACGACGAAACAGCGTCAGCCCCAATTGTTCTTCCAGGGCCTGCACCTGCCGGCTGACGGCGCTCTGGGTCAGCGACAGCTCCACGGCGGCGCGGGTATAGCTTTCATGCCGGGCCGCGGCTTCAAATGCCAGCAGCAGCGACATGGACGGTGTGAGGTGACGGTAATTCATTCGTAAAATTCATCGATAGCGGCAGGATTATCCGTTTGTCCAGCCGTAGAGCCTGAGGGAACATTGGCTAAAATGCCGGTCCGAGCCTGACCGATTCATGCGCCGGCGACAAGTATGACCTGATGAGACCCTTAAGAGGCCATTAAATGATCGCCCAATTGCCGGCCGTTGCCCCTGCGGCCCATTACCCGGAATTTCTCGAGGCCCTGCGCGCCAGCGGCTTTCGTGGCCACCTGAGTGCCGACTACGCCACCCGTACCGTGCTGGCGACCGACAACTCGATCTACCAGCGCCTGCCGCAAGCCGCGGTCTTTCCCCTTGACGCCGATGACGTCGCGCGCATTGCCCGGCTGATGGCCGAACCGCGCTTTCGCCAGATCAAACTGACGCCACGAGGGGGAGGCACTGGTACCAACGGCCAGTCCCTCACCGACGGCCTCGTGGTCGACCTGTCGCGGCACATGAACACCATCCTTGAGATCAACGTGGCCGAGCGCTGGGTGCGGGTGCAGGCGGGCGTGGTCAAGGACCAGCTCAACGCTGCGCTCAAGCCCCATGGGTTGTTCTTCGCCCCGGAGCTGTCCACCTCCAACCGCGCCACCGTGGGCGGTATGATCAACACCGATGCCAGCGGCCAGGGCAGCTGCACCTACGGCAAGACCCGCGATCATGTGCTGGAACTGCACAGCGTGCTGCTCGGCGGTGAGCGCCTGCACAGCCAGCCGCTGTCCGACGCCGAGCTGACGCAGGCCTGCGCCGAGCCCGGGCGCATCGGCGAGGTGTACCGCACCGCGCGGCAGATCCACGACACCCAGGCCGACTTGATCGAGTCGGTGTTCCCCAAGCTCAACCGCTGCCTGACCGGTTACGACCTGGCGCACCTGCGCGATGAGCAGGGGCGTTTCAACCTCAACAGCGTACTGTGCGGCGCCGAAGGCTCGCTGGGTTTCGTGGTCGAGGCCAAGCTCAACGTGCTGCCGATTCCCCACTATTCGGTGCTGGTGAACGTGCGCTACGGCAGCTTCATGGACGCCCTGCGCGATGCCAATGCGTTGCTGGCCCACGAGCCGCTGTCGATCGAAACCGTGGATTCGCGGGTGCTGATGCTGGCGATGAAGGACATCGTCTGGCACAGCGTCGCCGAATACTTTCCGGCAGACGCCGAGCGCCCGACCCTGGGCATCAACCTGGTGGAATTCAGCGGCGACGACGCTGCCCAGGTGAATGCTCGCGTGGCGGCGTTCGTGGAGCACCTGCAAAGCGACAAGACCATCGAGCGCCTGGGCCATACGCTGGCCGAAGGCGCCGCGGCGGTGAACCGCGTCTATGCCATGCGCAAGCGCTCGGTGGGCTTGCTGGGCAACGTCGAGGGCGAGGTTCGCCCGCAACCGTTCGTGGAGGACACGGCGGTCCCGCCGGAGCGGCTCGCCGACTACATCGCCGAGTTCCGCGCATTGCTTGACAGCCACGGCTTGAGCTACGGCATGTTCGGCCACGTCGACGCCGGGGTGCTGCACGTACGCCCGGCCCTGGACATGAAGGACCCGGCCCAGGCCGCGCTGGTCAAGCCGATTTCCGATGCCGTGGCCGAACTCACCCAACGCTACGGTGGCTTGCTGTGGGGTGAGCATGGCAAGGGCCTGCGCTCGGAATACGTACCGGCGTTCTTTGGCGAGCTGTACCCGGCGTTGCAATCGCTCAAGGGCGCATTCGACCCCCACAACCAGTTCAACCCCGGCAAGATCTGCACGCCGCCGGACGCCAGCGAAGGCCTGCTCAAGGTCAACGAAGTGACCCTGCGCGGTGAACTGGATCGGCAAATCGACGAGCGCGTGTGGCAAAGCTACGGCACCGCCATGCACTGCAATGGCAACGGTGCCTGCTACAGCTTCGACCCCGACGACGCCATGTGCCCGTCGTGGAAAGCCACCCGCGAACGCCAGCACTCGCCCAAGGGCCGGGCGTCGTTGATGCGCGAGTGGTTGCGCCTGCAAGGCGCGGCCAATGTCGATGTACTGGAGGCGGCACGTGACGGAGCGTCCTGGCTCAAAGGCTTGCCGACGCGGTTGCGCAACAACCGTGCGCGGTCACAGGGCGAGGCGGATTTCTCCCATGAGGTCTACGACGCCATGGCCGGCTGCCTGGCCTGCAAATCCTGCGCTGGGCAGTGCCCGGTCAAGGTCAACGTGCCGGAGTTTCGCTCGCGCTTCCTGCAGCTCTACCATGGCCGCTACCAACGGCCGCTGCGCGACTACCTCATCGGCTCGCTGGAATTCACCATCCCCTACATGGCCTACGCACCGGGCCTGTACAACGCGGTGATGGGTTCCAAATGGCTGAGCCGGCTGCTCGCGAACCAGGTCGGCATGGTCGACAGCCCGCTGATCAGTCGCTACAACCTCCAGGCCACCTTGACCCGCTGCAAGGTCGCCGTCGCCAGCGTGCCTGCCCTGCGTGAGTTGAGCGCCGCACAACGTGAGCGCAGCGTGGTGCTGGTGCAGGACGCCTTCACCCGCTACTTCGAAACACCGCTGCTGGCGGCCTTCATCGAGCTGGCTCACCGCTTGGGCTACCGGGTTTTCCTTGCACCCTACAGCGCCAATGGCAAACCGTTGCACGTGCAGGGTTTCCTCGGTGCCTTCAACCAGGCGGCGATCCGCAACGCCACCCAGCTCCAGGCCCTTGCCGACTGCGCAGTGCCCCTGGTGGGCCTCGACCCGGCCATGACCCTGGTCTATCGCCAGGAATACCAGAAGGTGCCGGGGCTCGACGCGTGCCCGAAGGTCTTGTTGCCCCAGGAATGGCTCGTCGATGCGGTGGCGCCGCAGACGGCGCCTGTGGCGCGCACGTTCCGCTTGCTCGCACACTGCACGGAAAAGACCAATGCACCCGCCAGCACGGCCCAATGGCAGACCGTGTTCGCCCAGTTGGGGCTCAAGCTGGTGACCGAGGCGACCGGCTGCTGCGGCATGTCCGGCACCTACGGGCATGAGGTTCGCAACCAGGACAGCTCGCGAACCATTTTCGAGCAGTCCTGGGCCGATAAGCTGGACAAGGAAGACGAAGCCTTGGCCACGGGCTATTCCTGCCGCAGCCAGGTGAAGCGCCTGGCGGACAAGCAGCTGCGTCACCCGCTGGAGGTGGTCTTGGAGCAGGTGTTGGCCGGGCAGGCGCAGAAGGCTGGCTGAGTCCGGTGGGCTCAGACGGGGGGCTATTCTCTGGCTGGGCCTGCGCTTTCGCCAGTTGGCTCGTTCCTACCGGTGGCAGCGCTCCTATTGACTCATGATCGCCACCCGCCGACCGGCCATGTAGCACAACGTTCCGCCCAACGCGGTCAAGGCGCAGAGGGCGTAGAACATGGTCGGCGCCGGGGTGTGCATCAACAGGAAGCCACAGATCACCGGGCTCAAGGCGCCGCCGAGCGCCGCGAGGTTCTGCGCGCCGTAGTAGCTGCCGCGCAGCGCTTCCGGGGCCAGGGTGTCGACGAATAGGAACTCCGCCGGGTAGATGATCATTTCGCCGAGGGTGAAGATGAACATCGCCACACACCAACTCACCCAGCCATCGGCCAGGCTGAAACCGATCAGGCCGAGGATGAACAGGCTGGTGCCGGCGGCGATCCAGTGGCGCAATTGCTCGCGCTTGAGGAACCGGCCGATCTGGTACTGCAGCAGGATCACGCTGATGGCGTTGCAGGCGAGCAGCGCCGCCATGGTTTCCAGGGCGCGCTTGGCGTCGTGGGTCACCAACAGGTATTGCGACAGGTACAGCGTGAAGCGTCCGTGGACCACGGTGCTGAACAGGCA
This sequence comes from Pseudomonas sp. P97.38, assembly GCF_001269745.1. NCBI lineage: Bacteria > Pseudomonadati > Pseudomonadota > Gammaproteobacteria > Pseudomonadales > Pseudomonadaceae > Pseudomonas > Pseudomonas sp. P97.38. The sequence continues at coordinate 561,005 of NZ_LHVJ01000015.1, forward strand.
GCCGCAGGTGAACATGATCAAGGTGCGGTCGTTTTTCAGCGTCGTCAGGGTCCTGAGAAAGCTCTGGGGTTGGCCGATGGCGGGCACCTGCACGGCGTCTTTGGCGATGCCACTCATCAGCAAAATGCTGAGGAACGCGATGCCGCCGGCGATCAGGAAGGGCGCTGTCGGGTATACCCCGGCAATCACTACACCGAGCATCGGGCCCGTGGCGTAGCCGATGTTGGTCAAGGTGTAGCGCAGCGAAAACGCCTTGGCCCGCTGGCCCATCGGCAGGTGCTCGCTGAGAATCGCCTTCGAGCCGATCAGGAACAGCGCCGAGGCGGTTTCAGTGACCACCAGCGTGGCGGTGGTCAGGTAGAGGTTGTTGGCGAACGTCAGCAAGACGAAACCGATGCCGCTGGAGAGCATGGCCAGAATCAGCAGCCGGCGCTTCTCCAGCCGGTCGATGATGTAGCCGCCGTAGAGCGCCAGCAAGGTGGCGATGAACACCGCGATGCCCAGCAGCAGGCCGACGTCCTGTTGGTCGAGGCCGAGCTTGGTGCTCAGGAACAGCGTGAGCAGCGGGCTGGTGATGGCGCGGCTGACGACGATGGTCAGCGAGCAAATCATCAACCGGCGAATGACGAGGGAGTAAGTGGCCACGGTGAGGCAAATGTCCTTATTCAGGTTCGGTGGTGGGCGAGGGTAATCGTATCGTTGCCCCTGTTCATGTCAGGCCGCGATCCAGTGCCGCCACCGATTCCAGCGTCTCGACCTGGCGCAGTTGCGCCAACAGCGCCTGTGCGTGTCGCGGTGCCAACGCCCGTCCAGCCAGGCTGAAGAATTTCTCCTCCAGGGCCTCATCGCTCAGCGGGTTGCCCGGTGCGCCCAATGGGATGTCGACGCACAGGCTCGCCTGTCGGCCGTCCGCGGCTCGCACCGTCACGACGGGCTCACCATCCTCGGACAGCAATGGGTCCACTTCCAGTCGAATGCGAGACATCCAGTGGGCGATGCGGGGGTCGCTGCGCCGGGCATCGTCGTAGGCTTCCAGCCGACAATGGCCCAGCACCAGTCGTGCGGCGAGGGCGTAGCGCAGGCTCATCTGCGCCGCGGCCAGGCTGGCGACGGCATGCCCGCCGCACATGTCCTGGAGCAACCCGCACAGGGAAATGTGGATGTCGTCGACCTGCTCGGCGCTGATCTGCAAGTGCGTCAGCAGCAGGCCCAGCGCATCGATCGCCGAATGCGTGCCGCGGCAGGCGGCGTAAGGCTTGATCGAGCAACGGGCGAGTTTCCAGACCTGGCCGAGGTCTTGATCCAGCGCCTCGGGCGCGGCGGTTTCGGCGGCCAGGGTCTTGAGAAACCCGCCCCACACATCCTCGAACAGTTGGCTCGGCCCGGTGATGCCTTGCTGGGCGAACCGCGCGGCCAGCAGGCCACCTTCGGCGGCGCGACCGCTGTGCAGCTTCTTGCTTTGGGAGCCGTCATGGATGAACGCCCAGAGTCCGCCGCTGAAACTGCCCGCGATGCCCAGGGCCGACAGGGTCTGCGTGGTGTCGAGGCCGAGTATCCGCGCACTGGCGGCCGCTGCGCCAAACACGCCGCAGGTGGCCGTGGAATGCCAGCCGGCGCCGTTGTGTGCCGAGTAACTGCCACAGGCTTCCAGCACCCGGCGGCCGATTTCGTAGCCAATGACCACGGCGACGATGAAGGTTTGTCCATCCACCTCTCGGCCCGCCATTGACACCGCGGCCATCACTGCCGGGAGCACGACGGCGCCGGAGTGATCGCAGCCGCCGGTGTCGTCCAGTTCCAGCGCATGGGCGGCGATGCCATTGAGCATGGCCGCTTGGGCGGCGCCGACGCGTGTGTCGGTGCCCCACACCGGCGTGTGACCACGCTCGCCCGCAAACACGGCCCGTGCCTGCCGCGCCACTTCGCTGCCTGCCCCGGCGAGACTGGCCCCGAACGTGTCGATGATGTGGCGTTTGGCCTGGGTCACCAGGGCGGGGGGCAGATCCTCGAAGCGAGTCTCGACGCAGAATCGCGCCAGGCGTTGCAGGGCCGTTGTGTGACCTGGAGTGGATGCGTTCATACCCCGTAATCCCGATAGTGACGTTCGTACACCGCCGCCGGGTGATCTTCCGTCAACGGCACCTGGGCGTCGGCCCACCACCGCGCGACTTCACCGGCGGTGGTGATCCACACGTCCTGATGTTGCTGGATGCCTTCCAGCAATTCACGCAACACGCCGATGCGCCCCGGGGTGGCGATGACCTCCGGGTGCACGCGCAGTACGTAACAGAGGCCGAAGCGGTGAAAACCGGCGAAGTCCATCTGCAGGTTGCCCAGCGTGTGACTGTAGGAGGCGATCCGTGATTGCGCCGGTGGCACGGCCGGGCTGAGGTTGAAGGCGAAGTACGGTTCGTCTTCGAGCTCGTAGTGCAGTGGCAGCTCGATCACCTCGGGGGCTGTCTGGTGAGCGAACGGCAAGTCATCGCCCCGCCAGGACGAAGACCAGCGGATGCCCTGGTCGCGCAACGCTTCGCTGAACCCTGGCGCGCCATTTCCCGCTGGAATCCGAAACCCCACCGGGCGCTGGCCGGTCAGCGAGGCGAGGGCGTCGCACCCTTTGCCGATGTCGGCGCTTTGCTCGGCCAGGGACAGGTTGTCGTAGTCCTGGTGGCGATAGCCGGCGCAGGCGATCTCATGGCCGCCGGCCTGGATCGCCTTGACATGCCCGGGGTTCTCTTCGGCGACGATGCCCGGAATGCACCAACTGCTGGCGATCCCAAGTTCTGCCAGCAACGCCAGCAGCCGGTCGACGCCGCGCTGGCTGCCATAGCGCCAGACCGACAGGGTCTTGTCGCGCCCAGCGACCTCGGGCGCCTGGGTGAGGATGCCGTGGATGTCGTTGTAGTCGACGGTCACTACCACCGCGCAGCGATAGCCCTCGGGCCAGAGACGGGAATCAACCATGGTGATGCTCCTTCAGCCACCACTGGGCGACATCGCAGCAGGTGGCGAACCACACGTCATCGCGCTGGCGCATGTGTTCGAAGAGTTTTTCCAGCAAGAGGATGCGTCCTGGCTTGCCGATGATCTTGGGGTGCAACAGGGTGGTCAGGCACAGACCTTCGTCCATGGCCCCGTCGTATTCGCGGCACCAGTTGTCCAGGGTCAGTGCGTAACTGGCGGTGCGGTCCAGCCCTGAAGGAAAGTTCGGTGCGCGGGTGTAGGCCAGGGATGCATAGTCGTCCATTTCCCAGCGGCCGGGAATTTCCACCAGGGGCGTGTCGAAACCCGGCACGTTAACCAGGTAAGGTCGGTCATCGCCGCGCATGCTGCTGGAATAGGTCACGCCGGCCTCTACCAACACGCCCGGGGTTTCGGCACGCCAATCGCCGGAGGGGGTGCGAAAGCCTTCGGCGCGGATATTCAGGTGCTTGTGGAACACCTCGCGGGAGCGCTTCATCACGTCCTTCTGCTGGTCCAGCGTCAGGGCGTAGAAGGACTCGTGCTTGTAGCCGTGGTACGCCACTTCGTGGCCGCGCTCGACGATCGCCTGGCATTGCCTGGGCCAGTTCTCCACGACCCAGGCCGGGACGAAGAACGTCGTCGGGATCTGGAAGGCGTCGAGCAGGTCGAGGATGCGCGGCAGCGCACGGTAAGGGCCGTAGCCACCGAAGCCGAAGTACTCGGGCTTGCGCCAGATCGAACCGTCGAGCATGGCATCGCCCGTCGGGCCGTCCAGGTCGAACGCCAGGGCCAGGCAAGCCTTGTAAGGCGTGGGCCAGAGGGGGCGGGATGAGGAGGACATCGTTACGCTCCAACCATTCATGGGTAAACACCGCAGGGTCCGATTTAGGAGCGAGCCTGCTCGCTCCTAAATCGGTTCCTGGGTGGATGCAGAACCTACAGATACCCCAAGCCCTGTGGGAGCGAACTTGCTCGCGAAAGCGGCAGGTCAGTCACCCCAGGGCGAACCTGCCTATTTGCCGGCGTTGATGGTCACTGTCTTGATGGCGCCTATTTCCAGGTCCCATTTCTTCAGGATGGCCAGGTAGCTGCCGTCATCGATCATGCTCTGCAAGGCCTCTTTCACCGCCTCGCTCAACTCCGGTTTTTTCTTGCTCAGGCCCATGCCGGAGAACTGGACGGAAATCGGCTGGCCGACGGTCTTGTACATGTCTTTTTCCTGGGTCTTGAGGTAAGACAAGGTCTCGCTACCCTGCATCGCGGCGTCGATACGGCTCTGGCGCAGTTGCGCGCGGGCGTCCGCCGAGCCTTCGGTGCCGATGACCACGATGGCCGGCTTACCGGCTGCCTCGCAGTGAGCCTTGCTGAACGCCGCGATTTCCGCCGGGAAGGTCGTGCGGCGGCTGGTGCCGACTTTCTTGCCGCACAGGTCGGTTATCTCGCTGGTGTCCTTGTTTTTCTGCAACGTGTAGAACTGCGGGCCGCTGGTGAAGTAGTCGACGAAGGTCACGCTGGCCTGGCGCTCGGCGGTGTCGGTCATGCCCGACAGCACCATGTCCACGCGGTCGGTGGTCAGTGCGTTGATCATTTGCTCGAAGCCGGTTTCCTGCCACTTGATCTTCACCCCCAGGCGTTCGGCCAGGGCATTGCCCAGGTCGTAATCCAGGCCTGTCAGGGTGTTGGTGGCCGGGTCCTTGAAATCCATGGGCGGGTAGTTGGGCATGATCGCCACAACGATCTCGCCCTTGTCCTTGATGCTGGCGGGCAATTGGGCCGCGAAGCTGATGCTCGAAGCCATCAGGCCGGCGAGTACTGCTGGGATAACGAAGTTCTTCATGGTCGTTCTCTTATGAGTGTTGTGGCGCCAACCGGCGCTTAGGTTCGAACGGCAGAAATGAAGCTTTGGGTGCGTGGGTTTTGCGGACTTATTAGTATTTCTTCGGGGCTTCCAGCCTCCACGATCTGCCCGCCGTCCATGAACACCATGCGGTTGGACACTTCGCGAGCGAAGCCCAGTTCATGGGTGACGACGATCATGGTCATGCCGGTTTGCGCCAGGTTGCGCATCACCGACAGCACCTCACCGACCAGTTCCGGGTCGAGTGCCGAAGTGGGTTCATCGAACAGCATCAGCTTGGGGCGCATGGCCAGGGCGCGGGCGATCGCCACCCGTTGCTGCTGGCCGCCCGACAGTTCGATCGGGTAGCTGTTGCGCTTGTCGGCCAGGCCGACGCGAGCCAGCAGCTCAAGGGCCTCTTCATGGGCTTCCTTGGGCGAGCGCTTGAGCACCTGGCACGGCCCCTCGGTGATGTTCTGCAGCACGGTCATGTGCGGGAAAAGGTTGAAGCGCTGGAACACCATGCCGGTGGCCAGGCGCTGGCGGGCAATCTGCGTTTCGTTGAGCTCATGCAGCTTGTTGCCGACCACGCGGTAACCCACCAGCTCGCCGTCGACCCAGAGGCCGCCCTTGTCGATCTTTTCCAGTTGGTTGACGCAACGCAGCAAGGTGCTCTTGCCCGAGCCGGACGGACCGATGATGCACAGCACTTCGCCTTGCTCGACTTCGATATTGATGTCCTTGAGCGCGTGGTACTGGTCGTAGTATTTGTTCAGGCTCACGGCCTTGACGATGCTTCTCATGTCCGATTCCTCACGAACGCTTGCCGGCGCCGCGAGCGAAACGACGCTCCAGGCGGCTTTGACCGAAGGACAGGACCGTGACGGCGACCAGGTACCAGATACCGGCGACGATCAGCAACTCCATGACTCGGGCGTTGGCGTAGTAGATGTTCTGGGCGTTGTAGAGCAGTTCCGAGTATTGGATGACACTGGCCAGGGAGGTCATCTTGACCATGCCGATGAACTCGTTGCCCACAGGCGGAATGATGATCCGCATGGCCTGCGGCAGGATGATCCGGCGCAACGCCTGCAGACGCGGCATGCCGATCGACTTGGCGGCTTCGTACTGGCCGGTGTCCACCGACAGCAGGCCGGCGCGCACCACCTCGGCGGTGTAGGCGCCCTGGTTGATGCTCAAGCCGAGCAGGGCCGCCACGAACGGTGTCATCAGGCTCACGGTGTCCAGTTCGAAGACCCCGGGGATGCCGACCGTGGGGAAAATCAGCGCCAGGTTGAACCACAACAGCAGTTGCAGGATCAGCGGCGTACCACGGAACAGCCAGGTGTATGTCAACGCCACGTAGCGCAGGATCGGGTTGGCCGACATGCGCATGATGGCGGTGATCACCCCGAACACGATCCCCAGTGCCATGGCCAGCACCGCCATGACGATGGTGTTGAACAAGCCCCACAGGATCGCTTGCGAAGTGATGAACTGACCGATGTAGGACCATTCGATCTTGCCCTCGGCGAAGGCGCGCACCAGGCCCAGCAAGGCGATGACGATCACGGTGGCAAAGAAGATGCGCCCGTAGTAACGCCGGGGGACGTGCTGGTACTGGGTGATGTCGAACTGGTTTTCCGCCAGTTTGCGCTCCGCCTGGAGGCGCTCTGCCTGTGTCTGGCTCATGTTGGTTCTCCAAATGCTGGTGTTTCAGGTCAAGCACAATCGGAGCAGGAGCGAGCCAGCTCGCTCCTGCCTCGGTCAGAGGCGGAAGCCTTGGTAGTCCTCGGTCCACGCCTGCTGCGCGGCGAGGGCGGTTTTCAGCCGGCCGATCTGTTCGCGCACCTGTTGCGGCGCGGTGCCGCCCCAACCGCTGCGGGCCGCAATCGCCGCTTCCAGCGTCAGGCTTTCGCGCACTTGCGGCGTGAGGCGTGGGTCGATTTCGGCCAACAGTGCCGGAGAGGCTTCCCACAGTTCGATGTCATGTTTCTCACAGGCCTTGACCAGTGCGCCGGTGATTTCATGGGCCTCCTTGAACGGCACGCCGCGCACGGCCAGCCAGTCGGCCACTTCCGTGGCGAGGGTGAAGCCCAACGGTGCCTGGCGCCGTAGCTCCTCGACATTGACCTGCAGGGTGGCGACCATGCCCGCCATGGCTGGCAACACCAGCAACAGGGTGTCGACACTGTCGAGCACGCCGTTCTTGTCTTCGCTCAAGTCGCGGTTGTAGGACAGGGGCAGGGACTTGAGGGTCGACAGCAGGCCGGTCAAGTTGCCGATCAGGCGACCAGCCTTGCCGCGCGCCAGTTCGGCGATGTCCGGGTTCTTCTTCTGCGGCATGATCGAGCTGCCTGTGGCGTAGGCATCATCCAGCGTGACCCAGCGAAATTGCCGCGACGACCATAGGCATAACTCCTCGGCAAGGCGGGAAATGTTGATTCCCAGCATGCTGGCGATGAACAGGAATTCAGCCACGTGGTCGCGGCTGGCAACGGCGTCGATGGAGTTTTCGCACACGCCGCTGTAGCCCATTTCCTTGGCCGATTGCTGAGGCAGACGGGCGATGGCGGAACCGGCCATGGCTGCCGCGCCGAGAGGCGACAGCGAAGTGCGTACGTCCCAGTCCACCAGACGCTGGACGTCACGGAGCATCGACTGAGCGTGCGCCAGCAAGTGGTGGGCGAAGACAATCGGTTGCGCCTGCTGCAAGTGGGTAAAGCCCGGGCAGATGCTTTGCACATGCTGTTCGGCTTGCGCCACCAGAGCTTGCTGCAACGCCAGCACTTGCACGGCCAGGGTGCGAACGTGGTCACGCAGGAACAGGCGCAGGTCGTTGGCAGTCTGGTCGTTGCGCGAGCGGCCGGCCCGCAGTTTGCCGCCCAGGGCCCCGAGGCGCTCGGTGAGCAGGCGCTCGATGAAGGTGTGGACGTCTTCGTCGTCCAGGGTCGGGGCAATGCTGCCGGCGCGGAAGTCGGCGCCGATCTGGTCGAGGGCGCCAAGCATGGTTCGGGTTTCTTCTTCGCTCAGCAAACCGGCGCGTTGCAGCTCCCGGGCATGGGCCTTGGACCCTGCGAGGTCGTAGGGGGTGAGGCGAAAATAGCGCTCGGGGCAACGGGAGAGCGCGGCCAGGGCTTCGGATGGGCCGCTGTTGAAACGGGCACCCCAGAGACGGTCGGTGGTTTGAGACATTGTTGTTTTCCTCGTCGGTAAAGCGAACTTGATACGGGCTGCCTGGCCGGAGCATTGCCAGGACGATAGAAATCGGTCCGGCGTGGCTCGGCTTAATCAATATTCAAGGGCAGGGGACAAGCGCAGTTGCGAAGTGGAGAGCGCTGATCGAAGTGTCAGCTTTTAATAGCGGAAATTCAGTGAGTTGACACTCGGGTACGGAATTTATTAACGGTTGCCAAGCCTGGTTTTCTGTGTTCATTATTATTAGCCAGCGTTATTTTTGTTGTTGGGCACAGCGTGTTGAAAAAGGCGCCAGAGGTAAATAAGCATTATGGAAACCCCACTTTCCAATTCCGGAAACCCGCCGCCAAGACCGCCTCAACGGGCGCCGTTGGCGCTCAGCGGGCTGGACTTCAAACTGCTCAAGGTGTTCAAGGCAGTGGTCGAAGCTGGCGGCTTCAGTGCCGCGCAGAATGAGCTGAACGTGGGCCTGGCCGCCATCAGCAAACAGATCTCCGACCTCGAGATTCGTATTGGCATGCGCTTGTGTACCCGTGGTCGCGAGGGGTTTCACCTGACCGAGGAAGGGCGCCTGGTGTATCAGGCTTCAATTGATCTATTTGCCTCGGTGGATAACTTTCGAGATCGGCTTAGTTCGGCTCAGAACGAACTTATTGGCGATCTTGGTGTGGGGGTAATTGATAATACGATCACCGATGATAATTCTCCGTTAGTTGCAGCTATTAGAAGGATGAGTGAAGAGTCTCCGAAAGTAAGATTTCAACTTCAGGCCGCCCAGTTGGATGAAGTGGAACGAGGCGTGGTCGAGGGGCGACTGGTGGCGGGTATCGTGCCGGTCTACCAAAAACGCGAGGAGTTCGATTATTACCCACTGTACGAAGAGCGCTCGGAAATTTACTGCGCGATCGGGCACCCGTTGTTCGAGGTTCCGCAGGCGCAGATCGACATCCAGGTGCTCAAGGAACACCCGTGCATCAACCACCGCTACGCGATTCATCGAGACAAATTGAGCTTTGCCCACTACGACAGTTTCTCGGCCTCGGCGACCCAGGTCGAAGCCGTTGCGCTACTGGTCAAGACGGGCCGGTTCGTGGGTTTCCTGCCACACCATTACGCCGCGAACCTGGTTGCCCAAGGACAGTTTCGGGCATTACGCCCGGACCTGATCAATATTGTCACGCCCTTCAATCTGATCCTGCGGCATAACACTGTGCGCAGCCCGCTGGTCAAGGCTTTTGCGCAGGCATTGGGCGTGGATTTGAAAGCGCTCGCATAAGGTGTGTAGGCGATTGGATGGCGTGGTTTGTACGTCGTTAATAATCCGCGTGGGCAACAGGGCCGAGTAATAAGTGCCGCGGTTCTTTCATTGTTGCTTTTGTGGGACAGGCAAGATGCCAAGGCTGCGTGCACCCTCCATCTTCTGCGGGAGCGAGCTTGCTCGCGAAGTCGGTTTCACAGCCAGCATTGAGGCCGGCAGACACAATGCTTTCGCGAGCAAACTCGTTCCCACAGGCGGATTTGCCGGGGTGTGTGAACCTTCCGTGCATACAGCGCTCACTTGTTAAGCCGTCGCGCCGAGTGATCGTGCTGTCTCATCGCCGATAAGGAATTCGCATGCTCCACACCTCGCCACCGAATCCCCTCGACAGCCCTGTGCAACGCGAGCTCAGCCTGCGAGCGGTCACGACTGGGATCGTGCTTGGGATCCTGTTGACGCCTTCCAATGTGTACGCCGGGTTGAAGATCGGCTGGTCGTTCAACATGTCGATCATTGCCCTGCTGATCGGCTACGGCATCTGGCAAGGCCTGGCCCGGCGTTCCGGCGCCGGGGTGCCGTGGACGCTGCACGAAAGCAACATCAACCAGACCGTGGCGTCTGCCGCGGCCTCGATCATTTCCGGTGGATTGGTAGCGCCGATTCCGGCGTACACCTTGCTGACCGGGCAGCAATTGGATGCCCTGCCGATGGTGGCCTGGGTGTTCTCGGTGAGTTTCCTCGGGATCTGGATTGCCTGGTACCTGCGACCATCGTTGCTCAATGACAAGGCGCTGAAGTTTCCCGAGGGGATGGCGACGCTGGAAACCCTGTTGCACATCTACAATCACGGCCATGAGGCAGCAACGCGCTTGAAAGTGTTGCTTGGCGCTGCGTTCGTGTCCGGGCTGGCCAAGTGGGTCGACACGTTTATGTGGGCCTTGCCACGCTGGGCGCCGACGGGCCAGTTGGAGCGCCTGACCTTCACCGCTGACCCCTCGCTGCTGTTGCTGGGGTTCGGCGGCATTATCGGGATTCGTGTCGGCCTGAGCCTGCTGCTGGGGGCGTTGCTGGCCTGGGGCGGGTTGGCGCCGTGGTTGCTGGGGCAAGGCTTGGTGCAGTTGCCTCCTGGCAGCAGCGGTCCGCAGTTCGCGGCGCTGGTGGAGTGGTTGTTGTGGCCGGGCGTGAGTCTGATGGTCTGCTCGACGCTGGCCTCCCTGGCGATTCGCCTGTGGTCGTTGCACGCGTCCACCCAGGCCGGTGGCGGGGCGCTCTGGCGGGTGCCCAAGGTGGGGCCTGCCGCCGGTTTCGGGCTGGCGATTGTGCTGGTGGTGAGCCTGCAAGCGCTGCTGTTCGGCATCAACCTGTGGATGGCCTTGCTGACCATTCCCCTGGCCATCTGCCTGGCCGCCGTGGCCGCCCGGGTGGTCGGCGCCACGGGTATCCCGCCCATCGGGGCCATCGGGCAACTGTCACAGCTGAGCTTCGGCATCGTGGCACCTGGGCAGGTGCCGATCAACCTGATGAGCGCCAACACCGCCGGCGGCTCGGCCGGACAGTGCACCGACCTGATGAACGATTTCAAGGTGGGCCGGGCGATCGGCGCGACGCCGCGCAAGCAGTTGATCGCCCAGACCCTGGGGATTTTCGTTGGCAGCATCGTCGGGGTACTGGCCTATCTGGCCTTGATCCCGGATCCGCAGGCCATGCTGCTCTCCGAAGAGTGGCCGGCTCCGGCGGTCGCCACCTGGAAAGCCGTGGCGCAAACCCTGACCCATGGCCTGAATTCCCTGTCGACGAGCATCCGTTGGGCGATTTTCGTCGGCGGCCTGGTCGGCTTGCTGCTGGGCATACTCGACAGCGTGCTGCCCGAACGCCATGCCCGGCTGCTGCCCAGCACGGCGGCCCTGGGCCTGGCGTTTGTACTGCCGGCGTCGGTGTCGTTGATGATGGCTTTCGGCGCCGTGCTCACCTGGCTGGTGAGCTGCCGCTGGCCGACCGTCACGCAACGGTTCGCCATCAGCGCGGCAGCGGGGTTGATTGCCGGGGAAAGTATCACTGGGGTCGGCGCGTCACTGTGGGCGATGCTGGGCAACGGAGGATAGGCCTACCCTACACGGGGGCGCCGTCATCTCTTTGTGGGAGCGGGCTTGCCTGCGAAAGCGGTGGGTCAGTCGCTGGGTTGGCTGGATGAAATGACGCCTCGCTCTCGTCGTCTGACGGTTTGACTGAATGAAGAAGGGACCTTAGGGTCGCCTTGCGCTTGCGGCATTTGAGCGTCAGTGCCGCTGTCAATTATCTTCGGGCCAATGCCCTTGCCGAGGCCTACGTGGATCGACACCTGGATCGCCGCAATAACCTGTCCCTGGACAGCCTGAACTTCTTCCTCGCCGACGTCCGCGACGGGCTGGGGCCATACCTGGCCATCTATCTATTGGCCGTGCATCAATGGCAACCCTCCAGCATCGGCATGGTCATGACCCTGGCGGCCATCGCCGGGCTCATCACCCAGGGCCCCGCCGGCGCGTTGATCGACCGGGTTCGCAGCAAGCGAGCGGTGGTGGCGGTCGCGGCCTTGCTGGTGACGCTGGGGTGCCTGGTGCTGCCATTCACGTCTTCGTTTGGCCTGGTGGCGTTGACCCAGGCCCTCAGTGCCGTGGCGGCGTCGGTGTTCGCCCCGGCCATCGCGGCCATTTCCCTGGGCATCACCGGGGCTAAGGCCTTTACCCGGCGGACCGGGCGCAACGAAACCTTCAATCATGCGGGCAACGCCTGCGCCGCGTTGCTGGCCGGTGGTTGCGCCTGGCTGTTCGGTCCTATCGCGGTGTTCTACCTGATGGCGGCGATGGCCTTGGCCAGCATCATCGCGGTCAGCTGCGTGTCTGCCGAAGCCATCGACCATGACGTGGCACGCGGCCTGGAGACCGGCCAGACCGTCACCGGCCAGATGCCTTCGGCGTTACGGATCCTGCTGGATAACCGCACGCTGTTGCTTTTCGCCATGTGCTGCGCGCTGTTCCACCTGGCCAATGCGGCGATGCTGCCGCTGGTCAGCCAGAAGCTCGCCCAGGCCAACGCGCACCTGGCCACGCCGCTGACCTCGGCGTGCATTGTGGCGGCGCAACTGGTGATGGTGCCGATGGCCTGGCTGGTGGGCCTCAAGGCCGACATCTGGGGGCGAAAGCCACTGCTGCTGGCCGGATTCCTGATCCTGCCGATTCGCGGCGTGCTGTACGTGCTTTCGGACGATCTTTACTGGCTGGTGGCGGTGCAATTGCTCGACGGCATCGGCGCCGGGCTGTTTGGCGCGCTGTTTCCGCTGGTGGTCAAGGACCTGACCCAGGGCACGGGACGGTTCAACGTCAGCCTCGGCGTGCTGTCCACTGTGTTCGGCTTCGGCGCCGCGTTGAGCAACAGCCTGGCGGGCTTCGTAGTCGAAGGGGCGGGCTACAGCGCGGCATTCCTGACACTTGCCGCGATTGCTGCGCTGGCCTTCGGCTTGCTGTTGGCCATGCCGGAGACCAGCCTGTCACGGCGTGCAACACGGCCTGAGGCCGCCGTGGCCATGGAATGATCGGCCTCGCATTTGAACGTCTGGCCCGACACAACCTCTGAACCTTAAGCAAGGCGACACGCGCCTTGCCTTTGATCTTCGGAGGAGCGGTTCAGATGAACATTCTAATGGTCCTTACATCTCACGATCAGTTGGGCGATACCGGCAAGAAAACCGGCTTCTGGCTGGAGGAGTTCGCCGCGCCCTACTATGTGTTCGTCGACGCCGGGATGGACGTCACGCTGGCTTCTCCCCAGGGTGGGCAGCCGCCGCTGGACCCCAAGAGCAATGAAGAGGACGCCCAGACCGACGCCACCCGCCGGTTCCGCACGGACACCGAGGCCCAGGCTGCCTTGGCCAGTACGGTGCTGCTGGGCGAAGTGGATCCCTATGACTTCGACGCCGTGTTCTATCCCGGCGGCCATGGTCCGCTCTGGGACCTCGCCGAGGACCGGGACTCGAAGATCCTCATCGAGGCGATGTACGCCGCGAACAAACCTGTCGCCGCCGTTTGCCATGCCCCTGGCGTGTTCAAGAACGTCGTCGCCCCCGATGGCCAGCCGCTGGTCAAGGGTAAGAAAGTCACCGGCTTCACCAACTCCGAGGAAGACGCGGTGGGCTTGACCCAGGTGGTGCCGTTCCTGGTGGAAGACATGCTCAAGGCCAAGGGCGGCGAGTACTCCAAGGCGGCGGATTGGGCGGTCTACGTGGTCGAGGACGGACACCTGATCACCGGTCAGAATCCGGCGTCTTCCGAGGCCGTCGCCGAGGCACTGCTCAAGCGGTTGGAGCAGGAACAGACGGCCTAGCGCGGCCGAGGCCGAACGGCTGGGCAACGGTCTGAGCGCCGGTGGCTGCGTGCACATGCGGCTTGGCGCCGTGGTCCGGGCCAGGGTTTTATAATGAACCCGGACCCGTCCATCAGGTCACTCCTGTGTCAGGAACGACACTACGATGGAGCTGCCTATGCGACCTATGGATTTCACCAGCCTGTCTTTCGCCGCACTGTTGTGCGCCGCCTGTTCGAGTCAACCGCCTGCCACATGGAGCTATGAAGACGCCAAGGAACGTACCCCTCTTGCCCCTGACCATGCATACCCGGAGCTGTTTGAAGCGGTGCAGCGCCAGGGGATCTTCACCGACCAGAAACACTTCGTCGATGCGCTGCCCAAGCGCGATCCCGCGAAGATCCGCGCCGATTATCTCGCCCTTCATGACCGCGACGGTTTCGACCTGAAGGGCTTCGTCCAAGACAACTTCATCGAATCCGGCGAAGCGCAAAGCCCACCGCCCAAGCCTGGCGCGCCGATCGAGGCGCACATCGATGCGCTCTGGCCGGTGTTGAGCCGCACCTACCGCGAGGTGCCACAGTACAGCAGCCTGTTGCCGCTGCCGCAGCCCTACGTGGTGCCGGGCGGACGCTTTCGCGAGATGTACTACTGGGACTCGTATTTCACCATGCTGGGCCTTGAACACAGCGGCGACAAGGAGCAGGTCCGGCAGATGACCGACAACTTCGCCTACATGATCGACACCTACGGTCATATCCCCAACGGCAATCGCACGTACTACCTGAGCCGGTCGCAGCCGCCGTTCTTCGCCTACATGGTGGAGCTGCAGGCTCGCATCGAAGGCGACCAGGCCTACACTCGCTACCTTCCCCAGCTGCAACGCGAGTACGCCTACTGGATGGACGGCGCGCAGGCACTCAAGCCCGGCGCGGCCACCCGGCATGTCGTCAAGCTGGCCGACGGCAGCGTGCTCAATCGCTATTGGGACGCCAGCGCGACGCCCCGCCAGGAGTCCTGGCTGCAAGACATCAAGACCGCCGCCCAGGCGCCGGACCGGACGCGCCAGGAGGTCTGGCGCGACTTGCGCGCCGGCGCCGAAAGCGGTTGGGATTTCAGTTCTCGCTGGCTGGGTAACGGCAAGCGCCTGGAGACGATACGCACCACCGCTATCGTGCCGGTGGACTTGAACAGCCTCATGTATCACCTGGAACGCACCATCGCCAAGGGCTGCGAGACCCTCCGCGACGTGTCGTGCGTCCAGGCTTACGGCCAGCGCGCCGAGCGGCGACAGCGAGCCATCGAACGGCACTTGTGGAAGGCCGATGGCGGTTACTACGTCGATTACGATTGGCAGCTCGACCGACAGCGTCCGGACCTGACGGCTGCGGCGCTGTTCCCGTTGTACACCGGGCTGGCGTCCAACGAACACGCCAGGCGCACGGCCGAGGCGGTGCGTGGCGGACTGCTGCGTGCTGGCGGGCTTGCCACGACCCAGGTCAGCAACGGCCAGCAATGGGACGAACCCAATGGCTGGGCGCCGTTGCAGTGGGTGGCGGTGGAAGGGCTGGACCGCTACCAGCAAGGCGACCTCGCGGCGCAGATTGGCCAGCGCTTTCTCCAGCAGGTCCAAAACCTTTACCGCAAGGAGGACAAACTCGTGGAGAAATACAACGTGTCTGGCCAGGGGCAGGGCGGTGGCGGCGGTGAATACGCGTTGCAGGACGGCTTCGGCTGGACCAACGGAGTGACACTCAAGTTGCTGGAAAAATACGGAGCGAACGCTTCCAAAGCCCGCGCAGGTGAATGACAGATACCCTCCCGGTGGGAGCGGGCTTGCCCGCGAAGGCGGTGGGTCAGTTTGCTCTGGTGCTGGATGGACCATCGTCTTCGCGAGCAAGCTCGCTCCCACAAGGGGATCTGTGGTGGGCACACCTCTCCAGTCCGCCAAACAACCCGGTGGGAGCGGGCTTGCCCGCGAAGGCGGTGGGTCAGTTTGCCCCGATGCTGGATGGACCATCGTCTTCGCGAGCAAGCTCGCTCCCACAAGGGGATCTGTGGTGGGCACACCTCTCCAGTCCGCCAAACAACCCGGTGGGAGCGGGCTTGCCCGCGAAGGCGGTGGGTCAGTTTGCTCTGGTGCTGGATGGACCATCGTCTTCGCGAGCAAGCTCGCTCCCACAAGGGGATCTGTGGTGGGCGCACATTTTCAGTCCACCAAACAACACTGTGGGAGGCGGCTTTAGGTCCCCAGCGCCAGGGCCGAGCCGTCGCCTTCCGGTAGCGCAATGGCTGATTCGCCGGGGGTCAGGATGACCTTGCGGCAATCTTCCTGTTTTTTGTCAAAGATCTTGTAACCCTCGGCCGCCTGCTCCAGGGCCATTCGATGGCTGATGATGACCTCGGGTGCCAGGCGGCCGGTCTCGATGTGTTCGAGCAACTCGGGAAGATAACGCTGCACGTGGGTTTGGCCCATCTTGAAGGTCAGCCCTTTGTCGAACGCGTCGCCAAACAGAAAACCGTGGATGAACCCGGAATACACCCCTGGCACACTCACGACCCCACCACGGCGCACGGCGGCAATGCACTGGCGCAAGGCCTTGCCACTGCTGCCTTCGAGCTTCAATGTGGCGAGCACGGTTTCGGTGGTGCTGCCCTTGGCTTCGAAGCCGACCGCGTCCACTACACCGTCGACCCCGCGCATGCCTTGGGTCTGGCGAATGATCGTGTCGGCGGGGTCGTCGTCTTCATCGAAGTTGATCGGAATCACACCGTAGGTGCGTTGTGCGTAGGCCAGTCGATAGGGGTGATGATCGACCATGAAAATCTGCTCGGCCCCCAACATTCTCGCGCACGCCGCACTCAACAGACCGACCGGCCCGGCACCGTAGATCGCGATGCTCGAACCGTTGCCGATGCCCGTGTTGGTGACGGCTTGAAACGCGGTGGGCAAGATGTCCGAGAGGAACAGCACTTTCTCGTCCGCGAGGGTGCCCGGCACCTTGAACGGGCCGGTGTTGGCCTTTGGCACTCGCACATATTCGGCCTGGCCACCGGGGACGCCGCCGTACAGATGGCTGAAGCCGAACAGCGCCGCTCCCGGTGGAATGGACTTCTTGTTCAGGATCGCACCGCGGCCGGTGTTGGTGGTTTCACAGGCGGCAAACAAATCCATCTGGCAGAAAAAGCAGCTGCCGCAGGCGATCACGAATGGGATCACCACGCGGTCGCCGGGTTGTACGGCGGTCACCGCAGAACCCGTTTCTTCGACGATCCCCATGAACTCGTGGCCGAAGATATCGCCATGCTCGACCGTGGGGATCTTGCCGCGATACAGGTGCAGGTCCGAGCCGCAGATGGCTGTTGCCGTGACACGCAGGATGATGTCGTCGCTGTCCACCAGAACCGGGTCCGGGACCGTGTCGACCTTGACGCTGTGCGCGCCGTGATAAGTAAGTGCTCTCATGACGTCCTGCCTTTTTAATCGGGTGATGGTAAAGGGCAGAGACGCAAGGTCGGATGGAAGTTCAGAGAGATCTCGTGGGCGCAGGACTGGCGGTTGTCCTGGGCTTGGGGGGCTTGTGGTGGGTTGAAGGCTTGCCGGCCTCTTCGCGAGCAAGCCCGCTCCCACAAAGAGATCTATGGCGAAAACACCTCTCCAGTCCACCAAATAACCCTGTGGGAGCGGGCTTGCCCGCGAAGGCGGTAGCGGGGTCAGCCCAGGGGCATGGCTGCTTGCCGGGCCTTGCGCTGGACCCACTGGGCCTCGCCCTTGAGTTCGAGGACTTGCCAGTGAATCTGTTCCAGCGAGGTGTTGTGCCCGACGCTGATCAGGATCGATTCCGGCAGGGCCTGCTTGAGCAGTTGGTAGCAGCGCTGTTCGTTGGCCGCATCCAGGGCCGAGCTGCTTTCGTCGAGGAACAGCACCGTGGGCCGGGCCAGCAGGGCGCGGACGAAGGCGCAGCGTTGCTGTTCGCCGATGCTGAGGGTCTGGGCCCAGTCCCGTTCCTGGTCCAACTGATCGCCCAGGTGCTGCAGGCCGATGTATTCCATGGCCTGGCGCAGCGCCGCGTCTTCCTCGCGCCGTGGCGGGTTGGGGTACCAGAGCGCTTCGCGCAGGCTGCCCAATGGCAGGTAGGGTTTTTGCGACAGCGTCAGCGCCCGTTCACGGTCATAGTGGCTGCTGCCCGTGGCGTGGGGCCAGAGCCCGGTGATGGTGCGGATCAGCGTCGATTTGCCGTAGCCCGACGGCGCACTGATCATGAGGCTGTCACCGGGCTTGAGGGACAGGTTGAAGCCCTTGAACAATGGCCGGCCGTTCGGCAGCCAGACGTCCAGGTCCTTGATGTCGAGGCCGCTGACCTGCTGTTCGAGACGCACCGCAGACTTGACCTCGACGTTGTCCAGGCGCTCCTGGAACCCGTTCAAACGATCGATCACCGATTTCCATTCCGACAGCTCCGGAAACACGCTGACCAGATAGGCGATGGCCGCGTGCACTTCGCCAAAGGCTGCGCTGATCTGGGTCAGGCGGCCGAGGGGAAAGGCGCCGGCGAAGAATTGCGGCGCCATGATGAACATGGGAATGACCGTGGCGCTGCGCAGGTAGAACGTCGAGTAGCCCATGATCAGCTTCTGCTTCTTGACCAGCGCCCAGAAGTTTTCCAGCGCCGCCTCCAGGCGTCGGTTGAAGCGTTCGTTCTCCACCGGTTCACCGCGGTATTGGGCCACCGAGTCGGCGTTTTCCCGCAGGCGAATCAGCGAGAAACGAAAGTCCGCCTCGCGCCGCTGTTGCATGAAGTTGAGGCTGGGCAGGGCGCGCCCCAGCCAGAACGCCAGGCCTGTGCCCAGCAGCGCGTACACGAGGGCAATCCATACCAGCAGGCCGGGGATGACCACCGACTGGTCGTTGAACGGCACGCTCACCAGGCTGGAGGCCTGCCAGAGAATGTTCAGGAACGAAAACAGCGACACCACCGACGTCAGCAAGCCCAGGCTCAACTTCAGCGACTTGACGATGAACAGGTCGATGTCCTCGGCGATCCGCTGGTCAGGGTTATCGACCTCGGTCTCGGTCAGTTTCAGCTTCTGGTAACGCTGGCTGCCCAGCCATTGGTCGAGCATGTGGCGCGTGGCCCAGCGCCGCCAGCGTATGGTCAGCTTCTGCTGGAAGTGGAACGCGCCCACGGTAAAGGCGGCCGTGCCGACCTGCAGCAGGATGAATTGCAGGCTGCCGACGAGAAACCCGTGGTAGTCCAGGGCCTGCAAGGCGTTGTAGAAATGCAGGTTCCAGAAATTGTTGAGGATGTTGACGCCCACCAGGCACAGGGTCATCAGCACGGTGCCCAGCAGCAACAACAGGGCCGGGTACTTTTCCTCGGATACCCAGAAAGGCCGTGCGAGGCGCCAGAAATTGCGAAGTGTGTGCATGAGGTCTTTGGTGAGCCTGGTCGCTGATGACGTTGAGTTTACAGGGGCGGGAGGATAGGATCAGCCAATGCTAATCGTTTGCATTAATTAGGGAAAGTCACGGGAGCCCGTTATCGAATTTCCAGAATGGCTGAACCAGGCCTGGCCGCCGATAAAGCGCGTGATCCGACAGGGGCCTGGCGATCAGCCTTGTATCGCGTTGAACCAACTGGCCAACCCCGATGTGTTGCAGCCTTTGCTGGCCCGCTTCGCGCTGCGCTACCCCGGCGTGAACCGCGCCGCCGTGGTCTCGCAATGGTCGATGAACTACATGAGTATCGTCCTGCCGGCCACCCTGGCCTGTGTGTTGACCCGTCACTGCGCCATCGACTTCTGGGGCGAGCAAGCACAGTTGCTGCACGATGACGGCCAGCCGTCGGCGCTGGGACTGCCCAGTCGCCTGCCGGCCCTGGGCGCGCAAGCGCGTGCGGCCTACTGGTCGCGGTTGGTCCATGAGCACCTGGCGCCGTTGTTCATCCCCCTGGCCGCTGCCGGTGGCCTGGCACCGAAAATACTCTGGGGCAACATGGTTGCCATCTGGGACGGCGCTTTCGCGAGAATGGACCCCGACCTCTCCCGGGACGGGTTCGCCGAGGCGCACCGGTGGCTGGAGCAAGCTACGGTCAACGACGGGCGCCTGAAGTTGCGGGGCCTGCAACGCATGGTCGAGTCGCCCGCGCCGCAAATCTGCCCAACCTTGCCTTTGCGCCGGCATTGCTGCCTGCACTATCAGTTGCACGAGCCCGTCGAAGGCCAGCCACCGGTGCTCTGCGAGTCCTGCCCGAAACTGCATCGCCTGCCCCTGGCGGAGCAGGTGAGCTATCTGCATTACATCTATGAATAGGCGTGAGCCCCGGTAACGGGGCTCGCCAGATTATCCACGGGTCTGTCGACGACCTCAGGAAAACACCGCCGAGGCCTTCGCCGCAGCCTGGGGCGCCACTTCGCTGAGCGTGCCGTGCTCGATGCGGATCAGCCGGTCGGCCAGGCCGAAGTAGGCGTCGTCGTGGGAAATGACGATCAGCAATTTGCCTCGCACGCGCAGGTCCGGCAGGATCCGGGTGTAGAAAAAGTGCTTGAACACCGGGTCCTGGTCGGCCGCCCATTCGTCGAACAGGTAGCACGGGCGATCGTCCAGGTAGGCACTGAGCAGCGCCAGGCGCTTGCGTTGCCCGGTGGACAGGGCCAGGGTCGTCAGCTTGCCTTCCTCGATTTGCACCTTGTGATCCAGTTGCAGCTGGATCAGGTAGTCCTGCGCCTGCTTCACCAGGTGCGGATCGTCGCCGTCGAACAGGTTCTCGAACAGGCAGAAGTCGGTGAAGATCGCCGAGAAGTGCTGGCGGTAATGGTGGTTGTCGTGGCTGGAGGAGACTTGCTCGTCGAGTACGATGTCGCCGTTTTCCGGCCGGTAGAGGCCCGTCAGTAACAACGCCAGGGTGGTCTTGCCGCTGCCGTTGCCGCCGGTGATGAACACCACTTCGCCGGCATTGAGCGTAAGGTCGATGGGGCCCAGCGTGAAATGGCCGTCCTCGCGCTCGCGGTAGTAGGTATGGCTGACCTGCCGGCACACCAGGCTGCGCACCTGGGTCGGGGTGATTGTCTCGATGGCCTCGTCGGCGGCCTGCATCTCGCCTTCCAGGGCGCGAATCTTGTTCAGCGCGACACTGGCCCGGCCCAGGGTCGGCAGGGCGTGCATCAGCTCCGACAGCGGCGTGATCATGTAGAGGATCGCCAGGATGTAGCCGGTGACCAGGCTGACCTGCAGCTCGATAAAGTGCGGCGCGGCGAACAGCACCACGCCGATCAGCAGGTAGAACACCGCATTGCCCCAGTTCATCACCAGCGCATAGATGCTCATGCCCCGCACGAAATCCCGGCGATATTGCTGGCTCACCGGAATCAGCAACCGGGTGAAGAAGTGTTGCCGGCGCGGGTGGTTGAGTTGCAGTTCCTTGCTGCCGTCGGTGAGCAGGCGGTACTGGTCGAACAACTGGTCCTTGAGCTCACGGGCCCGTGAGATCGAGGTCAGCGCCCGGCGTTGCGGCCAGTTGAAGCTGAGGCTGCCCAGGGCGATCAGCAACAGCGTCAGGCCGAGCAACGGCAGGCTCAGCCAGCCCAGGTAGGCCAGGCAGGCGGCGATGATCCCGGCGTTGACCAGCAGGATCGGCACCAGCTCCACCGCCTGGCTGATGGTTTGCGTATCGTCGGTCAGCATCGCCAGCAGGCGGTGCTTGCCCAGGCGCTGCAACTGCGCGTACGGCGTGTCGATCAGTTTGGCGCTCAGGTGCAGGCGCATGTCATTGACCGCCGCCTGGCCCAGGCGCAGCAGGCTGACGTCGGAGATCACCCGCGACACCGCCACCAGCGCCACCAGGGCGCCGAAGTACACACCATCCATCGGCCGCAGTTGGTCGAACACCGTCAGGCTGTGGTTGATGTTGGCGATCAGGCCAGCCGCCGCAAGGCCGCAGATCAGGCCCGTCAAGGTCGCCACCAGCAGGGCGCGCCATGAACGTTTGGCCATGAGTAACAACAGATCCATTTCAAACCGCTCCGTGTGTCGCAAGGGCCTCGAGACGCGCCGCCAGTTGCTGCTGGAAGGCGGGCTGTTCGAGGACAGTGAGGTGTTGTGCCGGGATGACGTCGCGGGTCAGCGAACCGCTGCTCAGGCGTTCCCAGTGCGGATCGCTGAAATCAGCCTGGGCCAGGGTGTCGCTGGCCCACCAGACATGCACCGGGCAGCTCAGCCGGGCCGGCTTGAAGCTGGCCAGCAAGTGCTGGGTATGCTGCTGGTAGCGCAGCCGCGTCTGCAAATGTTCCCAGCTGTCGCCATCGAGTTGCAAGCCTTGCTGGCGCGCCCACTGCACCAGTTCCGGCAGTCTCGCCGCCGGGGGCAGGGCATCCAGTTGCGCGGTCAACGCGCTCATCAGCGGCGCCGGCAATTGGCGCATCAGCGCCTGGCTGTCGGGGGTCAAGGCCTCGACCGCCGATTCCAGCAGCGCTTGGACGCTGTCCTCCGGCGCCTGGTGCTGGTATTGCGAGTCGATGATGCCCAGGAAGGCGACCTGTTCGCCCAGGCTTTCCAGGCGCGCCGCCGCGGCGATCGCCAGCAGCCCACCGAGGGAGAAGCCCAGCAGGTGATAAGGCCCATGGGGTTGCCGTTGGCGCAGGTGTTCGACGTAGAGCGCGGCGAGGCTCTCGATGTCGCCTCCCAGCGCCGTGCTGTCCTCGGCCAGGTAGGCCGCCTGCAAGCCCCAGAGATTCCAGGCCTGCAACGGCGCCAACAGCGCGCGGTAGTCCTGCACATGGCCGGTGGAGGGGTGGAAGCAGAACAGGTTGGCCGCTTCGACGCCGGGCGGCGACAGCCTGACCAGCGGCGACAGTTTCAACTCGGCCTGCACCAGCGCCGCAAAAGCCGAGACGCTGGGCGCGTTGAACACGGCGTTGACGGTCACCGGCGCCGACAGGGCGGTCTGCAAGCGGCTGGCCAGCGTTACCGCCGCCAGGGAATGGCCGCCCAGCTCGAAGAAGTCATCGTCGATGCCCACTCGCTCCAGGCCCAGGACCTGCGCCCAGACCTCGGCGAGCAGGGCCTCCAGCGGTGTGCGCGGCAAGGCACTGCCGACCGTGTCGAGCACTTTGTCGGCCCATTGCTGCAAAGTCTTGCGGTCGAGCTTGCCGTTGCCCATCAGCGGCAACGCTTCGACGATCCGCAGGGTCGGCAGCATGTAGTCCGGCAGGCAATCCTGGGCCTGGCCGTGCAAGCGCGCGACGCTGGTCGAATGCCCGGGTGCCAGGGTCATGAAGGCGAACAATTGCTGGCCGAGTTCGCCACGGGGAATGCACTCCACCGCCGCTTGGGCCACACCGGGCAGGCCGGCCAGTTGGGCCTGTATCTCGTCGAGTTCCACGCGAAAGCCGCGGATCTTCACCTGGCGGTCCGCACGCCCGGCGATCTCCAGGCTGCCGTCATGGAGGTAGCGCGCCACGTCGCCGGTGCGATACAGGCGCTCGCCGGGCCCTTGCGCCGACTCGATGAACCGTCCGGCGTCCTGTTGTGCGTCCAGGTAACCCCGCGCCAGTTGCGGGCCGGCGATGTACAGCTCGGCACTTTGGCCGGGGGCGACGGGCGCCAGTTGCTCGTCCAGCAGGTACAGGCGCATGCCGTCGAGACGGTCGCCGAGGGGCAGGCGGCGATAGTCCACGGCCGGTTCGAGCTGGTGCATCACCACCCCGACCGTGGTTTCGGTGGGGCCGTAATGGTTGAAGATCGTCAATGCCGGCGCGTGTTCGCGAATGCTGCGCAGCAAGCGTGGTGAGCAGTTTTCGCCGCCGAGGATCAGTTGCTTGCGCGGCAGCACGGCGGCGCTTTGGGCGTGGATCAGCCAGGCGTCGAGCAACGACGGTACAACCTTCAAGTGATCGACCGGATGCTGCGCCTGCCACGTGGCCCAGGCCTGGGCATCCATGGCGGTTTCCTTGTCCAGCAGGTGCAGTTCGCCGCCGCTGAGCAGCGCCGGGAACAGCAAGGTGTAGCCCAGGTCGGCGGCCAGCGACGTGACCACCGCGCTGCGCTCGCCGGCCGCCAGTGACAGGCGCCGGGAGATACTGGCGACGTAGTTGGCAAGCTGGCGGTGCTCGACGATGACGCCTTTGGGCGTGCCGGTGCTGCCGGAGGTGAACAGCACGTAGGCGGCGTCTACGGGTTGGACCTCGTGCTCCGGTGCGTGGCTCGGGCCTTGCTGCCAGAGCGTTTCCTCGCGCAAATCGAGGCTGGCGACGGCGGGCAGGGCGGGGGCCGGGCCCGCCGCGCCGCTGAGGATGAACGCCGGTCGCGCCTGTTGCAGGATGGCCAGGGAGCGTTGGGCGGGTTGATGCACGTCCAGCGGCACGAACGCCGCACCGCTTTTCAGCACGGCGAGCATTGCCAGCACCATCGGCGCCGAGCGATCCAGGTACAGCGCCACGCGGTCTTCGCGACCGATACCCTGGGCCCGCAGGTACTGCGCCAGTTGGTTGCTACGTGCGTCCAGCTCGGCGTAGTCCAGGTGCCCATGGTGGTCGCGCAGGGCCACGTGATGAGGGTATTGGTTGGCGCAGGCGCTGAAGCGCGCCGGTACGCTGGCCAACACCGCTGCGCCGTCGAGCGGGCTCTCTAGCGCCGCCAGTGTTGCGGCGAAGCTGGGGGCCTGCAACGACAGCGTCGACAGCGATTTGGCGGGGTTGGCGAGGGCGTCGAGCAGCAGCGACTGCAGCTGTTCCAGCAGCATCGCGGCGGCCTGTTCGCTGTAGCGGTTTGGCAGGTGAGACAGGTTCAGGCGATAGCCGCTGCCAATCGTTTCAGCCACCAGCAGCAACTCCATGCCTGCCGGGATGGCGTGGGCGTCCAGCACGCTGAGCGTCGAGGCGCTGCTACCCAGGACGCCGAGCCGCTCGGGCAGTTGCGCGCCCCACTGGAAGCCGTAGTGCGACGCTTCGGATGCCTGGGCGGTGCTGACGCCGCAGTATTCCTGCCATTCGGTGGCTTGCTCGCAGAGGTTTTGCAGGTGTGCCAGGGCCTGGGCGAACGAGCTCTCGGGGGCCGGTTGCCAGCGCAGGGGCAGGGGCTTGGCGAACAGACCCCAGCAGTCTGCGAGTTCTTCGTAGTCGTCGCGGCAATCGTGGACCCAGTTCAAGGTCAGGGCCGGGCTGTCGCCGCTGCTCAGGCGTTGCAGCAACACGGCCCAGGCGGTCATCAGCACCTGCTCGGCAGACGCGTCGTGGCGCTGGCAAAAGCTGTCCAGGGCTGCGTTCAACAGCGGGCTGGCGAGCAGGCGAGTGGTCACCGGGGTGGCGGCGCGGTCGCTGCGCACCTGGCGGTAGAACAGTTCACCGGTGGTTGCGGGCTCCACCGCTTGAGTGGCCCAGAAGCGCCGGCCATGCTCGGCGTCTTCGTCGGCCTGCAATTCGTAGAGCCAGGCGCTGTATTGGGTGTAGGTCATGGCTTCGTCGTCGACCGTCGGCGCCTGCGCGCAAGCCAAGGCCTGGGCCAGGCGCAGCAAGGTCCCGCGGTCCGCGCCCAGGGCTGGCAGTTGCAGGCTGAGCCGATGCCGATCGGCCCCCACCGATTGCACCTCGACACGGATGGCGTCGTGTGCGGTGACGGCCGACTCCACCACCTGCAACGGCAGCAACAGGCCCGGCTCGGGCCGTACCCGCAGGCGTAGCGCTTCGTGGCAGGCGCTCAGCGCGGCGAGCCGTTGCTGCACGCGCTCCAGGGCCAGCGCGCCGCTGATCTCCAGCTCCAGGCGCGCCGACGGCAAACCGCCCAGCCACTGGCTGCGTTGCTGTGGCGAGAGGGCGAAGGCTTCTTCACGCTTTTCGTAGGCGCTCATGCCTGCACCTCCGCCGCCGGCTGCTCGTCGGGCAGAGCCCCTTTCAATTGGTCACGACGCATCATCTGGCCCATGGCGACACAGATCTTGCGCTCGCCTTCGAACGGGTCGCGGGCGTGGGCCACCAGCATGTTGTCGAGCATCACCATGTCACCTTTTTGCCAGGTGAACCGCACGGCGCAGTCTTCGTACGCCGCACCGATCACGTCCATCACTGCGTCTTCGATCACGCTGCCGTCGCCGTAATAAACGTTGCGTGGCAGGTGTTGCGGGCCGAACAGATTGATCAGGTTGCTGCGTACTTCTGGCTCCAGGCAGGCGGTGTGGTGCAATTGCACCTGGTTGAAGAACGACAGCTCGCCGGTCTCGGGGTGCTCGACAATGGCCGGGCAGTGCTGGGCGATGCGCAGGTTATCGGCCCCCAGCCATTCCCAGCGCATGCCCGATGCCTGGCATTGGCGCTCGACTTCCTCGCGCTGTTCGGTCTTGAAGAAGTCCTGCCAGCGCACGTCCAGCTTGTCGGTGAAGTGGCGCACGTAGAGCAGGCCCTGGCTCTTCAAGCGGGCGACGATGTCGTCCGGCAGGCGCGCCAGCACCTGGCGGCAATCGACGATCGGCGTGCAGCCGCCCACCGGCGACGGTGTCTCGCAATAGAACCACTGCTTGCGCGGCCACTGCGGCAGGTGCGAGCTCTCGTTGTGGAAGAGAATCATGTGTTGTTCCGGGTACGGCGTGGAGTGGTAGATGTTCTTGCCGGAGGTGTTCTTCGGCAGGTCACCGTAGGTCCCGTAGAGGTCCGGTTCGATGGCCTGGGCGAACTGCTCGAAAGCGGCGGCGTCCGGCAGGTTGAAGCCGCGGAACAGCAGCCCGCCGTGGGTGCGCAATTGCTCGTTGATCCATGCCCGGGCTTGCAGCGCCCAGTGCGCCGGGTCGAGGTCGCCCAGCAGCGGTTCGATGACCAGCGGCAGGGGCTGTCCGGCGATCAGCGTGCGGGTGCGCACCTGTTCGTGGGCCAACTGGCTGACGGCGGTGGCCCGGGTCTGCTTGAGCTTGCTCAGCTTGGACAGCTTGCGCGCGCTGCGTGCCGTCGCGTCGTCGGCCGGTGCTTCAGGCTGGGCCGGCGTGCTGCTGTCCTGAGGGTGCGCCAGGCGCCACGACCAATCGTCCAGCGCTTGCCCGGAAGCCGAGGCGATCCGCTCCACCAGGCTCTCGAAGCCTTGTTCGAGGCGCTTGACGGTCGCTTCCTGCAACACGCCGGTGCGGTAAACCCAACGCACATTCAGGCCTTTGGCTTCGTCTTCCTCGACAAACACGGCGAGGTCGAACTTGCTGCTTTCCTGGCGCGGCACCAGGTGTTCCACCGCAAGGTCGGCCAGGCTGGCATTGCCGGTGGGCGTGTTCTGCATGACGAACAGCACCTGGACCAGCGGATTGACTCCTGGCGTACGGGGCGGTTGCAGTTCCTCGACCAGTTTGTCGAACGGCACCTGCTGGTGCTGGAAGGCCGACAGGCAGTCTTCACGCAGGCGTTGCAGGCGCTCGTCGAACCCTTCGCCTTCGCTCAGGCGTGCGCGGATGGGCAGCACGTTGACGAAAAAGCCGATGAGGTGTTCCAGCGCCGGGTGTTCGCGGTTGGCCAGGTCGGTGCCGACGATGAAGTCGTTGGCCCCGGTGGCGCGCTGCATCAGGCTGTTGAAGGCGTTGAGCAGGACCATGAACAGCGTCGCTCGCTGCTGTTGCGCATAGGCCTTGAGCACCTGCGCCTGGGCCGGGCTGAACCGTTGCTCCAGGGCCGCGCCCTGGTAGTCGGGACGCGCCGGGCGCGGGTAGTCGAGCGGCAGCGGGATCAGCGTCGGTGCACCGTCCAGTTGGCGGCGCCAGTAGTCGATGGCCCGTGCCAGTTGGCGCTGTTGCGCTTCGCTGCGTTGCCAGTAGGCGTAGTCGGCGTACTGGACCGGCAACACCGGCAAGTCCGGGGGCGAACCGCGGGTGTAGGCCTGGTAGCCGGTGATCAGCTCCTGCACCAGGATACCCATGGACCAGGCGTCGGTGGCGATGTGGTGCAGCACCAGTTGCAGCACGTGATCGTCCGCGCCCAGGCGCAGCAACCGGGCGCGCAGCATCGGCGCCTGTTGCAGGTCGAATGGGGTGCCGGCCTGCTCGTCGATCAGGCGTTGCAGGGTGTGCGCCTGCTGTTCGCCGTCGAGCGGGGCCAGCTCGGTCGGCGTCAGGTCGACCACGGGGGCCGGGCTGATCACCTGGCAAGGCTGGTCGCCGTTGAGCTGGAAGGCGGTGCGCAGTGATTCATGGCGCTCCAGCACGGTTTGCAACGCCGCTTGCAGCGCCGGGATGTCCAGTGCGCCGCGCAACCGCACCACGGTGCTCATGTTGTAGGCGGCGCTCGGGCCTTCGAAACGATCGAGGAACCACAAGCGTTGCTGGCTGAACGACAACGGCAACGGCTGGTGCCGTGGCGCCAGGGCGATGTCGCTGTCGCCCGCGGACTCGACCGGGGCCTCGCGCTGGCGGTCCACCGCGGCGGCCAACTGCTCCAGGGTGCCGCGCTCGAACAGCGTGCGCAGCGGCAGGTTCACGTTCAGGCGTCGACGAATCCGCGACAGCACCTGGGTCGCCAACAGCGAGTGACCGCCGATGGCGAAGAAGTCGTCGTGCACGCCGACCGTGTCCAGGCCGAGAATCTCCTGCCACAGTTGCGCCAGGACCTGTTCGGTTTCGGTGCGCGGGGCCACGCACAATGCTTCGGTGGTCTCGGCCTGGGGCACACCGCGGGCGGCGAGGGCGCGGCGGTCGACCTTGCCGTTGGCGTTCAGCGGCAATTGCTCCAGCGCCAGCCAGCGCGCCGGCACCATGTAGCTCGCCAGTTGGGCGCCCAGGTAAGCGGCCAGCACCTGTGGCGCGGGCTCGTCGCCCAGGTCGGCGGTGCTGTCCAGCACGTACCAGGCGACCAGTTGCAGGGCTCCCCGGGTATCGGGCAGCGCCAGGACGGCCGCGCTGTTCACCGCCGGGTGTTGCATCAGGCGGTTTTCGATCTCGCCGAGTTCGATCCGGTGGCCGCGGATCTTCACTTGCTGATCGCGGCGGCCGAGGTATTCGAGCACGCCATCGGCGCGCAGCCGGCCGATGTCACCGCTGCGGTACAGCCGTGCATCCGCCTGGAACGGGTGCGGGACGAAGGCTTCGCGGGTGCGCTGTGGGTCGCGCAGGTAACCGCGCCCCACGCCGACGCCACCGATGCACAATTCACCGGGAACGCCGATGGGCACCATGCGCAGTGCTGAATCGAGCACGAACACCTGGTTGTTGGCGGTGGGTTTGCCGATAGGCATGTGCAGGCAGTCGTCGGCCGGGGCTTGGGTGATTGGGTGGAAGGCCACGTCATCCGAGCATTCCGCCGGGCCGTAGGCGTTCATCAGGGCGATGGTCGGGAAGCGTGCGAACCAGTCCCGCGCCAGGGCCGGTGGCAAGGCTTCACCGGTGGGCAGCAACCAGCGCAGGCTTGCCAGGGTATGGTGCGCCTGGCTTTCCTGGAGCATGCCGCGGATCAGCGCCGGCACGGTTTCCAGAAGCGTCAGCTCGTGCGCCTGGACGGCGTCGAGCAGGGCCACCGGATCATGGGCCTGGGCGTCGGGAAGGATCTGCACGGTGGCGCCGAACAGCGGTGCGGCGAGGAACTGCCACACGCAGATATCGAACGCCGCCGACGCGGTCTGGGCAATCCGGTCGTGCTCGCCCAGGCCCAGGCTCGGGACCTTGCCGAACATGTTGTTGAGCATCCCGCGTTGCTCGACCATGACCCCTTTCGGCGTGCCGGTGGAGCCCGAGGTGAAGATCACGTAGGCCAGTTGGTCGGGGTCGTGGGCGTAGGTGACCGCCGGTGCCTCGCTGCCTTGCCAGAGCGCTTGGGCGACCAGGCAGGTGGGTTGTCGACGCAGTTGTGGCAGGACGTTGTCCAGGGTCGCGCTGGCGCTGTCGCACACCAGCAGCAGCGGGGCTTCGCCGAGGTCCAGCAGCTCCGCCAGGCGGGCCGGCGGCTGCTGGATGTCGAGGGCCTGGAACGCGGCGCCGGCCTTGAGCGTGGCGATCATCATCGTCAGCAGGGCCAGGCCACGCTCGGCAAACAGCGCCACCAGGGTTTCCGGGCCGGCGCCAGCCTGTTGCAGCGCGTGGGCGATGGCGTTGGTGCGGCGGTCCAGTTCGGCGTAGGTCAGCGATTGGTCCTGGCAGACCGCGGCGATGTGTTGCGGGCGGCGACGGACCTGGTCGGCGAACAGCGAGGCATAGCCGCGCTCCAGCGGGAAGTCGACGGTGCTTGGGTTGCACTCGACCTGCAAGTGACGGCGCTCCGCTTCGGGGAGCATCTGCAAGCTGCCCAGCGGTGCCTGTGGCTGGTCGAGCATGCTGGACAGCAATTGCACCAGATGGCCGAGCATGCGCTGCACGGTGTCGGTGGTGAAGCGCTGGCTGTCATAGGACAGGCGAATGCCCAGGCGATCGCCGGGGTAGAGCACCACGGTCATCGGGAAGTTGGTGTGCACCCGGTCTTCATAGATGTCGATGCTGAAGGCATCCAGTTGCACGCTGCTGATGTCCAGCGGGGCGTTCTCGAACACCACCAGGCTGTCGAACAGTTGCTGGCCGCGGGGTACTTCGCTGCAACGCTGGATGTCCACCAACGACGCGCTTTCGTGCTCGCGCAATTGCGCGTTGTGCGACAGCAGCGCTTGCAGCCAGTCGGCGACCGGCGCTTGCGGGTCGACGTCCACCCGCAGCGGCAGGCTGTTGATGAACAGCCCGACCATTTCCTCGACGCCGGCAAGGTCGGTGGGACGACCGGCCACGGTGACGCCAAACAGCACGTCGCGGTTGCCGCTGTAGCGCGACAGCAACAACGCCCAGGCACCCTGGATCCAGGTGTTCGGCGTCAGTTGGTATTGCTGGCACAGCTGCTGCAAACGCTGGGTCTGGGCGATGCTCAGGGTCTGGTCGAAGTCACCCACCTGTTCCGGCGCCTGTTCGGGGCGCGCCACGGGGCTGTCCACGTGCAGCGGCGTCGGTTCGCTGAAACCGGCCATCTGCGCCTGCCAGAAAGCGTGGGCGGCGGCCATGTCATGGCGCTCCAGCCAGCTCATGTAACCACGGAACGAACGCAGGCGCGGACGGGCTACCGGCTCCTCGCGCACGATGGCCTGGTAGATCGCCAGCAGGTCTTCCATCAGCAGGCCGAAACACCAGGCGTCGGTGAGGATGTGGTGGAAGCTGCGCACCACGGCGAAGCGACGCTCATCCAGTTGGAATACCCGCAGGTGGGTCAGGGGCGCACACGCCATGTCGAAGCCTTGCAGACGCTGGGCTTCCAGGGCCTGGTCCATCGCCAGGCGTTGCTGCTCGGTATCGAGATGGCGCAGGTCCTGCCAGTCGAACGCCGCATGGGTCTGGCGGTAGACGCATTGCAGCGGTTCGTGGTCGTCCTGCCACCAGAATGCAGTGCGCATCATCGGGTGGCGTTGCAGGAACAGCTGCCACGCCGCTTCCATCGCCGGGCGTTGCAACACGCCGTCCCAGCTGTAGCGCTGTTGCATCAGGTAGATCCCGCTGTGGGGTTGCAACAGGGTGTGCAGCAGCATGCCCTGTTGCATCGACGACAGTGGGTAGACGTCTTCGATGTTCAGCCAGTCCAGCGGCTCGGCCGCCAGGGTCGCCGCTTGTTTGTGGCACAGCGGGAAGGCCTGGCTGGCGGGGCGCAGGTCGGCGGCGTTGATCAGCCCGGCCAGTTCGCCCAAGCGTTGCACGAGCTGCGGCGCCCAGGTGACGGCGAGGGCGCCTTGGCAGCGCAGGTGCAGGCAACCGTCCTGCCACCAGGCGTCCAGGGTCAGCGGGCAGCTCGTTGCCGGCAATGGGCTCGCCGCCTCGACCTGGGCCAGGATGCCGTGTGCTTCGCGGTGGCTGTCGCGGTTGCCCTGCCAGCGAATGGCGACTGCTGCCGGCGGCAGGTCACGCAGGGGTTCTTGCAGGTACGTGTTGTCCGACAGGTAGCGCAGGGCACCATAGTCGACGCCGTGCTGCGGGTAGGCCCGCCATTGCGCGGCCAGCGCCTGCACGCGTTGCAGCAGGTTGTCGCCTTCGGCCTGGAGGAAGTACGGCACCGCCAGGTCCAACGGACCGAGGATGCGGGCCGGCTCCAGGTCGGCCACGGCAATCGGGGCATTGACGGGCAGGCGTTCGGCGGCGGGGCGCCCACCCTGTACGCTCAGCGCCAGCAGGCCGGCGCCGCCGTGCTCACGGCACTGTTCGGCCACGGCAGCGGCCAACAGGCTGTTCCAGTCCAGTTGCAGCACTTGGGCCACGCGCTTGAGGTCGCAGGAGAGGCTGGTCGGCAGCGCCTGTTCGACCAGGTCGGCCGATGGCTGGCTGGCCGGCAGTTGCAGGGTATCGGCACCGGCGTATTGCAGCCAGTGCTCCCAGGCCTCGTCCAGGGCATCGCCTTGGGCGTGGTCCTGCTGGTGCCGGGTCCATTGGGTGAAGTCGCCGCCACCATAGGACAGGCGCACCGGCCGTTGATAGCGCAGTTGCGCCAGCGCCAGGTTGAGGTCGCTCAGCAGCAGTGACCAAGAGGCTTCGTCGACGCACAGTGGGTGAGCGGCCAACAGCAAGAACGGCTTGCCGGCCACGTCCAGCAGTCGGGCATGCAAGGTCTGGCCGGCGTCCAGCTCCAGGGCATCGACGCCGGCCTGGGCCAGGCGCTGCAATTGCCCCGCCGTGCAGGCGGCCAGGGTTTCGCTGCCGATCACCGACGCCTTGGCCGCGCCCAGCACCCGTTGTTGCCATTGGCCTTCGGGCAGGGCCTTGAGCGCCAGGCGCAAGGCCTGGTGGTGTTGCTGCAACGCACTGATCGCCTGGCCCAGCAGTTCGCCGTCAAGGGCCTGGGCCAGCGCCACGCAGCGCCAGGTGGCGTCCAGCGGACCCTGTTCCAGGCGGGCTCGTTGGCCGGCGCCCAGGGGCAGTTCGTAGCCTTCGGCGAGGTTGTCCGTCATTCCCTGGCTGGCGTCGGCACCCAGTACCCGGGCGATGTCAGCGATGGTGCGGTTCTCGAACAGTTGGCGCGGGGTGAGTTTCAATCCCTGTTGGTTGGCGCGGGCGATGATCTGCAGGTTGATGATCGAGTCGCCGCCAAGGGCGAAGAAGTTGTCGTGCACGCTGACCCGTTCCAGCTTCAGGACGTCCTGCCAGATCTCGGCCAGCAACGCCTCGACGTCGTTGCGCGGGGCCACGTGATTGGCGCTGTCTTCGGTAGGCTTTTGCGGGGTCGGCAGGCGTTGGACGTCGACCTTGCCGTTACGGGTGAGGGGCAGTTCATCGAGGGTAATGAAGTGCGCCGGGACCATGTAGTCCGGCACGCGGGCGCTGAGGTCGTTGCGCAGCTTGGTGGCGGACAGCGATTGGCTGGCGACCAGCCAGGCCACCAGGCGCAGGGTGCCGTCCAGCTCCACGGCACGCACCAGGGCCTGCTCGATCAGCGGCGACAGGCGCTTGATCTGCGCCTCGACTTCCCCCAGCTCCAGGCGGTTGCCGCGAATCTTCACCTGGCTGTCGACGCGGCCGAGGAACGCCAGTTGGCCGTCCACTTGCCAGCGCACGCGGTCACCGGTGCGATACCAGCGCTGCTGTTGCGCATCCAGGTGGAAACGTTCGGCGGTGAGGTCGTCGCGATGCAGGTAACCCCGGGCCAGGGCGCCGCTGATCAGCAGCTCACCGCTGACCCCGGTGGCGGTCAGGCGACCGTCGCCGTCGACCACTTGCAAGTGGCGGTTGGGCAGCGGTCGGCCGAGGGCAATGCTGCGCAGGCCTGGGGTCAGTTCGGTGGCAATCGCGCCGACCGTCGCTTCGCTCGGGCCGTAGTGGTTGAACACCCTCAGCCCCGGCGCCAGGCGATTCACCTGCTCCAGGAGCACCGGGCTGAGGGCGTCACCGCCGAACACCAGCAGCGAGCGCGGCAACAGCCGCGCATTGGGCAGCGCCTGCAACAGGCCGGCGAGGTGGCTTGGGGTGATCTTCAGTACATCCACCGGGTGCCGGTCGAAGAGCTCGGCCAGGGCCAGCGGGCTGAAACCGCTGTCCTCGTCCACCAGCAACAGGCTGGCGCCGCTGCACAGGGCACCGAACAGCTGGGTGTGGCCGAGGTCGGCGGCAATGCTCGACAGCAAGCCATAGGTGGCGGCTGAAGGCGGGTTGAGCACGGCGTGCACCGCCGTCAGGTAGTCGACAATGGCGCGGTGCTCGACCACCACGCCTTTCGGCGTGCCGGTGGAACCCGAGGTGTAGATCACGTAGGCCGCATCGGTCGGGCTGTGGGCCACGGCCGGTGGCGTGTCGGGTTGACGGGCGAGGGTGTCGGCCTGTTCCGCCAGCCACAACGCCTGGGTATGTTCGGCCAGTTGCTTGAGCAAGGGCGACGGTGTGGCGCCAAGCAGCAGCGCCGCGCGGCTGTCCACCAGCACGTCGACCAGACGCCCGGCGGGTTGCTTGATATCCAAGGGCAGATACGCCGCGCCGGCCTTGAGGGTGGCGAGCAGGGCGATCACGAAATCGGCGCTGCGCTCGAAGGCCAGTGCGACTACGCTGCCCAGGTCGATGCCTTGGGCGCGCAGGCAGTGGGCGAGGCGGTTGGCCTGCTGATCGAGTTCACGGTAGGTCAATGCGACCTGGTGATCGCGAACCGCCAGGTGCTCGGGGCAACGGGCAGCCTGCTGTTCGAAGCGCTGGTGCAGGCATTCGAGGGGCACGGGCAGTTGCGCGCCACGGCCTTGCGCCAACAATTGCTGGCGCTCTTCGGCGTCCAGCCATTCCAGGCGGTTGACCTGGCACTGGGCTTGGCTGGTCATTGCCAGCAGGATCGCGCGCAACTGCGCGGACAACACCGCGACTTCGGCGTCGCTGAAGCGGCTGCGGTCGTAGCTGATCAGGTAGTGCAGTTGGGTGTCCGGCATCACGATCAGCGACAACGGGAAGTGGTTGCGGCCCTGGGTGAGGGTCAGGCCGTCGACCTGCTGGTCGTTGGCCGGGGCGCTGAAGCTCAAGCCACCGGTGTCCTGGTTGAGGGCATCGGTCACCGGGAAGTTCTCGAACACCAGGATCGAGTCGAACAACGCCTGCTCGGCGGCAATGCGGGTCATCGCCTTGAGTTTGCCCAACGGCAGGTAGGCGTGGTGGCGCAGGTCGCTGTTGGCGTGCTGCAACTGTTGCAGCCAGTCCACCAGCGTCGGGCTCTGGGCCCACTGCACCCGCAGCGGCAGGGTGTTGATGAACAGCCCGACGGTGCTGTCCACCGCCGCCAGGTTCTCCGGCCGGCCGGCGACCGTGACGCCGTACACCACGTCGTCGCGTCCGGCGTGCTGGCCCAGCAACAACGCCCAGGCGCCCTGGATCAAGGTGTTGATGGTCAGGTCATGGCGCCGGGCGAACTGGGTCAGTTGCTCGGTTTCACCTGCGTCCAGGCGGCTTTCCCGCTCGGCGAACGGCGCGCCCGACGGCGCGGCCTGGCGAGTGGCGAAGGACGGCAGCGGGGTCGGTTCGCTCAGGTCCTGCAACTGTTCGCGCCAGAACTGTTCGGTGGCGGCCATGTCCTGTTCCGCCAGCCAGGCGATGTAGTCGCGGTAGGGGCGGGTGGCTGCCAGGTGGGCCGGGCGGCCGTGGGCCTGTTCGTAGTACAGCGCCAGCCACTCCTGGACTGCGATGCCAACGCTCCAGCCGTCCATGAGGATGTGATGGAAGGTCCAGATCAGGTGCCAGCGCTCGGGCGCCAGGCGCACCAGGCACACGCGCATCAGCGGCGACTCGTTCAGTTCCAGCGGTTGGGCCCGTTGCTCAAGGCCCAGTTGCTCCAGGGCCGCCTGCGTGTCGGCGCGGCCCTGCCAGTCCAGTTCGGTCAGGGGCAGGTCGACGTCCTGCTGCACCACCTGGTAGGCATCGTCCAGCTCTTCCCACAGGAACGCACTGCGCAGCACCGCGTGGCGTTGCATCAGCGCCTGCCAGGCCCCGCGAAAGGCGCCCAGTTGCAGCGGGCCGTTCATTTCCAGGGCCAGTTGCTGGTAGTACACCCGCGAGTCCGGTTCAAAGACACTGTGAAACAGCAGGCCGTGCTGGGTCGGCGAAAGGGAGTAGATGTCTTCGATGTTGTTCATGCTTGCTTGGTCCATTTCAAAGGCTTGAAAACAGTGAGCGTCGGTCTGGCGCCCCGCTGGGGTCAGGTGATGACCCCGCGGGCGCTGCGCCACTCACTGGCTTTGGGAGTTCGGTTTGGTCTTGAGCTTGCCCAGCAACTTGTCCAGGGATTTCTGGTTCAGCGCCTTGGCCAGCGGGAAGTCCGAAGGCATCAGTGCGCCGGCTTGCGGGTCGAGGCAGTGTTCGACCAGCGCTTGCAGGTGTTCGAGCAAGCGGGCGGGCAAGCGACTGTCGGTGTCCGGCGTGACGCTGTGCCATTCGACACGCAACACACCGTCCTCCAGCCAGGCCACCACTTCGCGGGCGTGAGTCACCCGGTTCGCCGGCGCCACGTCCGGCGGCGGCGTCAGGCCGCTGGCGCGCAACCAGCCTGCCGGTGCCTGTTCATGCCCAAGGTAGTTGAACAGCACATCGCCGTGACCGGCCGGCAGTTGACCGCGTTGGCGCAACAGGCCGTAGCCAAGCCCTTGGCCCGGCACCGCGCGCAGCGCCTCCTTGGCCTGGCGCACCTGCTCGCCACGGGCGCCGCTGGCGCTGACCCGCAGCGGGAACAGCGTGGTGAACCAACCGACGGTGCGACCGACGTCCAGGCCGTCAAGGGGCGCATCGCGACCGTGGCGTTCGAGGTCCACGACGATGTCGCTGTGGCCGTTGGCCTCCGCCAGGGTGGCGGCCAGGGCGGCGATCAGCAGCTCTTCCGGTTGCGTGCGGTAGGCCGCCTGGGACTCGGTCAGCCATTGATGGGTGCGGGTCGCTTCCCAGCGGGCCGACAGGGTCTGGCGCTCGGCGACTGTCGCCAGCGGCGCCGGGTTCGTGCCGACCTGGGTGCTCCAGTAGCGCTGTTCGCCGGTGACCTTGGCGGCGTAGGCGTGCAGTTGCTCGGCCCATTGCCGGTAGGCCGTGGTTTTCGCCGGCAATGTCGGCGTCTCGCCGCGTTCCAGGGCTGCGTACAGCTGTTGGAAGTCTTCCAGCAGCGGGGTCCAGGACACGGCATCCACCACCAGGTGATGCGCCACCAGGTACAGGCGTTGCGGTTCACCTTCCAGCAGCGCGGCGGCAAACAACGGGCCGTGTTGCAGGTCCAGGCTTTGCGCGACCGCGGCCAGTTGATCGGCGTGAGTGCAGAGAGTCAATTGCGCAGGCGCCACGGCGGCGATCTGCGCTTGCCATTGCACCTCGGCTTGCCCGGCGATCTGGCTGAAACGCAGGCGCAAGGCGTCGTGGTGCGCCACCAGCCGATCCAGCGCGGCCTGCACGAGGGCCGGTTCCAGGCGCCGGTCGCTGTCGGCCAGCACCGATTGGTTCCAGTGCGCGGGTTGCGGTTGCTGTTGGTCGAAGAACCACTGGTGCAACGGCATCAGCGGCATCGCGCCGGTGATCTCGCCCTGTTCGGCCTGGCTCAGCAGCGCGGTGGTCACTTGGGCCAGCGCCGCCGGGGTCGGCGAGCGGAACAGGTCGCGTGGGGTGAGCGAGTAGCCCTGCTCCCGCAAGCGGCTGATCAGCTTCAGGCCGAGAATCGAGTCACCGCCCAAGGCGAAGAAACTGTCCGTGGTGCCGACCTCACGGCCGACGGTCAGGCTTTCCCCGAGCAGTTCGCCGAACAGTTGGCACAACAGGCTTTCCAGGGCGTTGCGCGGTGCGGCGTAGTCCTTCTGGGTTTGCGGCAACGGCAGGGCGGCGAGGGCCTTGCGGTCGATCTTGCCGTTGCTGTTGAGCGGCAGCGCCGGCACCTGGACCCACACCGCCGGCACCATGTAGGCCGGTAGCTCGGCGGCGAGCAGGTTGTCGAGGCCCGATTGCGCGGTGGTGCTGCTGTAGAACGCCACCAGGCGATTGTCGATCACCAGGGTGCAGGCCGCGGTGATGGCCGGAAGGTTCAGCAGCGCCGCGTCGATCTCACCCAGCTCGATACGCTGGCCACGCAGCTTGACCTGATGGTCGAGGCGCCCGAGGTATTCGATGTTGCCGTCGGCGAGGAAGCGGCAACGGTCGCCGGTGCGGTACAGGCGATCACCGTCGATGAACGGGCTGGCCAGGAAACGCTCCTTGGTCAGGTCCGGGCGCTTGAGGTAACCACGGGCCACACCGACGCCACCGATGTACAGCTCGCCGATGCTGCCGATCGGCAACGGTTGCAGGGTTTCGTCGAGGATGTACAGGCGCAGGTTGGCGATGGGTTTGCCGATCGGCACGATCGTATCGTCCACCGAGCAGCGCCACACCGAGACGTCGATGGCCGCTTCGGTCGGGCCGTAGAGGTTGACCAGCGCCGCCGGGTGTTGGCCCATGAAACGCCGCACCAGGTCCACCGGCAACGCTTCGCCGCTGGCGAACACCTGGCGCAGGCTGTGGCAGTCGGCCAGGCTCGGTTCCTCGACGAAGGCGCGCAGCATCGACGGCACGAAGTGCAGCGTGGTGACCTGTTCCTGCTGGATCAACCGGCTGAGGTAGGCCGGGTCACGATGGCCGTCCGGACGGGCGACCACCAGGGTCGCGCCGGTGATCAGCGGCCAGAAGAACTCCCACACCGAGACGTCGAAGCTGTACGGGGTTTTCTGCAATACGCGGTCGTTCGGGCCAATCGGGAAGGCGTCCTGCATCCAGTACAGGCGGTTCATCAGGGCGCCGTGTTCGTTCATCACGCCTTTCGGCTGGCCGGTGGAGCCGGAGGTGTAGAGCACGTAGGCCAGGTCGTTGGCCTGCACGCTGATCGGTTCGAACGCAAGGGCCTCGGGCAGGGCGTCGAGGGTCCAGGCCGAATGCCCGGCCGGCAGCTTCGGCAACCATTGGGCTTGGGTCAGGGTGACCTTGGCGGCGGCGTCCTCGATCAGGAACGCCAGGCGCGCGGCGGGCAGTTCCGGGTCCAGCGGCAGCCAGGCGGCGCCGGCGTGGACGATGCCGAGCAAGGCGACGACCATGTCCACGGAACGTTCCATGCACACCGGCACGATGGTGTCGGCGCCGATGCCGGCTGCGCGCAGGGCACGAGCAACGGCTTGGGCGCGCAGGTCCAGTTCGGCGTAGCTCAGGCGTTGGCCTTCGAACACCAGCGCCGGGGCGTTGGGGCTCAGGGCCGCTTGCTGGCTCAGGGCCGTGTGCAGGTCATGCGGGCCGCTGTAGTGACGCTCGGTGGCGTTCCAGCGGTCCAGTTGCTGCTGGTCCTGCTGCTGCGGGAACAGCTCGATCAGCGTGCGTGTCGGCGCCGCCACCCATGCATCCAGCAGCGCACACCATTGCGCGCTCCAGCGTTGCATCGTCGCTTCGTCGAACAGCGCTGCCTGGTACTCCAGCGCCAGTGTCATGTCGCTGCCGTCGTCCTGGACTTCCCAGCTCTGCTCGAACTTGGCGTCGATCACTGGCAAGGCCTGCTCTTCGACGTTCAGCCCTGGCCACTGGCGGTTGTCCACCCGACCGTAGTTGAGGGAGAACAGCACCTGGAACAGCGGCGTGCGGTTCAGGTCGCGGTGTTGGGCGACCGCGCCGACCAGGGTGGCGAAGGGCAGGTCGGCGTGGGCTTGGGCCGCGCGCAGGTCGGCTTCGAGGTTGGCGAGCAACTGTTCGGCCGGGGCACGCGGATCGACTTCGCTGCGGATCACCAGGGTGTTGACCAGGCAGGCGAGCAGCGCCTGGGATTGCGCCTGTTCACGCTGGTCGGCCGGGGTGCCGAGACGAATCTCGCGCTGGCCGCTATAACGCGCCAGCAGTGCACTCAGGGCCGCGGCCAGGACCACGTACGGGGTCGTGCCGCGCTGGCGGGCGAACTGGCGGATCGCCTCGGCCCGCTGGGCGCCGAGGCTGACGATCAGTTGGCGGGCTCGTCGATCCGCTTCGGCGCCACGAGGATGGTCCACAGGCAGGTCGAGTTGATAGTCGTCCTGGCCCAGGTGGTTTTTCCAGTAGTCCAGGCTGGCGTTGCGTCGGGCCTGGGTGTCCGGGTGTCGTTGCCACAGG
Source organism: Pseudomonas sp. P97.38 (assembly GCF_001269745.1). NCBI lineage: Bacteria > Pseudomonadati > Pseudomonadota > Gammaproteobacteria > Pseudomonadales > Pseudomonadaceae > Pseudomonas > Pseudomonas sp. P97.38. The sequence continues at coordinate 600,633 of NZ_LHVJ01000015.1, forward strand.
GCGAAGTCGACGTAGTCGATGTCCAGCGGCGCCCAGGTCGGCGATTGCCCTTCGAGACCGGCGGCGTAGGCCTGGGTCAGTTCGTCGATGAACAATTGCATGGCCCAACCGTCGGTGGCGCTGTGGTGCAGGCAAATCAGCAGGAGGTTTTCGTCGCTGCCCTGGCGTTGCAGCAGGTGCGCCCGCCAAGGCGCGGCGCGGGCCAGGTCGAAGGGGCGCATCAACTCGGCCTGGGCCGTGGCGCAGGCGCCGGCCCAGTCTTGGGTGGCGACGGACGTGACCGTGAGCGCCGGCCCATGGTCGTCGATCAGCAGTTGCGGCTCGCCTTCGACCTCGACAATGCGGCTGCGCAGCACCAGGTGACGTTGGCTGACCTGTTCGAACGCTTCACCCAGGACGCTGACCTGAAGCGCGCCGCGCAAGGTCAGGGCGAACGGCATGTGGTACTCGCGCGAATCCGGCACCAGGCGGCTGAGCAGCCAGAAGCGTTTTTGCGCCAGGCCCAACGGCAGTACGTCCGGACGTGGCTGCGGCGTGATCGACTCGCCTGGCAATGCGGCGCGCAGGTGTTCGGCCAGGGCCGCCACCGTGGGCTGGGCGAACACCAGTGCCAGGGGCAAGGCTACCCCAAGGCGCTCACGCACCCGGCTGACCAGGCGCGTGGCCAGCAGGGAGTGGCCGCCGAGCTGGAAGAAGTGATCGTCGACACTGACGCAGTCGCACGCCAGCACTTCGCTGAACACTTCGCAGAGCACCGCTTCGGTGGTGTTGCGCGGTGCCGTGTGAGGGCGTTCGCGCTGGCTTTGCGGCAACGGCAGGGCGGCCAGGGCCTTGCGGTCGAGTTTGCCGTTGCTGTTGAGCGGTAGGCGTTCGAGCTGAACGAAGAGGCCGGGCAACATGTGCGCGGGCAGGCTGGCGCCCAAGGCGCTGCGCAAGGCGGCCTCATCGGCGTCACCGCACCAGAAGCTCACCAGGCGTTGGTCGAGCAGGACGGTCGCGGCGTCGCGAACGCCGTCCTGGGCCAACAGCGCCGCGTCGATCTCACCCAGCTCGATACGCTGGCCACGCAGCTTGACCTGATGGTCGAGGCGCCCGAGGTATTCGATGTTGCCGTCGGCGAGGAAGCGGCAACGGTCGCCGGTGCGGTACAGGCGATCACCGTCGATGAACGGGCTGGCCAGGAAGCGTTCCTCGGTCAGGTCCGGGCGCTTGAGGTAACCGCGGGCCACGCCGACGCCCCCGATGTACAGCTCGCCGATGCTGCCGATCGGCAACGGTTGCAGGGTTTCGTCGAGGATGTACAGGCGCAGGTTGGCAATGGGCTTGCCGATCGGCACGATCGTATCGTCCACCGAGCAACGCCACACCGAGACGTCGATGGCCGCTTCGGTCGGGCCGTAGAGGTTGACCAGCGCCGCCGGGTGTTGGCCCATGAAACGCCGCACCAGGTCCACCGGCAACGCTTCGCCGCTGGCGAACACCTGGCGCAGGCTGTGGCAGTCGGCCAGGCTCGGTTCCTCGACGAAGGCGCGCAGCATCGACGGCACGAAGTGCAGCGTGGTGACCTGTTCCTGCTGGATCAACCGGCTGAGGTAGGCCGGGTCACGATGGCCGTCCGGACGGGCGACCACCAGGGTCGCGCCGGTGATCAGCGGCCAGAAGAACTCCCACACCGAGACGTCGAAGCTGTACGGGGTTTTCTGCAATACGCGGTCGTTCGGGCCAATCGGGAAGGCGTCCTGCATCCAGTACAGGCGGTTCATCAGGGCGCCGTGTTCGTTCATCACGCCTTTCGGCTGGCCGGTGGAGCCGGAGGTGTAGAGCACGTAGGCCAGGTCGTTGGCCTGCACGCTGATCGGGTCGAACGCAGGCGCCTCGGGCAGGGCGTCGAGGGTCCAGGCCGAATGCCCGGCCGGCAGTTTTGGCAGCCATTGGGCTTGGGTCAGGGTGACCTTGGCGTCGGCGTCCTCGATCAGGAACGCCAGGCGTGCGGCGGGCAGTTCCGGGTCCAGCGGCAGCCAGGCGGCGCCGGCGTGGACGATGCCGAGCAGGGCGACGACCATGTCCACGGAGCGCTCCATGCACACCGGCACGATGGCATCGGCACCGATGCCGGCTGCGCGCAGGGCTCGGGCAACGGCTTGGGCGCGCAGGTCCAGTTCGGCGTAGCTCAGGCGTTGGCCTTCGAACACCAGCGCCGGGGCGTTGGGGCTCAGGGCCGCTTGCTGGCTCAGGGCAGTGTGCAAGTCACGCGGGCCGCTGTAATGACGCTCGGTGGCGTTCCACTCGACCAGTTGCCGTTGGCGCTCGGCCGTTGGCAGTGGCGACCAGTCGCCAAGACGGGTGCGGGGGGCTTCGAGCAGGGACTCAAGCAACTGCTGCCACTGTTCCAGCCAGCGCCGGGCAGTGGTTTCGCTGAACAGCGCGGTGCGGTACTCCAGCAACACCGACAGCACTTCACCGTCGTGCACTTCCCAGTTCAGGTCGAACTTGGTCGCCTGGGCGCTCACTGCCTGTTCGCTGACTTGCAGCGGCGACCACGACTGGCTCGACGCCTCGGCGTTCTGCATGGCGAACAGCACCTGGAACAACGGCGTCTGGCCGAGGCTGCGGGCCGGCTTGAGGTGTTCGACGACCTGTTCGAACGGCACGTCCTGATGCTGCTGGGCGTCCAGCACGGTGCCGCGGACCTGATTCAGCAGGCCTTCGAAATCCAGGTTCGGGTCGAGGTCGGCGCGCATCACCACGGTGTTGACGAAGCAACCGATCAGCGGTTGCAGTTCGGCGAACGGACGTTGGGCCACCGGGCTGCCGACCCGCACATCGCGCTGGTTGGCGTGGCGGCCCAGAAGCAACTGCGCCGCCGCGAGCATCAGCATGTACAGCGTGGCGCCGCGTTGCTGGGCGAATTGCCGCAGGCGATCGACCAGGGCCGGTGGCAGTTGCCATTGCACGGCGCCGGCCGCTGGGGCGAGTTGGTCGGGACGACCGTGCTCGGTGGGCAGGTCCAGCAGGTAATCACCGTCCTCCAACTGGTTGCGCCAGTAGTCCAGCTGGCTGCTGAACGCGGCCTGCTGAGCGGGCTCGCGTTGCCAGAGCGCGTAGTCGGGGTATTGCAGCGCCAGGTCCGGCAGTGTGGCGCGGGTGCCCTGGCCATGGGCGCTGTAGCAGCGGCCCAGCTCATCCAGCAGGTTCTGGCTGGAGGCATCGTCGGTGGCGCAGTGGTGCACGCTGAGCAGCAACAACGACTGGGCGCGGCCGCTGCGTTGTAGCAGCGTGGCGCGGATCGGCTGTTCGCTGGCGAGGTCGAAACGGCGCCCGGTCTCGGTGTGGACGGCGGCGTCGGTCAACTGCTGCCAGTAAGCGTCGTCGGTCGCGTCCAGGGCGCTGACGCCCAAGGTGAGGTTGGCCTGGGGGTCAATGACCAGTGCCAACTCGCCGTCGTCGGTGCGCACGATGCGGCTGCGCAGGATTTCGTGACGCTGGGCCACCTGTTCAAGGGCCGCTTGCAGGGCGCGTGTGTCGAGTTCGCCGTCCAGTTGCACGGCGCTGACCACGTTGTACTCGCCACCGCCGGCACTCAATTGTTCAAGGAACCACAGGCGCTGTTGTTCGAACGACAGCGGCAGGCGTGCCGGGCGAGGCGCCGGTTGGAATGTCGCGGCGGGTGCTTGCAACGGGTCGTCCAGCAGCGCGGCCAGGGCTTGGAGGGTCGGGTGCTCGAACACCGCGCGCAGCGGCGGCACCGTGGCGAACTGTTGGCGCAGGCGGGCAAACAGCGCCGCCGCCAGCAGCGAATGGCCGCCGAGGTAGAAGAAGTGGCTGTCGCGACCGATCTGGGCCGCCGGCACGTTGAGCAGTTCCGACCACAGCGCGGCGAGTTGCTGTTCGGCGGCGCTGCGGGGCGGATCGAGGGCGTCCGGGGCGGCCTGGATGTCCGGTGCCGGCAAGGCCTTGCGGTTGAGCTTGCCATTGTCGGTCAGCGGCAGTTCATCCAGCAGCACGAACGCCGAAGGCACCATGTAGTCGGGCAGGGCGGCGCCGAGGGTCTTGCGCCAGGCATGGATGTCGGCCTGTTCGTCACAGGTCACGTAGGCCACCAGGCGCTTGTCGCCGGGCACGTCCTCGCGGGCCAGCACCACGGCCTGGCGCACGCCCGGCTGGGCGCCGATCAGGGTTTCGATTTCCCCCAGTTCGACGCGGAAGCCACGGATCTTGACCTGGTGATCCATGCGTCCCAGGTATTCGAGCTGGCCGTCGGGCAACCAGCGCACCAGGTCGCCGGACTTGTACATCCGGGCGCCTTCGACCGGCGAGAACGGGTCGTCGATGAACACCTTGGCGGTCTGCTCGGCGCGGTTGAGGTAGCCCAGGGTCACGCCGGCGCCGCCGATGTGCAGTTCGCCCGGTACGCCCACCGGCATCGGGTTGAGAAACCCATCGAGGACGTAGGTGCGCACGTTGGCAATCGGCCGGCCAATGATCGGGCGCTGGGGGAAATCATCGACCGCACAACCGGTGGCGTCCACGGTGCATTCGGTCGGGCCGTAGGTGTTGAAGAAGCGGCTGCCGGCAATCGATGGCAGGCGTTGCCACAGTTGCGCGTCCACCGCGTCGCCGCCGAACAGCACGAAGCGCGGCAGGTACACCTCGCCACGGCGCACGCCGTCGCTTTCGAGCAGGGCCTTGAGTTGGGCCGGAGTGCATTCGAAAGCGTCCAGGCGGGTTTCGGCGAAGAACTGCGCCAGCGCCTGTGGGTCGTAGCGCACGTCTTCCGGGGTCAGGTACAGGCTGTGGCCGTCGAGCAGCAGGATGAGCTCGGCCACCGAACTGTCGAAGGCGAACGAGTAGTTGAAGCTGGTGCGCATCGGCTGGTCGGTGTAGCGGCGATACAGGCCATGGATGCGCGCCCAGGCCAGGTTGACCACCGAGCCGTTGGTGACCAGGGTGCCCTTGGGCTTACCGGTCGAGCCAGAGGTGTACATGATGTAGGCCAGGTCGTTCGGCCCGGCGAGCGCCGGCAGGTTGTCGTCCGGCAGGTCGGCCAAGTGTGCCGCGTCGCTGTCCAGGCGCAGGCGGGGCAGGTCGGCGCCCAACTGCTCCAACAGCCCTTTTTGGCCGAGGAACAGCGCCGGTTGCGCGTCTTCGAGCATGTACGCCAGGCGATCCACCGGGTAGGTCGGGTCCAGCGGCACGTAGGCGCCGCCGGCCTTGAGGATGCCCAGCAGGCCGACCAACAGGTCCAACGAGCGCTCGACACACAGCGCCACCGGACGATTGGCGACCACGCCACGGCTGCGCAGGTAATGGGCCAACTGGTTGGCTCGACGGTTCAGCTCGTCGTAGCTCAGGCGGCGGCCCTCGAAGCACAGTGCATCGCGCTCCGGGGTCCGCTCGGCCTGTTGTTCGAACAGTTGGGCGAAGGTCAGGTGGCTGGGCACCTGCATCTCGGTCCTGTTCCACTCCACCACGGTGCGTTGCCATTCCGCATCCATCAACAGCGGCAAGGCCGCCACCGGGCGTTGCGGCTCGGCGAGCATGTGTTCGAGCAGGTGCTCAAGGCGGGCGAGGGTCTGGCGGGCGCTGTCGGCGGTGAACAGGTCAAGGGCGAACATCAGCTCCAGCTGGATCGGCGCATTGGCCGGGCACAGCACGTGCAAGTCCAGGTCGCATTCCGAGTGCCGCAGCGGTGTGTCCAGCGCTTCGAATGCCAGCCCGGGGAAGCGCAGCCGCGATTCCATGGCCAACTGTTGCGCCACCATCACCTGGTACAACGGCGCGTGGCTGAGGCTGCGAGGCAGTTGCAGGCTGTCCACCAGTTGCTCGAAAGGCAGGTCCTGGTGTTGCAGGCCACTGCGCAGGCGTTCGGCCACTTGTTTGACCAGGGCGGTGAAGTCTGCCTGAGGAGTAAAGTCGGCCCGGATCGCCAGGTTGTTCAGCAGGATACCGAGCAGGCCTTCGGTGCCCGGTTGCTCGCGATGGGTCACCGGGGTGCCGACCAGCACGGTGGCATCGCCGCTCAGGCGGTGCATCAGCACGGCGAAACCGGCGAACAGCACCGTGAACGGCGTGGTGCCGAGGCGGCTGGCAAAGGCTTGCACCCGGCCACTGAGTTCGGTGCTCAGTTCACGCTGGACGATCCCGGCGCGGTAGCTTTGCACCGACGGCCGTGGATGATCGGTCGGCAGCGCCAGCAACGGGCTGCCTTCGCTGTCGCGGCGATCCAGGGTGGCGGTCCAGTAGTCGAGCTGGCGCTTGAGTTCGGCGCCTTGCAGGTGTTCGCGCTGCCAGAGGGCGAAGTCGGCGTATTGCAGCGCCAGGGCTGGCAGTTGGGCGGGAGCGCCGTTGCAGCGGGCTTCATAGCCCAGGGCCAGTTCGCGCAGGGCGATGGTGGCCGACCAGGCGTCCGACACCAGGTGGTGCAGGGCGATGCCCAGCACGTGTTCCTGCGGCGCCAGGCGCAGCAGGCGTGCGCGCAGCAGCGGCGGGGTGGCCAGGTCGAACGGCTGCTCGAAAGTCTCTTGCAGGGCCGTGAACTGCGCGCCCTCGCGGGCCGTGGTGGAAAGCCCGGAAAGATCGTCGAAGGGCAGGGCAATGGTCAGCGACGGGCTGATGCATTGGCTCGGCACGCCGTCGCGGCTGTCGATGCCGGTGCGCAGGATTTCATGGCGCGCCAGCAGGTCATTCAGGCTGGCGTGCAGGGCCTCGACATTGAGCTCGCCCTTGAGGTGCAGGGCGAACGGGATGTTGAACAGCGTCGTGCCCGGGGTCAGTTGCTCGATGAACCACAGGCGTTGCTGCGAGAACGACAGCGGCAGCAAGGCCGGGCGCGGTCGGGCGGTCGGCGCCGCGAGGGCGGTGGCCTGCGGCGCGGCGGCGTCGGCCTGGCGTGCGGCGATGGCGTCGGCCAGCAGGGCCACGGTCGGTTGTTCGAACAGCGTGCGCAGCGGCAGCTCCAGTTTGAAGTGGCTGCGCAGCCGCGCGACGATCTGGGTCGCCAGCAGCGAGTGGCCGCCGAGGGTGAAGAAGTTGTCCTCCACGCCAATGCTGTCGCGCCCCAGGACCTCGGCCCAGATGGCGGCCACGGCGCTTTCCAGCGCGTTGCGCGGGGCGATGCTTTGCCGGGTGTCGACCTGCCAGTCCAGCTCCCGGGCGGCCAGGGCCTTGCGGTCGACCTTGCCGTTGTTGTTCAGCGGCAGGCCTTCCAGGCAAACGAATGCCGCCGGCACCATGTACGGCGGCAACTGCGCCCGCAGGTGGTCGCTCAGCCCGTCGCTGCCCAGGGTGTCGTCATGGGCCGACCAGTACGCCACCAGCCAGGCTTCGCCCGCGGTGTTTTCCCGCAGCAGCACGGCGGCTTCGCGCACGTTGGCATGCTGGGCGAGGCGGTGTTCGATTTCGGTCAGTTCGATCCGGTGGCCGCGCAGTTTCACCTGCTGGTCGCGCCGGCCGAGGTATTCGATCACCCCGTCGGCACGCCAGCGTCCCAGGTCACCGGTGCGGTACACGCGAGCGTCGAGTGACGGGTGGTCGATGAAGGCATCAGCGGTGCGCTTAGGGTCGTGCAGGTAGCCGCGGCCGACACCGACGCCACCGACGCAGATCTCCCCGGCCACGCCGACCGGCACCGGGCGCAGGCTTTCGTCCAGCACATACAGGCGGTTGTTGGCGGTCGGCTGGCCGATGGGCATGTGGCTGACGTTGGCATCGGGTGCGGCAAAGATCGGCTGGAACGCCACGTCGTCGGCGCACTCGGCCGGCCCGTAGGCGTTCATCAGGGCAATGTCGGGGAAGCGCGCGAACCAGTCCCGGGCCACGGTGGGCGGCAGGGCTTCACCGGTGGGCAGGACCCAGCGCAGGTCGGGCAGTTGCAGGTCGCACGGGCACAGGGCGAGCAAGGTGCGCATCAGGCTCGGGACGATTTCCAGCACGCTCAGGCGCTCGCTGGCGAGCACGTGCAGCAGGCGCTGCGGGTCGTGGGCGATTTCGTCCGCAAGGATGTGCACGGTGGCACCGAGCACCGGCGCGGCGAGGAACTGCCACACCGAAATGTCGAACGCCACCGAGGCGGTCTGGGGAATCCGGTCCTCGGCATCCAGCCCCAGGGCCGGGACCTTGCCGAAGATGTTGTTGAGCATGCCGCGCTGTTCGATCATCACGCCCTTTGGCGTACCGGTCGAACCCGAGGTGAACAGCACGTAGGCCAGGCTCTGCGGACGACCGAGCAGGGGCAGCGGCGCGTCGTTGCCGGACTTCCAGCAGGCTTCGGCGAACAACGCCGCGGGGGGCTGGTCGAGGCCGCCGAGCAAGGGCTCGAGCAGGCCGCCGGCCGCTTCGCTGACCACCAGCAACGGCGCGCGGGCCAGGCTGAGGATTTCCCGCAGGCGCTCGGGCGGGTGGTTGACTTCCAACGGCAGCATGGCGGCGCCGGCCTTGAACACGGCGATCATCATGGTCAGGAGTGCCAGGCCACGGGGGGCGACCAGGGCGACCAGTTGATCTTCTCCGGCACCGGCGTCGCGCAAGGCGTGAGCCAGGCGGGTGGAGCGCCGGTCCAGCTCGGCGTAGGTCAGCGACTCGTCGTCACAGCGCGCGACGACCTGATCACCGCGCTGGGCGACCTGGGCGGCGAACAACTGGGCGTAGCTCTGGTCGAGGGGGAAGTCGTGAGGGTTGACCGCCCAATCGTCCAGCAATTGCTGGCGCTCTTCGACGGCCAGCAGTTCAAAGCTGCCCAGGGGCGCGTCCGGCGCCGCCAGCATGCCTTCGACCAGGCTGGCGATATGCCCGAGCAGGCGTTGCACGGTGGACGCCTCGAAGCGTTCGCGGTCATAGGACACGCGGATGCCCAGTTGCTCGCCGGGCAGGATCACCACGGTCAGGCCGTAGTGGGTGTGTACGCTGTGGTCCATGCCTTCAAGGCTGAACTGGAAGCCGCCTTCGAGGATCTGCTCGTCGATGGGCGCGTTTTCAAACACCAGGATGCTGTCGAACAGGGTTTCGCCGCGAGGGAAATCGCTCCAGCCCTGGATGTCGGTCAACGGCGTGTGCTCGAAGTCGCGCATGTCGACATTGAGCCCTTGCAAGGCGCTCAGCCAATCGCCAAAGGTAGCGTTCGGGTCGACCGAAACCCGCAGCGGCAGGGTGTTGATGAACAGGCCGATCATTTCCGCCACGCCGGTCAGGTCCGCCGGCCGGCCGGCCACGGTGACACCGAAGACCACGTCTTGCTGCCCGCTGTAGCGCGACAGCAGCAACGACCAGACGCCCTGGAAGAAGGTGTTCGGGGTGATCCGGCGGCTGCGGCAGAACGCGGCCAGTGCCTGGGTCTGTGTGGCGCTGAGGTGAATCAGTTGATCGTCCACCAGCACCGCGTCGGTGTAGCGGTCGCGGGTCACACCGTTGTCCACGGTCAGCGGCGTGGGCGCATTGAGGCCTTGCAGCTGGCCACGCCAGAACTGTTCGGCCTTGCTCGCGTCCTGGCGTTGCAGCCACTGGATGTAGTCGCGAAACGGCCGCGGGCTTTTCAGTTCAGGCGTGCGGTCGTTGCACAGCGCTTCGTAGACCTTGAGGAAGTCCACCGTCACCAGGGAAATGCACCAGGCGTCCATCAGGATGTGGTGGAAGCTGCGAATGAATTCGTACGACTCGTCGGCCAGGCGCACCAGGCGGAAGCGAATCAGCGGCGGCTTCGACAGGTTGAAGCCGACTTTCTGTTCGTCTTCGAGCAGGGCGCGGATGCGCGCCTCCTGTTCGTGAGGGGCGAGGCCGCGCAGGTCGAGGGTATCCAGCGGCACCTTGACCTCGCGATGGATCACCTGCACCGGTTGCTTCTGGCTTTTCCATTGGAAACTGGCGCGCAGGGACGGATGCAGCGCCACCACCTGGCGCCACGACTCGAGGAACAGCACCTCGTCGATGGCCCCGCCGATGCGGTAGCGATCCTGCATCAGGTAGACACCGGAGTCTTCGTGGAGCAGAGAATGGAACAGCATCCCCTGTTGCAGCGGCGACAGCGGGTAGATGTCTTCGATCGGGTTGCCGGTGGTCTTTGCGGTGGTCATTGAAAGCGTCCTGCGTAAAAAGGGGCGACGGTGATGGCCTGGCGACGGGTGAAACCGCTCACAGGTCGGCCTCGTTCAGTTCGGCCATCAGCGCTTGCATTTCGTCATCGGACAGGCCCGAGGCGCTGAACTCGGTGCTCTGGGCAAGCGGTTCGGCGGCGGACTCGGCCAGCGGTTGCGCGACGTCGGCCATGGCGGCGATGGTCTGGCGCTCGAAGACCTGCTTGGCCGAGAGCGCGATGCCTTGCTCGTGGGCCTGGGCTACCACTTGCAGGCTCAGGATCGAGTCGCCGCCAATGGCGAAGAAGTTGTCGGTGACACTGACCGACGCCAGTTTCAGCACCTTGGCAACGATGGCTTGCAAGGCGGTTTCCATGGCGTTGCGCGGCGCCACATGAGTGCTTTCGTCGAACTGATCCGGGTCGGGCAGTTGCCGGGCGTCGAGCTTGCCGTTGGGGGTGCGCGGAAAGGTCGCCAGGGTCAGCACCCGGGCCGGCACCATGTACGAGGGCAGGCGTTCGCCCAGGAAACGCTTGAGCGCTTCGGAGTCCGGTGCATAGCCGTGGGCGGCGAGGATGTAGGCCAGCAGGCGCTTGCCGGCAGCGTGTTCCTGCACGATCACCGCGGCTTCGCGCACGTCGCTGTGAAGGCACAACTGGCGTTCGATTTCACCCAGTTCGATGCGGTAGCCGCGCACTTTCACCTGGTGGTCCTTGCGCCCGAGGAACGCCAGGCGCCCGTCCGCCAGCCAGCAAGCCAGGTCGCCGGTGCGGTAGGCGCGGGTGCCGTCGGCCAGGGTGACAAAAGCCTTGGCGGTTTCGTCGGGTTTGTTGCGGTAGCCGCGGGCCAGGGTCGGGCCGGCGAGGACGATCTCTCCCGGTTCGCCGATGCCGCAGGCCTGGTCGAATTCGTTCAGCAGGCGCAGGTCCATGCCGGCGATGGGGCGACCGATGCTGACGCTGCGGTTGGGCTCCAGCACGTCGTAGCTGGCCCAGACCGTGGCTTCGGTGGGGCCGTATTCGTTCACCAGGCGCGCCTGGGGCAGGGCCTTGTGGTGCTGGCTGACCAGCGTCGGCGGGCAGGCCTCGCCGGCGACGATCCAGCATTGCAGGCTTTCGCTGCCACCGGCCCGTTGCAACTGCTCCAGCAACGCCTGGTAGAGCGACGGCAGCGACAAGCCGTGGCTGACGTGATGCTGGGTCACCAGTTGCGCCAGGCGCGCCATCTCCAGTTCTTCCCCTGGCGCCGGCAGCACCAGTCGCCCGCCTTGGGCCAGGGTCCAGAAAATCCCCGCGACCGAGCTGTCGAAGGCAAACGATGACAGCAGCAGGTAGGCGCGCACTGGCGTTTCATAGGCGGCCATGCGCACCTGGGTCGAGAAACTCAGCGCGCCGTGGCTGATTTCCACGGCCTTCGGGGCGCCGGTGGAACCGGAGGTATAGATCAGGTAGGCGAGGGCGTCCGGCTCCGGTTGGGGCAGGGGCGGCAGGTCGGTGTGGCCTTGCTCTTGCAGGTCATCGAGGACGAAGCGTTGCAGGCTGGACGGCACGCTGTCGGCCAGGTCGGCGCTGACGACGATGTGGGCGATGGCGCTGTCGGCGAGCATGTAGGCGCGGCGTTCGGCCGGGTACGTCGGGTCGATCGGCACGTAGGCGCCACCGGCCTTCAACACCGCCAGCATGGCGACGATGGCGGCGTTGCCACGGGGAAACAGGATGCCCACCGGCACGTCGCGGCCGATGCCGGCGGCCACCAGTTGATGGGCCAGGCGCGTGGCGCAGGCATTGAGGCGGGCGTAGCTGAGGTCGCCGGCCTGGTCGCTGAGGGCGATGGCGTCCGGTTGCTGGCGAACCTGGCGGGCAATGAGTTCAACCAGCGTCACGGGTTCGATCACCGGCAGGTGGGCGCCGGTATCCAGCAGTTGCGATTGCAGTGGGCCGCCCAGGGGCAATTGCGCCCAGGCTCGCTGCGGTTCGGCCAGGGCGCCCAGCAGCAGTTGCAGCCACTGCTCGCCGAGGCTGCGCACGGCTTCGGCGCTCAGCACGTGGCGATCGTACGTCAGGTCCGCCAGCAGTTGGCCGGGCAACTGGCGCACGTTCAGGCAGGCCTTGAGCGGGTTCATCCGCGCGTCGGCGTAGCGCTCCCGGGCGTCGCCCGAGCGCCATGCGAAGGCGTAGCCGATGCTGAAGCCCTCGGTGTAATAGTCTTGCCAGCCGGTGCTGTGCTCGACGCTGGCGCGTACCTGCTGGCTCTGTTGGGCCAGGGTGGTCTGGGCATCCAGGTCGATGTTCAGGGGCAGCCCCTGTTCGAACAGGCCGAGGGCGCTTTCCAGCTCGACGCCACGGCTTTCATGGATCAGCGTGACCGGGACCTGTTGCTGGCCCGCCAAACGACCGAGCACCGCTGCCCAAGCCGCCAATAGCAGGTCCGCGCTCAGGCTCGGATGACGGCTGAGGTCGTCCGGCAGCGCCAGCGTGTGCCGTGCTGGAGCAAAACCGCTGCCGCAGGGCGCTTCAAGGGACAACTGCAAGGTGGGCTGCTCGGTCTGGCCCAGGGTTTTCCAGAAGCGCGTGCCCGGGTGGTCCGGTTCGTCCTCCACCAGGCTCCAGCGCCATTCGGCGTAGTCGGCGTACTGCAGGGTCTCGGACAGGTCCGGTGGGGTGTCCTGCAACAGGGCGTTCGCCACCAGCCTGAGGCTGGCGAGGTCGAAATGGCTGCTGGCGCCGGCCAGGTCCAGCACGGCGCTGTCATCGGACAGTTGCACCACGGTCACGGCCAGCGGCGTGGTCCAGTCCCGCGGCTGCGATGCCAGGCGCGCCAGCTCGGCCTCCTGCTCGGCGGCCTGGCGTTGGCGCAGGTCCACCGACGTCACCGCCAGCGCGCCGCTGTCGTCGATCACTTGCACCGGGTGGCGCAGGCCGGGCACCGGCATCAGGCGCGTGCGCAGGATCTCGCAGTCGGCCAGCAGCGTGCGCAGGCGGTTGTCCAGCGCGTCGACGTCCGTCGGGCCGGACAGCGTCCATTGCAGGTGGCAGCCGTACGGGTGCGCGGCGGCGCCATTGAGGTGTGGGTAGAGGGCTGCCTGTTGCGGCGAGATACGAAAACCTTGAAGTCCGCTCATGTTCAACTCGTCTGGAAAGAGGGCTTGGATCGGGGTGACACCGCGCCCGCCGGGGCTCGCTGACCGAGAGTCGAGCGAGCCGCTGGCAAGCGGTGGGTGGACCCGTTGGAAGTCAAACGGCGACGTCGCTCGACAGCAGGGCTTCGGCCATGCCGGTCATGATTGCGCGCTTGCCGGTAAAGGGTTCGCGACCGTGCACCGCGAGCATGTTGTCGATGAACAACACGTCGCCCTGCTGCCAGCTGAATCGCACCAGCGAGTCGAGGTAGGCCGCTCGCAGCGACTCCAGTACCTGCGGCTCGATCGGTTCGCCGTCGCCGTAGAAGGTGTTGGTGGGCAGGTCCAGGTCGCTGAAGTTGCTTTGCAGCGAATCCCGGATGCGCGGTGGCAAGGTGCTGATGTGAAAGAAGGTCGCGTGGTTGAACCAGACTTCTTCGCCAGTGCGCGGATGACGCACCACGGCCGGCCCGCGCTGACGGGTGCGCAGGCGATTGTTGTCTTTCCATTCCACTTCGATGCCGACGCTGGCGCAGTAGGTTTCCACTTCGCTGCGATCTTCGGACTGGAACACGCTCTGCCAGGGCAGGCCGAAGCCGTCGCCATAGTTGCGCACGTACAACACGCCTTTTTCCCGGAAGCGTGCTTCGATTTCCGGGCTGATGCGGGCCTTGACCGCGCGGGTCGAGCCGATCGGGGTTTCGCCACCGGTCTCGGAAGCGAGCTGACAGTAGAAGAACAATCGCAGCGGGAAGCGAGGCGAATAGGAGTGCTCGTTGTGGGGGAAAATCATCTGGTCGGCCGGGTAGTCGGTCGAGGTGTAGATGTTGCCGCCGACCCGGGTCCGGGGCGAGGCGCGGAACATGTATTCGAGGGCGCCAGGGGAGAGCGCGGCGATCACCTGGTCGAACTGCTCGACCGACGCCACGTTGAACCCGCGAAACAACAAGGCGCCGTACTGCAGCAGTTTTTGCTCCAGAGACTCGCGTTCGCGGGCGGCCCAGGCGACCAGGTCAACGCCGCTGACCGCCGGTTCGATCACCAGCGGCAGGGCGTGTTCGGGGCTGAGCAGGCGCTCGGTGACCAGTCGCTGTTCCGAGACGTTCATGGCTTTGCGACGCACGGCGCCTAGGGCGCGGGGCGATGGGGGCACGATAGACATAACGGCATCCGACTCGGTTAAAGGGGCATGGAACGACGTTTGGCTTGCAGCATCTGGCTGCGTCCGGTCTGCGCCTGGGCCTGCTGGCGCTCACGCTGGAACGCCTGGTCCCAGGCGTCGACGCGCGCAGCCAGCGCCGGCAGCGGCTCGTCCAGCTGCTGGCGGGTGTCTTCCAGCAGGCGCGTCCACAGATGTTGCAGGCGCAAGGCACGGTCCTGGTCGAAGTATTCGCCGCGGTACTTGAGGGTCGCTTCCAGGTCATCGGCGCCGTGCACCAGGTCCAGCACCAGGTGAAAATCACCCGGCGCCTGCGCCACTTCCAGCGTGTCCAACTGCGCACCGGCGATGCTGGCGGGTGTGACGCGGGACGGTTGGTAGTTGAGCTTGACCTGAAACAGCGGCGAGTGGCCGGGCAGGCGTTGCGGCGCCAGGGCCGAGACCACCAGGTCGAACGGCAGGCCCTGGTGGGCATAGGCCAAGCGTGCTTCATCGCGGACCCGCTCAAGAAAACCGGCCAGCGTCGGCTCACCGTGCAGGTCGCAGCGCAGGGTCAGTTGGTTGACGAAGAAACCGATCACGTCGTGGTGCTCCGCCAACGGTCGACCGCTGACGTCGGTGCCGAGCAGGAACCGTTGCTGGCCCCCCAGTTGCTTGAGCACCAGTTGGTAGTGGGCCAGCAACAGCATGAACAGGGTCATGCCGCGCTCGCGGGCCAATGCCGACAGCTGTTCGCAGGTGGCCTGGGGCACGCTGAAGTGCAGGCTGTGTTCACCCAGGGCCTGGCCGCTGCCGCCCAGTTCGAGGGTTTGCGGCAGGCCGGCCAGGTGGGCGCGCCAGAAGTCTTGCTCGGTGGCGATCCGCTGTTCGCTCCAATGGGTCGCTTCCCACTGGGCGAAATCGAGGTATTGCACCGGCTGTTGGGCGTTCGCTACACCGGCCAACTCCGCCAGCAGCACTTGCGCCGAACGCCCGTCAAAGGCGATGTGGTGCAGGGTCAGCAGCAGGTCGTGTTGCTGCGCGTCACGGCTCAGCAGTTGAGCGCGCAGCAGCGGCCCCTCGGTGAGATTGACCGGGGTGGCGTGTTCGCGCGCCAGGGCGTCGCGTAGCGCTTGCCGTTGCTGCGCCTCACTCTGCCCTTGCAGGTCGTGCCAGTCCAATGCGACCGGCGTGGCGGGCTGCACCTGTTGCTGCGGGCCATCGATGCCATCGCGGTAGACCGTGCGCAATACGCTGTGTCGGTTGACCAGGGCGCTCAAGCGCTCGGCCAGCACCTCGATTTCAAGTGGACCTCGCAGGCTCAGGTGCAGCACCAGGTTGTGCCGGGTGTCGTCCGGGTTGAGTTGGCGCAGGAACCACAGGCGGCGCTGGGCGAAGGATTGGCGATGTTCGCTGGCGTTGTCGCGCGCCGCCGAGGGTCGCTCGGCCGCTGGCGGCTCGCTGAGGAAATCCAGCAGGGCCTCGGCCCATTGCGCCAGGGTCTGCTCGCCGAACAGGTCCTGGGTGTCGACGTTCCAACCCAGGTCCCGGTGCAGGCGTGCGGCGAAATCGGCGACGCTGATGGAGTCCAGTCCCTGGCCTACCAGGCTCTGTTGGAAATCCACGGCCAGGTACGGATTGACCTCGTGCAAGGTCTGCGCGAGCCATTGGCGGCAGGCGCCTTGGGCCTCGTGTTTCGACGCCAGGACCAGGGCCTTGAGCTGGCCTGCATCGAGGGTTTCATGCGGGGAAGGCACCGGCCCGCCGCTCTGGGCGATGATGCTCAACGTGCCTGCCGCCAGTTGCTTGCGTGCGCCCTGGCGGGCGATCTTGCCGCTGGTGGTCATCGGGATGGTGCCGGCTTCCACCAGCACGATCTGGTCGATGCCACAGTCGGCGGCTTCGCGCACGGCGTTCTGCATCGACGCGAACAGCGCCGGATGCCGTGCCGGGTCGACGAACTTGCGCTGCGGCTCGGCGACGATCACCAGTTTCTCGCGGCCCAGGGCCGGGTCCATTTCCGAGAACGCGGCGATGCGCCCGGTGCGGATGCCGGGCTCGGCATCGGTGATGGCGAACTCTATGTCGTGGGGGTAGAGGTTGCGCCCGTTGAGGATCAGCAGGTCCTTGAGCCGTCCGCAGATCACCACCTGGCCTTCGTGCATGAAACCCAGGTCGCCCGAGCGCAGGTAGTGCTCGGAGGAACCGACGATCCGCGCTTGAAAGGCTTCGCGGGTGGCCTCGGGGTTCTTCCAGTAGGACTCGGCGTTGCTCGGGCCCTTGAGCCAGACTTCGCCGATGCGATCGGCGGCGCAACGCTCGTGGGTCTGCGGGTCGACGATGGCGATGCTGTGCAAGGCCTGCGGGAAGCCGCAAGCGACGAATTCGACGGCGGCATCGGCGCTCGCCAGGGCCACGCGGCCGGTTTCCAGCACGGCCTTGTCCAGGCGCAATACCACTGGCAGCGCATCCGCCGGGGTGGCGCTGACACACAGCGTCGCTTCGGCCTGGCCATAACCGGGGCTGATCGCCAGCGGGTTGAGCCCGCAGGCGGCAAAGCGCTGGGCGAAGGCATCCAGGGTGCCGGGGTGGATCGGCTCGGCGCCGTTGATGGCGTGTTTCCAGGCGCTCAGGTCGAGTTGGGCGATCAGGTTGTCGCTGACCACCCGGTTGCACAGGGCGTAGGCGAAATTGGGGGCGAAACTCACGGTGCCACGGTAGCGACTCAAGGCCTGCAACCAGGTGGACGGTGCGTTGACGAAGGTCTGCGAAGCCATCAGGTAGCAGGGCATGCCACTGTAGAGCGGCGCCAGCAGGCCGCCGATCAGGCCCATGTCGTGGTACAGCGGCAGCCAGTTGACCATGGCGCCGTGCTCATCGAAACCGTAGGCCTGGCGCATCAGCTCGACGTTGGCGATCAGGTTGCGCTGACGCACCTCGACGCCTTTGGGCGAGCCGGTGGAGCCTGAGGTGTATTGCAGGAAGGCCACGGTCGAGCCGTCGATGGCCGGGCGTTGCCACTGGCTGGCGGCTGGCGTGCCCAGGTGCTGGACGGTCAGCACATCGACCTGGCCTTGCACCAGTTCCCGCAAGCCTTCGCAATGCTCCGCCGGGGCCAGGATCAGCGCCGGCTCGGCGTCCACCACCACGTTTCGCACGCGTTCGAGGTGACGCGGTTTACGTGACGGCGGCGGGAACAGCGGCACCGCGATCATGCCTGCGTACAGGCAGGCACAGAATGCGCGGGCGTAGTCGAGGCTGCTGGGCAGCATCAGCAACACCCGGTCACCCGGCGCGTAGCGTGCCTGCAACGCGGCGGCCAGGGACTGGGACTGCTCGTGCAATTGGGAAAAGGTCAGGGTTTCGCCGATCTCTACGCCGTCCGGCAAAAAGTGCAGGGCCGCACGCTCTGGAAAATGCCGGGCGTTGGTCTCCAGCACTTCGATCCACTGTTTGAATGAAAACATCTGCAATTCACGCCATGGCCACGATGACCTTGCGGTCACCGGTATAAGGATTGCGACCGTGTGCCACCAGTCGGTTATCGAGCATCAGGACGTCGCCGGGCTGCCAGGGGAAGCTGATGGCGGTCTGGCGATAGACCTCGCGCACGGTGTCGAGCATGGCGTCGGGGATGGCCGAGCCGTCGCCGAAGTAGACATGGCGCGGCAGGTTCTCTTCACCCACCGCCGCCAGCAGGCTGGCGCGCACGCTCGGCTCGATGGCCGACACATGGAACAGGTGCGCCTGGTTGAACCAGACCCATTCGCCGGTATCGGGGTGCTGTTGCACCGCCGCGCAGCGCTGGCGGGTGCGCAGCTCGCCGTCGGCTTTCCATTCCCACTCGATGTCGTTGTCCTGGCAGTAGCGCTCGACTTGGGCCCGGTCCTGGGTGTTGAAGACCTTCTCCCAGGGCAGGTCCAGGGCGCCGCTGTAGTTGCGCACGTAAAGCAGCTCGCGGCTGGCGAACAGCTCACGGATTTCGTCGGGCATGCGCTGGTAGATCAGGCGGCTGTCGGCGATCGGCGTTTCGCCGCCGGTCTCGCTGGCCTTGATGCAGTGGAACCAGATGCGCGAAGGCCAGGGCCGGGTGTAGGCCTGTTCGTTGTGCAGGGGGATGAACTGGTGGGCCGGGTATTCAGTGGAGCTGTAGACCCCGGCAAAGACTTTGCTGCGGGGCGTGGAGCCGAATTCGTAGCTGGCGAGCGGCGCGCCGAAGCTGGCGGCGAAGCGCTTGAAATCGATCGGGGTAGGCACGCCGAATCCGCGAAACAGGACACCGCCAACGGTCGCCAGCAGGTGGGGCAGGCGCTCGCGAATCGAAGCTTCCAGGTCGTGGATCGACTGCCCTGGTGTGGCCTGTACCAGCACGGGTAACGCCGTTGCGCTGCCATCCGTGCAAGCCAATGGAACAGGCTCGGAACGCCCGTTCAGGTGTTCGATTGAGGTCATCCTTGCGCATCCTCTTATAGCTTTTTCGACCCGTCACGACCGGAACAGCAAGGCAGTGGTCGCAGATGTAGGACGGGTCTGTAAATGTATGCAAAACAATACAGGACGGCATATTAGGTACAAATGAGAGAGATTATCAATACTATTTATTTAAATAATTTTTTGGATTAGACTCCGCTCCGCTGGCACCGAACAGCCTTCAGCCAGCTCGAAGAAAACCAAAAATATCTGTCGCAGGGGAGCGGGGCGTGAATTTCAAAAAGACTACAATTGCGTTGGCTGTGGGGTCGGCGTTGGGCCTGAGCAGCGGTGCGTGGGCGGCTGAAGAGGCCGGCAAGATGGAGATCGCTCCGATCACCGTCACCGGTGAAAAGATTGACCGTACCCTGGACCAGACCCAGTCCAGCGTGGTGGTCATGACTGACAAGACCCTGCGTGAACACGGCGACAAAGACCTGGTGGATGTTTTTGCCCGCACGCCAGGCGTCTACAGCCAGGCTGGCAACGAAAACTGGGGCATTCGTGGCGTGCCGGTATCCGGTTTCGATGACCAGGGCCCGGCGGCTCTGAACGGTGCGGTGTCGGTATATGTCGACGGTGCCGTACAGCCGAACCGCGCGCTGACCCTGAGCCCGGTTCCGCTGTGGGACGCCGAGCAGGTTGAAGTCTTCCTCGGCCCGCAATCCACCACCCAGGGCCGCAACTCCCTGGCCGGTGCGGTGGTAATCCGCACCAAGAATCCAACCTTCGAACCAAGCTTCTCGGCGCAAACCAACGTTGGTAACTACGGTGAGCATGGGGCCGCGGTTGCCGGTGGCGGCGCCATCGTTGACGACAAGATCGCCGGTCGTATCGCCGTCGACTATTCCGACGGTGACGGCTACATCCGCAACACCACGCTCGACAAGGATGCCAACCCGCACCGCACCAGCAACGCCCGCGGCAAATTGCTGATCCTGCCCAATGACGACACCGACGTCCTGCTGACCTACGCCCACAACGAACACCGCCAAGGTGATCGCTCGACCATGCGTGGTTCCGACGGCAAGCCCAGCTATTACGACATTTCATCCAACACCGAAGCCTTCGACAACCTCAAGCAGGACACCGTCAGCGCCAAGGTGGATCATCGTCTGAACGATGCCTGGTCGTTGACAAGCATGACCGCCAATACCAGCTCGGACTACAGCAACCGCCTGGACTTCGACCAGAATGCCGTGGACAACGAGGTCGTTCTGCGTAAACAGGACGGTAACCTGTTCAGCCAGGAGTTGCGTCTGAATTACGACTCGGACACGGTGAAGAGTTTCATCGGTGCCTATTACGGCCACAACACCAACAAGTTCCATGACCGGCTGTTGTTCGACAGCGTCCTGGCTCGCACGGTCAAGGGTGATACCAAGATTGAAAACAAGGCGGTGTTCGGTGAAGTCAACTGGACATTTGCCCCTCGCTGGACATTGATCACCGGCCTGCGTTACGACCACGAGACGAACGATACCGACATCGAGGCAGACGGCCGTTTCGTTCCCGAGAAAATCAAAAAGTCGTTTGATGCCGTGTTGCCGAAGCTCGGTATCGACTACGAACTGGCAACGGATCAGTACCTTGGCTTCATGGTGCAGAAGGGCTATCGCGGTGGCGGTGTCAACCTGCGCTCCGGTAGCGGTCACCAAGCCTACGACCCGGAATACACCACCAACTACGAGCTGTCCTATCGCGGTTCGTTCTTCGACAAGAGCCTGCGTGCCCGCGCCAACCTGTACTACACCGACTGGAAAGATCAGCAGGTCAGCGTTCGGCAGCCCGGCAGCACTGTCATTGATATCTATAACGCCGGTCGCAGTGACATCAAGGGCCTGGAAGTCTTCGTCGAGAAGGACATTACCGAACAGCTGACCTTGAACTTCGGCGGCGCCGTTACCGATAGCAAATACAAGGACTTCGTCGCTGACAATGGCCAGGACAGGAGCGGCGAGTCGTTCCTCTACTCGCCGAAATACAAGGCGTCGGTGGGCGGTGTCTATCGCTTCGATGATCGCCTGATGTTCGGCACGGACATTGTCTATCAGAGCACTGCGCCCTCGGAGTACGAGTTTGACTCGAATGGCAAGGTCAGTGGGGAGCGCAAGAGCGACGCTTATGTGCTGGTCAACTTCAATACCGAGTACAAAGTTACCAAGAATGTCGCCGTGTCTGCCTACGTCAAGAATGCGTTTGACAAGGAGTACATCACCAACAACCGCGACGACGACATCATCGACGTCGGCGCACCGCGCACGGTGGGGATGATCCTGCGGTACGACATGTAAAACCGGTGGCGCGGGGAGGCAATCTCCCCGCGCTCGGTTGTTCAGGTCAGCGATGGGTGTTTCCAGGCTGTAGTTCCCTTCCAAACCCAGCCTCCATGGAGGAAATCATGAGTGCTTTTTCGAATGTCACAGCGGGTGGCGCGCAACAGCTGCGCCTGTTGCATACCGGTCTGTCGAGCCCTTACTGCCTCGATCCGACGCCGCTGCTGGAACGCCAGCAACAACAGGAATCCAACGCCCGCAGTTACCCGCGGCGCATTCCGCTGGTGCTCGAAAGGGCCCATGGCATTTATGTCCAGGACAGCCGCGGGCAAGTGTTCGTCGACTGCCTGGCAGGGGCTGGCACCCTGGCCCTGGGGCACAATCATCCGGTGATCATCGAAGCCATCACCCAGGTCATGGCCGCGGGCGTGCCGATGCACACCCTGGACCTCATGACGCCGGTCAAGGACGCTTTCGTCCAGGAAATTTTCGGTTGCCTGCCTGCCGAGTTCGCTCGCAATGCACGCATCCAGTTTTGCGGCCCAAGCGGGGCCGATGCGGTGGAGGCGGCCCTCAAGCTGACCCGTACCGCGACCGGCCGGCACTCGGTGCTGGCGTTCGAAGGGGCCTATCACGGGATGACCCTGGGCACGCTGGCCATCAGTGGTAATCTGTCGCCGAAGAATGCCCTCGGTGCGTTGATGCCGGGTGTACAGCGCCTGCCGTTCCCCCACGACTACCGTTGCCCGTTCGGTGTGGCCGGCGACCAGGCGGTCACCTTGAACGTGCGTTACCTCGAACACTTGCTCAACGACCCGGAGAGCGGCGTGACCGCGCCGGCGGCGATGATCCTGGAGCCGATCCAGGGCGAGGGCGGGGTGATTGCCGCGCCGGATCGCTGGTTGCAGGAGCTGCGCCGACTGACCCAGGCCCATGGCATACCGTTGATCGTCGACGAGATTCAGTGCGGCATCGCCCGTAGCGGCCGGATGTTCGGTTTCGAGCAGTCGGGCATCATCCCGGATGTCATCACGTTGTCCAAGGCCATTGGCGGTGGCTTGCCGTTGTCGGTCATGGTCTACAACGATTCGCTGGACGTCTGGCAGCCGGGCGCTCACGCCGGCACGTTCCGCGGCAATCAGCTGGCGATGGCGGCGGGCACCGCGACCTTGCGCTTTATCCGCGATGAAGGCCTGGTCAAGCACGCCGAAACGGTGGGTGCGCAACTGCGCAAACAGCTTGAGGCGTTGCAGAACGAATTCGCCTGGGTGGGCGATGTTCGCGGCCGTGGCCTGATGCTTGGCATGGAAATCGTCGATCCCCAGGGGGCGCCGGATGCCCAGGGCCATCCACCGGTGGACACGGCCTGGGCCAAGGCCTTCCAGCAGGCTTGCCTGCGACACGGCTTGATCGTCGAGCTCGGTGGGCGGCACGGTGCGACAGTGCGCTTGCTGCCGCCGTTGATCATCACCGAGCAGGAGGTCGATTTCGTCGCGAAGATCCTGTTCCAGGCAGCGAGCACCCTCAACGAGCGTTGAGCGCGTTGATTGAGCGTTTTCGCTGCCTGCCCGCGAACGCGGTGGGCCAGCTTGAAGTATTGTTGGATGGGATGACGCCTTCGCGAGCGAGCTCGCTCCCACAGGGGTTGGGTGGGGATTGCACGTGATGTGTTCGCCGACATTGCCTGTGGGAGCGGGCTTGCCCGCCAATGCAGTGGGTCAGCTTGAAGTGATTCTGGATGGAATGACGCCTTCGCGAGCGAGGCCATTCCTACGGGGGCCTGTCGATTGCAATCGGCGGGCCTTTTTTCATTGGGCAGGGAGTGACCATGCAGAAGATTTTCGCCGCGATGGCACCCACCTGGGTGTTGCTGGGCTTGCTGGGTTCAAGTGCGTGCGGTTCCGGCCGATTGTCATGACCTAGCTGGCGTTCATCCTGGGCGTGCTGCCCCTGGCGCTTGCCAGCGATGCCGGTGCGGCCAGCCAGCACAAGGCTCAGGTGTGACGTACCGCTCACTCATCAACTAAATGCCAGGTTATTGATCTTGATCAAGGCAAATTCAAATTCTGCACTTGGCACTTAGATAAACGCTGTACGGTAGGATATTAGGGATGATGGCCATTTGATATTGGGTTAATATCACCCCACGATCAGCGTGTACAAAATCCCTTCTTACAACATCGCCGCGCGTCAACTAATCGAGTATGGAATGAGGCTTGAACGAATATGCTCAGGAATGCACCGCTACGTCTGAAACTTTTATTGATTCTTTTACTGCCGTTATTAGGATTCCTGACCCTGGCCGGTATTTTTGTCGGCGATAACTACCGGACGCTGCGCGACATGGACGCGACGGTGACCGCCAGCGCCACCGCCCAGAAACTGAGTTTGCTCATCACCACCCTCCAGCGCGAACGCGGCGCCAGCGGGGTTTTCCTCGGTAGCGGCGGTAAATCCATGGGTGACCGGCTGGCCCAGATGCGCCGGGATGCCGACACATCGGTCGCTGTGATTCGTGAATTGCCGGTGTCGGGGAACAATCAACTCACCAAGGTCATTAGTGCCTTGGATGAGTTGTCCAGTGTGCGTGCACAAGTCGACAAGTTAAATATCAGCAGCACCGAATCCGGTGTTCGCTACACCGACATTATTCAAGTATTGATGGGTTACACCCACTCCCTGGAAGCGACCATCAATAACGCGACCATTGTTCATGCGCTCGGCGCACTCAATCAATTCATCGAAATGAAAGAACGGGCCGGGCGCGAGCGCGTCGTGCTCGGCCTGGTGTTCGCCCAGGACCGTTTCGACGAAGGGCTGTTGTCACGGTTCAGCCGCAACTGGGGTGAATTTACCGCCTACCTGGACGCTTTCCGTCGCAAGGCACCACCCGTCTTGTTGCAGCAGTTCGATGATCAGATGCGCGAGCCGGCGGCCGTCGATGTTGCCCGGTTGCAGCGCCTGGCATTCGAGGTGCCGCTGGGCCAGTCGCTGGGCATCAAGCCGCAAGACTGGTTTGAAACCGCGACCCAACGGATCGACCTGATGGGCCAGGTGGAAGAAGCCCTCGGTCAGAGTGTCAGCCGCCTGGCCATGCACGAGCGCGATAGCGCCAGCCGTGCCCTGTGGCTGACGCTCGGTGCCGTGGTCGTTGCGTTGTTGGCGGTGGCGGTGCTGTCGTACCTGATCATCCGCATGATCGACCTGGCGGTGCGCGACGTGAATCAAGTCCTCAATGACCTGGCCGAGCGTGATCTCACTGCCAGGGCAAGTCATGAAGGCAAGGACGAGTTCGGCCAGATCTCCCGCAACCTCAACCGCATGGCCCAGGAGATCAGCGGGGTGGTGCAGGAAATCGGCAACGCCACGGCACAAGTGGCGACGGCGGCGGAAGAGTCTTCCACGGTGACGATCCAGACCAGCCAGAGTGTCGAGCAACAACGCCAGGGCACTGAACTGGTCGCCACGGCGATCAACCAGATGAGCGCAACGGTGCGAGAGGTGGCGCAAAGCACCAACGATGCGGCGCACATGTCACAGCAGGTGAACATCAGCACCGCCCAGGGCCGGGTCGAGATTGAAAGCACCATCGGGCTGATCCGCCAGTTGTCCGGCCAGGCCGAGGAGACTGCTGCGATCATCGGGGACCTCAAGGAGGAAAGCGATGCCATTTCCTCGGTACTGGATGTGATTCGTGGCATTGCCGAGCAGACCAACCTGTTGGCCCTCAATGCGGCGATCGAGGCTGCGCGTGCCGGCGATCACGGTCGCGGGTTCGCGGTGGTGGCCTCGGAAGTGCGTACCCTGGCGCAAAAGACGCAAGAGTCCACGGGCAGCATCCAGCAGATGATCAGCAACTTGCAGGCCGGTTCGGACCGCGCGGCGCTGTCCATGCAGCAGACCCTGGGCAAGGCTCAGGATGGCGCGAGCAAGGTCGAGCGGGCGGGTGAGTTGCTGGTGGAAATTGCCGAGGGCGTGGCGACCATCAGCGACCGTAACATCCAGATCGCTTCGGCGGCGGAAGAACAGAGTGCGGTGTCCGAAGACATCAATCGCAATGTCAACGAGATCAATGACCTGGTGATCCAGGTCAGCGCCGGGGCCGAGCAGACGGCAATCACCAGCCAGGAACTGGCGCGCCTGGCGGAGTACCAGCAGCAGTTGGTCAGTCGTTTCAAGGTGGCCTGAAGGGGAGCGGCTGCGGATCGAACTTCGATCCGCAGCCGCTCGTTCGATTCAGACCTGATTGGTCGGCATCACGAACAACTCGGCAATGTTGACGTTGCGGGGGGCCGAGACCGCGAACAGGACCGTGTCGGCAATGTCTTCCGGCGACAGGAACTGCAACTGCCCCGAGAAGCCGGCAATCATCTGCACATACTCTTCGCTGGTCGTGTGCTGCGTCAATTCCGTGGCCGTCGCACCGGGTTGGATGCTGGTCACGCGGATATTGTGCTTGTGCCCGACCTCCATGCGCAGGCCTTCGGTGAAGGCGCTGACGGCGAACTTGGTGGCTGAGTACACGGCGAAACCCTGGCCGAACACCCTGCGGCCGGCGACCGATGACGTGTTGATGATGTGGCCGGAATGCTGCTCGATCATCTGTGGCAGGACCGCCGCCGACACGTTCAATACGCCCTTGATGTTGACGTCCACCATGCGGTCCCATTCGTCGGTCTTGAATTCATCGACGCTCGACAACGGCATCAGCCCGGCGTTGTTGAAGGCCACGTCGATCCTGCCGTAGGTGTCGAGCAGTTTCCTCACGCCGGCGTCGACGGAGGCCTTGTCGGCGACGTCCATTTCCAGGACCAGGGCCTGGCCACCTTGTTGTTCAATCTCAGCGTGCAACGCGTGAAGGCGATCGGCCCGGCGCGCCGCAAGACCCACACTCGCGCCCGCGGCGGCGAGTTTCTTCGCGGTGGCTTCGCCAATGCCGCTCGATGCACCGGTAATCAGTACGACTTGTCCAGTCAGTGCGTTCATGACCCATCCTCTTGTGCTCATCGTGAGGATTCACGACGAGATTTACGGTTGAGTCGCCATGGTATACATCGGATACTAGGTTGCAATTACGCACCTTAAGGGTACTAGATATGCTCGACGATACTGCAAAGCCCGAATGCACCCCGCAACGGCTGGAGCAAACCCGCCTGGTCCTGGACCAGATCGCCAATAAATGGTCGATCATGATCATGACCCGGCTGGCCGACGGGCCCGTCCGTTTCAATGAACTGCGCAGACTGCTGGGGAACATCACCCACAAATCACTGACCGAGGCCCTCAGGCGCCTCGAACGCCACAAGTTGATCCGCCGCGAGGTGATCTGCTCCTCGCCCGTGGCCGTTCAATACGAAGTGACCGACCTTGGCAGAACACTCGAAACCCCCGTGACGGCCCTGGTGCGCTGGGCTGAAGACCATGCCGGGGAGATGCTGGATGTGCAGAGCAGTGGGGAGGTTGAGGGCTAGCTGTCCCGAAAAATCAGCTCGCCAACGCCTGGACGCCCCTGCGGCACCCGCTATGCTTCGGCGATGGCCTCTGGCCATTTACCCTGAACACTCCATCGATTTCATGGCGACAGACGAGACGTCAGCTTGTCATCGCCTTTGCTGAGACAACCCATGAATAAATACAAGAAAGTGGCGGCAATTGCCTGGGGCGTTTGGTTGGGTTGCGTTGGGCAGGCCGGGGCGTTTCAGCTCTCGCCGAGCGGTACCGAGGCCGAGCGGGAGATGGCCAAGAAGTATGGGGTTTCCTATAAGGCGTCGGTGCCTCTCATGAGTTTCGCGCTGCACAGCTTCGGCGATTCCGCCCATGAGGCGTTGACGCAAAAAATCTATGGGTGTGACGGGGATTGGCAGTATTGCAACAACCCCAACCTCGAAGATGCCGGTGCGTATGTCATTGCCGGTGTTCGCTGGAACGACGATCCGGTGTTCATGCCCAGTGCCGAAGATGCCAAGACCAAGGGGTGCGATGGTCGTTATTCGGTGGGGTTCATTTCCCAGACCCGGTGTTGGGTGAACCTTTTCGAAGAGGCAGAGGACAAGAGCGCCGTGGACCCGATGGCCTTCATGGGCACGGGAAACTACATCGCGCGTTCGCATTTCGGCGACCTGCAGTTTCTCCATGCAATGGCCTCCCAGGAGGGCGATCCCGCGGAGAAGACCAAGCGGGAGATCATGATGTGGGCGGAGTTTGCCTGGGGTGTTGCGGATGGTACTTACCCCATCAATACCTACTTGAAGGACATCAGGATCGACGGCTGGGACCAGCATTTCAATAATGGGCAGACCGTGCAGGACCTGTTCGCCGTCGGCCGCCCCTGGCTGCGTACGAACGTGGACAAGGTGGCCTTGGGCAGCCTGTTGCACCTGGTGGAGGACAGTTTTGCCGGCGGCCACGTCCAGCGTCGGGAGGAAATTCTCGGCGATAAGTGCATGGACGGTACCCAGGCGGTCCTGGCCCGCATCGAGGAGTTCCATTCCTACGCCAGGCAGAACCACGCCAAGCACAAGGACGCCGACGCCAGTGCGGTGGCCAGGCTCATGCTGATGAAACATGAGCCTGACGTGGTGGACGCCGGCAAGAAGCTGCGAGGGTTTGCCGTCGATGGCAAGAAATGGGCGGACGTCAGACCCTATCTGGATGAGTGTGTGTTTGCCCTGGCGAAGCAGACCAGTCCGGCGTCGGCGGGGGATCAGTACAAGTAGACCCCCTGCACCTTCAGTCCAGGTCTTCAGCCCGATGCCGCTCCGGCACCTGGCTGGCCTCATCACCCCAGGTCCGGTTGACACGTTGTCCACGCAGGACGGCGGGGCGGTTGGCGATGGCTTCGGCCCAGCGTTGCACGTGGGTGTAGCGCTGGGCGTCGAGGAATTCGGCGGCCGAATAGACGTTGTTGCGCACCAGTTGGCCGTACCACGGCCAGACCGCGATGTCGGCGATGGTGTAGTGGTCGCCGGCCAGGTACGGGCTTTCGCCCAGGCGGCGGTCGAGGACGTCGAGTTGGCGCTTGGTTTCCATGGTGAAGCGATTGATCGGGTACTCGAATTTTTCCGGCGCGTAGGCGTAGAAGTGCCCGAAGCCGCCACCCAGGTAAGGTGCCGAACCCATCTGCCAGAACAGCCAGTTCAGCGTCTCGGTGCGCCCGGCCGGGTCGGTGGGCAGGAAGGCGCCGAATTTTTCCGCCAGGTACAACAGGATCGAGCCGGATTCGAACACGCGGATCGGCGGTTCCACGCTGCGGTCGAGCAGGGCCGGGATCTTCGAATTGGGGTTGATCTCGACGAAGCCGCTGGAGAACTGATCGCCTTCGCTGATGCGGATCAGCCAGGCGTCGTACTCGGCGCCCGTGTGCCCCAGGGCCAGCAGTTCCTCGAGCAGGATGGTGACCTTGACGCCATTGGGCGTGGCCAGGGAGTAGAGCTGCAGTGGCTGCTTGCCCGTCGGCAGGGTCTTTTCGTGGGTCGGCCCGGCGACCGGGCGGTTGATGCTGGCGAACTGGCCGCCAGACGGGGCTTCATGAGTCCAGACTTTAGGCGGAACATAGGACGCTTTGCTCATAGGGACTGACCTCCTGGGTGGTTGGCACGCGGGCGTGCCGATCCCGAGAGCTTACCGCTTTTCGCCCATGATTCGCGCCACTTCGCCAGATGCCTTGAGTTGTTCGAAGGCGCGCTGGGCCTTGGCGACGATGTCGTCCGGGGTGCTCAGGCTGAAGGCCAGGTAGACCCGATGGGGTTGTTCGTCGAGGGAATAGACCTCTTCCAGGCTGTTGAAGTCCACGTGGGTGTCCTGGCTCATCAGGCGCGCGGCGTTCTCCGGTATCGGCAACAACTGGATCTGATGGTTCAGCAGTTTCTGGAAGTTATCGTGATTGTCAGCCGACACCACCAGGCGGGTGAAGCCGCGCTGTTGCAGGTAGATCTGCTTGGCGTCGTTGCGTACCACCCCGATGCTGTACTGCTTGGCATCGTCGAGGACCTTGACGGCGATGCTGTCATCGCCGCGAAGCTTGTAGAGCTTGCTCGGCACCCGGAGGATCTCGCCCACCCATTTGAACGACTGCTCGCGAGCCGGCGTGCGGTCCAGGGGGAAAATCAGCACATTGGGTTCGTGCAGCGCCTTTTCGTAGGCCCGGGCCCAGGGGTAGAGCAGCACGCTGTAGTCGTTGAGGGCCGCGCCCTTGAGGGTTTCTTCGGCGATCTGCGTGCCGGGCCCGGCCACCTTGTCTTCACGCAGGTAGGCGTACAGGGAATCTTCGGTCACGACTTCGATGGCCCCGGCTTGGCTTTTCAGGCTGAAGAGGGCGAGGAGCAGGCATAAGCAGAGTGTCAGGCGATTAGGCATACAGACCTCGTTGGCCGCGTGGTGTTAAAGAGCGACGCAATCGCGCCCCTGGTGTTTGGCCCGGTACAGCGCCTGGTCGGCGCGCTGCAACAGTTGATCGAAGTGGTCCATGCTCTCGGGGTCCAACTCGGCGATGCCGATGCTCAGCGTGACGAAGCGCGAGACGCTGGAGCCGCTATGGGGCAGCTCACGCTCGGTCAGGCTGGCACGCAGCCGATGGGCGGCTTCGCTGGCCTGCCGGGCGTCGACGTTGGGCAGCACCACGACGAATTCCTCGCCGCCCAGGCGAGCGGCCAGTTCACCCGAGCGGCCGAAGACGCTGCGCAGGGTTTCGGCGATCTGCTTCAAGCACTGGTCGCCTTGCATGTGCCCGTAGGTGTCGTTGTAGATCTTGAAGAAGTCGACGTCGCACATCAGCACCGCAAGTGGCGTCTTGTGGCGGATGGCCCGGCGGAATTCGACCTCCTTGAGTTCGTCGAAATAGCGCCGGTTGGCCAGGCCCGTCAGGGCGTCGTGACGCGACAGGGCTTCGAGCGCCTGGTTGGCGGCCTTGAGTTCGGCGGTCCGTGCCTCCACCAGTTGGGCCAATTGGTCGCGGCTGGCGGCGAGGGCCAGTTCATCGGAACGCTGGCGTTCCAGGTGGGCGTGGAGGTTGTCCTGGAGTTCGTTGACCTGGCATTCGAGCAGGCTCAGCTCGTCCTGGCGGTGCACCGCCCGTTGCAATCGCAGGTGGCGCTTGAGGGTCTGTGGCGCGACTTCGCCCAGGTGACGGGCGATATGGACCACATGCACGGTCACCAGGCGGTTGAACATGGTCATGACCAACCCGGCCAGCAGCAACGACTGGATGACCTGGGTGATGACGATGCTGCGGGCTTCGTCCCAGAGGCGCTCCCACAGCAGGCGGTTGTCACCTACGATGGTCAACTCGCCGACCTTTTCGTGCGCCCCGGCGTAGGGCTGTGCGACGAGTTGGCGATGCAGCACCGGCGCGGCCCCGGAAGACTCGACGGTGTATCGGTTGAGTTCGATGATTTCCGGTGGTTGGCCCGGCCGCACGATGTTCAGTACCACGCGTCCCACTGGCGCGGCCGTCGCGACGCTGGCGATCTGCTGGTCGAGGGATTCACGGTCCATTTCCCAGATGGCGTGGGCCAGGGTGTTCTGGAACACCTGGTCGATCAGCACCAGCTCCGAGTTCATCTCCGCCAGGTTGTTCTCCCAGGCCAGCCAGGTGCGCCAGGTGACCATCGCCAGGGTGAAGACCAGACTGAACAACAGGGTCGCGAGCACCAGGCGGCGGCCCAGGGAACTGAATGCCCCGGTACGCGTTTGCGCGCTGGACACGGCCCTGAAGTTGCCGGTCATGTCATAGCCATTTGCGAACGATGGCATCGTAAACACCGTTGCGGCGGATCGCTTCCAGGCCGGCCCGGAACTTCTCGACCGTCTCGACCGGCGTGTTGCGGCTGAACGCCATGTTGAGGCCTTCGTTGCTCAAGTCGGGTAGCGCCAATGAGCGGATCAGCACTTTGTCCGGGTCTTCGCCGTTCTGGCGGGTCAGGTACAGGGCGTTGAGTTCGTTGGAAATCCACAGCTCCACGTGGTCGACCTTGAGCTTGCGGTAGTTGTGCTCGTATTTGGTGCTCGACTGCAGCTCCTCGCCGATGCGAAAACCTTTCGACACCAGGTATTGCTCGCCGACGTCCTGGTTGACCGTGGCGATCTGGTGACCATGGGCGTCGGCCAGCGAGTTGAGTTTCACCGGGCGGTCGGCCAGCGAGTAGAGGTACCACTTGGTCGGCGCAATCGCGCCGACCCATTGGAACAGTGATTCACGCGTGGGCGTGCGCACGATGGAATAGATCAGGACATTGCTTTCATTGAGCGCCAACTCATACGCGCGGGCCCAGGGCATGGGATGGATCGGTGCGTCCATGCCGACTTCCTTGAGCACCGCCTCGACCACTTCGGTGCTCATGCCCGTCACCCGGCCATTTTCCGTCATGTTGTAGGGCGGCAGTTCCTCGGTGACGATGCGCAGCGGGGCCTCGGCCGCGCAAGCGTTCGCAGCCAGGGCCAGCAGGACACCACACAACAGGCGGTTAAGCGCAGAAAGCATCGATCATTACCCTAAGTAACCCGCAAGGCCTGGTCAGGCCCAAGCGTTATCACTTAACGCTCATCAGGCTATCGGCGGGTTTGGCAGCGGCTTGAGCGTAACGGGCCGCTGCCTGGGGGCTGCGCCTGACGATGGGCTCAACCGTCGAGCAACGTCATGGTCGTGGCTGCATAGCGGTCGCCCGCCACCGCGCCCTCGGCGGTGAAGATCCCGTCCAGCCGTGCCAGCTCGTCAGCGCTCAAGGCAATCGAGCTCGCCGCCACGTTGCTTTCCAGGTACTTGCGTTGCTTAGTCCCCGGGATCGGGATCAGGTATTCGCCCTGAGCCAGGACCCAGGCCAGGGCCAATTGGGCGGCGCTGATGCCCTTGTCCGCGGCCAATGCCTTGACCCGTTCCACCAGGGCCAGGTTGTGGTTGAAGTTGTCCGCCTGGAAGCGTGGGTTGGTGCGGCGATAGTCATCGGCGGCAAAATCCTGCGCGGACGTCTGGGTGCCGGTCAAAAAGCCTCGGCCCAGCGGGCTGTACGCGACGAAGGCGATGCCCAGGCGCTGGCAGGTCTGGAGCACGCCATTGCGCTCCGGTTCCCGTGACCACAACGAGTACTCGCTTTGCACGGCCGCCAGCGGATGCACGGCGTGGGCGCGCTGGATGGTGTCGGCGCTGGCTTCCGACAGGCCGATGTGGCGGACCTTGCCGGCCTTGACCAGCTCGGCCATGGCGCCGACGGATTCTTCCACCGGCACCTGCGGATCGATGCGGTGCTGGTAGTAGAGGTCCAGGTAATCCGTTTGCAGGCGCTGGAGGCTGCCGTCGATCGATTGCCTGATGTACTCGGGGCGGCCATTGACGCCACGGGCATGGGGATCGCTGCTGCGCACCAGGCCGAATTTGCTCGCCAGGTAAAGACCCTCGCGCTTGCCCCGCAGCACGCGCCCCAGCAGCGCTTCGTTGGTGTGCGGCCCGTACATGTCGGCGGTGTCGAACAAAGTCACGCCCAGTTCAACGGCGCGGTGGAGGGTGGCGATGGCTTCCTGCTCATCCACGCCCGTGGTGTAGAAATCGGACATTCCCATGCAGCCCAGGCCGATGGAGGAAACGTGGGGGCCGTGATGGCCGAGTTGACGGGTTTTCATGGTGAAGTTTTCCTGGTGTTGAATGACGAGTTCAGTGTCCAGTAAACGGTTGGGTGGATAAATCCGTGATTATTGGTTTAACTATTCGTCATTTCTAAACAGTGAGCCCGATGATGGATCGACTACAGGCCATGCAGGTGTTCCGGCGTATCGTCGAGCTGGGCGGCTTTGGCAAGGCGGCCGACGACCTCAAGCTGCCGCGCGCCACCGTCAGCCTGTTGATCCAGCAACTGGAAGCGCACCTGGGGGTGCAGTTGTTGCACCGCACCACCCGGCAGGTGCGCGCAACGCTCGACGGCGAGGCCTATTACCAGCGCAGCGGCCAGTTGCTGGACGACCTCGACGACCTGGAAAGTTCGTTATCGGTGCAGCGCAGCCAACCCCATGGCACGTTGCGCGTGGACATGCCCATTGCCTTTGGCTGCGCCTGGATCGTGCCTCGATTGCCGGCGTTCTATGCGCGCTACCCGGCGTTGCAACTGGACATCGGTTTCCACGACTGGCAGGTCCACCTGCAACGCGAAGGCGTGGATTGTGCGATCCGCGCCGGCAACATCGTCGACCAGGGCTTGGTGGCGCGGCCCATCGTGCGCCTGCCACAACTGACCTGTGCCAGCCCCGGCTACCTTGCCCGCGCGGGCACGCCCCAGGTGCCGGAGGATCTTGCGTCACACCGGGTCATCCGGTTCGCGTCCGGCAATGGGCGGTTCTTTCCGTTCGAATTCGAGGTGGCCGGGCAGGTGCACGAGAGGCAACTGCCTGGTGAACTGACCGTCAACAATGCCGACGCCTATGTCGCGGCCTGCGAAGCTGGCTTCGGCTTGATCCAGGTGCCGCGCTACCACGTTCAGCGGCAGTTGGCCGAGGGCACACTGATCCAGGTGTTGGGTGAGTACCCGGTGCCGCTGTGGCCGATCTCTGCGGTGTACCCGCCCCATCGCCAGCTGTCGCCACGGGTGCGGGTGTTTATCGACTGGGTGGTGGAGCTGTTGCAGGGTGTCGCCGATGAGCAGGGTGCGGTGATGGAGAGGATCTAGTCGGCGCCACGGGCGCGCCCAGGCATGAACATCGCCTGGCCGCGCCGGCCATCAGACGATGTCGTCGATGAGGATGTGACGCTCGCCACGGCTGCACTGCTCGATCCGTGCCTGCACCTTGTAGACCTGGCGCAGCATCGACTCGGTGATCACCTCATGGCTCGGGCCGCTGCCCTGGGTGGTGCCGTCGGCAATGACCAGCACCTGGTCGGCAAAGCGCAGCGCCTGGTTGAGGTCGTGGATGGCAATGAACACGATGACCTTGCGCTCGCGGGCCAGGGCGCGCATGAACTTCAGGACCTGGACTTGCCGGTGCATGTCCAGGGCACTGGTTGGCTCATCCATCAGCAGGATTTCCGGTTCGCGCACCAGGGTTTGTGCAATCGACACCAATTGCTGCTGTCCGCCGCTGAGCTCGCCGAGGCTTGGGCGATGCTCGAATAGCACCTCGATGACGGGCGGTGATCCGCGAGGGCAAGAATTCAAAAAAAGGGCTGGGTGCGCGGCAGTTGCGAACCGCGCACCGGATGATCAACGCAAGGTGTAGCCGTTGTCCACGATCCAGTCCTGGCCATACACGCCGCGTGCACCCCGGCTCAACTGGAAGAGAATGACGTCGGCCACGGCTTGCGGCTCAAGAAACTGGCCCGTCAATAACCGCTGGTTGACCGTGTTGGCCACGGAGCCCAAGGCTTGTTCATCAAGGCCCAGGGTGCCCCAGATCGGCGTGGCGGTTGGCCCCGGTGAGACCATGTTGAGGCGCACGCCGTGGGGCACCA
The DNA here is from genome assembly GCF_001269745.1 of Pseudomonas sp. P97.38. Lineage (NCBI taxonomy): Bacteria > Pseudomonadati > Pseudomonadota > Gammaproteobacteria > Pseudomonadales > Pseudomonadaceae > Pseudomonas > Pseudomonas sp. P97.38. Next base: position 635,125 of record NZ_LHVJ01000015.1, read on the forward strand.
GCTCTACCGCCAGGGTGCGCATCTGCGCGCGCAACGCGGCCTTGGAGGCAATGTACGCGGCCAACCCGGCAAAGGTGGCCTGTTCCAGGAAGGTCCCGATGAAGACCACCGATGCCTCAGGGGCCAGATGCTTGCGCAGGCTGCTCAAGGTGTTGAGCGCGCCCGCGCCATTGACTGCCCACTGACGGTCGAAGGCCGCCAGGTCCAGGCCATCGGCCAGTTGTGCGATGCCGGCGTTGGGCACCAGGCAATCCACCTGGCCCAGGGTGCCGACCCGTTGCGCCAGCCTGGCCAGGTCCGCGACCCGCGTGACGTCGCCAGGCAACCAGGACAGCATGTCGCCGAAGCGCTCGACCAGTTCGCCGAGGCCGCCGATCTGGCGCGACATCGCTACCACCTTCGAACCGCTTTCCAGCAGGCGCCGGGTGACGGCCAGGCCGATGCCCGAACTGGCACCGGTGACTACGCTGAGGTTGGGCTTGAATTCATTGTGCATGGGGCTTCTTCCTAGGTTCGCCAAAAGGGGCGAGTGACCTGATCAGAAACCGTGCCAATCGGTAACACTATATAAATCAATGGCTTGAAACTGATCGTGTCAATTTGACTCGCGCTGGCCAGGGTCAAAACAACCTTCACGTTGGTCGTTATGACTCGTATGGCGTGACCCATCCTGCTGCTGCGCAGATCGTCGCCCAAGGTCCCATTCGTGGGGCCTTGGCGCTAAAGGCATCAGAACAGTCGGGTGAACAACCAGTACAGGCTCCCGGACAACAGGATCGCGGCAGGCAGCGTCAGGACCCAGGCCATTACCAGGTTGCGGATCGTGCGCATTTGCAAGCCGGCCCCGTTGGCGACCATGGTCCCGGCCACGCCCGACGACAGGACGTGGGTGGTGGACACCGGCAGGCCGAACATGTCGGCGGCGCCGATGGTCAGCATCGCGACGGTTTCGGCCGAGGCGCCCTGGGCGTAGGTCAGGTGGCTCTTGCCGATTTTTTCACCCACCGTCACCACGATGCGTTTCCAGCCGACCATGGTGCCCAGGCCGAGGGCGATGGCCACGGCGATCTTCACCCACAGCGGGATGAAGCGTGTGGAATTGTCGATCTGCTGCTTGAACAGTTGCAGCTTGGCGCTGGTGTCGGCGTCGAAGTGGCCGACCTTGTTCTTGTCCATCAGGCGGATGGTTTCGCTGGTCAGGTACATGTCGTTGCGCACGTTGCCCACGGCTTCGGCCGGCACCCTGGCCAGCGAGCCGTAGCCCTTGACCTCGGCGCCGATGCTACCGGTCAGGGCGGCGAGGGCCGGTATCAGTTGGGGCGTCGCCTCCTTGCTGCCGACGTAGGTGGTCAGGATCGCGCGCGGATCCGCCGGGGCCGGCAGCGGCGAGTTCTTCACCAGGGCCTGTTGAGTGACTTCGGCCACGGCGGCGAATTGCAGCGCCTGGTCGGCGGGCATGGCGCGGTTCAGCGCGTACGCCATGGGCAGGGTGCCGACCAGGATCAACATGATCAGGCCCATGCCTTTCTGCCCGTCGTTGGAACCGTGGGCGAAGGACACGCCGGTGCAGGTCAGGATCAGCATGCCGCGAATCCACCACGGTGGCGGCGTGTTGCCTTCGGGCGCCTTGTACAGCGCGCGATTCTTGACGAAGGCGCGCAGCGCCAGGAGCAGCAACGCGGCGCAGCCGAAACCCACCAGTGGCGACAGCAGCAACGCGTAGCCGATCTTGGTGGCCTGGGCCCAGTCCACGCCGCTGGTGCCGTCGCGGCCATGCATCAGCGCGTTGGCGACCCCGACACCAATGATCGAGCCGATCAGGGTGTGGGACGAGGAGGCCGGCAAGCCCAGCCACCAGGTGCCCAGGTTCCACAGGATGGCGGCGATCAACAGGGCGAAGATCATGGCGAAACCGGCGGAAGAGCCGACCTGCAGGATCAGTTCCACCGGCAGCAGCGCAATGATGCCGAAGGCCACCGCGCCGCTGGACAGCAGCACCCCGAGGAAGTTGAAGAAGCCCGACCAGGCCACGGCGAAGTTCGGTGCCATGGAGTTGGTGTAGATGACCGTGGCGACGGCGTTGGCGGTGTCATGGAAGCCGTTGACGAACTCGAAGCCCAAGGCGATCAGCAGGGCTACGCCCAACAGCAGAAATGGCGTCCAGGTGGTCACCACCGTGCCCAGTTCGTTCATGTCGTGCATCAGGCTGTAGGCGGTGAACAGCAGCCCGCTGCCCAGCACGGCGAAAAACACCACCAGGGTGATCACGCTCGGCTTGCGGTTGAGTTGCGGTCTCGAGCTGTGGGCGACTGAACTCGGTGAGTCCATGGCCAGGGTCGGGTTCGTCATGATGAAATCCGCTTCTAATAATAGGCTGTTGAGGGAAGGCGCGAGGTCGGGTGCCCGGTCAGGTCCGGATCAATAGACCTGCGGCACGATGAGCTCCGGTGGCGTCGGGCTGCGGGTGTAGTTTCCTGTAATGCGCTGGATCAAGATGTCCTGGCTAAGCATGGGGGAACTCGCGTCGTGGAGAGGCGAATTCGACGCTAGTCGCAATTTGTTACATGTGCGTGACGGTCATCTGCGCTTCACGCGATCGCCATGAGCTAAACCGTTTATTTACGTTCGATGCCCGCACGTTCCACTGGAGATCGAAGAACACGCCGCGCTGTCATCCAGGTGTCATCGACCCTGTGGCAAGCTTTTTGGCAAACCCGCACCGGGTGATCCGACCCGTTGGCAGATGAATGTGCAAGGAACACCGCGATGAAAGGCGACGCCCCCCTGTTTGCGGCCATTGACCTGGGCTCCAACGCGTTTCGCTTGATGATTGGCCAGACGGTCAAGCGCAACCGGCGGCTGGTGATCCAGGAAGTGAAGACCCTGCGTGAACCGGTCCGCCTGGCCGAAGGCTTGCAGGCCGGGGCGCTGGATGAGCTGGCGCTGGATCGGGGATGGCAGGCGCTGGCACGGTTTGGCAAGAAACTGCGAGGTTTTGAAGCCGGCCGGGTGCGGGCGGTGGCGACCAGCGCGGTGCGCGAAGCGGCTAACGCGCAACTGTTCCTGGACAGCGCCCAGCGCCACCTGGGCTTTCGGATCGACGTGCTGTCGGGGCAGGAAGAAGCCCGTCTCGTCTATGCCGGGGTCGCTCATACGGTGCCGGGTGTCGAGGACACGCGGCTGGTGGTGGACATCGGCGGCGGCTCCTCCGAGCTGATCCTGGGGCGGGGCGACCAGCCACTGTTGACCGAGAGCCTTGCCATCGGCAGCGGTACCTTTGGCACGCGCTATTTCCGTGACGGACACATCACGGCCCCGGCGTTGCTGGAGGCCGAGCGCGTGGCCAGCCTGGCCTTTGAAAAAGTCGCGATGGGTTTTCGTGCCCAGGGTTGGCAACTGGCGATCGGTTCGTCCGGCACGGCGCGGATGCTGGCCAAGGTGCTCAAGGCCAATGGCCTGAACGACCTGGGACAAGGCGGCATCACTTACACCGGGTTGTTGCGCCTGTCGTTGCGCCTGCTGGAAGTCCGGCATGTCGAACAACTGCGCTTGGCCGGCCTGCAAGCCCATCGCCTGGGCAGTTTGCCCGGCGGCCTGGCGATCATGCTGGCGGCCTTCAAGGCTTTCGGGATCACTCAGATGATCGCTTCCGAACCGGGTTTGCGCTTTGGCGTTCTCCATGACCTGATCCACAAGCGCTGATCCGGCGCTGTCACGCCCGTCTTCCCATATCGGCAGCGGCTCTATCCAGAGCGCTCGCCACCGTTGTTCCATCCAACCGCGAATGTACTGGGCTGTCGCCAGCGACGGCCTGGGCCCGAGTGATTGCGCGAACGGGGCTTTTCGCTCTTTCGATATGCAGTCAGTGAAGGCACAATGCGCATCCTTTTTTGGCTCGCCTTGCCGGAGGCCGCGAAAATGATCAAGACGCCGTACTACCTCATCGACAAACAAAAGCTGCTGGCGAACATGCAGAAGATTGCCTATGTGCGCGAGCAGTCCGGGGCCAAGGCCTTGCTGGCACTCAAGTGCTTCGCCACCTGGTCGGTGTTCGACCTGATGCAGCAGTACATGGACGGCACCACGTCGTCGTCGCTCTACGAGCTCAAGCTCGGCCGCCAGAAGTTCGCGGGCGAGACCCACGCCTACAGCGTTGCCTGGGCCGACGACGAAATCGAAGAGATGCTCGCCAACTGCGACAAGATCATCTTCAACTCCATCGGCCAGTTGCAGCGCTACACCCAAGCCTCGGCCGGCAAGGTCCGTGGCCTGCGGGTCAATCCGCAAGTGAGCAGCTCGGACTACCTGCTGGCCGATCCGGCGCGACCGTTCAGCCGCCTGGGCGAATGGGATCCGGAGAAGATCGAGCAGGTCATCGAGCAGATCTCCGGCTTCATGTTCCACAACAACTGCGAGAACGGCGATTTCGGTCTATTCGACCAGATGCTCGGCACTATCGAAGAACGCTTCGGTCATCTGCTGCATAAGGTCGAGTGGGTCAGCCTCGGCGGCGGCATCCATTTCACCGGCGAGGGCTATGCCCTTGACGCCTTCTGCGCGCGGCTCAAAGCCTTCTCGCAGAAGTATGGCGTGCAGGTCTACCTGGAGCCGGGCGAAGCGGCGATCACCCAGAGCGCTTCTTTGGAAGTCACCGTGCTCGACACGCTCTACAACGGCAAGCACCTGGCCGTGGTGGACAGCTCCATCGAGGCGCACATGCTCGACCTGCTGATCTATCGCCTGAACGCCAAGCTGGCACCGAGCGAGGGCGAACACACCTACATGGTGTGCGGCAAGTCTTGCCTGGCCGGAGACATCTTCGGCGAGTATCAATTCGATCGTCCGCTGTCCATCGGCGATCGGCTGTCGTTCATCGACGCAGCGGGCTACACCATGGTCAAGAAGAACTGGTTCAACGGCCTGAAAATGCCGTCCATCGTAGTGAAACAACTCGACGGTAGTGTCGAGCTGGTTCGCGAATTTGTTTACGACGACTACCTGTCCAGCCTCTCTTGAGCGGACAGAAGGAGACTTGAAGAAATTGAAGAAGAACGTACTTATCATTGGTGCAGGAGGTGTCGCCAAGGTGGTGGCCCACAAGTGCGCGCAGCACAACGACGAACTCGGTCGTATTGCTATCGCGTCGCGCAACATCTCCAAATGCCAGGCCATCATCGACAGCGTCAAGGCCAAGGGTAGCCTCAAGCAACCCGCCGACATCAAGGCCTTTGCACTGAACGCCCTGGACGTCGAAGCGACCAAGGCGCTGATTCGCGAAACCGAGTCGCAGATCGTGATCAACGTCGGCTCCGCTTTTCTCAACATGTCGGTGCTGCGTGCCTGCATCGATACCGGCGTGGCCTACCTGGACACCGCCATCCACGAAGAACCGGGCAAGGTCTGCGAGACGCCGCCCTGGTATGGCAACTACGAGTGGAAGCACCTGCAAGAGTGCCAAGAGAAGAACATCACCGCCATTCTCGGCGTCGGCTTCGACCCGGGTGTGGTCAATGCCTATGCGGCCCTGGCGCAACAACAGTATTTCGACCGCATTGATTCGATCGACATCCTCGACGTCAATGCCGGCTCCCACGGCAAATATTTCGCCACCAATTTCGATCCGGAAATCAATTTCCGTGAGTTCACCGGACAGGTGTGGAGTTGGCAGGACAGCCAGTGGACCAGCAACACCATGTTCGAAGTCAAGCGCACCGACGACCTGCCGGTCGTAGGCTCGCAGAACCTGTACCTGACCGGCCACGACGAAGTGCACTCGCTGTCGAAGAACCTCGACGTGCCTAACGTGCGCTTCTGGATGAGCTTCGGCGAACACTACATCAACGTGTTCACGGTACTGCGTAACCTGGGCCTGCTCTCCGAGCAACCGGTCAAGACCGCCGAGGGCGTGGAAGTGGTGCCGCTCAAAGTGGTCAAGGCCGTGCTGCCTGACCCGAGCTCGCTGGCGCCTGGCTACACCGGCAAGACCTGCATCGGCGACCTGGTCAAGGGCGTCAAGGACGGCCAGCCACGCGAAGTGTTCATCTATAACGTGGCCGACCACGAAGACGCCTTCGCGGAAACCGACAGCCAGGGCATTTCCTACACCGCCGGCGTGCCACCCGTGGCTGCCGCGCTGCTGGTCGCCCGTGGCCAGTGGGACGTACAGCGCATGGTCAACGTCGAGGAGCTGCCGGCCGAGGCGTTCCTCGAAGCGTTGGACGTGATGGGCCTGCCGACGCGCATCAAGGATGAGCAGGGAGACCGTCCCTGGAACCAGCAGGCCTGAACGGCTTGGGTAACCGGTAGGTAGCGTTTCCCGCTCCAGAAAAAATGCCCCGTGTCGCAAGATGCGGGGCATTTTTCGTTTTGCAGGGTCGGCGAGGGGCCGCGGTCATTCTGGCCCCTGGCCGCCAAACTCGGATACTCTCTCAGGCGCTGGGCAATGAGCCCGGCGCCAAGCACGCGTTTCCCGTCAGCCGCCCACAGGACATCCAGCGCTCACGTATGGTCAAGCACATCGATCCCGATCTGACGTTGCTGAAAATGCCGTCGCTCAAGGCCGTCAAGTCATTCGTGGCGGCCGCCAAATACCAGAGCTTCACCCGGGCGGCGGAGGCATTGTGCGTCACCCAGGCGGCCATCAGCCGGCAGATTCGCGAGCTTGAGGCCTACCTTGAGGTCGATCTGTTCAAAAGGGTGGGGCGGGCGGTCGAGCTGACGGAAGCCGGGGTGATTTTCTTCGACGCGGCGCAGATGTCGTTCGTCAATATCTCCCAGGCGGCAGAGCGCATTCGTACCCACAATGCCGGCAAGCGCGTCCTGACGCTGTGCTGTTCCCCGGCGTTTTCCGCGCTGTGGCTGTCGGCGAGGCTGCCGACGTTTTTCAGCCAGAACCCGGACATTGACCTGAACCTGATCACCACGCAGAACTTCCTGTCCATGGAGCCCGGCATTCGTCCGGACATCTTCATTACCAAGATGGCCAAGATCCATGACGGCTACCAGTGCTACCCACTGTTCCATGATGTGATCTATCCGGTCTGCACGCCCCAATACAAGGCCGCGCACCCCGAGCTTTCAAGCCTGGAGGGGTTGCGCGACGGCGTCCTGCTGAACCTGAGCCCCTACGGGCGCTCCCAGGTCGCGGAGCACGTGGACTGGGGTGTCTGGCTGGCCTTCAACGACATCGACATCAACGACCGCCCGTTCGACAGCCCTCATGTGCTCAATGCCAATGACTACAACCTGATCATCACCATGGTGCTGACACATCAGGGGGTGGCGCTGGGGTGGAATCACCTGGTGGAGAAGCTGGTGGAGGACGGCACGTTGATTCGTCCGGTGAGTGAGGAGGTGGTGCTCAGGGAGAGTTTGCATTATCTGACCTTTCGCCAGGATCGGCAGAATGATGAGGCGTGTTGTCGGCTTCGCGATTGGATGCTTGCGCAGTTGGCTTGAGTCCTCCCTGTGGCGTGGCGCTCGCGGCCATACCTCAATCCCCTGTGGGAGCGGGCTTGCTGGTGCATGCAAGGGCGATGTACACCCCCAATCCTCTGTAGGAGCGGGCTTGCCCGCGAAAGCGGCGTGTCTGTCATGAAGATGTTGAATGTGCCGCCGTCTTCGCGGGCAAGCCCGCTCCCACAGGTCTTGCTGGTGCATGCAAAGGCGGCGTACACCCCAAATCCCTTGTGGGAGCAACTGTCTTACCTCTGTCACCCGTCACCGCCATTCAGTGCCGTCTCGAAGCATGGCATTCAGTCTGATTAGCAATATTCGCATGCAGGCGATGAGCGCGACTTTCGCGCTCTTGCCTCGCCCTCGAAGTGCTTCGTACCGGGCCTTGAAGTCGGCGTGATAGCGGATGACAACCCAGCACGACATATAAAGCGCACGTCTGACCCGCGCTCTTCCTCCGTAAATCTGACGTTTGCCGCTGTGATTGCCACTGTCGTCGTTGTAGGGGGCGATTCCCGCCAGGGCCGCGATCTCTCTGCGATCAAGCTCACCCAGCTCAGGCAGGTAAACCAACAAACTAGCAGTCGCCACAGTGCCGATCCCTTTAACTGATGTGAGTCGGTCGGCTTTCTCCGCATCCAGCTTACGCATGCTTTGATTAATGGCTTTGCCAAACTGCTTGATTTGGATTTGCAGGTAGCGAATATGATCTTTGATCACCTCGATAACCGCCGGAAGCTGAGCCTGCTGTAGTCGGCGCTTGTTGTCATCTCGTTGCTGGACGAAGTGTTCGCGCAGCTGAATCAGCTCCCGCAGTGCTTCACGCTCAGGTGAAATGGGCTTTTCGTGAGACGCATGCAGAGCTTCGGCAAAATCGGCAAGAACAGCCGCATCGATGGGGTCGGTCTTGGCATTCTTGCCCATTGCTACGGCGAAGGCTCTAGCCCGGCGAGGGTTGATCCTGAGCACATTGAAACCTGCCTCCTGCAGTGCTGCCATAACCTTTCGTTCATAGCCGCCCGTGGCTTCCAGTAACACCCGGCCAATCGTGTATTGGCTTAGCTGTTCGACCAGCTGTGCAAAACCCTCAGACGTATTGGGGACCTCATAGCCTTGGTTCTGTGGTCGAACCCAAACGACGAGATTTGATTTGGATATATCGATACCGACCCAGGAAATCATGGCAAAACCCTCTTACACTCAGAAATGAGAGTGCTCTGGCTTTGCCCACGCTTGTGATTCGAGTGCCGCTCGTACAACTGTTCGGGCTTATGGGCCAGAGTAGAAAGGTAGATGGCAGCTTTGCTCCCACTCGTGCTTCAAGCACCGCGGACTCACAGCTTGCCATCTACCCCTCTCACCCCAGAGTTTAT